>CAZKXW010000101.1:0-16372 GCA_964556745.1 uncultured Anaerolineaceae bacterium
CGTCGATGAAGATGCGGGCGAACTTGTTCGGATAGTAGTAACCACTCTTCTCAGGCGGCATGGTCCGAGTTTCCTCCAGTCGGTGAGAAACGTTGGGGTTCCGCGCGCTGCAAGCTCGGCTCGGTCCCGGTTAGCGTTGACTCAGTTTTGAGTATAAAGCCAAACAACTTTCCATCACAATGCAAGATTCTGACCGTCTCCAGCAATTTCGACCGGGCCGTCCGCGAAAACTGGGATCATCGCTGCTCCGAACGGTTCACCCTTTGAACCGGGCAGCCGTCCCTGCATGCTCCACGGCCCCGTCCAAACCACCTCGACATCCACCAGCTTGCCCTTCCAGTCCGCACTGTCCTCAAAGAAGACCAACTTGTTCTGGGGCGTTCGTCCCCGCCACTTTCCCTTGTGCTGGTCTTCTACCAGCACCGAGACGGTTTCGCCTAGCATCCTTCCGTTGATCTCGGCCAGCACCGACGCCTGGAGTTCTTCGACCACCTGAAGGCGTCTTCGCTTTTCCTCGTCCGGCACATCATCTTCCATCGTCCGCGCGCTCAGCGTATGCGGACGGGGAGAATAGCGCGCCAGGTGAACTTTATCGAGCTTCAGCTCGGCCAGCAAATCCACCGTGCCCTGGAACTGGGCCTCGGTTTCCCCTGGAAAGCCTACAATAATATCGGTATGGATCGCCACACCTGGAATCCGTGCCCGAATGTTGGCAATTAGTTTACGGTACTGCCCAGTGGTATAACCCCGCTTCATGCGTTCCAGTACAACGTCGTCTCCGGCTTGTACCGGGACTTCGATAACCGGCATCACCCGCGGCAGTTCCGCAACCGTATCCAGCAGCTTATCGGTCATCCAGTTCGGATGGCTCGTCAGGAAGCGGATACGTTCCAACCCGGTTTCCTCGGCAGCCTGATGCACCACCCGCAGCAGATCCGCCAGATCAGGCCCATCAGGAACGTCCTTGCCGTAGCGGTCTACGATCTGCCCCAGCAGCGTAACCTCTTTCACCCCCTGGAACGCCAGACTGCGGACATGTGCCACAATCTCGCCCACGCTGCGGCTGCGTTCAGTCCCCCGCCGCCGCGGGATGATGCAGAACGAGCAGGCGTGCGAACAGCCGTACACCACCGGAACGTGGGCGCTGATCAGATTGCCCTGCTCATGCGCAGGCAGCAGAATATCCCCATCCTGGATGGCATCCCGCTGAGCGCGGTCGTGCCGCTCGATCCGCAGGGCTTCGTCTTCCTGCACCCGGCTCGCCAGAAAATCGACCATCGGCATCGGGTCGCTGGGAGCCATGAACACATCCACGTAAGGCACGCGCTTCCGCAGCATCAGCGCATCGCGCACCCCGACCAGACAGCCCATCACCCCAATGATGCGCTGCGGGTCGCGGCGCTTCAGACGGTTGAACTCCGCCAGTCGGTTGAAAGCCTTGTCCTCAGCAGATTGGCGCACCACACAGGTATTGACGACCAGAATATCGGCCTCATCAGGCGTCATCGCCGCCCGGTGACCTAGTTTTTCCAACTCTGAAGCCAGGAGCTGGCTGTCAGCCGTGTTCATCTGACAGCCCATACTCTCCAGAAAATACTTCATCGACTCGATCCAACTATTACAATATTCGACGAAGGGTATTGTAACGGAGCGCATGAAGTCAGTCAATCCGACCGCGCGGGACGAATCCAAGCACTCAGCCTATCCCGGATCACAGGGAACCGGCTGCAACCGGAGCCGCTTGAATGTGCCCCGCGCCGAAGTCAGTTTGAGCAGCAGCACATTGCCTTCCAGCGTCACGTAGTCAGTCACATCCGAAACCAGCGAGCTGTCCCCCAGTGTACTCACATACCAACCATTGATATAGAACTGTGTTCCTCTAGGAGCCTCATCGACCATCAGGTGAAAACGCAGGCATTGATCTCCAATGGGTTCCAGATCGAACTCACGGCGGAGATGCAGCTCCCTGTAAAACTGTGCCACATCGCGCGGGAAATCCTCGACCTGTGCCAGCACACCCCAGGACGATTCATCCAACAGGGACGTGCCGTATGCGGGGTCCATCTCTTCGGTGGGAAAGTAGCGCCAGTCCTGATCCAGTGCGATTGCGGATAGCTTATTCATGAGGTTTACCTGCTGAATCCGGAGCAGAAATGACTCTATCCCAGATCAATGAGTCTTGGCTGAGGAAACAAAAGAGGGGCAGTTTGCCCCTCGTCACTCTCACCGGATTACTCTTCTAGCGCGCGACCAGGACTTCATCGACAAAGCCCTGCTTCATGCAGGTATCCGCATCCATCCAGTAGTCGCGCATCAGCATCGACCGTACATCGTCGATGGACACGCGCGACCGCCGCGCGTAGAACTCGACTAGCCGGTCCATCGCCTTGCTCTGAAGTGTCATCTCATCCTTAAACTGCTCATGCGTCCCCCACTTCACGCCGGAAAGCTGATGGATGAGCATAAAGCTGCTGGGCAGGATAAACCGCTTAACGCACGACATTGAAATCAGCGTAGCCGCGCTGGCGCAGATTCCTTCGACAATCGAGTAGATCGGTGTCTTGATCATCGCCAGTTGGTCAGCCACGCTGAACCCGGTGAACAGATCGCCGCCGTAGGAGTGAATGTGCAACCAGATCGGAGTCGCGGGCAGCCCCTCCATATCGCGCGAGAGATATTCCTGCCGCAGTGACGCATCCACCTGCCTGATCGAGCGCATCAGCGCCAGGCAGCGGTCACTGTCTACATCCGCATAGAAGTAGATATGGTTATCAACGGTTTCCACAGTCAGGCGCGGGTTTTCACCCTCACGGCCAATGCCCGCGCGATACTGCATCATCGAAGTCAGGTTCATGACGATAGATTCCCCACACTCAATCGGAGTGATATGCCCGAGCCTTACGGCTCATAGCATCGCTATAACAGATTGTACTGAGCAATTAGGCCGCCAGTTCCCCCCATTTATGGGTGTTCTGGCGTCGAGCGTCACAACCAGCCAGAGAGGGGACACCGGCGGGCAGGTTGGTAGACCAGCATAGAACGTGCCCTTCAGTGAGATCGCTGCATTCTAAAACAGACCAAAATAGTTCACAAGGGTTCATTTCATGTCGAAACAAACCTTTTCTTTCATCAATCAGGCTCAGGCATTGCGCGTATGCTGCAACAGCCACTCATACACCTTGGGATTGTTATAGGTCTTCGTCCACGAGTCATGCTGGGCAGCACGATACACCGTGAATTTGATGTGGCCACCCGCAGCTTTCAGCGCCTTGACCACCCGCTCAGTTTCCTCGAGGGGAACGACCGCATCCTTCGCGCCGTGGAACGTCCAGATCGGCAGGGGCTTCATCTTCTCGACGGCCCGGTCGAGGTCGATATAGTGGGGCAAACCGCCACAGATCGGCACAGCCGCCGCAAATCGTTCAGGGTGATGAGCGCACAGCGTCCAGGTTCCATAGCCGCCCATGCTCAACCCCGTCAGATATACCCGCGCCGGATCGACTGGATAATTGGCCTGGAGTTCATCCAGCAGCCCCAGCAGCGTGTCCACATGCTCACTCCACCATGAATCGGCAGGACATTGGGGCGACGCAATGATGAACGGCGTGGGGTTGTGCTGGTCGAAGCGCTTGGGCGGGCCATGCTTCTTGAGCGCGAGCAGTCCCAAGGGATGGTCAGCACGCTCGCCCATGCCATGCAGAAACAGCATCAACGGCCAGTGCCGGCCTGACTCATAGTCATCCGGCAGCGACAGAAGGTAATCAAGTTTCAGGGTGCGGCTGACCTTCTTGCGCAAGATATGGGCAGACTGCGCCATTGGAACAAATCCTTTGCTGTCGATCCAATCTGATCTCACGATACCACGGCTGGTGTTGCGCTTCCAATCAGGCCATGACACAATCGGCTGCGGAGTGTAATCGAGTGAGGTTCTATCCAATGCGGCATACGGTTCTCCTGTACAATCCAATCAGCACATCCAAAGGCAAACAGCGGCTGCCCCTTTCTCTGCTCTCGGTCGCAGCGGTCATCGCGGCAGACTACGGTGTCGAGTTTATCGACGGCAACCTGATCGACGATCCAGCCTCGTTCATCATTGAACGCGCCACGGCAACCGACTCGAAGCTGCTGGCCGTCACAGTGATGCCGGGGCCGCAACTTCGGCAGGCGGTTCCGGTCTGCAAACAGGTGAAGGCTGCCTTGCCCGATCTGACCATTCTATGGGGAGGTTACTTCCCGACTCAGCACCACGAAGTCATCCTCCGCAGCGATTACGTGGACTACGTGATCCAAGGACAGGGTGAAGCCCCCTTCCGCGCGTTTGTAGACCGGCTGCATCAAGGCGGGTCGCTGGAGGACATTCCCTCGCTGGCCTATCCGAAGAACGGCACGGTAATCGTCAACCCGCGTGCCCCAAATGTACCGATGGACAGCCTACCCTGGATGCCCTACGACCGCCTAGATGTGAGCCGCTATGTGGGCCGCAGCTACCTGGGCGCGCGAGTCCTCAACCACAATACCAGCTTTGGCTGTCCTTTTGCCTGCAACTTCTGCGCGGTTGTCGCCCTCTCCAACCGCCGCTGGCTGCCGGAAAGCGCCCGCCGAGTCGCGGACATCGTGACCCACCTGCAAGACCGCTGGCAGATCGACGGGCTAGAATTCCACGACATGGATTTCTTTGTCCGCGAAGACCGCACCGCCGAGTTTGCCGAGCGCATGACCGGCAAGGGGATTAGCTGGTGGGGACTGGGACGGGTCGATACGCTGATGAGCTACTCCGACGACACCTGGCAAAAGATGAAACGCAGTGGCGCAAAAATGATCTTCATGGGCGCAGAGAGCGGCAGCGACGAAACCCTCAAACGGATGAACAAGGGTGGCAAATCCAGTGCCCAAATGACCCTGGCACTGGTGGAACGGATGAAGTATTACGGCATCGTCCCGGAACTCTCCTTTGTGATGGGCAATCCGCCTGATCCGCGCGAAGACATCGAGACTACCATCCAGTTCATCCGCAGGATTAAACAGATCAACCCGGCTACTGAACTGGTGCTGTATATCTACACCCCCGTGCCACAGGAAGGCAGTATCTTGCTGGATGAAGCTCAGAAACTGGGCTTCCGCTTCCCGGAAACGCTGGACGAATGGGCCAGCCCGGAATGGGCGAGGTTCTCGATGCGGCGCGACCCCGGCACGCCCTGGTTCAGGGATAGGGTTCGCAGCCGGGTACGGAACTTCGAGTCGGTCATCAATGCCTACTACCCCACCGTCACCGATCTGCGGCTGCAAGGCCAATGGCGCAGGGCGCTGCGAGCGCTGAGCGGGTGGCGCTATCGGCTGGAATATTACGACTGGCCGTACGAACTCAAGGCGCTGCAGCGGCTGATCCACTACCGACGGCCGGAGACGACGGGCTTCTGACGACCACAGCCACATTCGTGTATAATGTGGCTGTGCCACGTAACATTCCTCGTAAGGGCGGTCGCCATGAAGCGCATTTTCATCAGCTACAGTCGCCGCGACAAGCAGTTTGCCACCCGGTTGGCGCAGTCCCTTACGAACAACGGCGCGGATGTCTGGATCGACATGGAAGACATACCGGCGGGCGTGAAATGGAGTACCGCGATCCAGCAGGGGCTCAAGACCT
Source organism: uncultured Anaerolineaceae bacterium (assembly GCA_964556745.1). Taxonomy (GTDB): domain Bacteria; phylum Chloroflexota; class Anaerolineae; order Aggregatilineales; family Phototrophicaceae; genus CFX2. The sequence goes on from CAZKXW010000101.1 coordinate 5,645, forward strand.
GCGACATCATGCTGGTCATCGTCTCGCCCGACTCGATGCAGTCCACTAACGTGGAAGACGAGTGGCAGTATTATCTGGATCGGGGCAAGCCGATTCTCCCGATTCTGTGGCGGCCAGCCGACATGCACTTCCAGCTCAACCGCATCCAGTACATCGATTTCCACAAACAGAGCTACGAAGTCGCACTCCGGGAGCTTGTGGCTGAGATGCAGCGTCAGGGCATCGACATCGAAGAAACCGTGCAGACGGTTCCTCCGGTCGTTCAGCCTCCCCGCTCATCCGTTCCAACTCCGACCGTATCAAGCCAGCCGCCTTACGCCCGCCCTCGATCCAATCGAGGATTAAGTATTGCGATTGGAGCCGGGGTGATGGTCATCATCGCGGCTGTGGTGGTAGTACTGTTGAACTTCCTGCCTTCACAGCAGCAGAATGCCCAGAACACCGAGATTGCCCTGCAAAACGCTGGACTCACCGAGGCGCTGGCTGCGCGGCAGATCGAACTCGAAGCCAGCCAGACGGCCATCGCGTACCGAGACCAGCTTGCCCTGACGCAGCAGGCGGGGGCTATCGCCGCGACCGCCGCAGCGATCAGGCTCACAGAGACCGCCGCGGCCACGATCCCCTCGCCCGACCAAGCGGTGCTGGACTACTACGCGCTCATCAATCAGCGCGCCTACGACACCAGCTATGCGCTGCTCACCGAGCGGTTCAAACAGGAACGCAGCCCATCTCAGGCCGAGTATGAGAGCTTCTGGCTGACCGTCAATACGGTGATCGTCGAGTCGCCGGTAATCCTCAGCCAGACGAGCGACCGGGCCAGCGTACAGTGTACACTCACCTTCAACATGGACTCCGGCTCGTCCTCGCACTATTCTCAACATCTTGACCTGATCTATGACTCAGCCTCCGGTCACTGGCTCATCGATGCAACGGTAACGACCCGGATTTAGCCCCGAATTCGGCGCATTGCAGCCCCAGAATGGGCATGATATACTGACGCCTTGTTCCATTCATCACAAACGGTTCGAGGTAATCGTCATGCTTCGCTATGCCTGGATTGTCCTCCCCCTGATCGCACTGCTTCTGGCCGCCTGCGGGACGGTTGCCATGCCGGAATGGTCGGCGGCAGCCCAGGAAACCCGTATCGCGCTGGCTGCGACCAGCGAACACCTCACCGAGATCGCGCCGACGGCCACCCCAACTGCGACCGAAACGCCAATTCCAACCGCGACGTTCACCGCGACGGCCACCCCGCTGCCCACCAATACGCCCACGGAAGCCCCGACGGTCGAAGCCGCGGTTCCGACCGCGCTGCCGACCGCAGCCTTGGCAGGAGGAGGTGGCGACCCGCTGGTGTACGTCGGCCCAGGCGATCCGGCGCGAGGGCAGGCTTTGTTCAATGAAGTGCGCGGTGAGGTGAACTTCGCCTGCGCGACCTGCCATTACTTCAACCAGGAAGCCCAGTTGATCGGCCCCGGTCTGCTGAACGTGGGACAATGGGCGTTGGAAAACATCCAGGGGCAGACCCCGCAGGAATACATCCACACATCAATCATCATGCCCAGCACATACGTTGTAGAGGGGTATCCTGATGGGCTGATGCCGCAAGTTTATGCCCAGATTTTCACCGAGCAGCAGATCGAAGACCTGGTGGCCTACGTGATGTCACTGAAGAGCTGACTTCGCTGATTTACGCCTATGTGGGGCGGGGCCAAGCTACTCCGTCCCACCGGATCGATCCTCCAATTACTGCTCACACTCCACAGAACTGCACGAGCTGTCACACCGCTGACACAAATTGTCATTTCTGCCACAACGGAACGCGCCGCACAGGGTTCCCCACGGGAAGAACCCAGGTTTTCGCGGCGGAAATGGCGTCAGTGCCGGATGCGGCGAGAATTCGTCGCTGATAGTTTATAGTTGATAGAAAAATGCAAGTCGATCAGAGAAATGATAAGAATGATAAGAATGATAAGAATGAGAATGTGAGAATCTTGAGAATCGGCACAAATGGCAGGAATGGCAAACTGGTAATTCGGTGGCCAAGGCTTTACATGCAAGACAGCAATCGACCGAATTGCTGCAAATACCGCAAATGCAAATTGGCGAAAGTTGCAGTTGCTGCAGTTGCACCTGCGCAATTCGTGCAACAGCAAAGCGATAGGTTCGCCGCATTCAACAGGTTGTCAAGGTGCGATACAGGGTTATTGGGGATGCCAACATTGACTGCCCACCCTGCTGTAATTCCAGAGTAGCACAAAATGAGATGGTTAGGGTGACATTTTGTCTACTCTTTGAGACTATAATCTTGTTTCCGATCTTCGTTCAAATCACGATGTCGAACCAATGTCATGTAAGGATGGCAACAACATCCCCCATAACTTGCCCCAATTCGTGGCTGCCTTCGATCTGAATGCAGGTTTCCGGGTCAGCCCAGTTATTGCAGGGCGGACACGCAGGTCACCCGCTATACAGCGCTGGCAGTCTGGCAGGGGACGACCCATATATCAATCTCACCTTTTCAGGCACAAATTGAAATTGCCCCCACTTCCGCCGCTGTCCGACTGGCTTTTCACCGAGGCTTAGCCTGAGGTTGATGTCTTCTTAGCGCGGGGTTATTCGAGGCTGAATGGAGGCTGCGTATAGTGGGGTTAACACGACTATCGGAAAGCAGGTGACTCCATGTACAGTTCCGAGTACGGAACGGCCGATGTTCACATGCACACCTATCTGAGCGATGGGCTGGCTTCTCCGAAACAAGTTCTCGATCATGTGGCACGGCGTATGTGCCTCAACGTGATCGCCATCACCGACCATGACCGACTGGACGGCAGTCTGTGGGCGGCGGAACAGCGCGGTTGGTATCCGTTCGACATCATTCCCGGCATGGAAGTGAGCGCAGCAGACGGGCATGTGCTGGCGCTGTGGATTTCGTCGCCGATTCCAGCCGGGCTGTCGATTCAGGAGACGGCCTGTGCCATTCACGAACAGGGTGGAGTCGCCATCCTTGCCCATCCCGGTGAAATGCTAATCCACCGCGCGAGTACACTGCGTTACCTGCGCCAGCCAGAGGTGTTATTAGACTTGAACGTCGATGCTGTCGAGGTCTACAATGCGGGAACCATGACGCCAGGCAACAACCTGATCGCCCGGCGCATCTGCAACCGGGTTCCACTGCCCATCATCGGCAGCAGCGACGCGCACACCCTCAGCGCGATTGGATTGGGGAAGACGCGCTTCCCCGGACGCACTGCAGACGAATTCCGCGCGGCACTGCGCCATGGAGAAACTGCCGCGGAAGGTGAACGATGGCCTCTCACCGATTACTTGAAGCTTTCAATCAGTTCGATCCCCAGAAAGCGGAACAGATCTACGATTCCGAATTTGCCTTTGATACCCCCGACTCCGACGGTCTGAAGTCGTCACCGATCCGGCGGGTGGTGCTGTTTGCCGAGTCGTTCCCGCCGAAGGTAGATGGGGTCGCCAAGACCGCCTATCTGACACTGCGCTATCTCCAACAGACCGGACGCGAGGTATTGGTGTTCGCGCCTGATATGGCTCCGACGCACATTGGGCCGTCGCGGGTAATCCCGCTGCCATCCCTGCCCATGCCGCTCGCGCCGGAGACCCGCATCGCCCTACCCTCGTTGGCGATCAGCGGCCAGATCGATGCGTTCCAGCCGGACCTCATCCACCTGTTCAGCCCGGCGCTGCTGTCCGTGAGTGGAATGCTGGCGGCGCGATGGCGCAACATCCCGGTGATCGCCAACTACCAGACTGATCTGCCGACCTACGCGCTGCATTACGGCTTCGATCTGCTCTCGTACCCGATTCAAAGCTGGCTGCGCTACATCCACAACGGCTGTCATCTGACGCTCGTACCGTCGAACTACACGCTGCGGCAGCTTCAAAGCTGGGGCTACCGGCGGCTGCGGCGCTGGGGACGCGGCGTGAATATCACCCGCTTCCATCCAAAGCGCCGTTCTGCCGACTGGCGTGCCCGTTTACTGAACGGACGCAATCCGGACTCGCTGGTGTGCCTGTACGTCGGGCGCCTGGCGAACGAAAAGCGGGTCGATCTGCTGCTGGAGGTGGCGCGGACACCGGGGGTGGCGCTGACCATCATCGGTGATGGGGCGCTGCGCGATGACCTGGAAAAACAGTTCGCCGGGACGAACACACACTTCATGGGATATGTCTACGGCGATGACCTGGCAGCGGCCTATGCCAGCGCCGATGTGTTCCTATTTGCCGGGCCGTGCGAGACCTTCGGGCAGGTCGTCCAGGAGGCGCTGGCCTCTGGGCTGCCCTGCGTAGTCACCGATCAGGGCGGGGTGGCCGAACTGGTACAAGATGGCGAAACAGGGTACAGTTGTCCGGGTCAGCCTGAAGCATTCGCTCAGGCCATACGCCGGCTGCGAGCCAATCCCGAACTGCGCCAGCGCATGTCGAGCGGCGCCCGGCGCTTTGCCGAGTCGCGGCCGTGGAGCGTCATCATGTCGCAGCTTGAGGGTCACTATCACGAAGCGATCCAGCTGAACGAGCGCTTCCGGCGGTTGAACCAGCCGATCCATCCGCTGCCGCTGCTGTCCGGCTGGCTGGGCAGGGAAGCACCCATCGAGGATCGCTATGACTACGAACCCTACGACCGTCGCATTGATCGCTCATGATGGCAAGAAAGCCGATATGGTGGCTTTCGCGCTGTCGCACAAAGATGTGCTGCTGAAGTACGAACTGGTGGCAACCCGCACGACAGGCCAACTGCTGCGGGAGAAATGCGGCCTGCCCGTCAGACAGATGCTCTCCGGGCCGCATGGGGGCGATGCCCAGATCGCCGCGCAGGTTGCCGAGGGCAAGATCGAAGCGGTGTTCTTCTTCGTCGATCCGCTGACGGCCAACCCGCATGATCCGGACATTCAAGGGCTGCTGCGAATCTGCAACGTGCACAACGTGCCGCTGGCGACCAACTCGGCTACAGCCAGCTTCATCATTTCCGGGCGGGCACTGTAGGGCAACACTGCCTGTGTTCGATCCATCACCACAGGGCAACTGAAAAAGGGCGCGTGAGAGCGCCCTTTTGGTTCTACGAGACCAGGCTATGAGGTTTTCAGCAGCGACAGGTCGAACTGCCGGATGGAGTCGCGGAGCATATCCGCCCCGGTGACTTTGGTTCCGGGGGAACTGACCACAGCCAGATCGACGGGCAGGCGGTCATTCAGATCGCGGCCCGTCGCTTCCTGAACCATCGAGAGCGCCGTAGCCGCGCAAGTAATGGCGTAACGGGGCTGGCGGCTGTCCAGGTTGTCTTCGGTGAACGTGTAGCTATTGTACATGCGCTGCGTCAGTCGGATGGCCTGAAAGACAACTTTGAGGATTTCCCGGTCTTTGGCTTTGATGTTGGGCAGGCGTTCACTGATGTAATCATCGGGGGTCTGACCGGCGAACAGCGCCGGGAGATACCCATCGCGCAGCGTCCAGGGATCGCTGCCCTGCGCCATGATGATCTCTTCGTATACGCGGTCGATATCGCTAGCGGCGTTGTCCAAGGCGCGGCGCAGTGAGCCTTTCCAGAGTGTGTTGCGCCGGGAGTCGGAGTAGCCGGTCGCCCAGGCGGTCAGGCCGGGCTGATCGCCCCAGGTGCTGCGTTCTTCGACTTCGACGGTCTGAGTGGGCGGATGGTTCAGGAAGTAATGATCGAGGCTGGTGAGTTCATAGCCGGCCGCACGGGCTTCGTGCGTAACCAGCCAGTAGAGGAACTGTTCTTCGCCCGCGTAGTGGTGGCCGAAGGTTTCGCCCGCAGTCGCCAGCAGGGTCAGGCCGACGGGAGAGGCTTTCCGGGCGGGAGCAAGAACCTGACGCGCCCAATGGCCGGCTCCGCCGAGGTTGTGGATGTTAAAGGACAGTTCAGCCGAGAGCGCATCCGTCCGGGCGAAGACGGCGATGCTCTTGCCCTCGGGGAGATCGATGCGATATGGCCCGGCTCCCTCGTTCACGGGGAGGTTGCGGAGCTGGCGGCTGGTCAGCAGGGTATAGCCGACCCCGGCCTCGGCCAGCATCGACAGCGTTTCGAGATCGACGGCCATCTCTGGGAGCCAGAAACCAATGGGCTTGCGGCCATAATGCCGCTCAAAGGCAGCCAAGCCCCAGAGAATCTGGGTACGCTTGTCACGCTTACGAGCCAGCGGCAGGATGACGTGGTTATAGGCGGTCGCTAGGGCGTTCCCGCCCTGACCGGATTGGGCGACCGCCTGACGATCTGCCTCGACAATCAGACGGTAGGTATCCGGGGCGCTCTGCTCCAGCCACTTGATCAGACCTTCACTGAAGCTGAAGCTGATCCGGTTGAAGTTCCCGATCTGGGCGTTGGGGAAATACGAGACCTGGTTGATGCGGTCGTTCCAATTCAGGTAGGGTTCCGCCTCCGGCTCGGCGCCAATCTCCCCAGTGATGGGATGGCCGCGCGGCGGCTGACTAAAGTGACCATAGACACACAAGGCCGTGCGTTCGATTTTAGACACAAGGCAACTCCTCAAGGTTGGCTGGCGGTGCGCCGGTGGCCTTTCCCCTGAATCTGGGCAGCAGTGGCAGCAGCAACGTTCAGACCCCGGACTCGCGCGATCTATTTTTTCTTATATCCGAGCTGTGTTCCGCTCGGCACGGTCTTGTTGGTGAATTCCACGAAATCTTCTAGCCGCAGATCGGTTCCGAGCACCGCGCCATGCCCGACCGAATAGCCGGCGGGAATGTGGCTGTTCTTGCCGACGCAGGTGATCCCCAGTTCGCCGACATCCTGAATCTTGCCGACGCGAGCATTATGGCCGACCACCACGATCTTATCCAGTATGCAGCGTTCGACGACCGCCCCAGCTTCAATATATGTGTCGGTCAGGACAATCGATTCGCGGACGACGGCGTTGGGGCCGACATAGACGCCAGGCGAGAGGATCGAGTTTTCGACCAGCGCGCCTTCGGAGACGACCGACCCATCGGTGATCATACTGTTGCGGACAGTCGCGCCGCTGTGGATATGGACAGGCGGGCGCTCCTCACTGAGGGTGTGGATGACCCAGGTGCGGTCGTTCAGGTTCAGCGACGGCGGGGAACCGATGAGGTCCATGTGGGCTTCCCAGTAAGCGTCGATAGTCCCGACATCGATCCAGTAGCCTCCATAGGGATAGGCGTAAACGCGCATCCCTTCGATGACCATGCGCGGGAGGATGTCCTTGCCGAAGTCATGGCTGGAACTCTTGCGCTTCTGGTCTTCGATGAGCATCTGTTCCAGCACAGCATAACTGAACACGTAGACGCCCATGCTGGCGAGATTGCTGGGCGGGTTGGCCGGCTTCTCGACGAATTCGCGCACACGGTAGTCGTCGTCCACATCGAGGATGCCGTAACGACTGGCCTCGTCCATGGGAACGCGGATCGTGCAGATGGTCACATCGGCTTTCTTGTCCCGGTGGAACTGAAGCAAGACATCGTAGTCCATCTCGTAGATATGATCGCCGGAGAGGATCAACACATAGTCGGGACGACCGCGCCGCACAAAACTAAGGTTCTGCGAGACGGCATCGGCGGTTCCTGCGTACCAGTCGGTATCGTTGCGGCCTTTGTAGGGCTGAAGGATATGCACACCGCCCGTGAAAGAACGGTCGAGGTCCCAGGGCCGCCCGCGCCCGATGTGGTCGATCAGACTGTGCGGGCGGTACTGGGTCAGCACCAAGACATCAAAAATGTTCGAGTTGACACAGTTGCTCAAAGTAAAGTCAATAATTCGGTATTTTCCGGCAAACGGAACAGCCGGCTTGGCCCGCTTGGCGGTCAGTGTCGCCAACCGGGTTCCCTCACCGCCAGCCAGGATGACTGCTTTGATCTTCACGGTATCCCTATCCTCCTGTAAACGAACGGCCTCATGGCACGGTCACGTGACCGCGGTGTTTCTCCAGCGCGCGGCGGTAAACATCGGCATAGGCCCACGCGCTCTTTTCCCAACTGAATTCGGTCTGCATGGCCCGGCGCTGCATCCGCCGCCAGGCGTGCTTACGGGTGTAGTACACATCGATGGCCCAGCGCAGCGTCCCCAGCACCGCATCCGACTGCTCCCACTGGAAGACGAATCCCGTGCCCACATCGCCGGCTCCGTTGTCGTAATTCTGCACGGTATCGGCCAGTCCGCCCGTTTCGCGCACCACCGGAAGCGATCCGTAACGCATGGCGACCATCTGGCCGATGCCACAGGGTTCAAAGTGACTGGGCATCAGGAACATGTCACAGGCAGCATAGATGCGCTGGGCGATAGCAGCGTTGAAGCCCTGGTAGACCTTCGCCCGCCAGTAGAAATCCTTCCCCAAGCGCCAGAACTGGTACTCCAAGTCAGGCTCGCCCGTCCCCAGCGCCACGAACTGCACCTCGGTATCCGCCAGCAGGCGGCGCAGCGCCGGCAGTGCGAGATCGAATCCCTTTTGTTTGACCAAGCGGCTGACGATGCCGATCATCGGAATATCGTCGCGGACCTCCAGGCCGGATTCGCGCTGCATTTCGCGCTTGTTGAGCAGCCGCCGCTCCTCGAAATTATCTGCGTTGTAATTGGAGACCAGCAGCGGATCAGTCGCGGGGTTCCAGTAATCCACATCCAGGCCGTTGAGAATGCCAACCAGGTCGCTGGCGCGGGTCCGCACCAGACCATCCAGCCCGTAGCCCATATAGGGATACTGGATTTCGGTGGCGTAGCGCGGGCTGACCGTCGAGACCATATCAGCGTAGGCAATGGACATCGCCAGCATGTTATCCGTCAGACCACGCGAGACCAGTTCAGGGTGATGTCGCCCAGGGATGCCCAACTGCCACAGCCAGCCGCCAACATGCTCGCCCTGGTAGGCCATGTTATGGATGCTGACGACCGAGGCCGTCTGCGCCCAGAGTGGATCGCGGCGGCTCTCCGAAATCAGGAAGGGGATCAGACCAGTGTGCCAGTCATGAACATGGAAGACATCCGGGAACCAGCCTTCGCGCCCCTTGAGTTCCCAGGCGACGGCCATCGCCACCTGATTGAAGAACAGGTAACGAGGCACATCCCAGTTCCATTCGGTATAGACCGACGATTCGTTGCCGAAGAAAGGCCATCCCTGGACGAAGTAGATGGGCACGCCGTCGTACTCGGTGGTAAAAACGTAGACATCGGTGACGCCGGTCACGCGCGGGAACTCAAAGTCGAAGGCCGGGACAATCTTGTACTTCTCGTCGGGGATGAAGCCGTAATGCGGCAGGATCAGGCGGGCATCGATACCCAGCTTACGGAGCGCCTGCGGCAGCGATCCGACGACATCGGCCAGCCCGCCGACTTTCGCAAACGGCGCAGCTTCAGCGCTCACGAACAAGACGTTGGTGGTCAAACCGTACCCCCCTTGCGCGGCGCGAACCAGCGGAAATCGATGTCTGGGAAGAGTTTATCCAGTTCCCAGTATTCCTCAGCCAGTTCACGGTTCGGGCTGCCATTTTCCAACCCGACTAGCAGCTTGTTAAAACGTTCCAGGTGCTGACTGAAGCGCTGAATGGCGTATTCCCGCGCCTGCCCAGTTGTCACCAGGAACGGCCAGTCGGAACTCTGCAACAGCAGCAGTTCACGCGCGGCCTGATCCAGCACGACAGCCTGTGTCTCATCAGCGTCGGCATAACGAACGGCGAAGCGTTCCATACGCGCTTCGGCTTCGTGAATCGGTTCCCACATCCAGTGAGTCTCGCCATTGTCCCAGGTGAAGTGCGTGCCGCTGCTGCCCCACGAGCTTTCGGGGATGAGCAGCGCCTCGGTCGGCGGGTGACGCTCGATGTAGCGCCCGGCGGTCGTCAGTTCGAGATCAGCATTGGCGGCCAGATTGCGGAGTGCCTTGCCCAGCCAATCAACCCCTTCGAACCACCAGTGACCGAACAGTTCGGTATCGTAGATTGAAGCGACCAACCCGCTGCGCCCAGAAGCGCGCTGCGCGTCGCGCAGCAGATCACCGACCAGATGGACGAAGTGCTCGGCATGTTGGTCGGTTTTGTAACGCGCCCACTCCGGGTTGTAGATATCTTTATCGGCCAGATCGACATCGACCCCAGTCACGCGCCAGTAGCGCAGCCCGCTTGTTCCAGCTTTCTTGTGGAACTCGCGGTAGTCGAAGTCGCCAGGATAACCGTTCTTGGCACTCCAGACCTGCATTCCGGTTTCGTTGTTGCGACCGATGACCGCCACGTTGGATGGCAGCCCCGCCTCGCGCCCGTTCCCGCTGTTGCCGACAAGGTAGGGCTGGTAGGTGGTGGCCGGGCGCTCCGGAGTTTGAAGCATGGGATTAGCAGGGATCGCATAGCGCCGCTTGACGTAGCTGTACGGACCGATCACTTCCCCTGCTGCCACGCCGACCGGCTGCCCGCCGGTGATGGTATGGGTTTCGGCGAAGAAAAAGCGCAGCCCAAAAGCCGCCAGCAGACTCTCCAGCCCGGCGCGTTTCTGGCCGTCCTCGGTCACATAGGCTGGGCGGTAGGCGCATTCCGGGAGCCAGGCCCCGCTCGGACGCCGCCCAAAGAGACGCTCATAACTGCGTGTGCCCGTCCGCATCTGGGCGTGCAGAGAACTATCCCGCGACAGCAGCGGCAGATAAGCATGAGTCGCCGCCGACGTGATAATCTCGATGAACCCGTTCTCGAGCGAGTTCGTCGATCAGCTCCTCGAGCGCATGGCCGAGCTCGCCC
>CAZKXW010000102.1:0-16207 GCA_964556745.1 uncultured Anaerolineaceae bacterium
TTCTCAAGAGTTTAAGATGGATCATAAATTGGTCATTCGTAGCCACTATGATGTCTGTTGTAACCTATTGAGAGCCATAGTGACACGAGTTTCCATTTTGATGTGTTTGCCCTAACCGCCTGCCCGCCGCGGATTCCGCAGTAGTGCGGATTCGCGCTATACTCTTCCACCAACCCTGTAAGCGTTTTGATTCACTGCTTCTTGAGGACATTCGGCCATGACCATCCCTGACTACCAATCCATCATGCTCCCGCTGCTTCAACTCGCCGGTGACGGCCAGGAACATGTGATCGGCGATGTCATCGAAAGGCTGGCCGAGTATTTCCAACTCACCGATGAGGATCGGCGCGAACTGCTCCCCAGCGGACAGCAGCCACGCTTTGATAATCGTACACATTGGGCACGGACTTATCTCAAGCAGGCGGGCTTGCTGGAGAGTACAGGACGCGGTCGGTTTCGGATATCCCGTCGTGGAATTGATGTTCTGAACACGCGACCAGACCACATCAACGTCGCGTTTCTGCGGCAGTTTGAGGAGTTTCAGACTTTTCAGAGTCGGGCTCACCGGAACAACCAGATTGAAGCCGAGCAGAGTCCTGTAGAGAGTACCGAAACCCCCGAAGAGCGCCTGGAATCCAGCTATCTCGCCCTCCGGCGTGGGCTGGCACAAGAGTTGTTGCAGCGTATCATGCAGTGTTCACCACGCTTCTTCGAGCGTCTGGTCGTGGAACTGCTGGTGGCGATGGGCTACGGCGGTTCGCTCCAGGACGCCGGCAAGGCCATTGGTCAGAGCGGCGATGGCGGCATCGACGGCATCATCAAGGAAGACCGCCTGGGATTGGATGCCCTCTACATCCAGGCCAAGCGTTGGGAAGGAACTGTGGGCCGCCCCGTGGTGCAGACCTTCGCGGGTAGCCTCCAGGGGGTACGCGCTCGTAAGGGCGTGCTGATTACCACCTCCACTTTCACCAAAGAGGCTCGTGATTACGTCGAGCGCATCGACAGCAAGATCGTCCTGATCGATGGCGAACAGCTTGCCCAATACATGATCGACTTCGGCATTGGCGTCAACGAAGTTGCCACCTACACCATCAAGCGCATCGACACCGACTACTTCGACGAGCAGGAGTAACTCCGGCGAAATCTGACCGCGCAGCCCCTGTCTCAAACCTCGTTTGTCGTGTGAACCGCCCCATCTCAGCGGTTCAATTGGTCTGCCTCTTTCCTAATCCCTAATCCCTACCCCCAGCCTGCTGAAGCAGGCTTTCTCACGTTGCCGGAGGCTTGAGCCTCCGATACACCTGATCTGGTTGCCGGCGTTGCGTCGCGCTCCTCCCCGCCCTTCCCCCAATCCCTAATCCCCAACCCCTGATCCCTATTCACCCCTCCGTATAATCTCTGCGTCTCTGCGGTTCGTTTTTCTTCTCTCTGTGTCCTCTGCGCCTGTGCCAAGCCTCCCTTTAGGGACTGTGGTGGAATTCTTCTACCCTTCGATTTTATGACGCAAAAGTAGACAAAATGTCACCCTAACCGCCTCATTTTGTGCTATGGTGGTGTTACGGGCAGGAAACGCCCTCTCCCAGCGAGCGAAGCGCGCGTTTGGGAGAGGGCCGGGGTGAGGCTGCCCGCCGCACCTTCACAACCTTATAACGAGCGAAGATCGCATCTCATCGGTGTTGCAAATGTCACGGAGTTGCAGCTGCAACTTTTTCAACTTTTGCAACATTTCGCGCTCGCAGCTGGGCGGATCGCATTGGCTCCCTCTCCCAGCGAGCGTTTGGGAGAGGATTGGGGTGAGGGCTTTTCGCCGATTTGCATTTTCAGCATTTCAGTTCTGGCGACAATGCTTCTCACGGGGAACTGTCACAAACAGGCGCATCCGACCATGGCGGCACTGCCGCCATCGCCGCCATTTGCGCCAATTCGCATGATTCTCAGATTCTCATTCTTATCATTCTTATCATTTCGCATCGATCACCGCATTTTTCTATCAACTATAAACTATCAACCATTAACTTCTTCGTCTGGCTAAAAGCTATAAGCTACCCGCTAATAGCTCCTACCCCCTTCACCCGCTCCACGAACTCGTCGAACAGGTACAGCGAGTCGTGCGGCCCCGGTGAGGCCTCTGGGTGGTACTGCACGCTGAACGCCCCCAGCCCCTCGTGCCGCAGCCCCTCCACCGTCTGGTCGTTCAGGTTCACGTGCGTGATCTCCGCCCCGCCCAGATCGCTGTCCGGGGTCACGGCGAACCCGTGGTTGTGGCTGCTGATCTCTACCACGTTCGTTAGCCGGTTCAGCACCGGTTGGTTCCCGCCCCGGTGTCCAAAGCGCATCTTCTCCGTCCGTCCCCCCAGCGCCAGCCCCAGGATTTGATGCCCCAAACAGATGCCGAAGAGCGGCCTCTTCCCCAGCAGTTCCTTCACGTTCTGGATCGCGTAGGTCACGGCTGCCGGGTCGCCCGGTCCATTGCTCAGGAACACCCCCGCCGGGTTCATCGCCAGCACCTCGCTCGCCGGGGTCTGCGCTGGAACCACCCGCACCCGCAGCCCGCGGTCGGTCATCATCCGCAGGATGTTTCGCTTGATCCCGAAGTCGTAGGCCACCACCAGCGGCCCGGCAGCTTCCCCGCTCGGCTGCTCCTGATACCACTGCGGATCGCTCCCCTCGCTCCACGGGTACGGCTCCGGGCAGGTCACATCGTCCACCAGGTTCCACCCGCTCATATCCGGCGACTGCCGCGCGAGTTCGACCAGCCCTTCAGGGTCAGCCGCGGCCTCTCCATGAGCAATCGCTGCCCGCAGCACCCCCACGCTGCGGATATGCCGGACCAGGGCGCGGGTCGCCACCTCGTTCACCCCGATCACCCCTTGGCTCTTCAGGTACGAGTCCAGATTGCCCTGTTCCCGCCAACTGCTTACAACCGGGCTGAGCGACCGCACCACCAACCCCGCCACCCAGATGCGATCCGACTCCACGTCGTGTAGGTTGATCCCCGTGTTCCCCACGTGCGCGACCGTCATCGTCACGATCTGCCGGTGGTAGCTCGGATCGGTCAGGATTTCCTGGTAGCCGGTCATCGAGGTGTTGAAGACCAGTTCCCCGGTTTGGACGCCTTCCGCGCCGAAGCCTTCGCCTGTGAAGATGCGCCCGTCCTCGAGCGCGATGCAGCCCTGCATGCAGTCCCTCGCCTCTGGTGTCTGATTGAACCGAAGTTATGAACGGTAATCCCCATTGATCGAAACATACTCGTGGCTCAGGTCGCACGTCCAGACCACCGCCTGACCCTCCCCTGTGCCCACGTCCAGATGTACGCTCACTTCCGGGCTGCTGACGATGGCTGTCGCGTGTTCCTCGCTGTAGGCCGCGGCCATTCCTCCCTCAAAGATCAGCAGCGAGTCCGCTGTGCGGATGTAATGCTCGCCCGGAGTCAGCCACAACCGCGTCTTCTCCGGTCGGATCACTACCCCCGCCCGTCCCGCCGCCGCGACGATCCGCCCCCAGTTGGCATCGTTGCCAAAGAACGCAGTCTTGACCAGCGGCGATGTGGCGATGGCGTTAGCGATCTGGTGCGCGGCCGCGTCGCTTTCTGCCCCAGTGACGTTCAGCGTGATGAACTTGGTCACGCCCTCCCCATCCCGCACGATGGCCTGGGCCAGCGCCCGGCAGACCCCCTCCAACGCGCTCACGAACGCCGGCCACTCGGCCTCGTCGATGACTGCGCCGCTGGCTCCGTTCGCCAGCGCTAGCAGGGTGTCGTTGGTGCTCATGTCCCCGTCGATCACGATCCGGTTGAAGGTTCGGTCGGCGACCTGTTTCAGCGCCGCATCCAGCCGCTCCGAGGAGATGGCCGCATCGGTCACGACCACACCCAGCATAGTCGCCATGTTGGGCGCGATCATCCCCGCCCCTTTCGAGATGCCGCTGATCTGGTAAGTTTTTCCGTCGGCGGTCGTCTGGCTGGCCGAGGCGAACTTCGGTCGCGTGTCCGTGGTCATGATGCCGCGCGCCGCAGCCTCCCAATCTGAACCGAGGGCCTCGGCTGCAAGATGAATCCCCGCCGCGATCTTCTCCATCGGCAGGAAGCTGCCGATCACCCCGGTCGAAAGTACCAGCACAGCCTCTTCGCCGCAGCCCAACTGCTGCGCGGTCAGTCGCGCCATCTGGCCAGCATCGGCCAGCCCACGCTCACCCGTGCAGGCGTTGGCGCAGCGTGTATTGACGATCACCGCCCGGTAGCCGTCGCGGGTGGCCGCCAGCCGCTCCATATCCAGCAGCACCGGGGCAGCCTTCATCTGGTTGCGGGTGAATACCCCTGCTGCTTGGCAGGGGGCGCTGCTGGCGATCAAGGCCATGTCCAGCGTGCCGTCTTTCTTCAACCCGGCATGAACGCCAGCCACTTGAAAACCAGCGGGAGACTGCATCGGAATTTTCGAGTCGCTCACAGCATGATCCTTTTGGGCGCAGAGTTTAGATACAGCACACTCACATTGCCGCCAGCATCGTGGACAGCTTTTCAACCAGCGTATCCACATGCGGCTTGTCGATCACCAGCGGCGGAACGAAGCGGACGACATGTGTGCCCGCGTTGACCAGCAGCAGCCCGTTCTGGTAGCCCGCTTCCACCAGCGGCCCGACCTCAACGGTCAGTTCCAGCGCCACCATCAGGCCGCGCCCGCGCACTTCCTGGATGAGCGGGCTGTTGATCTCCGAAAGACGCTCCTGGAGGTAATTGCCCACGGCGGAGACATGTTCCAGGAACTCTGGCTGGCTGACGCGCTCCAGAATGTGGGCGGCGACGCTCGTCACCAGCGGGCCTCCGGCGAAGGTCGAGCCGTGTTCGCCCACGTGCATGGCCGAGGCCACCGCTTCAGTCATCAGGATCGCGCCGATGGGCAGCCCTCCTGCTAGTGGCTTCGCCAGCGTCATGATGTCGGGAGTTACGCTGCTGTGCTGGTGTGCCCAGAGCTTACCGCTGCGTCCCATGCCGC
Source organism: uncultured Anaerolineaceae bacterium (assembly GCA_964556745.1). Lineage (GTDB taxonomy): Bacteria > Chloroflexota > Anaerolineae > Aggregatilineales > Phototrophicaceae > CFX2. The sequence goes on from CAZKXW010000102.1 coordinate 4,992, forward strand.
ACTGCACCTCGTCGAAGATCAGCACTGCGCCGACCTGATCGCACAAGGCACGCAGCCCCGCCAGAAATTCCGGCGTGGCGATGTTGATGCCACCTTCACCCTGGATTGGCTCGACAATGACGGCGGCGGTGCGTTCGTCTATGGCTGCGCGGGCGCTTTCCAGATCATTGAACTCAGCGACCTTGACCCCAGGCAGCAGTGGGTGGAATGGCTTCTGGTACTTGTCTTTCGGCGTAATCGACAGCGAACCGAGTGTGCGGCCGTGGAACGCGCCGCTGAAGCAAACGATCTCGGTCTGGTCGTGGCGGCCTTTTTCGTAGGCTGCCTTGCGGGCAAACTTGAGCGCCCCCTCGTTGGCCTCGGTTCCGCTGTTGGTGAAGAAGACCCGGTCGGCGAACGATTTTTCGACCAACTGCTTCGCTAGTTCAGCCTGTGGCGCGGTGTAGTACAGATTGCTGGTATGGATCAGCCCGACGGAAGCATTCTGGATTGCCGCCGTGAGGCCCGGATCGCCATAGCCGAGCGCATTCACGGCGATGCCAGCCACCCAATCCAGGTAAATCCGACCTTCGCTGTCGTAGACATGGACCCCCTCACCGCGCGTCAGCAGAAAAGGTGGGCGCTTGTAAGTTTGGACGACGTAATCGCGGTCATCCTGCAAGACCTGATCAGTGATCAGAGCGGGTTGTGGGGCATTCGGATTCAGCATGGTTCTCCTCGACGGGTGGCATTCCAGAAATATATGGATCGGCGGCTGGTAGTGTTCAGACTCCGGCGGCCGTGGACAGGCTGTATAAATAGGCTCTCCAACCCAAGCGATCTTCGATCCAGAGATCGGATAGTTTGTAGCTTTCCAGCCAACCGCTTTCGATTTCGTAGCTCAGGATAGCGCGGAGCCAACCGAAGATGCGGATGACAGTTTCGGGTGGTGGCTGTCTCGCGGCCAGCAGGTGGCGGATTAACTTTTGACTATAGGCCGAGTCGCGCGCGACCGCATTGTACATCAGATGGTGCAGTTCATGGCAGTTCGCGCAAAGCTGCACGGTGACGCGGTTCTCGCCGTGAGTGGCGATATCCCACAGGTGATGCCGCTGCGAGATCGGGTAGCCGCAGGCCGAGCAGGGCAGCATCCGCTCGCGGTCGGTCGAACGGCGGCGGCGCATCAGCTTGCGATACTTGTGTGCCTGATAAAAGTCCAGCCAGTGTGCGATCACCGCCTGGCGCTCGCCCGGATCGGTCTTATCGGCCAGGGCTTCCTTGAAGGCGGAAATGATCTTCTCGGCCAGACGATGCCGCTTGGCGTAGACAAAGCGAATGAGCGCGTACAGCTCATCGATGGCGGATTGTTCGTTCATTGCAATCAGCCCTCCTGCTTCACACCGGTGATTGTAAACTGTCTTCGCGTCAAGCCGTAAAGACTGTCCCTGTCCCGCTGCGGAGTCCCTCGAGATTGGTGATGACGGCCCGCGAGACTCCAGTCTCCAGGGCGTGCAGTGCCGTCTGCACTTTGGGGATCATCCCCCCAAAAATCACCCCATCGGCGATAAGCGCGCGTGTCTGGTCTGGTGTGAGGGTGGGTACAAGGGTTTCATTCACCAGCACCCCTTGGACGTTGGTCAGGAAGACCAGTCGCGAGGCGTCCACCGCCGCTGCGATTGCCCCCGCGACATGGTCAGCGTTGACATTGTACGCGGTTCCTTCCCCTAAACAGACCGGTGCGATGACCGGGGTAATGCCTTGTTCCAGCATTGCCAACAGGACGTCGCCCCGCACCGAGGTGACAGTTCCAGTGAAGCCCATGTCCTGGGCCGGATGCGTCATCTTGGCGGCACGAACCAGGCCGCGATCCACCCCACTTATGCCAAGCGCATCCAGACCAGCGTCCAGCAGGCAGCGCACCAGCCGCTTGTTGACCGGCCCACACAGCACCATCTCGACTACTTTTAACGAGAGCGAGTCCGTAATGCGGACTCCTTCGATGTAGCGGGGTTCGATGCCCATCGACTTCTGCAGAGCGCTGATCTCCGCGCCGCCACCGTGGACGATGAGGATAGGGGCTTGCTGATCACGGACGGCCGCCGCGAAATCCACAAGATAGGCGGCATCGTCCAGTTCATGGCCGCTCACTTTAAGCACCACAGGTCGCATAGTTGCTCCCAATCAAAATTGACAAGAAAAAGCACGTTAGCCAGATACAATCAGCGCGATGGACGTCAGCGCAACCAGAATGCCGACCCCATGAACCCGTGTGATCCGTTCCCGCAGGAACAGCCAGGCCAGCAGAATTGGCATAGCCGGGTAGAGCGAGGACAGCACCGCTGCCATATCCAGCCGTCCAGAACGTTCGGCGATAATATAGAATATGTTCCCGCCCATATCGAGCAGGCCGATAGGCAGGATCATCAGCAGCATGCGGCGTTCGCGTGGAATCTCAGCCGTACCCATGAGCAGCGCGCTTGCGACCATGGTGGTGATCGAAGCGACGCGCGCGCCGATCATCGGCCAGAAGATAGCGTTTGACTCGACCTGGGCTAGCAGCACGAAGAAGAATCCAAAACCGACCGCGCCAGCTATGGCATAGCGCAAGCTGCGGAATTCGCGGATGGGGCCGTCTGAATACGAGATCAGGAAGATGCTCATCAAGGCCAGAGCAAAACCGGCCATTTGAATACCAGATGCGAGTCCCTGTTGGAGAGCGCCGACTAGGACGGGAATGGCTGTGGCAATTACGCCTGTGATTGGCGCGGTGATACCCATTTGCCCATTAGCCAACGCACGATAGAAGAAAGCCAGCCCGACTGTGCCGACCATTCCGGCGCTGGCTCCCCAGAACATATCCTGCATCGGCGGAAACGCTTCTTGGCTGACCCAGACGGCCAGCACCAGCAGGATGATGTTGGTGATGTGCGCCAGTGCCAGGACGTTGACAGCCGCGACCCGGCGCGACGCCAACCCGCCTAAAAAGTCGCCCGATCCCCAAGATGCCGAAGCCAGCAGGCCAAACATGACAACGGTGAGTTCAGGAGAAAGATTCACGCTCTATCTATACCTACAGCAATCCAGTCGTTTCTATCAGATCGTACATCAGATTGAAGCACTGCACGGCTTGGCCAGATGCGCCTTTCCGCAAGTTATCGGTCACACTGGTGATATGCAGGTAGTGATCCGTCACCGGGGTGAGGCTGATGGCCGCCCCGTTAGTGCGAACGACATGCTTGAGCGTGGCCTGCTGCTTGGGCGGCAGCACATTGACGAGGGCTTCATGGGCGTAAGTTTCCTCAAAGAGTGCCTGAGCGTCTCTTGCCTTATGATCTGGTTTTAGGGTGACGTAGATGCTCGCCATCAGACCGCGATCCACCGGGAGCAGGTGAGGTGTGAAGATGAGCAATCCTGCCTTTGGGTTGATACGTCGCATCTCTTGTTCGATTTCGCCGACATGGCGGTGGACGCGCCCTGGATTATAGGGCGAGAAGTTGCTGTAAACCTCTACGAAATGGGTGTTCGGCTTTGGCTCACGGCCCGCGCCGGAGACCCCCGACTTGGCATCGACGATGACAGGAGCGTCTTCGACAAGCCAATCATGTTTGAGCAGAGGATAAAGGCCGAGCAGTGTCGTCGTCGGGTAGCAACCTGGAGCGGCCACCAGATTGGCACCGCGCAGTTGTTCCCTGTTCAACTCAGGCAGGCCATAAGGAGTCGGCAGCAGTTCTGGGTTCGGATGAGCGTGGTTGTACCAGCGCTCGAAGGATTCGGCAGTTTCCAGTCGGAGGTCAGCGGAAAGATCGACCACCTTGAGACCGGCCGCTCTCGCTTTCGCTGCCACGGGCGCGGAGGCGAGGTGGGGCAGCGCCAGAAAGACGGCATCCACGCTGGATAGATCTGCTTCTTCATGGCGAATGTAGCGCAGCGGGGTCATCGGAATCGAATCGCCAGCGTAAGTGTTGGACGTGCCGAAGACAATTTCGACGTTGGGATGCCGCGTCAAGATTTCGACTAAGTCTTGCCCGGCATAGCCTGAAGCGCCGTAGATGCCGACTCGAATGGGATGCTGCATAGGGACGACTGCCTCCTGAGAAAATAAAACCCCCTGACGCCGGTTGATCGAGGTCAGGGGGTAGTGTGATTGGGTTCGCGCAGAGGCCGCGTCTCACCGCCAGCACAACAGTCCCGGCATGACCTCAATGGTCTGCGGGCGAAAGCCGCGGCGGCGGCGCGAAGCTCTCGGAAAACTCATCCTGGCCATTCACTTAATGCCAAAGGTAAAGCAATCATGACAAGATTATGCAATTTGGGGCTGCAAGTCAACACCCATCTCACAGTCCAATTCGGCTCAAGGCTGCAAGTCGGCCACCAGCGGCCCGGTAGGCATGTCATCGAATCCCAGGCATGGATCCGCCGTGAAGGAAGTGTCTGGCATGGGCTTGTCCCTAGGTTGCAGGAAAGGTGACTCATCGGGTGGCAGGGGTTGGCCTTCGTTCACTAGCTTCGCCAGATCGGGGCGGCCACCGCGCAGCAGGTAAAGCGAGTAGGAGCGACGGATGTTGGGTTTCTCCGGCGCGCGTACATAGGCATCGTACCAGATGCGACCGGCTTCGTCATTGATATCGTACTTGTAGAGCAGCACGGCGTAGTTCTGCTTGATCTCGGAGATGTCCGATTCGGGATAACACTGCCGTGCCAACATGCAGCGGTAGAGTTCCATCGCCGACAGTTCGTCGTTGGAGTCATTCGAGCTTGCCAGCACATCTGCTAATGCGCGGATACCGACATATTTCATGTAGGGGCCGGAAACGGCATCATAGTACAATCGAGCCACTTCCCGCGCGCGTGCAAACTGGTTGATGTCCTGGAGCAAACTCATGGTGCTGACAAACCGGCGTGTGTCAGCCGGATTCGTATAGAAACCCTGCAATACCTTTTCTAATTCCTGTGTGGGAGCCTGACCACCCGTCAGCGCCGCCAGCAGCACTTCCAGTTCAGCGGTGCGTTCCGGTTTCCAGCCCGCGTGTTTGCCTGTTTTGAGCCTTGCGATGATCTGGGCGGCGATATCGTATCGCTGATCGATCTGCTTCTTGACGATGAAGTCAGCGTAGTTCTGAAGGTTATTGGAATGCTCCGGTTCCAGATCGAGCGCCAGCCGGTACAGATCATCCGCCAACTGATAATCGGCGAAGCGTTCCGCATTGATGGCGACATTGCCCACGCTGGGGGCATGGGTATTGTTAAAGTACTCGCGGTTGGAGCGGATGAGGTCGAGGATGTCTCTGGCGCGGTCGAGCGATGTTTGTGCATCGCCTTCTTTTTCGGCGGCTTCGCCATCGAAGTAAAGCTGCTGGAAGCGTTCTTCGAGCCGACGACCCAGATTCTTGTTGATGGCAAAGTCTTTGGTGACCGTTTGCTTCTGGTCGCCAGAATCTTTCACCTGGAACCAGAGGGGCTGTGTGCCGATGAACCACACCAACTGAAGGTCAAGTTGACTGTGGTCGCCGGCAGCAGTGGAGACGATTTCAGTGAGTTCGACATCCAGCGCTTTCGAGTCACGTTTGAGCATGAATTCCAGGCGTTCGATGTCGTTGGTGCGGCCGTCTACACCACGCACAAACTCGTCACAGCGTTTCTGAAGCGCCATGAAGACCAAGAGATTCGGTGATTGAGTGGCGGCTCGATCCTGTTGGCGTGCGGCAGGGCGAAAATGATCTTGATAGAACTGCGGCCAAGAATAGGCTAGGATCGCTTCTTTAATGACTAGCAGAAGGTCATCGCCGCGTTTGCCTTCGGTGTATTTACGCACGATTGACGGGAGTATCTCATTGATACAGCGTTTGACGGATCGAGGAGTTCGTTCTCGCAGACCATAGAAGAACAGTGGTGTAGATTGGACGAAGCTCTGTTGTAGGTCTTGCTGTTCATTGATAGTGGCAAGCCTTTGGAGATATCGTTCGAGACGGGTCTCATCCAGATCAGGCACGGTGAACGAATGCTGGATGTATTTTTCTAAAGCAAACTCCGGGTTGTCAGGACTGTTACGCCACCTACGCACGGATTCGCGTAATCGTTCGCGATCCACTGCAATGACAAAGAACAGGTTGGATACATTGCTCCAACGCTGGAGCGTCATGAGCAGTTCCCAGGTGAACTCCGCCGTACAGCGATCCAGATCGTCAATAAGCAGGGCGCAGACGCGGGGTTGACTGGTTGGTTCTTCTTCGCACAGCAGAATGCGTTCGACAATCTGCTCTAGGTCAGTGCGTGCGCGGAGTTCGGCAATCAACGTTTCCAATTTAGTCGTGGATCGAGCCGTTGGCTCGGAAGACGAGGGTTCCACATAACGCTGGAATCGTTCCAGAGCATCGGCCGCTTCCGGCCCACCAATAGCCTTCAGGATGCTGATTGCCAGAGCATGTTCGACCTCGATTTTCTGGACGGTGTTGAATTTTTCGTAGAACGGAGCATGGAACACGGGGAAAAGCAGACGATCTCTGACGCTTTGGGCTTCTGCCAGTTCACCTGCCCGGCTGCGGATAAAGTTGAGCGCCGTACTCTTGCCCATGCCCCATTTGCCATGTACCGCAAAGGTCATTGAGCGCCGGCTGGTTCCATCTTCAATCAGTGGCCGGACAAGTTGGGCAGCAATGCGGTCGATCTCATTACGGATCGCTTCATCATCGATCCAAAGTGTATCTTCGCCCAAATCCTTGACAGGGGTGTCGTCAAAAATCCTCAGCGTGTTCAGGTCGGTCATGTAAGTTTTCTCCTAGATGGCATGCTGCTTGAAGTAGTTTTCGCCGTCTTGGGTAAATGTCCAGGATTTGTCCTTTTCATCCACGTGGATACATCCCCGTTGGTGCAGAAAGCGTTGAATCTCGATCAACGCACCTTCTGATGGTTCTACTCTCTTGAGCGTATTTCGAGCGACGACTCCGTTGGTTCGGATCCGAATGCGCTCACGCTCATTCAGAGTCTTCAGGAAGGCAATGCTGCGTTCGGCAATCTGAGCGCCAATCCCAACCCTCAACAGTTGCTCATACAACGTCGTCCAGCAGGCAGTATAGTCCACATCTTCATCTTTGTGGACCAGGACTTGTGGCCGAACCAACACGGACGGAAGCAGTTTTTCTGTCCCGTTGATGACAATAGCATAGATCGGGAAATCGGGGTCGGCATGACGGCGGAAGCCCATCACATAGCCCAGTTCAATTGTGACCCAGGGCGATTCCACGGAGATCGGTGAAAGCAGAACTACGAAAGCTCTTGCCTGCTTGATGGCCTCTTCAATTGCCTTGAGCCAGTCCGGGCTGCCGAATTCAAGGTTTTTGGTATCCCGCCAGAAGGTAATCCCTTTGCTTTCAAGGAAAGAAGTCAAACGATTGGCGACTTCCGCATCTTTAGTGGAATAACTGATAAAAAGATCAGGCATTGCGAACCCTCAATCTGTTTCATGAAATGAATTCGTATCTATAGCATATAGCAATTCTCAAATAGGGGTTGTGAAAATCGCGTTACAATCCGACAACGGGAGCCATACCATATAAGACCGCCGAGCGGCAATCATGATACAATGCGGCAGCATACCATATTGAGACAATCGCATTATGTGGCAACCGCAAGCACGCAAAGACTTTCGCCATAACTTCACGGTGAATGTCCTCGATGGGGCATTTTTCGGAGTCGCCGCTCTGGGGTTTGCGTCCTTCGAGACAGTCATCCCCCTGTTCATCAATACACTGACCAGTTCAACGACGCTTATCGGACTGGTGACATCCCTGCATACTGTGGGCTGGATGCTCCCGCAGCTGTTCACAGCAGGTCGAGTAGCGCGGCTGCGGCGTTATAAGCCCTTCGTCATGTTCATGACCTTCCATGAGCGCTGGCCGTTCTTTGGGCTCGCCGCAGTCGCTTTCACGGCGGTGAGTCTGGGGCCAACCGCAGCCCTGATCCTGGCTTATCTGATGGTCATTATTGCTTCGATGGGGGGTGGGTTCGCGGCTACGGCCTGGCAGAGTATGATTGGGAAGGTCATGCCACCGGATCGTCGTGGGACATTCTTTGGGTCGCAGTCAGCAGCAGCGAATCTGCTTGGGGCAGGCGGTGCAGTGCTAGCGGGGATCATGCTGGATCGCCTGCCGTCGCCGCTGGATTTTACACTGTGCTTTTTGCTGGCGGGTGTGTTCATCATGGTCTCGATGATTTTCCTGGGGTTGACCCGCGAACCCGCCCATGAGATCGAGGCCCATGAACTCCGCAAGCCCGTCGGTCTGAAATCGATGCTCGACATCCTGCGGCGTGATCGCAACTTCCGCTGGTATCTGATCGCGCGAAACCTGTCGCAGCTTTCCTGGGCGGCTGTCTCCTTCTATGTGATTTACGCGGTGCGTTATTTCAATATGAATGAGGAGACCGCCGGAGTCATGATGGGTGTGATGCTGATCGCGCGGACGATCTCTAACCCGTTGTTGGGGTATATCAGCGATCACTGGGGCTACCGGAATGTACTGGTGTCCGGCGCAGTTATGATCGCAGCGAGCGCGGTGCTGGCGCTGCTGGCTCCAAGCTTGAACTGGTTCTATTTGGTGTTCGCGCTGGCGGGATTCGCCCAAGCAACCATCTGGGCAATTTCAATCACGTTCACGCTCGAATTTGGGACTGTCACCGAGAAACCACTGTACATTGGGATGGCGAACACTCTGGTGGCTCCAGCGGCGCTGCTGGCTCCGTTGATCGGCGGTTGGATGGCTGATACATTGGGTTTTGGGGCAGCCTTCCTCACATCGGCGGTCTTTGGGTTCCTAGCAGCCAGCGTCTTGCAATTCTACGTGACCGAGCCGCGTGCTGGTCGGTCATCGGCACAGCCCGTGGTTTCCGCTTCGGCTGAGGGATAGTTCTGCCCTCAGCCTACTCCGTATTTGCGTGGAGTCTCTTCCTCAGACGATGAAGCGGAGTCCGTACAACGATGAGTTGGTTAGACCCTTAACGCGCCGCGGAAACCTCTGGCCGCATAGTATGAGGGTGCGCCGTTGTGATACACGAAAACGGTGTTATAGCGGCGATCACCAAAGATTGCCCCCCCGAGTTTTCGAATATCCGAAGGCGTTTTCAGCCAACTCGACGTTTTCGTATCGAAGTTCCCCAGTTTTTGCAGCGCCCGGTATTCCTCTTCTGTCAAGATCTCAATGCCCATCTCTTCTGCCATATCAACAGCGCTATTTGCGGGTTGGTATGATTTCCTGGCTTCCAACCCTTCACGGTCGTAACAAAGACTTCTGCGACCTTTGGGACTTTCCGTCGCACAGTCATAGAAAATGAATTCACCCGTCTTCATCTGACCGACCACATCCGGTTCACCGCCGGTACGTTCCATTTCGTGGAGCGACCACAGTTTCCCAGGGGTCGATTCTAGTCGGGCCTGCACTTCAGACCATTCAATTCCTTTGTGGCGGTTTATGTGTTTCTCAAAACGATCTTTCAGTGTTTTGAGTAGTTTCCCACGTTGTTCCGCTGACAGCTCCATTTTGGATTTCTTTCTGTGCATAGATATATGGCACACGTGTTCTATGGGGTGTAGCGTACAATAATATATTGCACCAGTCAAGATATCAGCGCGATCCTCGGCCTATTCTTTTCCTCATGGCCGGGGCATGTCTAAACTCACTATTACTTCCTGTATTGCACTGGCATACTTAATGGGGAATCGCAATACGCGTTGCTGCCTATATATCCCTTTTTTGGCACAGGAGGTCATGAAGATGAGCGAAAGGATTGACACACGCCGCTTGTTGTGGCTAGCGGGATCAGCCCTCATTTTAGTGTTGCTGGGCGGTGGAATTGCCGCCTACACTCAGACTGGCGGAGGGACAATCGAAATCCGTGATGTGCGCTTCATGGGAACCAATGGAACTTTGATGAGCGCACTTCTTTACATCCCCAACGGTGTAACTGCCGAGAATCCCGCGCCGGGTATACTGGCAGTACACGGATACATCAATTCGCGTGAAACCCAAGATGGCTTTGCGATTGAATTTGCCCGACGTGGATATGTTGTGCTAGCGCTCGATCAGACTGGGCACGGCTACTCCGACCCGCCTGCATTCGCCAATGGCTTTGGCGGGCCGGATGGTTTGCGTTACCTGCGATCGCTGGACATCGTAGACAAAGACAATGTAGCGATGGAAGGCCATTCAATGGGTGGGTGGGCATCGCTGGCTGCGGCAGCAGTTTATCCCGATGACTATAAAGCTATCGTTCTGGAAGGTTCTTCTACCGGGGCACCATTTGCCGCAGATGGTACGGCGGAATGGCCGCGCAATATGGCATTGGTATTTGCCGAATGGGATGAGTTCTCAGAGTTGATGTGGGGTGTCGAACTGCCGAAAGATATTGTCGGAACCGACAAGCTCAAAACGCTGTTCGGTACGACCGATACGGTCGAGATTGGCCGCTTGTATGGTTCAATCGAAGACGGCACAGCTCGTCAGCTTTACATGCCCCGCGGGACGCACCCCAACAACCACATTTCGACCGAGGCGATTGGCAACGCCATCGAATGGATGCAGAAAGTTTTGGTCGGTGGAAACGGACTGCAACCTTCAGACCAAATCTGGTACTGGAAGGAAATCGGGTCGTTTGTGGCTTTCATCGGCATGACACTGTTCTTCTTCCCGGTAGGCGCTTTGCTCCTACAGACAGCTTTCTTCAAGGAACTCAGCGAGCCCATGCCCGCCTCGAAAGCTGCAACCGGAACGTCATGGTGGATTGCCGCTGCGCTGAGCGTAGTGATCCCGGCGCTGACATTCTTCTGGTTACAGAACCGAGGTAACGAATGGTTCCCGGCCAGCGCCTTCTGGCCGCAGACAATCACGACGGGGATCATGACCTGGGCTGTGGGCAACGGTTTGATCGTGCTGGCGCTATTCCTGGTCTGGCATTATCAGATGAACCGGTCTAAGGGCGCGACATTTGAGAGCTACGGGGTGACGTGGGGTGGGGGGCTAAGCTGGCGGAAGATTATGAAATCTTTGCTGCTCGCGGCCTGCGTCGCGGCGTCCGGCTATCTTCTGCTTGTTCTGGCCGATACCATCTTCGAGATCGACTTCCGCTTATGGGTCTTGGCTCTGAAACCGATGAGCTTCTTCCAGTTCCATATTTTCCTGGCGTATCTAATTCCATAGGACTTACGCAAGTTGCATCTTGATGGCAGGAGAACGAAGTTGAGAACGCAG
>CAZKXW010000103.1:0-15990 GCA_964556745.1 uncultured Anaerolineaceae bacterium
TTTTTCCTTCCATGATGCACTATCCCTTTCACATCTCAAAAGTTTCAATCAGTTCATTGGATTTTCCGCCAACTGCCGGTAAGATGTCAGCATGAAGTTACCAAACCTCGCCACCCTCCTGATCTCTCTGGTCTTGGCCGCCTGTGCCGTTTATCCGGGTAGCCACGCTGAGGCCTCCCCTATTCCAGCATCAACTGTCCAGATCGTCACCACCCCCGTCCCTACCCGTCAGCGCCAGCTTCAGCCCATTGACACGCCCCTACCCACACCCAGCCCCACTCCCGCCGCCATCGTCTGCGGTCTTGATTCCGCCGCTCCCGAAACCCGCTACACCGTCAACGCCGTCTTAGACTACCCCACCCGCCGCGTCCGGGTCGTCCAGCATGTCGAGTATCTCAACCGGGACAGCAGCCCCCTGAACGAACTCGTGTTCAATGTCAAGCCCAATACCGAACCGAGACTATTCCAACTCGATGCAGCCACCCTGACCACCATCGGCGAACCGCTGCAAACCAACCTTGCCCGGCAGCGTCTCGCGCTGACCCTCCCACAGCCTCTCGATCCCGACTGCCAGATCCGCCTCTCCCTCACCTTTGAACTGGCAATCCCGCCAATGGCCGACCGTGGCGTCGAGCGTTTTCAGGGCTATCTCGGCTACAGTGATCGCCAGCTCAACCTCGGCCATTGGCTCCCCACCATAGCCCTCCGTCGCGAGGGTGGTTGGATCAGCCACGAACCCAGCGTCATCGGCGAACAGGAGGCGCTGGGCATCGCCGACTGGGATGTCCACCTCGCCGTCCAGAACTCCCCCGACAATCTCGTCGCTGCCGCCCCTGGAACACTGCTCGAAAATGGAGATACGCATTGGCGCTGGTTTCTACATGATGCCCGCGACTTCAGTCTCAGCCTCGGCCAGGACTTCATCCTCAACGCCCGCCAGCTTCCTGATGGCCCGCTCGTCGAGGTGTACAGCTTCCCGGATGCCCTCATCGAGACGCAGACCGGTCCGATCAACGCCGCTGCCTTCGCCCTGGATACCGCCGTCAACAGTTTGGCGACCTTTGCCAACCGCTTTGGCCCCTATATCTACGACCGCCTCGTTATCGTCCAGGGGGACTTCCCCGACGGCATGGAATTCAGCGGCATCGTCTTTGTCGGTGGCGAATACTTCCGGCGGTTCGGCGGCCCGGATTCCTATCTGATGCTCATCACCGCCCACGAGGTTTCTCATCAGTGGTGGTACAACCAGGTCGGCAGTGATCAGGCTCTCCACCCCTGGCTCGATGAAGCCCTGGCAACCTACAGCGAACTGGTTTTTGTCGAAGAATACTATCCGGCCCTCAAGGGTTGGTGGTGGGAATTCCGCATCGACAGCCTCGCGCCGGAGGGTTTCGTGGATAGCTCCGTCTACGATTTCCCCTCTCGCCGTGCCTACATTAACGCTGTCTACCTGCGCGGCGTTCGAATGCTTGATGCCCTTCGAGCCACTATCGGGACTGATGCTTTCTTTGCCTGGCTGCGCCGTTATGCCAAAGTTGGCACTCGCCAGGTCATGGAGCCTGCATCCTTCTGGTCACTGCTCACCCCGGAACAGTTCGACCTGACCGCCCCCATCCGCGAACGCTACCTCCAGCAGCCCCAGATCATCCGCCTTGATCCAGCCTCCGGCTCTTGATCTCTGCTGTAGCGCCGCGTAGCGTGGCTAATCAGTGCTTCTCTTGCCCGCAGCCTTATGCGCGTGTAGCTCGCGCCACGTAGCGCATCGAGGAGTCTTCGACCTGCACTGCCGAAAACCCGCTGTTGGTCAGTAGCGCGTGCAAGGCATTACCCTCCGGCAGCAGATCGCCCGCTATCGGCGCGCCCGCCCGCTGGTGAATGGCATTGACCACTTCACGCGGATTATTGTGCAGAATCATGATCTTCCCCGCTGGGCGCAGCACGCGCCTGATCTCGCGCAGTGCGCGCGGCTTATCCACAAAATGGGGAAAACTGTTGTGGCAGATCACCAGATCGCCCCAACCGGAAGCCAGCGGAAGATCGTGGACATCCGCCTGAAACAAACAGGCATCGGGAACTCGTTTCCGTGCCTGGCTCACCATCCCATACGCAAAGTCTACCGACACCAGATGCGACTCCGGCGCAATGACGCGCAGCGCCAGAATCAGTGCCCCGGTTCCCGTGCCGATCTCTGCTATCGTAGCAGCAACGCAGAACTCACTGGCAAACGAGCTGGCAAAGTCGAACAGCATTTCGCCATAGCGGGCGGGCATGCGCTTGTCCCAATCCGGTGCGTGATCCTCGAAGTAACGCCGAATTGCAGTGTTGATGTCGTTCATCCCATCACCCGTTCAACAATACAGCGCTCGAACAGATCGTCGAAATCGCTCCGGTGAAAATACCCCGCACCCAGGATCAGTGCGTTGGCGGCCCCTGCCGCTGCCCCGGTTTGCAGCGCCTCCTCTATTGATCCACCCCGGCTCAACGCCGCCACCAGCCCTCCCAAGAACGAGTCTCCACTTCCCACCGGGTCAATCGCCTTGATCGTCGGTGGTCGCACCGCCCACACCCCTTCCCGGTTTGCCATCACCGCGCCCGCCGCCCCCAGCGTCAGCACCACCGACTGCGGCCCCCTTTCCAACAGTGCCCGCGCCGCTTCGGCAGCCTCTTGAACTGTTTTCACCGACCCCCCTACTATCTCCCCCGCTTCTGCTCCATTCACCTTGATCCCCAGCCCAGTAATGCCTAGCGCCGCCTGGAGCGATCTTCCACTGGTATCCACCCAGACGGTTTTCCCCGCCCCTAGCAGCCACCGGATCAGGTCCTCATAGGCGGTGATCGGCGACCCCTGTGACAGACTCCCATTCAAACAAACCAGATTGGCTTCCCTTGCCGCGCTCTGAACATCCGCCCGCAGCCGTTCCCAATCTGCCGCGGTCACGCTCGGCCCCGCCTCATTAATTACTGTCGCCTGTCCCAAATCCGGGTCGGCAATGATGATACAGCTTCGCGTTTCCCCGCTGATCCACGTCCACGCACTGGGAATTGAATCCGCCGCCACCATTTCCTGCATCTTCTGCCCGTTCACCCCGCCCAGGAAACCGGCCGCTACCGCCCGCACCCCCAGCGCATTGATTGCCCGCGCCGCATTGATTCCCTTCCCACCCGCTGTCACCAGCGTAGTCGCCGTTCGGAAAACCTCGCCCGCACGAAATTGAGGTACGACCATTGTGACATCGACTGTAGGGTTGGGCGTAACACAGACAATCACGGCAGCTAAACTCCTGAGCATTCAGCAGGCACATTCATCGACAAGCAGTATCCAGCAGAAGAATAACACACCCACCCGCTTCTGTTCAGAGGCGGCGCAGGGCAGCATCCCACCCTTTCGGAACGCTGCCCTGCAGCTCGATCTTCTCCGCGCCCAGGAATGCTGCCAGGTCCGTTAGTGCCTCGCCAATAGCCGTTCCCGTCTTACGATCCATCGGCGCATCTGGCTCGGCGTACACCGCATTGACCACCAGCGTCGAGCGTTTTCGGTCCATCAAGGGATCAACCCGTCCAATTAAACGATCTCCGTGCAGGATCGGCAGCACGAAGTAGCCATACTGCCGCTTCTTCTTTGGCACATAGATTTCAATTCGGAAGTTGAACCTGAACAGTTGCTCCGTCCGTTTCCGGTCACAGATGAGGTTGTCGAATGGTGAAAGCAGCGTCGTCCGTCCACTCCATTCCCCTGCCTCAAGTCGCTCCACCAGTGCCATATCTGCGCTATGAACAAACCACTCGCCCGGCCACTCCCAGCTATCCTCCACCACCTTCACCTGCTGAATCTCTCCGCTCTGCGCCATCTCTCGCAGCACCTCCGCCAAACCGGGATACCGTGCGCGGGTGAAGTGTTGCCTGATCTGCGGCGCCGTCGCCGCTCCCAACGCCCGTAGCGCCTTCTCTGCGGATCGCCGCACCACCTCCCGTTCACTCATCAAAGGGGCTTGTAGATGCTCTGGGAACACCTTCTCCATCAGGTCCCACAATCGGTGTCCGCTCTTGCGCTGCGCCACCGTGATCTCACCCGTCGTCCACAAGTGCATCAACATCTGGCTGACGTTCTGTTTACTTGTCCACCCGCTTGAATACCAGTCCGATTCAACCTTATCCTCGAACACAGCCGACGACACCGGCCCCCGCTCCCGGATCGTATCCAGGATGTGGCTCTTTAGTGCGTGATTGGTTGTCACCCAATCTCGCACCCGCTTCGACCACCCCGACTCCTCTCTGAGATAATTCACCATCATGTAACGATGCAAACCGAAATCCTCGGCCAGCACAATCGAAGCCGCATGCGCCCAATACTCGAACAACGCCCGATCCGTCCATAGCAGATGCTCCAGATCGGACTGTGCATACTGTCCCAACCGGCTCCACAGCACCAGCAGATGACTCCGCGCCACCGCACTCGTTGGATCAAGCTGGAGACAGCCCAGGTCTCGCGCCACATCCAGCATCATCGCCCGATCCACCTTCGCTGGAGTCTCCGCCAGTCGCTGCTTGGATACGGCCAACCGCCGAATCGTGTCTGGTGAAAGCCGTCGCAGCGCCGCCATAGTGAATACCCCCAAGGATTAGGAACATCTGTTCGCCTGTGGAGTATACCCCGATTCCCCGCTCCGCCAAAACATCACCTCGCGCAAAAAAAGAGGCAGGGGGTCTCCCTGCCTCTCTATGAAGTGATCTTTTACCGGGTCAGCAGTTTTCTGTGCAGCCCGATCCGGGGTTCGTCGCCGGGCCAGCCAGGGTATTGGTCGGCACAGGCGGCGGTGTATTCGTCGGCGGACGCGGTGTAGCCGTTGGGCCAACCGTCGGCGTATTCGTCGGCGGACGCGGTGTATTCGTCGGCCCCGGTGTATTGGTCGGCGCCGGCGTATTGGTCGGTCCCTGTGTCGGAGTCGGCGCCGGTGTCGGGTTATTCACCAGATTGATACGTCCGGTTGTACCGCCCGTTCCTCCACCGCCCGTTCCTCCACCGCCCGTTCCTCCACCGCCAGTACCACCACCACCGCTTCCTCCACTCGGAAGATCGCAGGTGATTTCGAACCAGGTGCCGTTCATATCGGACGGGAACACGCCCAGATTATCCAACCGGTCTGCCGTCCCGTCGAAGTCCAGATACAGCGCCGTCACGCTGGGGCCGCTCGCGGTGCGCGGCTCAAAAGTATAGTTGGCAACCCAGGTTCCCTCACTCCGATCAGTGGGCGGCGTGCTGTCTTGCGTCACACCGGACGACACCCATACATCGACGCTTCCGACCGCCCCTTGCGGTGCGACCGCCGTAATCCTCCTGAGTGTCATACTTGTGAACCGTTTGATCCAGCTCACCGAAAAGTTCACCAGCGTCCCCGTGACCGTCCGGTTATTCAGCACTTCCAGCCGCACCAGGCCGAACTGCTCATACCGCACGAAGCGCACCGTAACCTGGCTGGACGCGCAGTCTGGCGTGAAAGTCGGGGTCGGTGTGGCCTGACTCGGATTGCGCGTCGGAGTCGCCGTGGGAACCAAATTCGGGATGACCTTCTCGCACGGTATACCATTCACGTCGCGCGGATTGTACAGGTATAGAATGCCGCCATAAGCTGTCGCCGAAACATAGTTTGCCAGCGCGCTCGGCCCTGCCAGGAATGTCGCCGACCATTCGCCCGTATCGAAAGCATTGATGGTGCGAATTGACGTGGATGTGGTGTTGAACGGCGGCGATGAAGCTTCAACGTTGGTATCCGTGTTGTTCATCCCGTTGAAAGCCGCCAGATCCTGCCGGTCAATCCCATTCCAGTGTACCGCCCGATCGAGGGCCATCTGTGACAGGTACATCGTGGCGAACTGGGCAATCGTCGGCCAGTTGAACGACACCCGCGTGATATATGTCGGTTCATTGTTGTCGTTGCGGATGTTGATGTAGTACGTGTTAGCGTCCAACCGTGCTGTATTCAGCGTGATCAGATCGCAAGTGAACGGCGGGATAGGCGACGCTGTATTCGTCACCGTAGCCGTCGGTGTTTGGCTGGGAATGGGCGTACGCGTCGGCGATGGAGGCGGCGTATTCGTCGGTGTATAAGTCAGCGTTGGAGCATTCGCGCCTGCCGGAGCAATCGCTCCGATTGCGCTGCGCGAGCGGGTGTTGTTGAAAGTTTCCACAATCGCCGACCGCCGCGCCTGCATCGTCAGGTACGGAGCCAGGCCCAACGGGGTAATCAATGGGTGATTAAACGTCACCACCACCAACACCGTGTCGCCGGGGCCACCTGGATCCATCCAGGGGCGACCAGCATTATTGAGCATCCCTGTAGGAACTGGATTGTATGTTTCGTTCAGCAGGCAGGAAGGTGCCCACGGATTGGTGATCGTCCCGTTCACTGCCAGAGTCGATTCACCCACATACGGTACGAAGCGACTGGCAATCGGAACAAAACTGCCACCATTCGTGCTAGCCTGAAAGTAGCTGTTCGAGTCGGCTGGACGCAGTCGGTCGCTGCAAACCATCACGTGGAACCACGACCGCTGATCCGAACGCTGCGGGGGGACGTTCCAGTTCTGGAACCAGGCCCACTGCGGCCAGTTATTTTGGATGTCGGTGCGGGCATTTGCCGCCGTCGGTGCACCCCATTGGTTGGATTCAATCGCCAAACCAGCCGCGCCGCGCCGCGCCTCATACATGATCGACAGCAAACGCGCCATATCTCGCCGCCGATCTTGGTCATCTAAGCTGCGCGGATCACAGTTGCGCCCATCGTACCATGTGGCAAACAGACTCTCGATGCCGCCAGTATAGATCTGTACCGGAGGGCTGGTTGATCCATTCGGGAAGATCGTCGCTATCGTCCCACGTCGGTCTACGCTCGTTGATTCGTTGTTCGCCGGTCCTCGATAGGTGCGGAAGCTCTCCGGCCCATCATCGACGCACGGTACAAAATCGTTTGGATGATTTAGATTCGATTGATCGATTTCAAGCGTCAGTGGGAAAGCGTTGTCATCATATTGGTACGTACTCGCATAACGCGCGGCCGTTCGCGCGGCGTTCTGCAGTGTTACCCATGCTTGGAAGATACGCCCGAACTCGATAATCCCGAACATCAGGAGCAAGAGAATCGGCAGCGTGAGCGCAAATTCCGCTAGAGTCTGTCCTTGCCGCCGTTTATGCTGATGATCCATGCACTGCTGTGTTTCCATAGGCACCCCCTCATTCAGGGTAGTTATGGTCTTTGCCATCCCCGCTGAGTCAGCGAGGAATAACGACACGCCTAAACATTCCGAAACCCACTGGCTGCCCGATAATCTAAACCTGCTGATACTCGGCAATCTCGTAGAGGGGCACAGCACGCTGCGCCCCTCATTCTCATCTGTTCATGTGCTACCGGGTCAAGCGCGTGAACATCCGCGACGCGATTTCGTCGAATACGCGATCCAGTTTGTCTGCATCCGGCGCATTGAAGTAGTTTCCACAGTCCCGCTTGCTTTGCAGCGGATTGTTTAAGAGCGCCGCATAACTGGTGCTGAATGCGCCCGATGCTTTGGCTTGGTCAGCATTCTGATAACCCGGCAGCGGCGCTTCACAGGCTCCACGCTCGCCATAGACTTCTCCAGGACTGAGGTTGCCATCCAGACGACCATCCGCGACAACATCCTGTTGGTAATCCGCATCCAACCGGTTGTTGTCGCCTACATCGGCAATGTAGCGAAGCAGTTCTTCGCCCAGGCAGTCATTCAGGTTCGCCGCGTCGGCACAGTTATATTGACCGTCGCCATTCGAGTCGCGCTGGAAATCGAGGCCAAAACCAATTGTGAAAATGGTCGGGAGCGTGAAGTTGGATCGTTCTTCAGCAGCTTCGGGGAAACGGCTGAAGGGACTCGTAGCCGGGATACGAACCAGACCGATGTAGTCTGCCCAATCACGAGCATAATCGTCTACATCGTATTCCGTTTCACAGGAACCTGCAACGCCGATATCGAACGCCGCATTGTTGGGGTCAATGCCCGCGGCTCCATTGCAGAAGTGCCGGCTCGTATACGATTCATCCATGCAGCGCGGTTGAGCTGTGTCCCAGTTGCCCTGTTCGTCTACCAGTTCTTTCTTAGCGGTCGGCGTTCCATACGGGCACAAACCATACGCACCGTAACTGCTTGCACGTGGCGGAGCCGAAGTCGCGCTCCCATACGGATCGCCCGGTTGCAGCGTCGTGTTGTTACGGCGCACCGGGTCGCTGGAAGCCGCCGCGCCATCTCCCAACATAACCATGATCCACACCGCGCCACTGTTGGCACTGCGGATTGTACGAACGTCGAGCAGCGCGTTATTCCCCTGTCGTAGTGCCGCGCCCACATTGCTGCCACCACAGCCGGCGCGGAAGTCATAGCTGTATAGCGCCTTCTGCACCTGGCGGCTCAGATTCGGAACCGCCGTTGTACCACCATTTGGTACCTGCGTACTCGAGTTCGGGAATGTCCCCCGCATCTGCGTATCCCACCCGGTGTCATTCAGGTTGGGAAGCATCAGAGCAGGATTCGCCATCGCATAAGTCGGCGATGAAGTGAAGGCTGCATATGGGGTTGGGAACCGGCTGGGAACATACGTTGATCCCCAGGAAGCTGCAATCGTCGAATTCGCCGGTGAACTGAACAACGAGTACGGCCAGACGCGCGTCGCATTCAGGAAGTAGCAGTTGTTCTGAACCGGATAATCATTCAGCAGACCTAGCCGCGTATTGTTGAACCCGCCCGATACCCACGTATTCGTGGTCGGATTGTACTCCTGCTGGTAGTCGTAGCTGAACACCCGGCCGCTGCGCGCTGATGTAGGATCATAGGGAGCGCCCCCCACCACATATGCATCCCATAACCCATCGCTGTTCATATCCGCATAGAAGTTCGGCTCAGCGCGGACGCCCACGATACGCCGTAGCGCCGTGATCGCCTGTTCGCGGTTCGTGATCATCGGAAGTTGCTGGAGACGGGCTCCCGTCGAAGGATCGATAACCGGGTTGCCAGCATCATCCTGCGTACCAACGGTTCCGTCAGGATCGACCAGATAGGCCGAACGGTCGAACGTGACGAACGCGACACGGTCGCCGCGTGCAAAGTCGATACGATCCAGAAATTCCTCCGCGCTGTCTCGCATCTGGCGGAACGGCTGGCAGATCAGGTCGTTGAACCGGCCATCACCGTTCGGGTCATTGCAGCAGCCGAAGTAGTTGTACACCGGAACGAAACCGTCATACCGCGTCGGGTAGCTCTGGCTTGAACTCAGAATACCTTCCGAACGCAGGAACGACGTGTATTCCTGCCATACATCATCAGAAGCAACATATTCACCCGACCCGCTCGCCCCGCCGTCGGGAATGCGGTCGAACGCGGCATCCGCCGCCGGGAACATCCTCACCCGGCAGTCTGCTCGTGGCTGTCCATAACCGGTTGGCGGGGTCGAAGTTCCATTCCAACGTACCCACCGGCTTCCATTCCAATAGAACGGCGTCACTGGAAACCGCGCATCGATGTTGACTTGGTTCTGGGTTAGGTTGAGCAGCGTCAACCACATGTTGATCCAGTCAAATGCGGGTGTCCACTGATTGTAACGTGCCTCATTACCCCAGATGTTCGGCCCGCTGTTCAATCGTGGAGGCAGATAGCGCATCCCCATGTTAATGGCTTCCCAGTCCGCATACGAGGTCTGATTCGCCATTGATTCCGATCCATCGAAGATCAGAACCACGTCCAGGACCGCCGATTCTGAAATCGCGCTGGCCTCCAGCGTGATCGTCCCCCACCCAATCAGGCGCAGAAAGATCGTCGGTGACTCCACCTGCGCCGTGACCTGCACCAACTTACGCGGTTGGCTCGTCGCACCACATTCTAGCGCGTCCCATCGCGCCGCCTCAATTGCATCTGTTGGGCGCGTCGTCGGCAGCGTATCGCAGCTGTCCACCCGTACATTGCTGGGACTTAGCCCGTAAAACTCGATGAACTGCCGCGCTGATAGATTGTAATTAGCGACGCTTCGCGCAATCGCATAACCATCCGCGCACCGCTGCCAGTTGCTTCCACAGTTTGTCTGGGCACGCAATTCTTCATCAGCAGTCGGCACAGTCCGGCGAATCTGCCCGGCTGCCGCTACAGCCGCCGCATCGACCGACCGGCGTAGCGTGCTGTAGCGAACAAACAACAGAGACACATCAGTAACAATACCGACGAATGCTAGGAGGACAATGAAGCCAAAGGCCAAAATCACAACTGACTGGCCGACCTGTCCCTGACGAAGCCACTGCTCGGCGTAACGGGATAGGAATGTCTGCTTCATAGCAATTCCTCTACCTGAACGTGATATTGCGCGGTTCAAGCTGCGGCAGTGGGAATGCAGCCCACACCGAAATAATCGTTCCCGCATCGTTTGGCGCGCTTGGATCAATGGTGGGATCGTTCATAATGGTGAATACCGGATTGAAGACCGGGTTCCTCAGCAGCAGCGAGTGCCGCCAGAACATCTCCACGAGCACCATGCCCTGGCTTGGCAAATTGGCCCGCTGCTGGTTCGTCAAACCAAAGTTCGCCAGATTGATGAGCTGCTGAACGCGATCTATCGTCCACTCTGAACCAATGCACTGCTGTGTCGAGGGGAGCAGCCGCGTCGCCAGCACCCGGTGCTGCCCTGCGAACGAAAAACCCCGCTGGAGTTCGGTTGTCGAGTCGAACCCGCTGTACTCGACATAATTGCGATTGTCCGCTGTGTCCGGCAGCGCCGTATTGATGATCGTATAGTTACGATCCACGTCCAACCGCGTCGTTGTGTTGATATAGTTAAACGGATCGCGTGTATCGGCTGGATCCGTCGTGCATTCATTCGCGTTCGACGGATACCGCCCCACCACGACCAACTGCTGTGCCGTCGTCGGATACCCCGCCACCAGCGCCAGCGCTGACCGGAAATCCGCTGGAATATCACTCGTTGAACTTGGATTCACGCTTAGAATCGAAAACGCCGACACCACAATATCATCGATGCTGTTCGGATTGTTCGCGTTGATTCTGTCCCGGAAGTCCAACGGTTCCATCGTATCCAACATGCGACACGCAATCCCGTTGAAAAACCGGTTGAACCGTTCATCGGCAAGGTTGGCGCACGTGCGATAGTTCTGGGCGTCCGTCGAATTCGGCGGCGTTACAATCGTTGCCGGATAAATACTCGCCGTGTTCGGCCACGCCGCTGGCGCGCGATCTCCTGCCTGGGTCGTCCCGAAACGCGCCCCTGTGCGGGTCGTTTCCAGCAAGATCAAATAGTTGTTGGCAAACCAGCCAATCTCCGCCAGCCCCATCAACAGAATGATCAGAATCGGGGTAATCAGAGCCAGTTCAAGCATACTCTGCCCCCGCGAATAATGCCCATAGACGGTTGGAGTACCGTCTAATATGAGGAGGATTCGTTTGATGAGATTCCGCATCGAACGCCCCAATCTGTAAGCATTATCAACAGGTTGATATACTGTCCGCATGTTCATCATACCACAAGGTTTAGTTCACACGGTGTTGGCGACTGATAAGGAGTTGATAGAATTTTGTGCAGAAATGAGGGGGAACTATGTGCAAAGCAGCAGGACAAGCCCGATGCTTGTCCTGCTGCTTTCCTGTTGATCGAATAACACAAACTACATCTGTGCTACACCATTCTCGATGCTCACCCGCGCCCGCACAGCATACCCCCGTCCATGCCGCGATTGAATGATGAACGGTCGGTCGGGATCAGGCTCGACCTTGCGGCGCAGATTGCGAATGTGATTACGAACCAGCGCTGCATCCCCTGTACCACGCGGATACTGCCAGACACATGTCAGCAGATCCTCGGTCGAGTGCAGTTGGTTAGGCCGCTGGCACAGAAAAGCTAGGAGTTCGAACTCCACGTGAGTCAGTTCCACAGGCCGTTCATCAATATAGACTACCTGAGCTTGTGGCATCAGCCGCACCGTGGGCAGTGGATCGACAGACGTGCCTGTAACCCGACGCAAGTGAGCGCGTATCCGTGCCCCCAGCTCGCGCAGCATGAACGGCTTCGCGAGATAATCATCCCCACCCGCTTCCAACGCGCTGGTGACGCCTTGCAGCATATTCGGCCCAGTGATCAGAATCGGGACGCCAGCCGAACGAGGCATTCCTCGCAAGCGCCGGCAGAACGCCAGTCCATCCAACATTGGATACGCCGAGTCGATCAAAAATAGATCGGGCATATCCTGTTCCAGGATGCCCCAGGCATCCAGCGGCGTGGATGCCCGCGACACAGTATAACCATCTCGTCGCAGATAGGCTTCGACCATGTTGGCGGTTTCAATATCTTGATCCAGAACGAGGATGTGGTGCATGCTGATCTATCCGCAGTGATGTCGTCTGTTACTTAGAATTCAGTATAGCGCCGTCGTAAACGAGATACCGTAGGTTTGTCTGAAACTTTCGTGAAATTTCCTACGCCCAACACAGTAAGACGACCACACACAGTGCAGAATCAAAAAAGCACCTGGCGCGTCAGGTGCTCTTCTTGATAATAAGGAATCTCAGGCCGAAATCATATACCCCACGCCATGAATGGTGCGGATATATCGATGGTCGGTGTTGTTTTCCAGTTTGGAACGCAAATTACGCACATGCGCCCGCACCAGGTCAGGATCACCTGTATTCGGTGGGTATTCCCAGACTGCCTGGAGTAGATGGGAAGGCGATAGAGCGCGATTCGGATTTTCCATCAGGTAGCGCAGCAGCCGGTGTTCTGTCGAGGTCAGTTGGATGCACTGTTCCTGCACATAGGCTTGATAGGTATCTGAATCCAACCGCAGATCGTTGAGCTGGATCACAGCCCCCGACGCCATCTCCCGGCGGCTCCGGCGCAGCAGGGCCTGAATCCGCGCCCGCAGTTCCGCAAGCTGGAACGGTTTGACCACGTAATCGTCGGCTCCAGCATCCAATCCGTCCACGATGTCTTCGGTTGTCCCCTTCGCCGTCAGGAATAGCACCGGCAGAGACACAAACCGTGGATCGCGGCGCAGTTGCCGGCATAACGTGATCCCATCCATGCCAGGCATCATGATATCCAGAATCAGAATGCTGGGAACCCTGCGCTCCAGGTCTACTAGCGCCTCTGCCGCCGAACGAGCTAGCCCGATTTCGAATGCTTCTCGTTGCAGGAAGCGCCCAACGGTGTCCAGGACTTCAGGATCATCGTCCACGGCCAGAATGTACGTCATGATAGTATCCCCCCTCGGTTGATGGGTAGCTTCACCATGAAGCGAGCGCCTTCCCCCGGTACACTGCTTACCGAAATTGTACCGCCTACGCGCTCAGCCGTCTGGCGGCAGATGTGAAGACCTAATCCGGTTCCTTCACCCGGCGGCTTGGTGGTGAAGAATGGTTTGAATATGTCTTGGATAATCCCTTCCGGTATCCCCGGCCCATTATCCCAGACCACAACCTCTACAGTTTCCTCCGCCGGGTTGTGCGCCGCGCTGATGCCAATCTGGCCGTCTTCGTGTCCCATCAAGGCATCATGTGCATTGAGCAGCAGATTCAGCCAGATATCGTCTAGCTGCCCCTGCCCAGCCCACACTGGCGGCAGCGGGTCTTCAGGCAGTTTTGCCACAATGCGAATTCGATCCCGCTCAATGTGCCCCTTCACCAGTGAGAGTACACCCTGTATCGTATCCAGCACATCAATCCGTTCCGGCGGCGCTTCAGGATCATCTGGCCTTGAAATTGCCAGCAGTCGCCGAGCCACTCCAGAAGCCCGTTTCCCCGCCCGGTGGATAGCCTGAATCGATTGGTAATTCTGCGAGTCGGGTGATTCATCCAGCAGCAGCATCTCTGAGTCCACCATGATCGTCGTCAACGGATTGTTAATCTGGTGAGCGACTGCGGCCGCAAGTTCGCCCATTGCGCTGAGACGCGCCGTCTGCACCAGGCGATCTTGGGCCTCCTTGAGTTCGATCAGGCTGCGTTCCAGGTGATGAAACAGCCGCGCATTGTCCAGTGCGGTCGCCGCCTGCGCGACAACGGCTCGCACCATATCGATATCGCGTTGTCCAAACGACCGGTTCCGTCGGGTATCCCCGACTAGAACGATCCCTTGAGGCTTGCCTCGCTGGATAAGCGGGAGCCCGATAACCGACCGGCACTGAGTCTGGTCAAGCAGAGTCCGAATGCCGGGTGTAGGTTTAGCATCTCCGCTACGGATAATGACGACTTGTCCCTCGATAGCTTCAACCAGATCGGGAAAACGATTCATGTCCAGCACCGGCTGAAGCGGTTGCAGCCACACTGCCGTTCCTGACGAAACCTGGACATTCAGCGATTGATGATCCGAAGCCAGTATGGCGACTTCGCCCCAGGCTGCTTCGGCAAGCTGAACAATATTGTCCAGAATACGAAACACACCTTTCGGTCGCAGCTGGCTGCTCTGACTCGACAGCATCGCCAGCAGTTCGATTGTCATCAACTGGATACGGTGTATCGTCTCGATGTCCAGCAGGCGTGCATGAGGCACAATATAATAGAATAGGACGACACCCAACAGAGTATCGCCACCCACAATCGGCACAGTCTGGAGCATATCCAGGCCATACCGCGCCAGCAGTTCCATCTCCCCTGTTCCAGGAGCATCGGCGCGGCGCACCGCGAACCCTGTCTGGGCATCCAGCGCGCGCTGCAAACCTCCCATGCGCGACAAATCGATTACTGGCCCTTGCGTCTGCGGCCAGACCGCCTGTATCCGCCGCCCCAGAGTCTCCAGTTGGTTTGCCTCACGATTCCACATGTAAATGGCAATCGAATTGGCATTCCCCACCCGCATCAGTTGGTCGCAGATGTTTGGCAGCGTGGTTTCCAGTGATAGAGACGAATTCAGCTTCTGGCTGGCCTCCACCAGCATTTGCAGTTCTCGCGCCCGTTGAAGCGTCTCCTCATGATTACGCGCATTCTCGATTGCTACCGCTGCAAACGAGGCTAAATTGTGCAGCAGGTCTTGGTGTCGAGCGTTGAAGGTTGCGTCGGTCGTCTTGTTGTTGACGCCCAGAACGCCGATCACCCGCCCCTCATAGATGATCGGCACGTACAGCAGCGCGTTGACCAGGTATTCTGTCTTGACCTTCAGCGGCCCCTGCGCCCCAATCAGCACCGGTTGCCCCGTGCCATATACCCGCCCCGCTAACGTGTCCTCTGTTCGAATCCGGAAGTTCCGCGCGACTTCAACATCGATCCCGACCTTCGCTCGTAAGTAGAGCTGGCCACCATCTTCATCCGGTAGCAGAATCATCCCCTCTTCCGCATTTGTCAGCCGCCGCGCCGCCTCAACCACCCGGTTCAGCACTGCCGTGAGGTCAAGCACTTCAGTGAGTGATTTACTCAGGTCGAAGAGCGTCTGAACTTCGTCTGACCATTCCGGCAGGGTAGCCGTTACGGGTGCGCTCTTCGGAGCCGGCAGCGGAATGACTGGCGGTGACGACACAGATACAGCGGGTTCCTGTGTGAGCAGTGGCTGAGTTCCAGGTAACACCTGCGCTGGAACCACCAGTTCGACCTTCAGAATCGCCGACAGCTTTTCCAGCAGCAGGCTGTCATCCATCGGGCACAGGCTGACATTCTGCGGCACTGGAATGCTGTCTACAAAATCTGCATCCGGCGTCACCCCAATAAACGCCACCGTCTCACGCTGATTAGCCAGCACCAGCAGTGTCGAATCCCCACTGCGGTGATACGCCAGGTTCGCATCGACAACCACTGCGTCGAACGTCTCTGCTCCTACCGTGTAGACCGCGTCAATATGGCTGTAAGCTGTGTGAGTGGTCAGCCCCACCGTAGTGAGAAGCGTGCGCAGCTGCTGGATCAGTGTGTAATCGCTTGAGACCAGCAGGATTTGTTTGGTGTCGAGTTCGGTCATGATCTCTTGAATATCACTTCTTGCTCAATCGATCCCGCCGT
>CAZKXW010000104.1:0-15951 GCA_964556745.1 uncultured Anaerolineaceae bacterium
CCTTTCATGGTGAGGGGTTGGGTTGTCTGTATCCGAAAGCGAAAGGCAATCCGACCGATCGGCTCGGCGAGCACTGGATGATGCGGGGCGAGAGCAGTTGCGGGAGATCATCCGCCATTCACCGGGTGATCTGGGCTATGAGACCAGCCTGTGGACGCTGGATTTACTGGCGCAGGCGTGTTTTGAGCAAGGGATCACAGCGACGCAGGTGACCGGTGAAACGATCCGAGCGACGCTGGCGGCGACGGGTCAAGCAGTTCATCAACGGCCCCGATCCGTACTATACGGTCAAAAAAGCGGCGAGACTGGCTGAAACAGCAGGCCCAGCAGCACCCTGACTGGCTGCTGGTGGAGGAAGATGAATGCTGGTTTTCGCGCTTTGCCCAACCCCAGGGGCACGCCTGGGCGGAAGAGGGGGAGCAACTTCGTTTCGTGCGGCGTGAACCTCAACGCGGTGAGACCGACAAAGCCCTGGCGTGTTTTGGCGCAGTGCGGCAGGACACGGCGGCGGTGCTGCTGTATTTTAGCGACGGACAGCCCAACAGCCTGCAGCTGTGGCTGTTCATCATTGGCTTACTGGCAGTAGCGCGAGCGGAAGGCAAACAGGTGCTGGTCATCATTTAGGACAATGCCAGTTGGCACAAGAGTGCTGAGCTGCGTGGCTGGATCCGAGCCTACAACCGGGCGGCGAAGGCAGCCGGTGAACCGCGCTTGCTCACCTATCTGCTGCCCGTCAAAAGTCCCTGGCTCAATCCGATTGAACCCCGCTGGGTTCATGCCAAACGGGCTGTTTGTGAGCCGGACGGCGAGCTGACACCCACCGCCCTGCGAAGCCGTTTGTGCGCTCACTTCCAGACACAACCGCTTTTCAATTTATTCAACTTTTGATCGCTGATTTTGCACTAAAGTACAAGCAAAAAGTTAGTTTGAGTGTAAAGTGGCGGCAGGAGAGTAGTGATGAAGCCAATCCAATTGCCGCCACTGAAGAGCGACCAGTTACAACAACTCAATGAATTGTATCGCAAGACGCGTGACCCACGTTTGCGGACACGCGCGCAGATTATTTTGTTGGCAGCAGAGAAACAACTGACCGCCGAGCAAATTGGTGACATTGTCCGTTTAAGTGACCAAGCGGTTCGTAAATGGCTGAAACGATACCTGGCTGAAGGGCTTGAGGGGTTAAAAGACCGGCCACGAGCCGGCACGCCGCAGAAAGTGACCTCAGCTTACCTGGAAAAACTGGAAGCAGCGGTTCGACGGCGACCTCGAAGCTTGGAGTTACCGTTTTCGATGTGGACATTGCAGCGCCTGACCGATTATTTGGCAGAGGAGACAGGGATTCGCGTCGAAGCGGAGACGGCGCGTATTCATTTGAAAAAGTTGGGGATTGTGCTGAGCCGTCCTCAGCACAAGGTCAGTAGCCCTGACCCAGACTATGAGGTCAAAAAAAGACGGTTGAAACCAAGCGGGATAACGTGAAACCGGGCGAGGTCTTCTACTATGCTGATGAATTTAATGTCAGTTGGATGCCAACGCTGCGGGCGATGTGGTCGCCGATTGGGCAGCAGGTGATGATCCCGACGCCTAAGCAACCGGAAAGGCGTTACGGGTTGGGTGCAGTCAACTACCAGACTGGCGAAACGGTCGTTCTTTTCCGGTGGCGGAAGCGACGGCAGGAAGTGGCAGAATTGCTCGAAGCGTTGTTAGACAAGCATCCGAATGAAATCATTTATGTGGTCTGGGATAATTCCAATACACACGAGGATGATGAGGTGGAAGCAGTGGTACGGGCTGCCTGTGGGCAAATCGTCTTGTTATACTTGCCGACGTATGCGCCCTGGCTCAATCCGATTGAAATGCTCTGGCGGCATTTTCGGCGGGAAGTAACGCATTGCGAACTTTTCGTGACGCTGAAGGATTTGCTTCAGGCATCACAAGCGTTCTTTGATCGCTACAACCAGATGCCCCAACAAACCTTATCTGTCATCGGGGCTACTCAAACTAATTAATTTGCTTGTACTTAGGAACGCAGCAGGGGACGGCATATAGTATGTTACAATACGGAAATGGCGGAAGCCTCCGATCCCGATATCCTGGCATGGGCGGCAGCGCAGAATCGTGTTCTGCTGACTCATGACATCCTTTTTATCTTCATCCAAGCCCAAAGGATACGTCCGCATGTTTACGCCTGAAGAACGCCGCGCCATGATCGAGCGGCTGCGCTGCTTCCCGGACGAGTTGGAGGCGCTGGCCGACGGTCTAGACGAGCGCCAGCTTCGCACGGCCTTCATTGCTGGCGAATGGAGCGTCGCCCAGATCATTCACCACCTGGCCGACGCCCATATAAATGCCTTCATCCGCACCAAGCTGATGGTTACGGAGGACAACCCGATCTTCAAGCCCTATGACCAGGAGGCCTGGGCGCTCACGCCGGACTATGCCCGGCCCATCAGCGAGTCACTGTCGATCCTGCGAGGGCTGCACGCCCGCTGGTGTACCCTGTTCGAGAACCTGACGGACGAGCAGATGGTCCGCCCTGGCCTGCATCCCGAACTCGGCCCCTACCGCATCGACCTGATCCTCCAGGGCTATAACCGTCACTGCGACGCCCACCTCGACCAGATTCAGCGCACACTGGCAGCCGATCCGCAGGGGTGATCCTGCTCAGGCGCTCATCACGCCGCAGGTTGGCGCGACCCAATCCAGCTCCAGATGCTGGGCGAGCATCGCGTCGATCTGCTGGGCAACTGCGTCGGGATAGGGCGCGGTGCGCCGCAGCTTGAGATCGGCATACGAGTTGACGCACTCGAAGGTCGAAGCCAGGAGGCCGCGTGTCTGATTGACCATGAAGAGCATATAGTGGAGCCGCTTGGCGGTGCGGTTCAGCAGCCGGGCGGAGATTGTCACCGTGTCGCCGATGTGGACTTCATTCAGGTAGTGAATGTGGTGTTCGAGGTCGAAGCCGCCGGAACTGTGATCGCAGTAGTGCTGCTCGGTCAGGCCGATCTCGTTGAAGAGACAGACTCCTGCTTCATCGTACAGTTCCAGATACCAGCGGATATTCATGTGCCCCATCATGTCCCGGTAGCGTTCTGGAATGACAACGCGGTAAACCTGGGGTAGGGCAGCGAGTTTATCGAGCGCGATGATCGGTGGGCGCATGGGTACTCCAGGTGAATGAACCAGACTCAACCGGATGGGATTATAACGACCGCGCGAGCGTCATCCAAACGGAGGTGAGCCGCTGATCGCGCAGGTGAGCGGCTGTGTCTATAATCAGATGCAGCGTATGAAGCGACCATTGGGGGATGTGGATGTTTCGAGCCTTGCTCATCATCCTGCTGGTTGTGCTGTTGGCGGCCTGCAATCTTTCCGTGCCGGAGGTGACACCCACGCTCGCGCCGACGCGCACCCCGACGGCGACTCCGCTGGCGACCGACACGCCGCGCCCGACGCTGGTCGCCCAGGTGGATACGGCCACACCGACCGAAACGGCCACGCCGTCGCCGACTCCGACTGCCACGCCAACCTTTACGCCCACCGCAACTCAGACGGCAACAGCCAGCCCGACGCCGACCGCGACGATCACCGCGACGGTCACGGCCAGCCTGACCGCGACGCCCACGGCCACGCCAACCTTTACGCCCACCGCAACTCAGACGGCAACAGCCAGCCCGACGCCGACTGTGACGGTCACGCCGACGGCGAGCTTCACCCCGCTGCCCACTGCGACAGACACGCCGGTTCCATCGCCGACGCCGCTGCCGATCCTGCCGTCTGATACGCCAACCGCCTCGGCAACAGCTACCTGGACAGCGACTGCGACGCCGACCGATCAACCGACCGCGACGGTCACGCCTACGCCGACGGTCACGCCGTTCCCGACGGCAACCCCAACGCGGACACTCTCCCCGGCAGAACTGGCCGCATTCAACACACCTGCGCCCAGTCTGCCCTCACCGACCCCACCCATCGAGGTCGCGCAAGCTCCAACTCTGCCGCCGCCGACGCTGGATGTCACGCCGACCTTCATCACGGCTGAAGCGACCAGCATCCCAGACCTGGGTATCATCACGCCGATTCCCGCCGAAACGACACCGCAGGGTTTAGCGACGCCCGAACCAACGATCCCGCCGACGGTGGCGCTGGTCGTCACGCTGCCGCCGGTCGTCACCGCCGCGCCGCCGCCTGTTCCCGGCTTTGGCTCGGTCCGCCTGGAAACCCGCGCCTTCGCCATCAGCGCGGGCGGGGACACCACTGGCTTTGGTCTGCTGCCGGATACGGTGCTGTTCGAGCGCAATCCGGTCGATCCCAACCTGTACGTTACCACCGATACCACGGGGAACATGTACCTGACTGGGTTGAACGGAGCCGGAGCCTACCGCCCGGACATGTCGCCGTTCTCGCAGTTCATCCCGCTAACTCGCGCCGACAACAACGCCTTCGTCAGCTTTGCCCGCTGGTCGCCGGACGGCCGCTTCCTGGCCTTTATCGTAGCCGGACGCAAGCTTGCCAATGACGGCGTATGGTTCTTCCAGCCAGGGCAAACTGTGCCGATTCAACTGCTGGTGGACTGCCCATCGTTCGGTTTTCCCGGCTGCGGTATCGTTAACGGCGGGACGAATCCGAACCTGTGGGAGAGCATCAGCCTGAGCTGGTCGCCGGGCAGCGATGCGCTGCTGGTCAACCTGAACCTGCCGGAAGAGGGGCGCGGCGGCTTGATCGTCCTGCCCGTGACCAGCAACGACCGTGCCCGCGACAACCGTCCGCCTGTGTACCGCTACGATTACGGCTCCTGGTCGCTGGATGGCAACCGCATTCTGGTCAGCGGACGTGCCCCGGATGGCCGTGTGTATGTCGGCTGGCTCAACCGCGACGGCAGCTTCTCGGAGATGGTCTACGAGGCCGATGCCAATGGGCTGTGGATGGGCTTCGCCCGCCAGAGCAGCCGCGGCACGGTCTACGCCCTGGGCGCGCCGGGGGGGCCTGGCCCGCTGGCGATCTACGCCATGAACGGTCAGCCGCTCACCGCGCCGATTGGCGATGGCTTTCCGCAGCGCGTCGAGTGGAGTCCCGACGGAACCGCCGTGCTGGTGGTGGTCAACGGCCGCCAGTACATCGCGCGCATCGACGGCAGCATCCGTGATATCACCAGCGAGGTGGGCGGAACCCGCGCCATCAATTGGGTGAGCGGCAGCCTGCCGCCTGGCGAACCGGCTACCATCGACCCAGCGCTGATCCCGCAGGGGGTCATCGAAGGGAGCGAGTATCTGCCAGGCACGCAGCTTCGGGTCTACAGCACGCAGCTCAACGTCCGCACGGGACCGGGGACGGCTTTCCCCTTCGCCCGTAATTTCCTGTCCACGGGCGAATATGTGGTGATCCTGGCCGGGCCAGTCGATGCCGATGGGGCGCGCTGGTGGCAAGTGCAGACGGCAGATGGCGTGGTCGGCTGGATCGCTGGGATGATTGGCGGCCTGGTGACGCTTGGGCCGTAGGGCGGTTCGCATCACGACCAATTTCCGGTACAATCAGATTCAGCGCCGCCTACGTATGCAGACGAGTCCAAGACACGATGGCTTTCGACAAACAGCTTCCCGCACAGTCCATCCTTGACGGCCTGGGCCAGGGCATCCTCATCTTCGACCAGGCGGACCAACTGGTGCAGGAGAACCTGGCAGCGCGTACCCTGCTCGGCGGCGACCTCAAGCTGATCCGCGCCAACGGCTGGACGGCGGCTGCCGCCCTGTTGAGCAGTCATGCCGCCGCCTCGGAAACTGCCGACGCTGCCCGCAAACGCGCCCTCGACTCGGCCCGTCCGGTGCGCTTCCGCATCTACCGTGCCGGCGAGTACATCCCCTGCTGGGCGTCGGTCATCTATGGAACCCATGGCGAAGAATTCACCCTGATTACAATCGAGACGCCGGATTGGTCGGCGCTGACCGATCTGATTGCGCGCTTCCGCGATGAAGTTGCCAATGCGGCCGTCAGCACCCAGGGGCACACCAAAGTCATCCAGCAGAGCCTCAAGGCCACCCGTCCTGGCGAGACCGTTGAGCAGCTCAGCCGGCGGATCGGCGGCTTCGTCACGCTCATTACCACCCACATGCACCGCATAGAACGGCTGATGGCGCTCTTCGAGCGGCTGGAACGCATCCGCACGGGCACACTGCTGGAAACCATCCAGAAGGAATACCGCCGGATCGATCTGGCTGATTTCATCGAAGACCTGCTGGAAGGGCTGGACGAAACCCGGCTGCTCGACCCAGAGACGGAAGCACAGGATTACCGCTCGCGCATCAAGACCACTGTACCCGAAGGTGTCTTTATCACGGCCTCGTCCGACCGCCTGACCGATGTATTGCACGACATTCTGCGGAATGCTATTATGTACAGCATGAAAGCCACGCCGATTCAGATCGTGGCGCAGACGCAGATCGGGGCTGGAACCGTCCAGATCGATGTCATCGACGAGGGCTACGGCATCCGCGCCAAAGAGTTCGAGCGGGTGTTCGCGCCCTTCGAACGTGCCCGCCAGCCGCAGATCATCGGCGAGTTTGGTCACGGATTGAGCCTGTATTTGTGCAAACACGAGATCGAGGCCATGAACGGACGCATCTGGTTCCAGAGTGAAGAGGGAGTCGGCACGACCTTCAGTTTCAAGCTGCCGCTGTGGCAGGACGACTCGGCCTCGCGCTCCAGTTCTAGTTCTAGTTCTTCCGATACCTAGCTTTCCACGCCCGCCACCGGTTGAGGTGAACCAAACGCCTCTCCTGATGGGTCAGGGCAGGCGTTTTTTATTTGATCGGACTGTCCAGGGAGCGAGCCGGCCATGCCGCTGACGCGCGAATTCTTCGATACGCTCATCATCCTCGTGATCGTTGTCGGGCTGATCGCGGCGGCGCGGCGCCTGTACCAGGATTTCACCCGCCCGCTGCCCGATGACGATACCCAACCGCAGAAAGAGACCAAACGCTGACGCCGCCTCAGCTCAACGGCAGTGTCACCGAAGACTGGAGAACAACGATGATCGACATCAACCTGATCCGCGAGAAGCCCGATTGGGTGAAAGAACAGATCGCCAAGCTGAACGACCCGGCGGCCTCGGCCCGCATCGATGCCATCCTGACGCTCGACAAGCAGCGGCGGGCGCTCCTGACCGAGAGCGAAACGCTCCAGGCGGCCCGCAACAAGCTCAACAAGCAGGTTGGACGGGTCCGGGGAGACAAGAAAACGCCGGAGGGGATGCGGGCAGCGATGGCCCGGCATATCGCGGCAGCGATCCGCGCCGGGGAGTTCGACGAGGCGCTGATGGTCATGGAGGGGGGCAGCAGCATCAACGCGCCCGTTCATGGCGACGACGTGAACGCGGCGATGGACGAGATGATGGCGGCGCTCAAGGCGATGGGCGAGCGCGTCGAGGCGCTGACTGATGAGGTCAAGGCGGTCGAAAGCCAACTAGACGAGAACATGCTCTGGGTCCCGAATATGCCGCACGAGAGCGTGCCGGTGGCCGAGAGCGACGAGTTCAACACGCCCTGGCCCGCCGAAGGGGCCATCCCGGAGTTCGACTTCGAGCCGAAGGCGCATTGGGACCTCGGCCCGGCGCTGGACATCATCGACTTCGAGCGGGGGGTGAAGCTCTCAGGATCGCGGGCGTATGTGCTCAAGGGCTGGGGGGCGCGGCTGCAACGGGCGCTGATCAGCTTCTTCCTGGATATGGCGCGGCAGAAGGGCTTTACTGAACTGTATGTGCCCTACTTCGTGCAGGAAGCGATGATGTACGGCGCGGGGCAGTTCCCCAAGTTCCGGGATAATGTTTACTTCGACCCTGATGCGGACATCTACATGCTGCCGACGGCCGAGGTCGCCGTCACTAACCTGCACCGCGACGAAATCCTGGATGAAGCCCAGCTACCGCTCTACTACGTTGCCCATACGCCCTGCTTCCGGCGGGAGAAAGTCAGCGCTGGGCGGGATGTGCGCGGCATCAAGCGCGTCCACCAGTTCGAGAAGGTGGAGATGTACAAGTTCACCACGCCGGAGACGAGCTACGCTGAACTCGAATCGCTGACCGAAGCAGCCGCGGACATCTGCCGGGCGCTCAAGCTGCCCTTCCGCCGGTTGGAGATCGTCACGGGTGATCTGGGCTTCAGCGCGACCAAGAAGTACGACATCGAGGTCTGGTCGGCGGGCTGTCAGGAATGGCTGGAGGTCAGCTCGTGCAGCAACACCGAGGCGTTCCAGGCGCGGCGGGCGAACCTGAAGTACCGTCCCGCCGAGGGGAAGAAGGCCCAGTTCGTCCACACCCTGAACGGATCGGGGCTGGCGACCCCACGGGTTATCATCGCCATCCTGGAGAACTACCAGCAGGCTGATGGCAGCGTGCTGATCCCGGAGGTACTGCGGCCCTACCTGGGCGGCGCGGAGCGGATCACCCGCGGCTGAGCGAAGCCGTTTATGAGACCATTTTGGTCGTCGCTGAGAAAGTCCCAGATGGGGTCTTACAGGAAGACCCCATCTCCTCGTGTGGCATGACCAGGCTCTAACCCAGCTAGGAAAGCAAAATGGCGCGTCTCGACACTTCTTTAGAGCAGGCAGGCGCTGAATTTCTTGTTCTTGGTCATTTGCTGGTAGAGGGTATTCAGGCATTCAAGGCGTATACCAACTTTCCCGGCTATGACATCATTGCTACCAACCCGGAGAAGAATTTGTCATGTCGTGTTCAGGTCAAAAGTCGCTGGGCAACAGATTTCGACCGCGCTTTTCTAATTCGGAACTTCGACTGTGATTTTGTGGTACTTGTCGCGCTCAATCGTGGCTATCGTTACGGCAAAAAGCCAACCGTGGAAGACAGTGGTCGCTATGAGCCGCTGTTCTATGTGGTGCCAGTCGAAATTGTCAAACTCGCGCAGGACCCAAACAACCGCTGGGGTAAAGTATTTCTACAGCGCATGAATGATCCAGAACAATACTTGAGCAACTGGAGTCTGGTGAAAGCCTTTCTCCAACATGAGGAAATGGAGACCCATGCAGACCGGAAACCGGATATGGATTGAAAGCGAGCGCATCACAGCGCCGCTGTGTTAATTCTGATTATCAAGGCAGACAGCAGACAGTGAGGCTTAAACGCGAAGTTTTGGCAACTGTACTCAGTTGATGAGCCAGTTCACACAAGGATCGAATGTCTTCCCGCTGTCCTTACCAAATCACAATTGATATCACCCCGATGGCTTCTGCGCGGAGATGAGGAATTCGACGAGTTCCTTCTTGGAACTGCGCTTGCGAATCACCTCGCTGTGGATGTCCACGAAGCCGGACTGGTGCATCAGGTCGGCGTAGAGGGCATCGACGGGGAGAAGCGTGTCGTAAAACTTCGAGTTCCCGACCACATAGAACAGCCGCCCGCCCGGCGCGAGGGCGCGATACATGCTGGCGAAATGCTCGGCCATATCGCTGAAATACTTGTGGACGTACTGCCTGAGTACCGGACTCGATTGGCCGATCTCGGTGAGCAGCGGCTCCAGGCGCGGCAAAGTGCTGTGACCGTTGTTCGGTTCCCAGTTCATCAGGCGGCTGGTGGCAATCCCCCAGGTTCCGCCGATGGCTTCCCAATCCAGTTCGCCCGCGTCCCTGGCCTCTTTGAGGTAGCCCAGCCAGTACATGTACGGCCGCAGTTCGCGGATGTAGCTCATGCGGTTGGAATAGGGTGGCGAGGTAATGACGGCATCATACACGCCTTCAAGCTTCTGCGGGATGGTGCGGGAGTCCTGGAGGAACACCCGCGCCGTGCCGGGTACATCCAGGCGGGCGGCCTGGATGATTTCACGGACATCGCTCTGGAACACCTGGAAGATCAACTCATCTTCGGCGAACAGATAGGGCTGCCGGGATTCCCCCTTGAAGGACATCGACTGGTGGTTGAAAGCCGCGTTCGACCACTGAATGACGAGCCGGCAGAAAGCGATCAGCAGCAGATCTTTTTCAGGACATGGCGCGGGCAGCAGGTCGTTCAGGGCACGGTAAACCTTCGCCAGCACGGTCAAACGATGAGGCGACCACCAGCGTTCGATATGGCTGATGGGCGGGAACCAGAGTTCACTGTCATCCTCGATGCGCCGAGCGCGGTCGATGATTTCGGACGCGGCCATCTCGGCGCAGCTGAGAGAGTCGGCACTGTAGCTGGCGCACTTGACCTCGGCCAGCCAGATCAGAAACGGATTGATGTCGAACAGATCGCAGGCCAGTCCTCTTTGCGCCGCCACCAACCCGGTCGTTCCTGTGCCGGAGAACGGATCGAGGATGCGTTGAAGAGCGGGATGGTCATCGAGAATCCGCTCCACAAGGCGCACAGAATAGGCCGGAGTCAGGCGCAGCCAGCCGTGCCTGCCTTTACTGAGGTTGTCCTTGAAGGTGAGATCGGGGCGCTGCTTAATCGTCATGGTTGGCTCGCAGCAGGCTTTGCAGAACCGCCTCGGTCAGGGTCTTCAAGTGGTCTTGATTGCGCCGGAAGAAGGCCATGAGGTCATAGCCGAGAATATCACGGGCAAAGGTATAGGTGGACACATACGGGTCGTCCTCGACCGTGCCCAGAAGCACTAGCCAGTCGCCGCGCTGGTATCGCATCACCACATCCGCATCGATCTGCGTCGAAAAGACCACCAGGACGGGCAGATAACCATGTTTGAAGACGGCGGCAGCGTTATCTACATCGGCGTTCTGCCGCTTGGAGTCCTTGCTCTTGTAACCTTGCCGAACTTCCATCACGACGCCGCGCAGCGCCTGAGCCATCCGGGGCTGTACCTGCAAGCGTTGGGCCGCCGCGAGCATCCAGGTTTGAATGATCTGGCGGCGGTTCGGATCAGCGACATCGTTGAGTTCGATGCGTCCGTCGAGCTTGAGTTCCCGTTTCTGCCCGAAAGGTGTGACCTCGGTGTGCGACCATCACGCCTGCTCAGGAGTCAGTCCCAGATGATCCTGAAACAGTTGGCGAAACAGGACTTCGCAGCCGGTCCCAATCTGACGGTAAACGGAGGTGATGCCGCTGCTGGCTTTGTGAGCGGCATACATCAGCGGGTGATCCAGCCCCAGCCAATTGTAGAATGGATCAGCCTGGTACAGCGATTGGAATTCGTCGAGTGACAGCCCCTTCTTGCCACCCTGCCCGAACTTCGGTCGGTGCGACCGGGATACCTCGATGCAGTCGATCAATATCTGGAGGTATCGGGCGTCTAAAGAGTCATTCATGCGGTTCATCCAGACCTTATACTGACAGCCAGCAAGCCCATTGTAGCATGTTCCCCGCGCACCCTGTGTAACGCATGAGACTTGCTGGACACGGCGGGGGCGAATCCCGTAAGATGACGAAGATTGTGCCGCTTTTCACGAAGCATCAGGAGCCGCTGTGTCCGCTGCCATCCTCCGCCTCGCTCGCCGCTCGATCAGCCGCCGCGTGCTGCAAAGCGTTCTGTTCGTCATCGGGATTGCGCTGGGGGTGGCGATGGTCATCGCCATCGACATCGCCAACAGCTCGGCCAACCGCGCCTTCCAACTGAGCGCCGAAAGCATCAGCGGCAAGGCCACTCACCAGATCATCGGCGGCCCCGGTGGGCTGCCCACCGATCTCTACCGCCAGGTGCGCCTTGATCTCGGCCTGCGGCTGAGCGCCCCGGTCATCGAAACCTACGTGCGCGGCGTCAACGTGGGCGAACAGCCGCTGCAACTGCTGGGCATCGATCCGTTCGCCGAGCCGCCTTTCCGCAGCTACCTGACCGGTGTGGCCGTCCAATCGGGCGGGGAGGCGGAGGGTGGCGAGTCCTACGGCCGGCCGCAGACGAATGCGTTCGAAGCGGTCAACGCCTTCATCGCCGAGCCGAACACCGTGCTGATGAGCGCGACTCTGGCCGGGCGTTATGGGCTGCGCGCCGGGGACAGCCTCACGCTGCAAACCGGTGACCGCCGCACCGAGGTGCGGATCATCGGGCTGCTTCAGCCCGCCGATCAGGTCAGCGCCCAGGCGCTCGACGGCCTGCTGCTGGTCGATAT
The DNA here is from genome assembly GCA_964556745.1 of uncultured Anaerolineaceae bacterium. Lineage (GTDB taxonomy): Bacteria > Chloroflexota > Anaerolineae > Aggregatilineales > Phototrophicaceae > CFX2. Next base: position 12,046 of record CAZKXW010000104.1, read on the forward strand.
TGCCACGGCGCAGGAAGTCATCGGCACGCCGGGGCGCATCAGCCGGATTGACCTGATCCTACCGGAGGGCTATGACCTGGGCGCGATCCGGGCGATCCTGCCGCCGGGCGCGGCTCTGACCACGCCGGCGCAGGAAAGCGGGGCCATCAGCCAGATGACGGCGGCTTTTGAACTCAACCTCCAGGCGCTGAGTCTGCTGGCGCTGGTGGTCGGTGTCTTCCTGATCTACAACACTGTCACCTTCAGCGTTGTGCAGCGGCGTGGGATCATCGGCATCCTGCGGGCGCTGGGGGCGACTCGTCCGCAGATCTTCCTGCTAATCCTGGGCGAGGCGCTGCTGCTGGGCGTGGTCGGGACGGTGCTGGGGCTGGCGCTGGGGATCGTCTTCGGGCGGGCGTCGGTGGGGTTGGTCTCGGCGACGGTCAGCGACCTGTACTTCACCGTCAACGTGCAGAGCGTCACCGTGCCGCTCATCACGCTGCTGAAGGGCGCGGGCGTCGGACTGGCCGCCAGCCTGATCGCTGCCGCGCTGCCCTCGTATGAGGCCACGCGCACGCCGCCCGCCGGGACGCTGCGCCGTTCGGATTACGAGCAGCGCGCCCAGCGGCTCATCCCGGTGATGACGGCTGCGGCCGTTGCTGCCAACGGGATCGGTCTGCTGATTCTGCGAATGCCAACGCAGAGCGTCTTCGTCAGCTTTGCGGCGCTGTTCTGCATCGTGGTCGGCAGCGCCCTGTTCACGCCCATTGCGCTGATCGGGCTGATGCGGCTGGCCGCGCCGGTCACCGGGTGGGTCTTTGGCGTCCTGGGGCGGATGGCCCCCCGCGCCATCGTCCGGTCGCTGAGCCGCACCTCGATTGCCGTGGCCGCGCTGACTATCGCCGTGAGCGTGATCGTCGGCGTCAGCGTGATGATCGGCAGCTTCCGCAGCACCGTCTCCGACTGGCTGGGCACGACGCTCAGCGCCGACATCTTCATCACGCCGCCGCTGCTGGCGCTGACCAGCGCCACGCCCAACACGGATCCGGCCATCGCCGAGATGCTGCGCGGCGTCGAGGGCGTCGCGCGCGTCTCCACGGTGCGTGACGTGCGCGTGACCGACCTGGATCATCCCGACCTGCCGCCGGTCAACCTGAGCGTCTTCGACGCTGACCCGTCGGATGGACGGCGCACCTTCGTGTGGAATCAGGCTGGAGCAGACTCGTGGGCGGCAGTCGAAGCCGGGGCGGTGCTGGTGAGCGAGCCGTTCGCCTACCGCCGCGGCATCACCCCGGAGCGCAACCAACTGCGTCTGCTGACCGACCGGGGCGAACGCACCTTCACTGTTGTCGGCGTCTACTACGACTACTCGACCGACCAGGGCACGGTGACGATGGCCGACTCGGTGTACCGCGGCCTGTACGACGACCGCTATATCACCAACATCGCCCTGTACCTGGAGCCGGGGGTCGAGACGAACGTCATGGTCGATCAGCTCCAGCGGGAGACGCTGGCCGGCTACGACCTGCGCGTGCAGAGCTACGCCGACCTCCGCGCGGGGGTGTTCTTCGTCTTCGAGCGGGCCTTTTCGATCACTGTGGCGCTGCAAATCCTGGCGACAGTCGTGGCCTTCATCGGCGTGCTGAGTGCCCTGATGTCCCTTCAGCTCGAGCAGACCCGGCAGTACGGGGTGATGCGGGCGACCGGGATGACGGCGCGGCAGCTCTGGCGTTTCACGCTGGTGCAGACTGGGCTGATGGGCGTCACCGCCGGGACGCTGGCGCTGCCGATTGGGCTGGCGCTGGCGCTGGTGCTGATCACGGTGATCAATGTGCGTTCATTCGGCTGGACGATGCAGTTAAACCTGCTGCCGGGCGACTTCGCCCAGGCCTTCGGCGTGGCGGTGGCGGCCTCGCTGGCTGCCGGGGTGTATCCTGCCTACCGCCTGGGACGGCTGGTGACGAGCCGGGCGCTGCGGGCGGAATAGGGATTAGGGATTGGGGAAGAACCAGGGACGACAGAACTCAAGTCGCGGCGACGCCCAGCCCTGAAATGGCCGGGCTATGATTTTCGCCCCAAGCAGGGGCTTTCCAGCACTCCCATGTCCGACAGAACCCCTGGAGGGGGTGATCTTTGCATAGCCGGGGGATTACATCCCTCGGCGTCCCCCACCCAGCGCCGCGTATTCCTCTCGCCAGCCGTGCACGACCGGATGGTCGCGGAAGGCGGGCATGGCGTCGGTGAGGGCGAAAAGCTGCTCGAACCAGTTCCTGGCCTCGTCGGTTTTACCTTCCTGCTTCGCCAATCGCGCTAATCCGATCAGGCTGTTGAGCTGCACGGTCATGTCGCCAATCTGCTGTCCCATCGCGCGGGCCTGCGTGTAAAACGTCCGCGCGTCAGCCGACCTGCCCTCGAGCCGCGCCAGATCGCCCAGCGCTTGCAGCGTATTGGCCTGCCCCAGGCGGTCGCCGATCTGCTCGTAGAGCGGCAGCGCCCGGTCGTAGTACCCCCGCGCCCCGGCCAGATCGGACTGAGCCAGCGCCAGATCGCCCAGCGCTTGCAGCGTATTGGCCTGCCCGAGGATATAAGCGGCTTTCTCGGCGGCAGCATAGGCCTGACGAAGAATCGCTCCGCGCGTTTCCAGTGCGTCGCGCAGCATGACATAGTTATCGAGGTTGATGGCTAAATCTACGGCGCGTTCTATTTGATGCTCAAAGCCCCAGGTCAGCGCCTCGCGCAGATTCTCGAAGTCCAACTGGATAAGGTCAAACCGGTTCAGATCAGTTCCATCAGCATTGCCTGTTCCGTGCAGTCCGTTGTAAAACGCGAAGTGGAGCGGTCGGGCGGCCTCGTCCGGCGGGCGGGCTTCCAGCGCCAGCGGATCGACGCTGTAGCGCGTCTCCGGCTCGGTCTGCATCTCCACGAACTGCCAGGTCATCAGGCTGCTCAGGCCGGCTTTGAAGTCTGCCTCCGGCAGTTCGGCAACGGCGCGGGCGGCCTCCAGCGGGAAGGTTCCGCGCAGGACGGTGATGCGCCGCAGCAGCCGCTCGCCGGCGTCGCCCTCGCGCTCGGTCATCAGCCTAACGGTGCGGCCCAGCATCTCTTCCAGGGCGCTGTCCAGGTCGGGCGTGCGGGCGTCCTGCCAGTCGCGGATGACTTCTTCCGGGTTGAATTTGCGGGTCAGCTTGACCACGTGCTGGATCAGCCGGGGGTGATCCAGCGCCAGCCGCGCCAGGGCGTCGGCATGGGGGAGGAGGTCGTGTTTGGATTTGAGCGCCCGGCCCATATCCGGCACGATCTGGACGGCGACTGGGTGGGGGAGCGGGTCGAGGTGGACGACGGCGGCCGTATCCAGGGCGTCCCAGGCTTCGCGGGCTGTGACCAGCACCTGCGCTCCGTGGTCGCGCAGCTCGCGGATCAGTCCCACGTAGTCCGGGCGGCGCTCCGGCGGGATGCTCTCGGCGTTGTCGATGACCACCAGCGTCGGGTGGCTGGCGAGCATGTTCAGCACGGCCGCGCGCCCGGCGCTGTCTTCGAGCTGGAAGTGCTGGCGCAGCAGGCCGATCACTTCGTCGGCGACGGTGGTTCCGTCGGCGGCGCTGTGCCAGACGGCTCCGCTCACGTCGTCGCTGGTATAGGCCAGCGCCACCGCCAGCCGGGTCTTGCCGCGCCCGCCGACGCTGACCAGCATGACGGGCGCGTCGCGCAGTTCGGCGCGGACGCGGGCGATCTCCGCCGCCCGGCCGCTGATGGGCACGTCCCGGTGCACCGAGTCGATGCGCTGGCTGCCTGTCACCCGGCGCGAAACCCTGGCCACGGCCGGGTCGAGCGGGCGGCTGGCTTGCAGCGCGGCGATCAGTTCCGGCAGCGCCTCATCGCCGCCGGTCAGATCGACGTACTGGAGCGTCCGCAGCCGCCAGGGGAATT
>CAZKXW010000105.1:0-15825 GCA_964556745.1 uncultured Anaerolineaceae bacterium
CCGAAGTCATCGTCCACGGCTACGAAAGCTGGGGCGAAGATGTCCTCGACCATCTGCGCGGCATGTTCGCCCTCGCGCTGTGGGACTCAAACCAGGAGCGGCTGCTGCTGGCTCGTGACCGCGCCGGGGAAAAGCCGCTCTACTTCACCCAGCTTGGCGACAACTTCGTCTTCGCCTCCGAGGTCAAAGCCTTCCTGGAGGTGCCCGGCTTCCGCGCGGCGGTGAATGCCGAGGCCGTCGGCAGCTATCTAACGCTCGGCTATGTGCCCGCGCCGCAGACGCTCTTCCAGGGGGTCGAAAAGCTCTTCCCCGGCGAGATGCTCCTGGTCGATGGCCACCGCATTCATCGCGAACGTTACTGGCAGCCAACGCTGGATACCCTCCGCCCGGTTCCCTACGATAGCGCCGTCCAGCGTGTCCGCGCTATGCTTGCTGATGTCGTCGAGATGCGCCTGATGAGCGACGTGCCCATCGGCGCGTTCCTGAGCGGCGGGCTGGATTCGACGGCCGTGGTCGCCATGATGAGCCGCGCCCTCGACCGCCCCGTCAAGACCTTCACCGTCGGCTTCGATCTGCCGCCGGGGAGCAAGCAGGACGGCAAGTTCAACATCGATGCCCGCTTCGCGGCGCTGGCCGCGCGGCATCTCAAGACCGATCACCACGCCATCATCATGCCGCAGGATGAACGTCTGGCCAGCCTGCTGCCGCACCTCATCTATGCCTTAGATGAACCGGTCGCGCAGCAGTCGATCTTCCAGACGCCGTTTGTGGCAGCTCTAGCGCGTTCCAGCGGCGTTCCCGTCCTGCTGACCGGCGACGGCGGTGATGAACTGTTCGCGGGTTATCCCCACTTCCGCTCCGACCGCATCCTGGAACGCTACTTAGCGATCCCGGCGCTGGTTCGGAGCGCCGTGCTGACCCCGCTGCTGGAACGCCTCCCGCCGCGCTTCGATGCGGCCCGCAAACTGGCGCGCAAATCCCGCCAGCCCGACCCGGTACGGCGTTATCTGGCCTGGAAGCGCATGATCGATCCCGAGCGCCTGCCCGAACTGCTGGCCGAGCAGCAGCGCGCCCTGCGCGCCTATGACAGCGTGAGCGCCGCTTTGCTGCCCATGCTCCAGGCTCCGCGCACCGCCTACTTCGCCGACCGGATTGGCCTCCTGGTTGGCCGAGGACAGCAACATGCGCGTCGATAAGATGACCATGCTGATGTCCACCGAAGCCCGTGCCCCCTTCGAGGATCACCACCTGATTGATCTGGCTTTCAGCCTGCCGCTGAGTCATAAACTACGCCAGGGGGATGTCAAGCGCGTGCTGAAGGAAGCCGTCCGCGATCTGATCCCGGCAGAAATCCTGGAACGCCCCAAGTGGGGGTTCACCCCACCCACCTCTGAATGGCTGCGGACCACTCTGCGCCCACTGGTCGAGACCTACCTCGCTCCGGAACGGATCGAGGCGGTTGGCGTGTTCCAGCCGAAAGCCATCACTGCGCTGATCGATGCCCACATCCACCGCCGTCAGTATGAGGTCTGGGCGCTCTGGCCGGTGCTGGTCTTCCACCTCTGGCACGCGCTCTACATCGACCGCAGCCTGACGCTCGACCGCAGGCTGCCCCCCGCCGATCTGCTCGCCCAGGCCAAGCTGTCTGCCCCCGACTCATAGGGCGTGTGTGCAACTCGCACCAATTCTCGGCGTGGATTTGCGCCACGAGTCACAATAGCCGCCTAGACTATGAACAGTAGAATCTGGATTCTGACACACCGGCAGTGATCTGTTGTCTGCCGTTCATGTGGAGGCTTCGTCTGTGGATAAAATCAACCTCGCCCAGAAGTTCACACTGTTCAGCGAGCAGTGGTCGCCCCGCGTCATTGCCGAGGTCAACGGGCAGTACCTCAAGCTCGCCAGAGTGCAGGGCGAATTTGTCTGGCATGCCCATGAACATCAGGACGAACTGCTCATCGAACCCAAACAGACCAGCCACACTGGCGACGTGCAAAGCGAGCGCACCGTTGCCGTCGCGGATCAGGTCTGGATTTAGCGCCCATAGCCAAAGAGAGGAGGCCCAACCCCCTGAATCACTCGTCCGTCCAACTGAAAAAAGATCGTTATCAGGAGTCTTATGAACATCCTCATCATTGGTGGAACCCGCAACCTCGGCCATTTCCTGACCACTGCCCTGCTGGAACGTGGCCACCACGTTACCATCCTCAATCGGGGCAAATCGCCAGACGAACTCCCGCCGCAGGTTGAGCGTCTGCGCGCTGACCGCACCGATCCGCACCAACTCGAGCGGGCGCTTGCTGGGCGCGACTTCGACGCCGTGGTGGACAACGCCATCTACAAAGGGGACGAGGCCGAAACCATCATCCGCCTCCTGGAAGGGCATACCGGGCATTACCTGTTCCTCAGCACCGGACAGGTCTATCTGGTGCGCGAAGGCGTCGAGCGTCCCTTCGACGAGGACGCCTACGAAGGCCGCATCATGCCCGCCCCCAAGATCAACACCTATTCTTACGAAGAATGGCTCTATGGCGTCGAAAAGCGCCAGGTCGAAGATGTCATGGCCCGCGCCCATGCCACCCGCGCTTTCCCTTATACCTCCCTCCGGCTGCCCATGGTCAACAGCGAGCGTGACCATCACAACCGGCTCTACGGCTACTGGCTGCGCCTGAAGGATGGCGGCCCCATCCTCGTGCCGGAAACGCCTGACTATCCCCTGCGGCATGTCTATGCGGGCGATGTCGTCCAGTCCATCCTCCGCTGCCTGGAATCCGGACCTGGACGCGGTAGAATCTACAACATCTCCCAAGATGAGACCGTCATGTTGGACGAGTTCCTGGAGATCGTCGGCTCGCTGGTCGGCGTCGTGCCCCGGATTGTGCGCGTCAAGCGCAGCGCGTTGGAGGCGGGTGGCTTCCTGCCGGACTGCTCCCCGTTCAGCGAACGCTGGATGTCCGAACTGACCAACGAACGCAGTAAATCTGAACTGGGCATGATCTATACGCCGCTGCCGGATTATCTGGCGAAGATCGTCAGTTCCTACGAGTCCCGCCCCGTGCGGGAACCCGCCAGTTACCGTCGCCGTCAGGCCGAGGTCAGCTTCGCGCTGCAAGCCGCCAACAGCGCCACGCCCTGATATGGGTTATCAGGATCGCTGACGGTACAGCCGGAGTTCTTCCGGGCTGATCGCTTCCGGCGGAACCAATCGGTAGTGCTTTTCATCGACCAGCGCCACACCGTCATTGCCCATTTCAAAGCCAAACAGGGCAATGAAGTCATCAGCCATGAACTGCGCCGCAATCGAGCGGCACACCAGATTGGGGAACTTCTGGCGGCAGACGGCGAAATCCTGCTCGATCTGCACGATGCTAAGTCGATCCGTTCCGCCTTTGGCCTGGATGGGGAACACATACTGAACGCCCTGACGGTCGATCCCGACATAAATCTCGTCGGTTTCGACCTGTCCCATTTCGGGAACCGTCGTGCGGAGATGGTTCTGGAGGGAGTAGCAGGTCACGCCTGTGAAGATATCCACCAGGCGGTTATAGCGGACTCTGGCTAACAGGGCTTGCTCATCGTTGAGCGAATACCTGGCGACGATCCCCGGAGTTGCGTCCGGGATTTTCGTCTGCGCCAGCAGGGATTGAGGAACCAGCGGACGATCTTCGACCACCACAAAACGGTACTTGGCTCTGCCCGATGGCCGGATGATCCAGGCTTTGCCCTCTGGAAGCGTCCCCCGCACCGATTCAGGCAGCATGGCGCGATAGCGAAAGCTGTAGATCACGTCGCCGAGATTCTTGGGCAGCGTGATGCCCAGTTCCCGCGCGACTCGTTCCAGATCGCCGCGCTCGAAGGCCACCCCGCGGTCGCCACCCCGGTAGTAATCGAAAAAGATGCGTTCAATGATCTGACTGTAGCGATTCGGCGCGTTCATCCATGTCCTTTGTGAATGGCGACAATTCGGCTTAACCCGGCCAGCGCAGCAGCAGCACCTCTTCCCGAAGCTGTGCTTTGGTCGCCGTGGCGAGGCGGGTGCGGAACAACTCCAATCCGATCACCTCGTATCCCAACGACTCAGCGATGCTCCCCAGGATTTCACCCGTGCGGATCAGCACACGCAGATACGACGCCTGATCCCCCACCACGTACCCCAGCCGCGCCCCCGGCTTCAGGATCGGGCGCAGGTTTGCCAGATGCCGCGCCATCCCGCCGAAGTACAGCCGCGTCACTCTGGCATACAACCGCTCAAAGCCGGATGTCTTGCCCAGTTCGATCCGCCGTGACTCGATCAGGTCGGCGATCCGTTGAATCTCCGGGAACTGATCGACCCAGGCATCATCGTCATCACCTTTGTATACCCCGCGTGTGTTCGAGCGCAGCAGACCGCGCTTGAGGGTTTGCAGTTCACTCTTGCTGTTTACGAAACCCAGCAGCACCGATTCCAACCGTGTCGTCCGGGTATAGTCCTTTTCATTCGGGTAAGGCGGCGAGGTGATCACCGCATCGATAGAGGCCGGGGCGATCAGGCCGCCGAGGTTCCGCGCGTCCGCATGATGCACAATGGCTTCCGTGCCGGCATCGCCTCGCAGTGCCCGCACATCCCGCGCCATCTGCCGGATTTGATCCAACCAGACCGCCACCACGGGCGCATCCTGTTTCGGACGCCCAACCCCCACTTCGGGACCGAAGTGCAGGTTGCTGATCGAAAAGGTCAGGACGTTTGCCAGCGCCAACAGTTGGTGAGCATAGGAAGGATTGTTGTGGTATCGATTCAGGCAGTCGCGCAGCACCAGGACTTTGTGCAGCGGGAGCGGGCTGATCGAGTTCGCCAGGAGCAGTTTTTCGGTCTCGGCGTCCAGTGTTCTCAGAACGCCGGGTCGGATCATGTCTTCATGTTGCAGGGTTTTGAAGATCGGATCGTCGATGATCCCATCCCGTTCCAACTGTGCCAGCGCCTCGTCCGCCACCCTCTCGGCGCAGGCGGTGAATGCATCCGCGTCGATCCGCCAGTTCGTCTTGACCTGGCTGGCAAAGTACGCCATCGGATGGGCATCCATGCCGGTACTGTCGATACCCATTTTCTGGCATTCGACCAGTGTGGTTCCTGTCCCGCAGAACGGATCGAGGACGCGCTGCCCTGGACGCAGATCGAAGCGTTCCAGTATGTGTCTGACCAGATGCGGCGGGTACGACAGCACAAATCGATACCAGTTGTGCGCCGCCTGGTCTTCTATCAGCAGCTTGTTGGCATCGCCGTTGAGCGGCTTGTTCGCGGACTTGATCAGATCGGGCACAAGACCTGCCTTCGCTTCAGCGCATCGTCATGTTATTATACGCGACAACCCGATTCCTTGTGCCCCGATCAAGCCCGCCTTCTACCCGCTCGCCACCTCGTCCGGCTTGGGCTGGATGACGTTGCGGGTACAGGCCCAGTACTGGTACATCGCCCCGATGTATACCTTGAAGTCATACGCCCGGTTGGGGTCTGGCTCAATCTCGATACCTTCAGCCGTCACCCGCAGCACCCGCTGAAGCACGCTGATAGGGCTGCCTTTGGTCGCCCCGGTGTAGTCAATAATGTGGTTGAAGTTGCGCGGCTGTACCCGGTCTTCGGTCAGCACGCGGGTGCGGAAGCCTTCCAGTTCGAGCCGGTCAGCCGCCACCAGATCGAGTGTCTCGACCCCACTGGCGTTGACAATGCCGACTGTCGGTCGGTAGGGCTTAATCTGGCTGGCGCTGGGTGGCAGCACCACATTCTGCATCAGCGCGATCACGCCTTCCCGGATCGGGACGAGGACATCCTGCTTGGCCGAGGAGACGGCATTGCGGACTTCGTATTTCTGGCGGAAGGTGAAGTAGCGGATGTCGCTGGTTTCTACCTGGAGCGCCAGCGGAGCCATGCCCAGCACATCGCTCAGCGTCAGATTAGTGCTGACGCTCTTGGTGAACGTCTCCCAGGTTTCCGGCAGGTGTTCGAGCATGTTGGTGGCGCGGATTTTGCGCCAGAGCGCCCGCATGACATCCTGCTGGCGGCGGCCTCGGTCGAGGTCGCTGCTCGTCTTGCGGCTGCGGACATACCACAGCGCCAATTCCGAATCCATATGCCAGCGGCCTACACCCATCGTGAACATCTCGTAGCTGGCCGGGTCCTGCTTGTCCAGTTCCCAGGAGATCAGCTTCCAGTCGTGGATCACACAGTCCACAGTGATGTCGATCCCGCCCACTGCGTCGATGATGTCCATGAATCCCAGGAAATTGACCCGCACGTAGAAATCGATATTCAACCCCAGGTTGTAGCGGATCGTCTCCCGCAGCAGGGCATAGCCGCCACCTTCCACGTCGTTGACCTCGCCGTAGTAGTAGGCCGTGTTGATCTTCTGCATGGTGTAGCCGGGCAGCAGCACGTACAGATCGCGCGGAATCGAGACAACCGACACCGCTCTAGCGCTGCGGTTGATCGAGATCACCATCAGCGAGTCGGTCAGGCCGGGATTGTCCGGGTTGATGGTGGCTGCGCCGATCAGCAGGATGTTGACGATATCCTGGTCGCCTTCGTCCACCAGCGGCATCGCCTCTGGGAAGGGTTCGGGAATTGCATCCTCGGCTCTGGCGCGGAAGATGCACAGGCTCAGCAGCAGCACAATCACGGCGGCACGGATGATGGGCTTCATGGGACTTGTTCTCCACATAGGCAGGCTGCCCTGTCTTCAGCTTACCACTTGCTGCTCCCAACGGAGTGGACGTGAACGCTACCACTGTATGACGCTCACCTGACGCCCGTAAAGCGGCTCCGCTCAACATCCAATCTGCCGCAGCAGCGAGATCGCGCTCCCAACCGTCTCCATCCCGATCCCGCTGGTATCGCTGAACGACCAGGTGAGATCGCTGGTCGTCTGCCAGAACGTGTGCATATGTACCGGGCAATCGACGAGCGGCTGGACGCTCATCCCGTCACGGAGATAGTCGATGCTGAAGAAAGCCGAGCTGCCGAAGGCGATCCCCGTGATACTCACCACCGCCGCGCTGCCCAGCATCAACCGCAGTTCTCCCAGGCTCAGGCTGGAACGCAGCGTGATCGCCACTACCAAGCCGCCCTGCGTCCGCACCACGCCGCCGTGATCGCCCAGCTCGACAGACGGGCGGCTGACCAGAAAAGCAGGCTGCGTTCCGTTCCACGTCCACCAGAGAGTATACAGGAGGTCGTGGGTATTATCGGTTTTGACCGTCCGCACCCAGGGATGCTTGCGCAACACCGCTATCGCTTCCGGCACGGCCATCCCCGGATACACCCCCAGCACACAGGGTGTCCGGCAGTCCGTTGGGAACAGCAGCGCCTCCAGTTCCGGGTTGTGGTACGGCCGGGCGCCGATCACACCGATCAGCAGCGTGAAGACGGTCACCCCCACCAACGCCGACCAGAAGAGCTTTCGCGCCACCGGTCACCTCCCCCGGCACAGTGCCAGCCGCTCGGCCATGGTCTCGGCATAGGGTTCCAGCTGGTACAGGCTCCGAAAACCTTCAACGGAAGGTTCCGCTACCAGAAAGACCGTCGTTGGCTCCTCCCAGTAGCCGTGGCAGACCATCCGGTTGGTGATGAGCAACCGTGCCTCAGCAAAGTAGCCGATGTGCTGGTAGCGATCCACGCCGCCGATCTGCGGCGGCCCCAATGACAGCCACAGATTGCCCAGGCTGAAGCCGGTATGCATCCGCAGCGTGGCGATGCGCCCATCGGTCAGATTGGAGAAGGTCAGGTACGCCTGCCCAGTCAGGAAGTCCGGCTGCCGTCCGCTCCACTGCCAGCTCACCCACATGAACTGGTAGATTTCGTCCTCGGACTGCACGACGCTGTCGGGATCGATCCACTCATGCTGCTTAAGGATGGAGATGGCCTCCATGCCCGATGTAACCCCGGCCTGGATGCCCAGGAAGCACGGCTGGTCGCAGCCCTCCATTGCCTGGACGAAGTTCCGCAGCGCCTCATCGTCATACGGCCGGGCGCGCACCGCCGCCATGCACGCGGTGAACAACACGCTCAGAATCAGCGCCGTCAGCCCCACCGCCCGGCTCATCGCTTGATCCGTCCCCGCGTCTTATCGCTGGTGAGTTCGCGCAGGATCGTGGCCACTTGGGGATCGATCTCGCTCATGGGCGTCCCTCTCGCTCGATGAAGTAGTATCTTCTCCCAGCGCTATCGACGTCGCAGGTTCCTGCGACGCGCGTTTCCACTCCATCGACTCGGAAGCGGATCGTCCCGCGTTGGCCCGGTGGGGGCGACTCGACTTCGACCCCGGCCAGCGCGACACCCACGCTCGGCTGTGACGTGCCCCGCAGCCAGCGCTGCTGGGCCGCCCAATCCAGATCAATGGGCAGCAAACAGACGAACCCGCCCAGCGTGTCATCGCAGTATCCATGCAGGATCGGCAGACCGTAAATCTCGCAGAACCCTGCCGCTTGCTGGCGCGTCAGCCCCGTGCTGAGGACATGCCGGAAACCGCGCACGTCCTGCTGGTAAATGCCCGCGCCGAAGATCGGCCGTCCCGCAGCGTGCCCTACTCGGGCATAAGCGGTGCAGGCTTCGACCTGAACCGGCGTCAGGTAAGCAGACTGGATGCGGTCGGCAGCAGCCCGCCGCCAGAACGTCCCTGGCTCGAACGCCGTCAGCAGCGTTACCGTACCGCCCGTTAGCAGCGGCGTCAGGATGACCGCGCTCAGGCTGGCGAGATCGTCCAGCGCCACTGTGCCGGTCACCCGCGGTCCGCCCAGGCTGCCCTGGGCCAGTGCCAGCCGCAGCGCCCCATTCAGCAAACTCCGCATCGATACCAGATGATTCTCACCACCCAGCGCGGATTCTGTCGGGACGAGGCTTGCTTCGTCCGCTGCCTGCCGTGCTGCCGCCAGTGCCACATCATCCAGCGTCGGTTCAGCCTCATCGGTATAAAAGGTATTGGGCAGACCCCGCACCAGTTCGCGGAAATCAGGCACACCGCCCCGTGGACTGTCCCCGATCTGGATCACGGTGGGGGCGAGGGCTGGATCGAAGAACTTAGCCTGGGCGATGACCACGCGGCAGGCTTCTGGGGGCGGTCGTCCTGGCCGGAGCGGATATACCGTCAGCCCGACCACCCAGGCCGCGCAGACGATGACCAGCAGATCGGCGTCCACCGCGCCGATCACCCCCAGTGGATCGCTCCGGCGTAGACCGAGGTCGCTGTGCAGCAGGTGAGCGGTCTGGTGGACACGGGCGTTGAACTCAGCATAGGACAGCGCCTCGCCACCCGCATCAGGCAGGATCAGAAAGGGTTTTTCGGCAGCGGCCTTCGTCTGGATCGAAAGCATCTGCCGGAAGTGTCGGTAGGGGAGCATCGCGCTGCAGATCACCTCGCGTCCATTGAACGGTGGTGATCCTCATTATAGCGCGGGGGAGATCAATCGGCGTTGAGCGCGAAGACTGCCTCTGGGATGGTGAGGTTGGCCTCAGTATAGACGGGTTCGAGTTCGAAGTAGGGATCGTCATCCCAGAAGGCGTTGATCTTCGCCGGCAGGATGAGGTCGTCAAACGGGCGCAGCTCGTCGGAAAGCTGCAACCGGAAGATCTGCTGCTTTTCCGAATCCGGATTCAGGCACTGCACTTTGACATGATCCAGCGCCCCATCCTCACGGACATGCAGGCAGACTGCGCCGTCGAAGCGGGTATTGCGTGCCTTGAGCATAGCCTCGCCCGCCATTTCCAGCCGGACGAAATCCTCGCCCAGCGGGGTCAGCAGCATGGCCGCGATGGCCCACAGCCGCTCTTGCATCGAACGAATGGCGTCCGGGTTCTCAATCGTCGTGGCCGATTTACCGCTGCGGGAGGTGCGGTAAACCTGACCGTCGAAGGCTTCGATCCCGCTGCCAATCTGCACGCCGACAGCCTTTACCATGAAATCCCATCGCATGGCGCTAGGAAACAGAAAGCGCCCCCTCGCCTCCACCGGAACCCAAGTGGCAATCGGGCCTAGCCGTGCGCGAGCGCGTCCCTTGAACTGGATCATCAGGCTTTCCAGCGCGGGTGGGCGCAGCCCGTAGCGGGCAACGATGGCCTTCTTCAGCAGGTCTCTCGATGCGACATCACCTTGAGCAAGCAGTAAAACTGGCAAGATCGCCTCGCTTTTTCTTTGAACGTTGTATCATACCTGAAGCCATCCCCGAACGGGATGAGAGATTGTGAATTCCCGGCAGCCGCCCGTTACGAAGTGTAATACTTACACACATTTCACTGTCATGAATCTTATTCTAAATCCGCCTCTATGCCGAAAACCATAAGTTTCATAACAATTGTGTTATGCTTGTGTTCCTTTTGAACACCCACCATCCCCAATCTCTGATCCTTAAGAGAGTAGACAAAGTGTAAGCCCATCGACTCTGATCTGTTGACGCGAATGGGAATCGAAAGGACACGGCAATGCCGCGTCCAATTCAACTGGTGTTCTGATGGGAGAGCGTTAAAGGATTTGTGACAGGAACAGCTTGGTGCGTGGATGCTGTGCCTGCTCGAAGAAATACTCCGGCGTCCCCTGCTCGACGATGCGCCCCTGGTCAAAGAAGATGATCCGGTCGGCCACCTCACGGGCGAAGCCCATCTCGTGCGTAACGACCAGCATCGTCATCCCGCTCCGCGCCAGTTCCTTCATCACGTCCAGCACTTCTTTAATCATCTCCGGGTCGAGCGCCGAGGTCGGCTCGTCGAACAGCATGATCTTCGGTTCCATCGCCAGCGCCCGCGCGATAGCCACGCGCTGCTGCTGCCCACCGGAAAGCTGCCCCGGATACTTGTTGGCCTGCTCGGGGATACCCACCCGCACCAGCAGTTCCATCGCCTTCGCTTCGGCCTTCTCCCGCGGCCAACCGCGCACCTTCATCGGCGCCAGCGTGATGTTTTCCAGCGCGGTCTTATGCGGGAACAGGTTGAACTGCTGGAACACCATTCCGATCTCGCGCCGGATCGCCGCAATGTTGCGGACATCGTTGCCCATTTCGATCCCGTCCACCACGATCTGCCCCGCCTGGTGTTCTTCCAGCCGGTTGATGCAGCGGATGAATGTTGATTTGCCCGATCCTGATGGCCCGATGATAACCACCACCTCCTGCGGCGCGACCTCGACAGAGATGTCCCGCAGTACGTGGAACTCGCCGAACCACTTGTTCACATCCCGGCACTGGATGATCGGTTCAGCATTCTCGGCAAGCGTCTTGTTTGAATCAGGCATGGCGATCTCCCGCAGGCAGTCTAGATTTTACGGGCCAGCGCCTTACCCGATCCGCTCGCTTCGATCCGGCGGCTGACGGTGGCGATGGCATAGCTGAAAATGAAGTAACCCAGGATCAGGAATACATAGACCTCCCGGCGCACGCCGAGGAATTCGGTCTGTGCCACTACCAGTTCGCCCATGCCGGAGAAATCCAGCAGGCCGACGATGGCAACCAGTGAGGTATCTTTGAACAGCGAGATGAACTGCCCAACCAGCGCCGGGATCACCGCCCGGAGCGCCTGCGGCAGAGTGATGTACAACGTGGTTTGCAGCCCGCTCAGCCCAACAGCTTTGGCGGCCTCTTCCTGCCCCGGTGGAATTGCTTGCAGCCCGCCGCGCACATTCTCGGCCAGATACGCTGCGCTGAACAGCACGATTCCAATCATCGCCCGAAACACATTGGGTGTCTCCGCCAGGTTAGGGTTAACCAGCGGAACCAGGAGCTGCGCCATAAACAGCACCGTAATCAGCGGGACGCCGCGCACGAACTCGATATACAGCGTCGAGAAGCCGCTGACCACCGGCAGCTTGCTGCGCCGCCCCAGCGCCAGCAGCACCCCCAGCGGGAACGACGCCACAATCCCGACAAATGTCAGCATGATCGTCAGCAGCAGGCCGCCCCAGCGCCGCGTATCCGTCAGCGGCAGTACAGAGAAGAAGCCGTAGATCAGCACGAACATCAGCAGCGGCGTGATGATGAGCAGGTACGTTGCCATGCGCCGCGCGGCTCGCCGCGGATCGTCCTGCGGCGAAAGCCGCCGGTTCGCCAGCACGCCTACCCCATAGCCGCCCAGCAGCGCCAGCACCAGCGCCAGTACTCCCGTGCTGAGCTGTCCAGCGAACGGCCCGATGAACAGGTTAACATAATCGTTCAGGCTGCGTTCGCCGCGATACTTGTTGGCAATAATCGTCGCCATCGGCATGTTCTTGCCGTCGGCAGTCTTCGGACGGGCTTCCTCGGTGGTGAACACATCCGTCATCCGCGCGTACTGCGAGATGCTGCCCGCAGCGCCGCCGCTCGCCGCCGCTTCCTCGCCCGACCGCGTGATCGTGCGCTCCAGCAGCGGGTAAATCCCACGCACCTGGAGCAGCCCCACCCCATCCCCTTGCACCGACTTCTCGAAGATGTACCAGCCGTCTTCCGGCAGCGTCACAGTCAGTGGCGCGCTGCCATCCATGCTGGCTTCCGCGATCAGCGACGAATCCGTGCCGCGCAGGATACGGACAGTCACCGGGTTCTGGTTGAGACTGTAGGTCTCGGCAATGGGATCGACCACTGTCAGCTTACCGAGTTCAGCCGCCAGCCGTTCGCGCTGGCTGGCCGTGACCAGGTTATCTGCCAGCAGCCGCTCGATCTCGGCGATGCGCTCGGCGTTGGTCTGGCGAGCAATGGAGTTGACTCGAAGCTGGTTGCTGGCTTCGTCCGTGAAGCCGCCCATCCGCGCCAATGCCGCGTCATTCGCGCCTGTCTGGGAGGCAATCTCGATGGTCAGTGTTTCGCCCGCGCGGGCGATAAACGCCAACTGCGCCTGCGGGATGACAGTATCGCTGCCCGTCCCAGCGATCTCAGTGGAGCCAGCCGCGAAATAGGCTATCGGCTGCCGGGTGATCGCTGCGGCAACGGGCGGAATAACGAACAGCAGCCCGGCAAAGACCATCAGCGCAATCATCGCGCCCCGTGTAATGCGCGTCCAGGCCGCGAAGCACACCCCGATCACCACCGCAATGAACAGCGCCATCAGCAGGACGCGCCATTCGTATTCCGGCTCGAAGCGCCCCAGCAGATAGTTGCGGAAGTTGAAGGTGATGGCGAACCAGTTGGCCTCAACAATCGCCCAACGTAAGAATCCGATCACCACACCGACAGCTATGAATCCGCCTACCAGCGTCAGCAGTGTATCGCTCACCGAACTGAACAGGTTCTTCCGCATCCACGCCAGCGGCCCGACCGCCAACAGCGGCGGCGGCTTGATCGGCGGTTCGTCGTAGTTAATCACCGGTGCGAAGACCGCTCGGTTCTGGGATTCAGGGATGCTCGCCATACTCGGATTACCTCGTAACCAGTTGGAAACGGCGGTTGACAAGGTTCGTCAGTACCGAGATGCTCAGGCTCATGATGAGGTAAACGATCATCAACATGGTAATGCCCGTCACTGACTGTCCCGACTGGTTCATCACCGTCTGCGTCACCAGCACTACATCCGCATATGCAATGGCAATTGCCAGACTGGAGTTCTTCGAGAGGTTTAAGTACTGGTTGCCCAGCGGCGGGATGATGACCCGCAGCGCCTGCGGCAGGATAATCATCTGGAGCGTTTGCGCTGTGCTGAAGCCCAGTGCCCGCGCGGCTTCAATCTGCCCACGCGGCACCGCCAGGATGCCCGCCCGGACGATTTCAGCCACGAACGCCGAGGTGTATACCGTCAGTCCCAGCAGCAGCGCCATATACTCGGGCGGGATGGTCGAACCAGATCGCAGCCCACTGACAATCCCCGCCCGGTTGATGCGCTGTTCTGGCAGGATCACCAGCAGCGGCTGACGGCTGTAAAGCTGCTCGTCGGCGGAGGTCAGCAAATCCTGGGTCCGGGCCTCCTCGATGGGCAGCGTCACCATCGCGCCGTCCTGCTCCACTGTAATCGTGGCCGGAGCCGGTTCTAACCCTACCAATACCCATCCGATCACCGTGAACGCGACTACAGCGATGACCGCGTACCAGCCGCGCGGGTATGCCCGTCCCGTGGTTTCAATCAACCGGCCCCAATATACCCACAGCATGAACGCCAGCGCCACTCCGATGCTGGTGAAGGCCACCCACTCGGCGAAGCGCGAAGTCGCCAGGAATTCCGGGAAGACGAAGCCGCGCACGCTGATGATGACTGCCGGGAAAATCTCGGCGCGAACGGCAGCGTTGGCAAACGGCAGCACGCCAAAATAGAAGACCACCCCACCGATGAACTGGCCGGACGTCAGGCCCAGCAGCCGCCAGCGAACCTCTCCACGGATCGAATACGCCCCCGCGATCAGGGCCAGGCTCACAGCGGCGTAGATCACGAAGCCTAGATTCGTCAGGTCGCTTCGACCATACAGGTTCGCCCAGCCCTCCAGCCACCCGGAGAGCCAGAAGGCGATCTCCATAGTCAGAATGGCGACTAGCGCTGCCGTCATCCGCATGGTGCGTGTATGCGAAGCTGCCCGCTGACTGAACATCCAGACCGCTGCGTAGATCAGCACATAAGCGATCACGCGGCCCAGCGGCAGCAGGACCACCCCTTCATTCGGCAGCGTGATGGCCTGGTTGAAGGGCGGCAGCGACAGCATCCCGATAAAATACCAAACGAACAACTGCACCAGCAGCGGGGTATTCCGCAGAATTTCCACATACACCCGCGAAATGGTGCGGATCAGCCAGTTGGAACTGAGCAGGGCGATACCGACCAGGATGCCCACAATTGTCGTGGCGACCAACCCAACCACTACCACCCGCAGCGTGTTGGTCACCCCCACCAGGAAGGCCGTTCCATAGCTGCTGTTCGAGGTGTACCAATCCGGCGCATTGCTGATGTCGAAACCGGCCCGGTCATTCAGAAAGGTGGTGTTGGGTTCGAGGTTCTTTGCCCGCAGCGAACCTACAATCGAAGCTGCGATCTGAGACGCCAGCGTGACAACGACGATCACGAAGACGATCTGCCCCAATACTTGAAGCACGCGCACATCTCGCAGGAAGGCGGGCAGGATGCTCCGGGGCGTATTGGGATTAGGGGGGTGAGCAGTGGCGGCCATCAGCAGGGTTCCATATACAGATTGCGGAGGGGCGGGTCATCGATACCCGCCCCTACAACTTTACCTCACAGGCAGCGAGAGTTCGAGGAATTTGCTCAATTCAGGTGACGGCTTTGTGAGTAGCGGACAGGCAGAAGCGCATCCCTACTAATCTCGCCAGACCAGGGATGCCATTCTTGGCGTCCGAGGATGCCGGCATCTTCCAACACAGAACCTCGCAAATCCTCTCCTGCGCGCCTCTAGCGGAAAGGCGGCGAGTACATCAGACCGCCGTCCGTCCACAGCGCGTTCAAGCCGCGGCCCAGGCCGAACGGGGTATCGGGGCCGAGGTTGCGGTCAAAGATTTCTCCGTAGTTCCCCACCTGACGGATGATGTTCACGGTGAAGTCCTTGGCAATGCCGAAGAGCGTCCCGCCGGGGTTATCGCCCTGGCCCAGGAACCGCTGGATTTCCGGCACGTCGCTGGCGATGAACTCGTCGATGTTGGCGCTGGTGATGCCGTATTCTTCAGCCTGAATCAGCGCGAAAACCGTCCAGCGCACAATGTCGGCAAACTGCGGATCGGACTGCGGGCTGAGCGGGCCGAGCGGTTCCTTACTCATCGTCTCATCGAGGATGACATGGGCGCTGGGGTCTTCCGCCGTGGATTTGTAGGCGATCAGACCGCTCTTGTCGGTGGTGAAAGCATCGCAAGATCCGGAGATGTACGCTTCCCAAGTGGCGGCTGCATCGGCGAAGACTAGCGGTTCATAGC
>CAZKXW010000106.1:0-15570 GCA_964556745.1 uncultured Anaerolineaceae bacterium
GCCTTACCGTATCCGCCGCGACTCGCGGTCATCGGCAGATTTGCGCGATGCCCCCCCATCTCCGGCGGGCGCATACCCCAGGCTCCGGTAGAATTCCGTATCATAGTTGCGCGTCTTGACCACCACCGGCATCGGCACGGCGTGGCCCATGATGATGGCCTGCTGTTTGGTATCCAGCCGCGCCAGTACCTCGCGCAGGTTGTTCGCGCCGTTGATGCCGGTCAGCACCGCATTGATGTCGCGCTCGTTGTCCAGCAGTGCCGTGACCCGTGTCCCCACCTGGCTCATGACTTCTTCGTCGATTCCGCTTGGCCGTTGATCGACGATCAGCAGCGTGACATTGTATTTCCGCAGTTCGCGGGCAATTGTCCCGAAGATCGTCTGTCCAGCAATCCCCGGCTGTAAAAACTTATGCGCCTCTTCGATGGTGATGACCAACTGCGGCGGCTTATCCGCCTCGTCGCCCAGCGAACGTTCCACCATGTCCACATAGCGATCCCGGATGCGGCGCGTCAGGTAATTGGCGACCAGAATGTAGGCTTCCAGTTCGTTGCCGTAGCGTCCGAATTCCAGCACCACATTCTTACGCTCATCCACCAGGAAATGAATGATGCGCTCCACCGTCTCCCCGACCGTCTCCGCCACCAGGAACGGCCAGCGTTCAAGCCGCTGGATGCGCCGCTGCAATCCCAGCAGCGTCCCTTCGGCGATGTTGGTGTTCTGGGTGATGTCGTCCAGGTCGAACACTTCCGCCTTGATGAACCGCTTGATCCAGCCCGCCCCCCAGCGTTTCTTGAGCGTATACGCCGCGTCAATCATCGCGTCGGTCAGGTTCATCGTCGCCCGCAGCGCCGCGATGTCCTCTGGCTCGATCTCGTCGTAGCCCAGCCGGATGACCGCATCGATCTTGGCGTTGCGCCGCCGCGACGACTCTTCATCCAGCGTCAGGATGACCACCTGATTGTTGAACAACTGCTTCAGCCCTTTGGCCTGCGTCCCGCGTTCATCGGTCGCCGCCCAGCCGTAGTCGTTGTGCATATCGAAGATCAGGTTGACCGCCTGCCCCCAGCGGATTACCCCGGCGATCAACATGCGCGTCAGAAAGCTCTTGCCCGTGCCGCTCTTGCCAAAGATCCCCACCGACCGTTCTACCAACCGCTTCAGGTCCAGGTTGATCTGCGTCGTCTGGAGTTCCAGCGGCGAGCCGACGTTGAAATGGGCCGCGTCTTCCTCGCCGAAGACTGCGTTCACATCCGCGACCGAGGCGTTGTAGACCGGCATGAAGTGACCGGGAATCGTTTTTACCGGCTTAGGCTGTCCTTCTTCGATAGACAGCATCGGCGTCACATTGACTGTGCCGTAGGCCGCCGTCCCGATGTAGATATCGTGCAGAAAATCATCCTGCGCCAGTTCCGGCGGATGATTCTGGATGGCGGGGTTGGTGCTGTTCAGGGCGATGTCCGTCACCATGCAGAAGAAGCGGATGTGGTTCGCGCCATGCACCACCACATAGCGCCCCACCGCCAATTCCTCGACGGTCTGGTCACGGTCGAGCTTGACGACCAACCCCTTGCTCAGCGACCCGCCGACCACCAGTCCTAACCGCCCTTCAGCGTCGAGCGGCGCGCTGGCCGGAAACCACGCATTCAGGTTCTCTGCATCAGGTGGAAAGGTCATTGGCGTATCCATTCTCGTCTTAAACGGCAGACCACGTGGGTGCATCGCAGTAGAACGATTGTACACGATTTGGGGTCGATTCTCCCACCCTGGAATCAAAGCGGCCAGCATCGCGCTGGCCGCTCCAGGTCGAATTCTTTACGGCCTTACGAAGGCCGGGCCGTGAGCGTCATCGTCAGATCCATCCGATCCGTGCCGTTGCGGAGAATCGTAACAGTGATCGTGTCGCCGGGGCGCGTCTGCCGCGCCAGATAGCCCACGATGTCGTCCATCCCTTCCATCGCGACGCCGTTAATCGCCTGGATGATGTCGTAGCGCAGGCTGGTCGCGTTATTGAAGCGGCTTGGAATCTGCGCGTCCTGCAACCCAGCCCGATCTGCCGGGCTGCCATTTGTAACCTCGCCGACGATCACCCCGCGCGTGTTATCCGGCAGGCTCAGCGACTGGTTCAGATACAGCGTCAGATCCGTCCCGGTGATGCCCAGGTAGCTGTAATCCACCTTGCCATCTGTAATCAATTCCTCGACCACGCGCTGTACCAGATTGCTGGGCACGGCGAAGCCCACGCCCGAATTGCTGCCCGACTCGCTCAAAATCTGCGAGTTCACGCCGACCACCTGACCATCCAGGTTGAGCAGCGGGCCGCCGCTGTTGCCAGGGTTGATGGCCGCGTCCGTCTGGATCACGCCGCCAATGGAGAAGTTTGTCAGCCCGCTAATGACCCGGTCCAGCCCGCTGACGATGCCCGTCGTCAGCGTCCAATCCTGCCCGAATGGACTGCCGATTGCCAGCACGGTCTGCCCTACCTTCAAGGCGTCCGAATTCCCAAACCTGACCGGGCGGAGCTGCTCGGCGGGCACATTCACATCCAGCACCGCCAAATCAGAGTTCGGGTCCAATCCCACGATCTCCGCTTCGGCCAGCGTCCCATCCAGGAACTCGATGGCGATCAACCCGGCCCGATCCACCACATGATTGTTGGTCACAATGTGTCCTTCGGTGTCGATCACGAAGCCGGAACCGGTCGCTTCGCCCAGCACCCGCCCATTCTGCCCCAGTGCCGTCACCTGGATGGCGACCACCGATGGGCTGACCTGCTCATACAACTGCGTGAACAGGTCGGTCGCCGGATCGACCACCTGTGCAGCCTCGACCGGGTCGCTGGCCCGGAACGTCTGGCTGTTGGACGAAGCATTCACGCCGGCGGCCAGGCTCAAACTCATCACTACGATAACCACAATCCCGAATACAATCACCTTCACACGTTGTTTGCTGCCTGACATGATGGGTTCACCTCACATCTGCCACTAAACGCGAAACAGCGGAGGCGGGGGGCCGCCTCCGCGAGAAGCGCAGCGACTCGTTAAGTCTGGCCTGCGCTGGGGAGGGCCGGAGCAGCGTCGGAGCTGCCCTGCCCATTGCGGCCGCCGCGGCCGTCGCGGGGTCCAAAGCCGTCCATCCCATGGCCCATGCCGCGATCCATGAACGGTAACGGTCCGAAGTGGAAGAACATGCCCATCATGTTGCCTTCCAGGGTGACGGTTTCGCTGCCGCGGGTCACTGTCAGAGTGATGCCACCGCTGCGGGCCATGCCCATACCGAAGGTATCCAGGCCGAAGTCGGCGGCCGGCTGGTCGTTGATCGCCGTAATCACGTCGCCGATCTCCAGCCCATATGGGTTGTTGCTCTTGAGAACATTGCTGACTTCAAAGCCACCATCGGTCTCGGTCAGATCGGCGTTCACCAACATCTGCACCAGCGAGAGCGCATCTTCCGGCAGGGCGAAAGGCTCCATCCGCCCAGGACGGTCATCGATGCGGGCGCTGCCCAGCACGACATCGATGCTCAGGTTTTCATCGTTGCGCTGTACTTCCAGTGTGGCTGTATCGCCAGGGGCGGCCGCCTGCACCAGTTCGGCCAGTTGAGCGGCGGTGGTGACGGCCGTGCCGTTGAAGCTGACGATCACATCGCCCACCTGGAGGTCTGCTGTGTCTGCTGGCGACCCACTCTGAACGTGGGTGATAATCACCTGTTCGTTCTCTTCGACCAGCGCTACCCCTAACCAGGTTTTGGTCGCGGTGGTGTCGGTGTCCTGGGCCGCGATGACGCCCGCCGTGACGGCCAGCGCGGTCAGCGCCAGCAGTAGAACGGCAATCGATTTACGCATCTTGTGTGTCTCCTTGCTTTTGCTTGACAACAGTGCGGCTTCAAACCGCTGAACAATACGGTATCACTTTCCGGCAGGGGCGTGGTTATCTGCGCCTCAAATTCTCTTAAATCTGATTTAAGGCGCTGGCGACCGCAGCGCCGGATGATACGTCGTCGCCGCGATTGCCAGCAGTCCGGCCAGCGCCAGGATGCCGGGAGCCAGCAGCGGATTAGCACCCTTCAACGCTTCCTGAAAGACGTCCACGGCGGCAGCGCTGGGACGGATTTCCTGCTCGAACTGGTAGTTGTTCAGCAGGTGCAGTCCCAGCCCCAGCCCACTCCCCATCACCATCAGCGTCATGGCGCCGCGCATCAACCAGATTGTCAGCCGTTTAGGGCGGACCCACACCGCTCCCACCGCTGCCAAACCCAGCCCGCACAGGATGAACGGAATCCACTGCGCGGGTTCCTGGTAATGCTCTGTCAGCGCTAGTTCGATGGGCGTGACGATGCACATCAGGCCGGCTGTGGCCAGCAGAAAACGCCGCAGCCGTTCCACCAGCAGATCGCTGCTCATACATCCGCCACCAGGTAGTATGCTGCCAACGCCACCTCGTCCGGTGACAGAATGCTGCCGAGCGCCGTCAGAAAGGCTTGGTTGGAGGCAAACGGCCGCGCCGCAATCAGCGCGGCGGCGATGGTGTCATCCACGCCCGGAATCTGCTTGAGCGTCTCGGCATCCGAGTCATTGATCTGGATGGGCACATACACGTACTGCTCGTAGGCCGCTATCTGGGCATCATCGACATACTTGCCGATCTCTCGTCGGAACTGGGTGATGCTTACATACGGGCGATATTCCTCGAACTCGCGCACCATCCGGTTGCTCATGTTCGGGATCGTTAGCAGTTCATCCGCCGTGGCCGTATTCAGATTGATGAGCGTAAAGCTGACCGCTGGAGCCGTCTGAGCGACCGTATAGGCCGGATTATTCTGCGGGCTGACCACCGCCAGATCGTTGTCGTACTCACCCACATTGACGACCGGGTAGAACGGGCCTTCCGTCTGGCGAGGCGTCGCCATGAGCGTGCCGCTGGTGACGTCCGCCGTGGCGATCACTAGGTCTTTGGTCGCGGTCTGGATCGTCGCGCCCTGGGTATCCGTGATGGGCGTCAGTTCCAGCAGGACGCTGGCCGCGCTGTCGCCAAGTTCCTGGAAGATGTTGTCCTTCTGTGCCGCGCTGAGGTCATCCGTGAAGTAGAACTGCGTCGTCAGCAGTTCGAGTCCATCCTGCTTCACCTTGACGTGAATGTGCAGCGGGCGGCCCATCTCCGGCGCGGGGATGACTGTGCGGAAGACATAGGCTCCGTTTTCATCCGTGATGGCCGAGCCGTAATGCTGGAAGTTGGTGTCGAAGCCGTCTGCTGGAGCATTCGGATGGTCATAAGTTCCGTTGGCATCCGTCTGCCAGATTTCGACTCTGACGCCGGCCAGTGGATTTCCGTTCATATCTACGACGTGCCCATACAGGATCAGCACATCGCCGACTGCTTCCACGCGATCATTGAACTGTGGCAGGTCGCTGGCAGGTGCATCCTGCGCCCCTACGATGCCCACCCCAACCAGTAGGATGACGATGATGAGAACCAGACGAGTGATCGATTTCATGCCTATTTACTCCTGATGCCCGAATCCGCCGGGCCGGGACAAATACCTGAACAGCCTCATACTCTACTGGCGTTCCTAATCCGGCTGGTTATATACGCCTCAAATATCCTTAAATCTGTCTTAAACGCCCTGACCACAAGCTCGATTCAGTGCGATACTGGAGAAAACGTTCGTCATCAACCTGAAGAGCCAATCCCATGCCCGTAATCGTTATGATTGAAGATGACCGTTTGATCGTCGAACCCGTCGCCCGCGCCCTGCGCGGCCTGGGATACGAACTCCTGCCTGCTTATGACGGCGCTTCCGGCCTGGAACTGGTCTTGAACAAACAGCCCGACCTGGTGATCCTGGACATCATGCTGCCGGAGATGGACGGCTGGGAAGTCTGCAAAGCCATCCGCCAGCACAGCGTCGTCCCCATCCTGATGCTCACCGCCCTCAACGAAGAGATCGACCGCATCCTCGGCCTGGAACTCGGCGCCGACGATTACCTGACCAAGCCCTTCAGCACCCGTGAACTCATTGCCCGCATCAAAGCCCTCCTGCGCCGCGTCGAGTTCGACCTTCACCGCGTCCCTCAATCCCAGCAGATCACCATCGGTCAGTTCCGCCTCGACCTCGACCGCCGCCAGGTCTTCAAGGGCGACCATGAACTCGCCCTCCGCTACAAGGAGTTCGAGCTGCTCAGCCTGCTCGTCGCCAAAGCGGGCGAGGTCGTCACCCGCGCCGAAATCTTCGATAAAGTCTGGGGAACCGAATGGCTCGGCGACATGCGGACGCTCGATGTCCACATCCGCTGGCTGCGTGAAAAACTCGAAGACGATCCCGGCCAACCGCGCTACATTCAGACCGTCCGTGGCGTCGGCTACCGCTTCGCAGCAGGAACCGACCGATGAGCATTCCCTTCCGTTTGACCGGCATTCGTGCCCGCCTGCTGGCCGCTTACCTCGGCATTCTCATCCTCGGCTTTGGCGCCCTGACCGTCGTCGCCGGGGGACAGATTTCTTCCGCTGCCCGCCAGGATTACGAGCAGCGTCTTGTCAATGAGATGCGCCTCATCGCCCAGGGTTTGACCTCCTACCTCCGCGATACCCCCCTTGACTCTGACCCATCCGCCCTCACCGAACTCATCACCGGTTACGAAACCGATGTCGGCGGCGTGCTGGTGCTGCTGTCCTTCGATTCCCGTGACCGCCGCCCCATGCCCATGATGTTCGACTACCCCGAAATCGAGACCGCCCTGCGCGGCAGCATTGCTGTCGTCCAGCGCCTTGATAACGCCGGCCAGGACTCGCTCTTCACCGCCATCGCCCTCAGCGATACCCGTGGCGGCGGAGTCATCGCCCAGTTGAGCGTCCCCGTCGAGAACCTTCAGCGCCTCGTCCTCGAACGCTGGACCGTTCTCGGCCTGATCTTTGTCCTCGTCACTGCTGTGACCTTCGCCGCCGCCCTATGGGTCTCCCGCAGCATCATCCAGCCGCTCTACGCCCTGCGCCAATCCGCCCTGCGCCTCTCCAAAGGCGATCTCTCTCACCGTGTCGCCCGCATCGGCCGCGACGAAATCGGCGATGTCGCCCGCGCCTTCAACGATATGGCCAGCCAGCTTCAGAGCATGTTGGAGGAGCAGCGTGCCTTTGCCAGCAACACCTCTCATGAACTCCGCACCCCGCTGACCACCATCCGCCTCCGCACCGAGGCGCTGCGCTACGACACCAGCCTCGACGCCGAGACCACCCAGACCTACGTCCGTGAGATCGACGAGGAAGTTCTCCGCCTCGCCGCCCTTATCGATGACCTGACGCTCCTCTCCCGCTTTGATGCCGGCCGCGCTGAACTCGGCGCCACCGAGATCGACCTGGCCCGCTTTGCCAGCAGCCTTCAGCAGCAGCTCAGCCCGCAGGCCGCCGCCCGCAGCATCACCCTCAGCGCCAGACTCCCTCCCGATCCGCTTGTCGTCAGCGCCAGCCTCACCCACCTGACCGTCGCCTTCCGCAACCTGTTGGAGAACGCCATCAAGTACACCCCCGTCGGCGGCAAGGTCGATCTCGTCGTCAGTGCCGGCGTGGATGGCGCCTGCGTCATTGTCCAGGACAATGGCCGCGGCATTGCCGCTGAGCATCTTCCCCACCTTTTCGAGCGCTTCTACCGCGCCGACAAGGCCCGCTCGCGGGATGTCCCTGGTACGGGGCTGGGATTAGCGCTGGTCAAATCCATCGTCGAAGCGTACGGCGGAACCATCACCATTGAGAGTCCCGGACTCGGACAGGGAACCACCGCGACCGTTTTCTGGCCCTACCGCCCAAAAACCCAACCCCACTGAAAAACAGGCCGGAACAGGATGCCTTTTCAATCTTTGCGTCCATCACCGCCGAAGAGGGTCATCCACTCGTCGATCTCGTCCTCGGAGAGACGGACTTCGACGGCTTCCCCAGCGTCGATCACCGGGCGGGGTGGCGACTGCATCAGCATGACGAATTCCTCGGAATGCAGCGTACTCATGCGCCGCTGCCGGGCGGTCGCCAGCACCTCGTGATCTGATGACACCACGATCCAGCCGCGAAAGTCCTCAATCTTGCGGATGCGTTCCATCATTACCCGGTCAGCCGTGGATCGTGCTGAGGCGAAGACCACCTGCACCGAACGGGTGGACATCCGCGAACTGCCGCCCGGCAGCCCGTGATCGAAGACCACCAGACAGGTCTTTCCGGTGCGGGCGGTGAAGGCGGTCAGCTTCTGGATGAGCTTGGCTTCGTCGTTTGGGTCGTCGAGGGATATATCGGGCAGCTTGGCGATCACGTTATGACCATCGATCATGTAGGGCATGGCTATTCCTCCTCGACGACTTGCGCCTGGGTGACACTCCCAGGACGGCCTCCACGTCGCCCTAACACTACCAGACTTTGATGAGTTCTGGATAACAGCGCGGCGCTTGCATTGGCTCTAACCGAAACCTAACGCGGGTGATTGCCCGGCTGATGGGGGTGTGTTAAGATTCCATTTGGGGTAACTTTTGGGGGAGTAGTCGAAGGCTGAGGCTGTTATGCGGCGTCGTTCGCTGATCGTGTTCATTTTGCTCAATGTGCTGATTTCCGTTGGCGTGGTCGTTGGCATTCTCTCGCTGTTGAACCGCGGGAATACTCCGGTCGAAGCCAACCAGGTAATCGTCACCGTGCCGATCCTGGTCACCGCCACCACAGACCCGAATGCCACGCCCCGCGTGGTCATCATCACCGCCACGCCGCTGCCTGGCTCGGTCGGCGTGTTGCCGACTGGCATCCTGGAAACCAGCGCGGCTCCCCTCGCTGGCCTGGAAACTGCTGATGCGCAGGCCATCAACCCAGTCGATGTGGCGGCCAGTGGTCAGGCGGTGGCGACCGTGCTGCCGGAGAACTGCATCCTGCATACCATCGTTGATGGGGATACCCCCTATGGCGTGGCGCTCCAGTACGGGGCAGATTTCTTCCGCGTGATGGAAGTCAACGGCCTGAATGATGAGACCGCCTCGCTGCTTCAGATCGGCGATCAGTTGATTGTTCCGCTGGAAGGCTGCCCGCTGACTGGGCCGATCACCACGCCCGCGCCAACGGTCGAGTCCGCCGATGCTTCCAGCGCCACCGAAGAGGCCACGGCGGAAGCCACGCCGGAACTTTTCACCGCCACACCTACGCTGCGCCCCACGCTGACGCTCCCGCCCACTGCTGTGAACGCCCAGGTGGAAATCGCTGAGGTGCGCGGCGTTGGCGACATCACCGCCGAGAGCGTCGTCATCCGCAACAACGGCAACAATGTCAACATGCGGGGCTGGACGATCTCCGACGCGCAGGACAACACCTATACCTTCGCTGAGCGTATCCTCTTCTCGCAGGGTCTCGTCACCGTGAACAGCCGGGTCGGGCAGGATACCCCGGTGGCACTGTTCTGGAACCGCACCGCTCCGGCCTTCGAGCCGGGCGATGTGGTGACGCTGCGGGATAACCAGGGCGTGGTACAGTCCTCCTTCCGCGTGCCTGGCTCGGTCGATCTCCCCTGATTCTCGGTCTGTACGCGGACGGCGGCTTCACCAGTCTTGGTGAGGCCGCTGCCGTGGTTTCCTGTTGGATAGGCGCACCGGCTTGAGCGGTTTGTAGCGCGTTCCCGATGCCGCGCGGCGTGAGGTCGGCTGGCGGTGGGCAAACCGCGCCGCAAACAGCGCCATCAGCTTCAACAGCATCTTCAGATTCCTCCAAGCTTTATGTCTTATTGTACGAATACTGCTGATGAACACGACTAAAAATATGATGAGACTCGTTGTACCTGGGCATCCGAGATGCTGATTCCCATTGAACACATCCTGCTGGGCACGGCCCTGTTTCTGATCGTCGGGGTAGCTGCCAGCAAGATCGCGGTCAAAGCCGGCGTTCCCGCGCTGCTGCTTTTCCTCTTATTGGGGATGCTGGCCGGGTCAGACGGCCCCGGCGGAATTTACTTCGATAACCCCTGGTTGGCACAGTCGGTCGGCGTGGTCGCGCTGGTGTTCATCCTGTTTTCCGGCGGGCTGGATACGCGCTGGGCTGATGTACGCCCCGTGGCGCTGCCAGGGCTGCTGCTGGCAACCGTCGGGGTGACGACAACGGCGCTGGCGGTCGGGTGGTTCACCGTGACGGTCTTTGGCTTCTCGTGGGTCGAAGGCATTCTGCTGGGAGCCATTATCTCCTCTACCGATGCGGCGGCAGTATTCGCCGTGCTGCGCGGCAAAGGCGTTCAGCTCAAAGGCCGGCTCAAACCACTGCTGGAACTCGAATCCGGCAGCAATGACCCGATGGCCGTGTTCCTGACCCTCGGCATGATCCAGCTCGTCATGCAGCCCGGTCAACCGCCGCACTCGCTGATCCCGCTGTTCTTGCTCCAGATGGGTCTGGGAGCGCTGGCTGGCGTCGCCGCGGGTTGGGGACTGCGTGAGATCATCAACCGCCTGCGGCTGGAGTTCGACGGGCTGTATCCCGTGTTGACCACCGCCGGGGTGCTGCTGACCTACGGACTGACGGCTTCGCTGGGCGGCAACGGCTTCCTGGCGGTCTATCTCGCCGGACTGGTGATGGGCCGGCGTCCCTTTATTCACCGCCGCAGCCTGACCGAGTTCCATGATGGGGTGGCCTGGCTGATGCAGCTTGCCATGTTTATCACGCTGGGGCTGCAAGTTTTCCCATCCCGCCTGCCGGACGTAGCCGTGACAGGCGTCACCATCGCCGCCTTCCTGATCCTGGTGGCGCGGCCATTGAGTGTGCTGTTGGCCCTGGCTTTCTCACGCTTCCGCTTCCGCGAGCAGCTCTTCATCGCCTGGGTAGGGCTGCGCGGAGCCGCGCCGATCATCCTGGCGACCTTTCCACTCGTGGCTGGGGTGCAGAAAGCCGAGACCTTCTTCCATCTGGTGTTCTTCATCGTGCTGGCTTCGGTGCTGCTCCAGGGCGCGCTGTTGATCCCGGCAGCCAAACTGCTGCGCGTCTACGGTGGAGCAGCGCGTCCGGCGCGGTCGCCGCTGGCCTACGTCATGCAGGACGGCATCCTCTCGAACGACCTGGTCGAAGTCAGCGTGGAAGACGGCGCGCCTGCGGTCGGACAACAAATTCTTGATCTGCAGCTTCCCGCTGGCGTGCTGGTCGCCCTGATCGGTCGCGAAAGCCGCACCATCGTGCCGTCGGGCAGCACAGTCATCGAAGCCGGGGATCAGGTGCTGCTCGTCGTCCAGCGGGCGCTGCGCGGGCAGATCAGCCGCCTGTTCCAGACCGAACCCACCATCAACGACGAGACTGTGACCCCCACCGAAAGGCAGCAATAACTATGAACCGCTGGGAGTCGAGCGTGGATCGGGCCATCCGCGAGGCTATGGAACGAGGCGAGTTTGATGATCTGCCGGGGCAGGGCAAGCCGCTCGACCTGCGCGATGATCCAAACACGCCGGAAGATTTGCAGCTGGCCTACAGGATCATGCGCGATAATGCTATCGCGCCTGATTGGATCGCCCAGGGGAAAGAACTGCTCGGCAAACAGACGGCGCTGCTCAAGGCGCTGCGAGCCGCCTATCAGAATTACCGGGCGGCTTCAGCGGATATGGCGCTGTGGATTAACGCAGATCGGGATTGGCAGGCCGCCCAGCAGAAACTCAGCGACGCCTTCGAGCAGCTCAACAAAGAGATCACCAGCTACAATCTCAAGCTGCCGCCGGGGGTGATGCATCGCCCGCTGGTCAGCTTCCGCCAGCAAGTCGAGAAGCTCACCAGCGTGGTGAAGTGACTGGGCCAGCCAAAACAAAACAGGCGAGGAAGGACACCCGTCCCCGCCTCGCCCTATTCAGCGCCAGCGCGAGCTGAAAGTTAGCTCTTCGATTCGTTCTTGGCTTCGTCGGCAGGGGCGGCCTTATCGCCCTTGGCCCCTTCCTGCAATCCCTTGCGGAAGTTCGCTACCGCGCTCCCCAACTCGCCGCCGATCTTGGACACCCGTCCAACCCCGAACAGCAGAATGACGATGACCAGGATAATCAACAGTTCAGTGGGACCGAAATTCGGCATTTTGAATTCCCCTCTTCACATCGTTCGCGCAGGTATTATAACACCACCTCCGCCCTTGGGGAAATGTCACCCTTTCTCCGTCCTTATTTTGTGCTGCTCTGGTCATACGCCGGCTTCGGACGGCCTTCTGCCCGTCCGCTGCTCACCCTGCGTGAATGAACCCATCTCTCCCTATGATCTCTGTGCCCTCTGTGTCTCTGGGGTTCAATTCGATCCCGCCTCCCGGCATTGCCTCCCTCGGTCAGAAATGCTAGACTCGCCTGTGGAGGATCACCGGCTGTGCCCAAACAAGCACTCTACCTCAAATGGCGTCCGCTCTCGTTCGATGACATGATCGGGCAGGAGCATATTACCCTGACCCTGCGGAACTCGCTCAAGTCGGGGCGCATCCGCCATGCCTATCTGTTCAGCGGGCCGCGCGGAACCGGCAAGACCACCTCGGCCCGGCTGCTCGCCAAAGCCCTGAACTGCCACGATCCCAACCCCGATAACCGCCCCTGTAATGTCTGCCCGGCCTGCGTCGCGGTCAATGAAGGCCGCTTCCTCGACCTGATCGAGATCGATGCGGCCACGCACACCGGCGTCGATGATGTCCGCGACCTGCGTGACAAGATCGCTTTCGCCCCTGGTGAAGGCCGCTTCAAGGTCTACATCATCGATGAAGTCCATCGCTTCACCGGCAATGCCTTCGACGCCCTCCTTAAAACGCTGGAAGAACCTCCGCCGCACGCTGTCTTCGTCCTGGCGACCACCGAGATCGATAAAGTCCCGGCCACCATCAAGAGCCGCTGCCTGGCCTTCGAGTTCCGGCGTGTCCCCCTGCATGACGTGGCCGACCGCCTCCAGGCCATCGCCGAGTCGGAAGGTTTGCAGATCGAGCGCGGCGCGTTGGAGCTGATTGCCCGGCAGGGAACCGGCAGCGTCCGCGACAGCATCAGTCTGCTGGATCAGATCGTCTCCGACCCGGAACAGGTCATCACTCTGGAGATGGTACAGCAGGCTTTGGGGACGGCCAGCCTCGCCGCTGTCAAGGAACTGGTCAGCGCCTTGCTCGATGAAGACGCCGCATCCGGGCTGCACATCATCGCCCGCGCGGTAGACAGCGGCTCCGATCCGCGCCAGTTCGGTGAGCAGGTCGTCGAGCATCTGCGGGCGATCCTGCTGGCGCAGACCGCCAGCGCGGATCTGGTGGAAGCCTCCCAGGAAGACCGGGCGCTCTACCACGACCAGGCCGCGCTCATTGCTCGCTCGCGTCTGCTGGCGGCGATCCGCGCCTTCAACGATATGGTTAATAACTTCCGGGGCGGCTGGCAGCCCCAGCTTTCCCTGGAACTGGCCTTCATGGAGAGCCTGCGGACGCCTGATGTGGATATGGCCGGGCCGGGCTTTTCGCCTGCCATGCCACAGACCGCGCCCGTTCATCAACCACCGCCGCCCCCTCCACCGGAACTGGCAGCGCCGGGCAAACCCCCGGTGATCGAACCCGCCATCCTCCGCGACAAGTGGGCCATCACCCTCAAGGCGCTCTACCGCTACAGCAAGAACGGCCCCGATCTGATGCAGTATTTTCGCGTCGTCAAAGTCGATGGCAGCACGGTCTACCTGGGCACGGACAATCAGTTATACTATGAAAAGCTCCAGTACCCGGAGAAGATCCAGGTGTTGGAGCGAGTGCTGTATGAGGTTCACCGCCTGCGGCTGCATGTCCGGGTGGTGTTGGTTGAGAACCTGCAAGCGGCTGAAGACGCCGGCAGCGGCCGACTGGCAATCAACGACCCGCTGCTTTCCGAAGGGCAGCAGCTCGGCGCGAAAATCATGCCTGTTGAAAAACGACGGCGTTCCACCGATGATAAATAACTGGATGAGATAATCAACGATCTGAGGAGAAAACACATGGCAAAGGGAAAACGGGGTGGCGGTTTCGGCGGTGGGATGCCCGGCGGGATGCAGGGTGGCATGGGCGGCATGATGCGCCAAATTCAGAAGATGCAGGAAGATATGGTTGCCGCCCAGGAAGCGCTGGCAAACGAGACGGTCGAGGTCTCGGTCGGCGGTGGGGCGGTCAAGGTGGTGATCACCGGCCACCAGCGCGTGCAGTCGATCGCCGTCAACAAGGACATGATTGACCCCAATGATCCCGAATGGCTGAGCGATCTGCAGGAACTGCTCATCCTGGGCGTTAACCAGGCCATCGAACAGAGCCAGACGATGGCCGCCCAGCGCATGGAATCAATCACGGGTGGACTAGGGGATAACCCCCTGCTCAACAACCTGCTCGGCGGCTGATCCAGCAGCCGGACATGTGAAGAGTGTGTTGAGAGCGGATGTAGTCCGCTCTCGTTGTTTCATGGATGGATGTGGATAGGATTCCGCGCCCAGCCGCGGTATCATCCTGGGAACAGGTGTTCTGATTTAGTCAGGTCGATGATAGGTGCTGCGATGTCCAAAGCCATTCCCGAACCCGTGACCCGCTTGATCGATGCTTTCTCGCGCCTGCCAGGGATCGGGCCGAAGTCGGCATCACGGCTGACCTACTACCTGCTGCGTGCGCCGGATGATGTCTCGCTCAAACTGGCCGAGGCGCTCACCAACCTCAAGACTCAGACTCGCCTGTGTTCCAACTGCTTCAATATTACCGTCAGCGATCCGTGCCCGATCTGCGCTGATCCGCGCCGCGACCAGCATGTGCTGGCCGTCGTCGAAGAACCGCTGGATGTGATGGCGCTGGAGCGCACCGGTATCTATGAAGGCGTTTATCATGTCCTCCACGGGGCCATCTCACCCGTGAACGGCATTGGCCCGGAAGACCTGAAAATTGCCGAGCTGGTCAAGCGGGTGGAGAAGGGCGGTGTCCTGGAGGTGATCGTAGCGACCAATCCGGGGCAGGAAGGCGACGCCACCGCCTTCTATATTCAGCAGAAGGCGCTGGCTGGAAAAGGTGTCAAGATCACCCGACTGGCGCGTGGGCTGCCCGTCGGCGGCGACATCGAGTATGTCGATTCGGTTACGCTCAGCCGGGCGCTCCAGGGCCGGAATGAGCTTTGACGACGGCAGATTGAGGGGGAAATTCGCCGAAATCCATCGTTCGCGCGGAAGAATTTCTCAAACTGCCCCTTGACGGGTTTTGGGCAGGGGCGTATTATTCCGCCCGCTTTATACCGAAGCGTAGTTTATCAACCTCATGCGTGATGTGAAAAGTCAGTGCCTGGTTTGAAAATAGTTCAAACAAGGTGTTGACAGCCTCCAGTGAGTGTGATACCCTGAGTCTCCCGCTGAGGAACGCAACTTAAGTTCTGAATTCAGCCAACAACCAATGGCGCGGCCCTGTGCGGCTCAGAAACGGTGATCTGGGATGTGCAGAATATCCCAAGTATCCCAAACGAGTTTTGTGCAGACTGCCCGGAGGGGTTGACGGGAATTAAGCGGGTTGATACACTTTAACGTGTAGTTAACGTTCTTCTCCTCACCGGGAAGAGGCGCAGCTTAACAACAGGATAGTGAGAGAGAAAGCAGTGAAGCAGCACTGCTTGGT
>CAZKXW010000107.1:0-15399 GCA_964556745.1 uncultured Anaerolineaceae bacterium
GTTTCTGCGCCCCGCGTTTTGTTGAAGGACATATAAGATCAAAGTGATGGTGAACCCATGAGTCAGACGGTTGGAGCATTGGCAGGGATACGGGTGCTGGATTTCAGCCGGGTATTGGCTGGGCCGTTCTGTACGATGATGCTAGGTGACCTGGGGGCAGATGTTCTCAAGGTAGAACAGCCCAGGCTCGGTGATGAAAGCCGCGCATGGGGGCCGCCCTGGTTCGGCAATGGTGAAGATCGCCTCAGCGCCTATTTCATCAGCGTCAACCGGAATAAGCGCAGTCTGACGCTTAATCTGAAATCCGATGAGGGGCGTGATCTGGCCCGGCGGCTGGCGGTGCAGGCTGATATTCTCGTCGAGAATTTCAAAGTCGGCGGCATGGCTGAATTCGGTCTAGGTGAGGCCGACCTGCGGCTGCTCAACCCCGGCCTGATCTATTGCAGCATCACGGGATTCGGGCAAGATGGCCCCTACCGAGATCGGCCCGGTTATGATTATGTGATCCAGGCAATGAGCGGCTTGATGTCGATCACTGGGCCAGCCGATGGAGCGCCGCACAAGGTGGGGGTTGCGGTAGCTGATGTCTTCAGCGGATTGTATGCGCTGTCGGCGATCCTGGCTGCACTGCATCATCGTACCCGCACGGGTCAGGGACAGTACATCGATCTGGCGCTCCTGGATTCGCAGATTGCGGCATTGGTTAATGTCGCCAGCAATACGCTGATTTCGGGCCAGGAGTCACCACGATTGGGTAATGAACATCCTAACATCGTTCCATATCAAACGTTTGAGGCTTCCGATGGAGACTTTGTTCTGGCAGTCGGCAATGACCGACAGTTTGCCGCGTTGTGCAGTTTGATCGGCCAACCGGAACTAGCTGAGGATGCCCGGTTTGCGACTAATCCGGCGCGGTTGGCACATCGTCCAGTGCTTGTTGAGCTATTGATAGAGGTTTTCAAAGAGCGAACCACGTCGGAATGGGTTGAAGGATTGCTGGCCTTGGGTATCCCTGCCGCGCCGATCAAGGGGGTAGCGGCCAGTTTACGCGATCCTCAGATTCAAGCGCGTAGTCTGGTACAGACGATAGCTTCTCCTCTGGGAGAAATTCCCCTAGTGATGTCCCCGGCGCGATTTTCGGTAACACCTGGGGTGGTGCGGCGCCCACCTCCTGGTCTAGGAGAACACAGCGACGAGCTGCTGCGCGAATGGTTGGGCTTGGATGCGCAAGCGATTGCCAATTACCGGTCGGCTGGGACCATCTGAAGTGAAATGAGCCAATTCGCCAGCAGTTCAGCAGTCACTGCATGACCTACAGCATTGAAGTGACCGTCACCCCCATAGTAGAGCCGCTGGTCAGGATGCACAGATACCCACTTCTGAAGGTTTGTGGTCAGGTCGAGTATGGGAAAGTCCGCATTGGGTAGGCTTTCGATCAAGCGACTAGCAATGGGAATCGGATCGATTTGGTTCAGGACGGGCAGTTGAGGAGCGTATGCGGCCAGCGTTGCCTGCCAGTCTTCCGAGTGAACGGCGCGCCGATCCGGGATGATGAACATAGCAAACGGCACATTGCTGAGGCGGACAACCTGATTGAACTCGCGGATCAAGGCAGTTGTCAGCGCCCAAGCATTTTCCCAATGCTCGTCTTCTGGTAAGTACAAGCCCAGTTCAACTGGATACTCCAGTTGATAAGGCTGTTGGTTCAATACGACAGGCTGAGCAGGTGGATTCTGTGGTGGGCTGGGCGACTGCGCGTTTTGATGATTCACCAGCCACCCGAAAACAGGCACATTAGGATAGAGATTGCGATCAAAGATAGTGCTATTGTGCAACCGCAGCGTATCACCCTCCAGCGTAAAAAATGGGCGGTCGATCCGATAACCATAGCGACGAGTTTCGAGGTCGATCTGGTTGTCCTGCATGTCATTGCCGGTATAGACTGAGAGTAGCACCAGATCCGGCTGAAACTGCCAGCCTAACAGCGCGTACAGCAGCAGTTCGCGGTCCGTTCCATAGGCGTCGATGCTCAAGTTGGTAACTTCAATGGGACGGCCAAGCTGCTGGCTAAGCAGATCCTCAAGGCGCTGCGGGAAGGCGTCTTCATAGCGCACCTGCATCGCCTGCGGGAACGAGTCACCGATGATCAGAACGCGGAAAACTCCCGCAGGTTTCTCGAATGAGTAAATCGGAGCGTGGAGACCGAAGTTGTTGAAACGTACAAGGATGTGAAACTCGTCTGTTGGATTAGGCATCCAGTAGAAGGAGTCGCAGGGTGTGCGTGTCGTCTTTAGCAGAGCACCGATCTGGTGGAGCAGGGCAGCCGAAACGGGCAGGCATGGAACTGAAGTCGAGTCCATCGGCTCAGCTGTCCACGTGGTCTGAGGAGAACGTAGTAGTGCCAGCGTACCAATCACTACCCCGGCGAGAATGACGCTCAGGATTAGCAGTTGGATAATGCCCTGGCGAGATGCATTCATGGGATTGTGATTTCGGTGGATGGCGGTCCCATCAACCCGCTCGAATCCACTGACGAGATGACCAGTGTGCCGAACAGCGCCGAGGTGAAACCTTCCCATTCGACACTGTTGGTCGGCCAGGGGAAGTAGGTATCGATGATGAGGCCGCCGGGACGACGCAATCCGATCAGATAACTGGTCGCGTTGGGGATTGGTTCCCAGATCAGATTTGGCTTAGCCCCCTCACCTTGGCGCAGACTGATATTGCGCGGTGGAGGGAGTCCGTCAGCAAAAACGACTGCAACCGTCAAGATAGTCTGGGTTGTTTTGATCAGATAGTTGATCTGGATGTCTTCCAGTGTGTCTCGGGTCGTGTGCTGGCGGTCACGGTCTTCAAGTGTCTCAATGAAGCGTACTGCCGCAAAGCCAGCTTCACTAAATGATAGGTGGTCTCCATATCTGCCCAGACGATCTTCGGTCTCCTGAATGAGCAGTTCCATGTTGGGGATCATGTTCTGATCGATCAGATTGATGGCGCGGGCAAGCTGGCGGGAAGCGGAGTTGTCTGGCCCGGCAGAGAAGACGCGCATGGTGCGGTCATCGACTTCACCGTTGGGGCCGGTACTGCTGCCGATGATATCCATGTTGAGCATGGCATCGACGACGATCCCCCGATTCTGCAGGAATTTGACGAACTCGATGCTGCCGACACGACCAATTTCTTCGGCGCCGAGGGCGACGACAATGATGCTGGCCCGATGTGGACGTGAGGCCAACACGCGGGCAATTTCGATCAGAGCGGCCATACCGGAGGCGTTGTCGTTTGCCCCAGGCGCGTAAGTCG
This sequence comes from uncultured Anaerolineaceae bacterium, assembly GCA_964556745.1. Taxonomy (GTDB): domain Bacteria; phylum Chloroflexota; class Anaerolineae; order Aggregatilineales; family Phototrophicaceae; genus CFX2. The sequence goes on from CAZKXW010000107.1 coordinate 3,304, forward strand.
ACGAATCAGCCTGGACGCGCATAATGCTGTCATAGTGCGCGCCGATGACCAGTACGCCACCTCCAATATCCCGCCCTGGGATGTAGCCGAAGACATTACGCTGTATCGTATTTACTCCTTCCCAAGTAAGGGGGAAGGAGTGTTCCTGCACAATGAAGTTGCCAGATGACCGTTGGGCGATGGCATCGAACTGATCACGGACATAGCGATAGGCTGCACCCAGACCGCGATTTCCGGTTTCGTTCATGGTATTGACATAACGTGTCTGGAAACCCTGAAGTGTATCGACATGGATGAGCACTCGATCCGACTCAATCTGGTTGAGTAGATCGGTCAAGTCACTCCCAATGCCTGGAACGATGATCGAGGGCTGCTGTGGCATTTCTTGAGGGCTAAGGGTCGCGTAGCCGATGGTTGGCAAAGGAGTATCAGTGGCGCGAGGAACCAGAGTCGGCGGTTCGGGACTACCGGAGAGATTACAGGCTAAGGCTGCCAGTCCAAATATGGCGAAGATGAACCAGACAATCCTGGGGCGAGGGCGCATATATTCCTGCTGGATATAAGCTATGGGCGCTGCACGCCAAACCAACGATAGGGTATGAGGTCTATTCTAACATGAGCCTGCCACAGGGTTGGTCATTCGTTGCTAAAGCGGGGGTAATTCCCCTGTGACAGCATAGTAGTGGCCTTTCTGGAATCCAGCGACTTGCCTGAGCCGCAGCATGATAGCATAATACAGAACGGGACCGCCCGGTTCAATTCGGCGCGCAATCTCCAGGTTTTCTCTGCGATGATAATTCAGGACGACACCTTGGCCCACGTATTCCGTATATTGACCGTTTCTCTACTCTTGTTATTGGCTGCCTGCGGCGCCACTCCGACCGAATCCATTATTCCAACTAATCCGGCATCTCCACCGACGGTTGCGTCAACCTCTGACGAATTACCAACTACGGAGGATGGGACGGCAATTGTTGCCCGTGTGAATGGTGAAGTGATCACGCTGTCTGAGTTCGAGCGCGCACTTGCGCGGCGACAGCAGGAGGGATTCCCGGCAGCATCGGTGGATGCTTTGCGACAGGATGTCCTGAACCAGTTGATCGAACAGACTCTCATCATTCAGGGCGCGAAAGCCCAGAATCTTGCCGTCGATGATGCACAACTTCAGGCAGAACTGCAATCGCAGATTGAATTGGCCGGAGGACAGCAAGGGTGGGAAAGCTGGCTGGCGACGAATCTGTATACAGCAGACGAATTCAGCGACGTGCTGCGCTCGGTGCTGACTTCAAATCGGGTTCGCGATAGTTTGACGGCTGATCTGGAAGGGAATGTCCGGCAGGTTCACGCGCGTCATATTCTGCTGCGGACCGAAGCCGAGGCGCAGACGGTGATGAGCCGTTTGCAGGTGGGCGAAGACTTCGCGGCGGTGGCAATGGAACTTTCCCAGGACGAAACTACACGGCAGAGCGGGGGTGATCTGGGGTGGTTTACGCCCGAAGAACTGCTGGCGCCTGAACTGGCGCAGGTGGCCTTCTCACTGCAGCCCGGCCAGATCGGTGGACCAGTCGCCAGTGAATTGGGGTATCATGTGGTGCAGACGATTGAATTCGCCGACCTCCCGGTCGAAGCTGATCGCCGCGTGTACATCGCGCAGAACCGCTTCGAGAACTGGTTACGTCCACTGTTTGACAATGCCGTGATCGAGCGGAATATCTGACCGGCTATTGAACGCCACTCTGAGGAGGCTGTATGGGACATGGGAAAGCACGACTCTATAACCTCGTCAGTCTGGTGTTCCTGGTGCTGGCGATTCTCTTTGCCATTTGGGTGATTAGCCGCGCGCTTGGCCCGGCCGTTTGAAAGCAGGAAACGATCTTATGGGACAAGGTAACGCCCGCACCTTCAATATCATCAGTCTCATATTTCTGATCCTGACGATTCTGGCCGTCGTCTTCATTGTCTCACGGCTTCTGGCTCCACCGTTGGCGCCGTCAGCAGTTTCGGTTCAGGTTCCGACGCAGTTTGTCCTGCCCAGTTTAACCCCTTCGAGTACTCCTTCGAGAACGCTGCCGCCAACATTCACGTTCACACCGACGAATACGCTTACGCCAACCAGCACGTTCACTCCATCGCCAACGATCACAGCCTCTCCGACGATCACCGAGACGGCCGGGCCGACGGATACACCAAGCAACACACCAACGCCATCGATCAGTCCGACGCCGGAACCTTCCGCCACGCCGACCGGGCCGACCCCCACCCGTGAACCGACCCTGTCTCCGTTCCTGTATTCGCTGCGGCAGGATCAGGTCATCTTCACTCAGAACTTTGCCAACACAGCCGGCTGCGCTTGGCAGGGCATTGGCGGACAGGTCTTCGACATCAACAGCCAGGGGGTAAACGGGCTGCAAATCCATGTCTTTGGCAGCGACATCGACCGCTTCGTGATCAGCGGATCGAATTCGCTGTATGGCATCGGGGGGTGGGAAGTGCCCGTTGATAACAAGATCAACTCGCAGACCTACTATGTCGAATTATTGAGCGCAGCCGGCACAGTCATTTCGCCGCGTGTCCAGGTGGTGTTTCCATCAGATTGTGCGCGGAACCTGGCGCTGGTCAACTTCATTCAGGCACGGCCACAGTAGACGATGACCGACGAATCATCGGGCAGCGTGCGGCGCGTTGGCCGCAAGGATCGTAAACGGCGGATCACCAGCAGCGCCCCGTTGTTCCCAGTGGAAGAAGAGGTGCTGCTGAAGAGCGAGTCTGTTCTGGTTGCGGCGGTTTCCGAAGCTAACGCACCGCAATCGGTCGATCAACCGATCGAAGAGGATCGATTCCCGCAGGTTCCAGCAGTAAGAGCGGTTCCTCAGCGAAGCGGACAACCCGCGTGGGTCGGCGGCTGTGTCCCAAACCTGTTGACTTTGCTATTTGTGGCCGCTACGGTAGGCGCGATTGGCCTTTTCGTGGTGATTGTCCAAAACCCCTATTCTTCGCTCAATCCATTCCCGCCGTTCACACCACTGCCGATCATTGTCACTGCAACGTTCCTACCACCCACGATTACGCCGGAACCTTCACCTGGGCCGACGGCGACGTTCACGCCCCTTCCCCCACAGTCGATAGCACCTGTGGTGGCGCAGTTCGTCCTGGAAGGTGATACCCCTTCGTTTAGCAGCAACACGAACGACCAGGGATGTAATTGGTTGAGCATTGCAGGGAGTGTAACCGACTCTTCGGGCGTGGGATTGAGCGGTTACCGGGTCAAGATTGTTGGGGCTGGGCGTGATGAAACAGTGTTCAGCGGTTCGGCATCCAGCTATGGTGATGGCGGCTTCGAGTTGGTGCTGGGAAATATCCCCGCTGAACAGGACTACAATGTACAGCTCCAGACCCCCCAGGGGGAAGCCGCCTCGCCCGAATACGCTGTATTGACGCGGGCTGACTGTAGAGCTAATGTGACAATCCTGCGTTTTGTGCAGGTTGCTGTGTCCCAACCGTGATGGCCAAACGTAGACTGCTCCAGATGATGCTGATTGGCTGCGTGCTGATGGGACTGCGACTCGATCCCGTATTGGGGCAGGCGGCGCCCTGCGGCATTGTCGATGCGATTGACTATCCTATTGAACCGTTGGTGGCCGGATACGATGATTTCGGTCTGTTTCGACGACGCTTTGGTGGCAACCACACCGCGATTGACATAGCGTTCGACCGCTGGGGTGATCCCGTGCGGGCAGCGGCACGGGGACGTATAACCTATTCGGATCCTGAAGGCTGGGATACCGAAAAAGGTGTTGTTGTCGTCGCGCACACGTTCCCGGATGGTGCGATCTACTACAGTGTGTATGGGCATGTCGAAGAGACCGATACGATGACGCTGCCTCCGGTTGGAAGCTGTGTGGAACGCGGCGACATTGTTGGGGTGGTCGGCTGGCCTTCTCGCGGGAGACCACATCTCCACTACGAGATTCGTGACTTCCTTCCGAACGATGGCGGCTCCGGTTATATCAGCGGCAATCCGCTGGAACAAGGTTGGTATAACCCACTCGATTTCACGGCGGCTTGGCGAGTGCGCTTCAATCCGGCATTCCTCGGCATGGTGACAGCACAGACTCCGGCTAGTTTGCCCCCGATCCAGCTTGAGAGTGGTGTGTACGGGGTGGCAAGTGACGATGCCATCAGCGTGCTGTCTCCGCCTGATCGAGTCCTCTGGCGAGTACAGACTTCAGGCTTTATCATCGGCCTCGCCAGTCTTCCGGGAGACCGAATTGCTGCCTATACCGAGTCCGGGCAGGCTATGGTGGTACAGGACGGGCGGTTCGTGGCGGTGTGGCAGGTAGATCGCGGCGGGCTCCCACTCGAAGTGTTGGGTGAAATCCTGATTTTTCCGCAGCCTGATGGGGAACTTATCGCTTATGATGCGTCAGGGATACCGCTCTGGCGGCGGCTCGGTTCAGCGGGCGCGGAACATGTCTTCTTCAGGACGAATGCGACTCAGACCCAGTTAGGATGGGCTGTACGGGATGCTGAAGGTGTATCCTGGCGCGTCGTGAATCCGGATGGACAGCTTTCGGCGGATCTACGGCTGACAGCTGTACCGCTGGCCGCCTCCGCTCTCGATGGAAGCTGGCTGCTTCTGGATGGTCATGTGCTGAAGCGGCAGCAAGTCGATCGGATCGATACCCTGACCACAATTGGATCTGCATCCGGAACGGGCACACAAATCGCAGTGGATTCCGCTGGGGGTACGTATCTTTTTGTGGATGACGCTGAGCGCACGCTGATTGCGCTGGATGCTTCCGGTCGGATGCGCTGGCGGGTGAACTATCCCCGCCAAGTCGGGGAGATTCCGCCGTTACTTGCGGCTGGAAGCGGTTGTTTGCTGTATACGTTGGACGGCGACGGAATGATGAATGTGTTCGACGTGACGGATGGCAGTCTGGTCAATCAGATCGCACTGTATGCAGGAGGATGGCGCGTTCGTAACCCGGCGGCGCGGTTGCTTGAAGTAGATGTCGCTGAGCAGGTTTATGCTGCCACAGGTTATCTTACGCTGATGCTGCTGGATGGGCGCAAGCTAGGTGGTTCAACCTGTGCAGCGTGATTCACTTTACTTTCGATAGCCGCAAAGTCCTATCGGTGATCGAGACTATACTTCGAGTATAGTGAAGACAACAAACTGGCATCGAACCACAAGGACATGAGCATGATGAACTCCGTAGTGGTTGTCTCTCCTGCTCGCTCCAACGGGCTGAGAATCGGATTGCTGTTTCTGGTCACGGCCTTTGCTCTTACAGCGCTGGCTCTGATCTTGGCATTGTTGGGGCCTGCTTACGACCTCAGCCGGGGCGGAACCGCGGGCGATTTCCGGGTGGCTGCGATACCCGCGCCAGCGCAGTTAAGCGCGGACGATCAACTGCTGGTTTGGTTGGGGGTGGGTGCAGCACCAGGGCAACACTCCGCCACGGAACCTGGCCGCATTGCCTATCTGGACGGTACGGGCATGAGTACGCCCCTGATGGAAGTACCCAATCAGACCTCACGAGTGCAGCCGTGCGGCGATGCGCCCGTATCGCCTAATGGGCAGTACGCGGCTTTCTTTGTGGGTATGGATGTCGGGAATCTGTATCTGGTCAAGGACGTGCAGAAGCCCACCGTCGTGACAGAGGTTCGCCCGTTGACCTGCCTGGGTGGAGGAACGTTCAGTTTTTCGCCGGACAGCAGCCGAATGGCCTTCATTAACTTTGAGGCTGGGGCGGAGCAGAGTGAATTCCCTGATGGGCTGCTTCAAGTCTACAACACAGCAGATATGAGCGAAGTATTCCGCTATGAGAATGTCACCGCATTTGATGTGCGTGATGAAGGCATGGCCTTCGTCAGCTTCTTCACCAATGACCGCAATGAGGCTGACGAAGCAGCAGTGCTGTGGTGGAGCGGAAGCAGCACAGTTGAAGTCGCTACGCTCAATCCGGCTTCTGAGGATTGTAAATTTACCAGCGCATCAATCAAGGCGCTGTCAGACGGCAAGCTGTTGATGGTGCTGGGACATCGCTGCACCAGCGGCGACACCCGCACTGCCTGGCAGCTTTATGCAGTAGACCCCTCTGCCCGGAGCGCGACACTAGCCGCCACAGATTATCAGGCTGGAACATTTGCTTCGTTCGCGCGGACGAACCGCATCTTCACATCGCTGGATGGTAAGCTGGCTTTCTTCGCGGTAGCGGATGGAGTCACGGCTAATACAGTCGGTTTGAAGCTGGTGAAGGTGGACGACCTTGCCATCAGCGATTGGTTTGAGCGGCAGGTGGTGATGCCTACCTTTAGCGGCAGTCCCAATGCGTTCCCGCGCGTATCACCCGATGGACGTTGGCTGGCCGCCGTCGTGACCTCACCGAACAACGAGAACACGCTGTACATCTGGAGTCTGGCCGACGCTTCGGTCGCGCCGATTACGCTGCGGGCGGGCAGCGCCGGGGATACAATCAGCAGCCTGGCGTTTTCCGCGGATAGCAGTCGGTTGGTTCTGGTTGCTGGTGGGAGCAATGCTGCTGATAACTCGCTGATCGCTGTTGATCTGGCGACCGGAACTGACTTTCGCGTGGCTCGCGGGCGCTTTGGCTCTGGACTGACACTTTCGCCGGATGGCGGGTACGCAGCTTTGTTGGATTGGCAGAAGGTCGATGATCCGAGGGAGCCGCCCTATGTCAATCTGGTGGTGATCGCGATTCAGAACAGTGTGGTTACGACGCTGTACACCGGGGCCGAAGTGGTCGATGGTAAAGTCACTAACCAGACTTTTGCCTTCCCGCTGCTGTGGAGGAAACCACTTCCACCCGCTGAGGGGTAACCGCATTGAGGGTTTTGGGCATCTCAGGGGGTGAACAGCCCCCTGAGTCATGAATCGCCTCTGTGCTGTTGGAAGCGGCGGGCTTCGCTGAGGATGAAATCGACTGCGGCGGCGATGGTTGGATTGGGTAAGGCAGTGGAGGGGAGATCGTGGGTGGCTGATTCGACCAGCGTCACACATTCATGGGTGATTTGCATAGTCGCGTCGCCAACCTGCTCGCCGCGTATCTCGGCTAGATAGAGTCTGCGGCCTTCCAAGGTTGTCATAGAGGAAGGGCGCAGAAGAATGCTCAGAGCCTTCGACTCAATCGACTCTTCGGACAGGGAGGCCATAATACCGCCCCCATCCCACGAGTGGGTTTCATCCACCATCGCCAGGTTGAGGAAATTGTCCTGTAATCGCTGGTATCCAGTGGGATCAAGCTGGCCGCTGACGTTGGCCGCGTCGAAGCCCATCGCATCGAGGGCGATGAGCATGGAGCGTCCTTGGGTGGCCGGGCAGTGCCAGGCCGAGTCATCGCAAGAGCGCCCCAAATCGAGCAGCAGGATACGCGAAGCATCACCGCTTTCGCGCAGGCGGCGCATGAAAGTGTAAAGGCGTGGCAGCAGTTCGATGCGGCCACGCAGGTTGGCGGTATAGAGGATTCGCAGCGTGCCTGTCGAGTCCACTAACGGTCTTTCCACTCAGCCTTGCGCTTATCGACGAAGGCTTTCATCCCCTCGGCTTTGTCTTCGGTTCCGAAGAGCAGATAGAAGTTGCGCTTCTCATAGCTCAGACCTTCACTCAGGCTTAGTTCATAGGCGTGGTTGACGGCATCCTTGATGAGCTGAATGGCAACTCCGGGCATGGTGGCGATCTTCTCGGCCAATTTGATGGCTTCGCTCAAGTAGCTTTCAACAGGATAGACGCGGTTGACCAGGCCGTAATGCAGGGCTTCCTGGGCGGTGAGGTGGCGGTTGGCGAGCATGACCTCCATCGCTAGGGCTTTGCCGACCGCACGGGTGAGGCGCTGCGTACCACCTGCGCCGGGCATGATGCCGATGGTGATCTCCGGTTGGCCGAACTTAGCGGTTTCGGAGGCGACCAGCATGTCGCACATCATCGCCATTTCGCAGCCGCCGCCGAGCGCCCAACCGGATACCGCGCCGATGATCGGTTTGCGGACGCGGGTCATGCGTGCCCAATCGGTGAAGTCGTGGCCGGTCATCATGGTGACGGCATCGGTGGCTTCCATTTCTTTGATGTCGGCCCCGGCGGCGAAGGCTTTGTCGCTGCCGGTCAGCACGATGCACTTCACGGACGGATCGCTGTCGAAGGCTTCCATCGCGGTGAAGATTTCGGCGCTCATCTGACTGTTCAGGGCGTTGAGCGCCTGTGGGCGGTTCAGCCGGATCAGGCCGACGCTGGGGGCAGGGGTCTCGGTCAAGATGGTTTCGTAGGTCATGTCTCTAAGCTCCGTCTTATCGAAAGCGCAGGGTTCTCTCAGGGTGGGGCGCTAAATTCCCCTACCGAATATTAGGTTGGTGCAGTAATGCCATCCCCATCAGACGATTCACAACTGGCGGCCCGCGAACGGGTGCTGCAAGCGGCGGAACGGCTGTTCACCGAACGCGGCTATGCTGCGGTCACGCTGCGCGATATCGCCGAGGCGCTAGGCATCCGCCAAGCTTCTCTATACTACCACGCGCCAGGGGGTAAAGAGGAATTGTTCGTGCAGGTGACGGAACGGGGATTGGAACGTCACCACGTCGGGTTGGAATTGGCGATTTCTCAAGCAGGAGATGATCTGCGGGAACAGCTCCGGGCGGCGGCTCGGTGGCTGCTGTCTCAGCCGGCGATGAACTTTGCGCGGATGCTGCGGTCGGATATGCCCGCGATCCGCCAGAGTGAAGCGAATCGGCTGCGGCTGATCGCCTACCAAGCGCTCATTGCGCCGCTGGAAGCAGTCTTCAGTCCCGTGCTGCCGGATGAGCCGGCGCGTTCCAGCAAGGCGGGAAGTCTGGCCGGGGCGTTCCTGTCGATCATTGAGGGGGTGAACAACCTGCCGGAGAGCTACTCCCGCGAACCGAAAGAAGCGCTGGCGGACTTCCTGATCGACACGTGGATCGATGGGCTGCGTCCGCGTTCCTAGGGATTTGTGCTGGTGAAATACCTTTATCAGGGCGAGGTTTGGAGGAATGACTGCTTATGACCAGTGTGGTTGAACGGCTGACGGTTGGTGGAAAACGCCAGGAACAGCGCACGGGGACTCGTCTGGATAAGCGGGCGATGTGGCTGGGGATCGCGTTTGCGTTCGTTTTCACGGCGGTCATCTGGCTAGCTGACCCGCTGCTGAATGATACGCGGGCCACGCTGCTCCCGGACCAGGGAATGGAGTGGTACTACTGGAAGCTGCCGGAGCCGACTGCGATCACGCGGCTGTCGGTCTGGGGGATGTACCTGGCACATCAGTTCGCTATCTTCGGGTTGATCTGGTACGCGCAGAACCGAGTGAAAAAGTATACCGGTGGGCTGCACATGGTCAACTGGCTGGCGTTGGGAGTGAACGCGGCGTTCGTCGGGCTGCATTTCATCCAGACGCACATCTGGTACGACGGGCTGGCGCAGGATGTCTCGATCTTCACATCGCAGGGGTCGGTGATCGTTATGCTGGTGTGGATTCTGCTGATGGAGAACAACCGGCGCGGGTTAGTCTTCGGCAAGAAGCTGCCTATCGGCAAGCGGATTATCCAGTTCGCGCGGAAGTATCACGGGTACTACTTCGCCTGGGCGATCATCTACACCTTCTGGTATCACCCGATGGAGACGACGCCGGGACACTTGCTTGGTTTCTTCTACACGTTCCTGCTGCTGCTCCAGGGGAGTCTGTTCCTGACGCGGATTCACGTCAACAAGTACTGGATGGCTGTGCAGGAAGTGACCGTGCTGGCGCACGGGACCATCGTGGCTATCGTGCAGGGGAACAACATGTGGCCGATGTTCCTGTACGGGTTCTTCGGCATCTTCGTCATCACGCAGATGCACGGGCTGGGGCTGAGTCGGATCATCAAGTGGGCGTTGGTGGCGCTGTATGTGGGGAGCGCGGTGGTGGTCTACAGTCAAGTGTACACGAACCGGCCGTTCGACCGGGTGTGGCAGCTTACGGCTATTCCGCTGATCGACTATCTGGCGGTGGTGGTGATGGCGCTGCTATTCGGGGGCGGATTGTGGGTCTATGACCGGCTGCGGGGAAAGCCAAACGAGGCGGTTCCGGCTCCGGCGGGGGATTAGGCTGCGCTTCGATCTGAAAACAGGTTAGTGAGGGGGCGCAGCACGCGCCCCTAGGATGAGGGTGGGTTCATAAGGGGAAAGCCATGGGCAAGCTGGATGGCAAGGTTGCGGTGATTACGGGGAGCAGCCGAGGGTTGGGGCTGGCAATCGCGGAGACGTATGCGCGGGAGGGGGCGGCGGTGGTGCTGGCCGCGCGGACGCAGAACGCGGTGGATCAGGCGGTGAGGGAACTTCAGGCGAAAGGCTACCGGGCGGCAGGAACGGCGTGCGATGTGGGCAAACTGGAGCAGGTCGAAGGGCTGGCCCAGGCCGCGATTCAGGCTTTCGGGCAGATCGATATCTGGGTGAACAACGCGGGGGTAGCTGGGGTTTATGGACCGACCGCGCACATGCCGGTGCCGATGTTCGAGCAGGTGGTGCGGACGAACATTCTGGGGGTGTACTACGGGTCGGTGGTCGCGTTGAAGGCGATGGTTCCGAGGCGGACGGGGAAGCTCATCAACCTGCTGGGGCGGGGAGACAGTGGGCCGGTGAAGTTCCAGAATGCGTATGCGTCCAGCAAGAGCTGGGTGCGGAGCTTCACGCTGGCTCTGGCGAAGGAGTATGCGGAAAGCGGGGTGGGCATCTACGCCTTCAATCCGGGTTTGGTGGATACGGACATGCTGAGGCAGGTGGACGCACTCCAGGGGTACGAGGGGAAGCTGAAGCCGCTGAGTACGGTGATCCGGCTGTGGGCGAACCCGCCGGAGGTTCCAGCGGAGAAGGCACTGTGGCTGGCTTCATCAGCGACGGACGGGAAGACGGGGCTGAAGGTGAGCGTGCTGGGATTCCCGCAGGTGATCGGGGGACTGGTGCGCGATCTGGGGCGGCGGCTGACCGGACGGATGGGGCAGGACACGACGCTGGACATCACGAGCATCCCGCCGGCATTGTAGGCGCTATTAGCTGGCAGCTTATCGTCGCTGGTTATTAGCAGTTACTATACGGAATGCTTTATGCGGAGATCGATGCGAAATGATAAGAATGATAAGAATGAGAATCTGAGAATCATGAGAATTGGCGCGAATGGCGGCAGTGCCGTCATGGTCGGATGCGCCTGTTTGTGACAGTTCCGCGTGAGAAGCATTGTCTCCAGAACCGAAAGTGCTGCAAATGCAAATCGGCGAAAAGCCCTCACCCCGGCCCTCTCCCGAACGCGCGCTTCGCTCGCTGGGAGAGAGGGCGTTTCCTGCCCGTAACATCATAATAGCACAAAATGAGGCGGTTAGGGTGACATTTTGTCTACTTTTGCGCCATAAAATCGGAGGGAAGAAGAATTGCACCACAGTCCCTAAAGGAAGGCTTCGCCCAGGCACAGAGAACACAGAGATCATGCGGAAGGTGGGGATTAGGGATCAGGGATTGGGGGTTGGGGATTGGGGGAAGGCGGGGCGCTCTAGCGGATTGGGGGCGAGGCGCTGCTGGCGCATGGAGCCAACCAGAGGTTCATCGCACAGCGTTACGGAATCTCCGAGGTCAATCTCAGCCGCTGGCTCCGGCAGCACGGGGTGAAGAAACTGATGGAGAAATCAATTCAAATGCGAACGATTTTTCACACGGGCGACCCACCGGGTGGCCCCTACGATGATTCGTCTTTGATTTGGTTTTCCCATGAGACTGCTGTCCGGTTTGAGAGCGCTACTCGCGCATGAAATACTGCGGCTGCACCTATGGCTTTCCCAGAGTATTCTCCATGTCGCGCCGACACCCCGAACGCTAAGTGGCGCATCCGGCACGTTCTGCCCTCATCCCCCTAGCCCCTTCTCCCGTGTATAGACCGGAGAGAAGGGGGAAAAACCTTCGGGGGGCGTTCCCCGCAGGCCCCTGTTTTTCTCGACGATTTAGCGGATGCACCCCTAAGTGGCGCATCCGGCAAGTTCTGCCTTCATCCCCCGGCCCCCTTCTTTTCAGGGGCAGGTTTTTTCATGATCCTCACCCCC
>CAZKXW010000108.1:0-15233 GCA_964556745.1 uncultured Anaerolineaceae bacterium
GGCTTCGATGGCTTGGTGGAAGGTCTCGCAGTCGGCGGGGGTGTAGTCGAAGCGGCGCATGACATGCCACTGGTAGGCGCGGAAGTCAGGATAGCCGGCCTGATGGGCCAGCCGGGTGCGGAGGCGGAGGAACTGCACCCAGAGGGCATTGATGCGTTCGCGATCGACGAGCTGGCGTTCGACGACCTGCCGCCAGGCGCGTTCACGGCGGGCGCGATCCGGGTCGAGGTAGACGCGGCGCATCTGGTAGGGGGTGCGTTCTTCGCCTTCCCAGTGGATGGTCTGGGAGCCAACGAGGTGTTCGTAGGTGTTGATGAGCTTGCGCTCTTCGGTCAGGAGGGGGACGTTGGCCTCGTGGAACAGCGCGGCATCGGAGCGCATGTTCCGCAGGGGAATCTCGAAGCCGGGGACGCTGAGGCCGCTGGCGAGGAGTTTCTGGCGGAGGCGCTGTTCAGCATGGCGGGCGGGTTCGTTGATGTCGCTCAGATAGGTGTGATAACGGTCGCTGAGGGCGCGGTCACTGGTATCGCGGGTGGTGGCGATATAGAGGCGGCGCGCGCCTTCGGTGATGAGGTCTTCGAGGCGTGACCAATCCAGCAACCACTGCTCGACCGTCTCGGCGGTGAGCGGGCGGTTTTCCAGATCGCGGAAGTATGGCTCGATCTGGGACCAGGGCCAGTCGAGCAGATCGAGGGCAGTCGGCGGCAGACGGTCGAACATCAGTGCACCTGTGCGCCCAGATCGGCGATGGTCTGTTCCATGAGGGCGACGAGTTCGCCGAGCGTGGCGGCATCGAAGGCGAACTTAGCCCCGGCGGCGGCGAAGAGTTCCGGCAGCGAACGAGTCCCACCGAGGGTGAGGGCTTCGCGGTAGCGGCGGACGGCTCCGGCCTGATCCTTGAGGGCGTTGCGCCAGACCTGCACCGCGCCCACCTGCGCGAGGCCATAATCGACGTAGTAGAAGGGGTACTTGTAGATATGGAGCTTGCGCTGCCAGCCGGTGACGCGGGCATCTTCGAGGCCGCTCCAATCGACGCCGGGGATGAAGCGCGACCAGAGTTCGCCCCATTGGGCGTCGCAGCGAGCCGGATCAGCGGCCTGATCGATGTGGGTATAGACCCAATGCTGGAAGGCATCGACGACGGCCATATACGGCCAGAAGAGGATGGCGCGTTCCAGGTGATGAATGCGGGCGTGGGCGGCATCGGGGGCGGAATAATAGCCGCCGCAGTCTTGGGTGAGATAGGGCGCGGCGAGCAGTTCCATCGACATGGAGGCGACTTCGGCGATTTCCGCGCCGTAGTCCCACTGCATGACATAGGGGAGGCGCGAGGCCTCGAACCAGTGGAAGGCATGGCCGCCTTCGTGGAGGAGGGTCTGCACGTCATCGTGGACGCCGACGGCGTTCATAAAGATGAAGGGGCGCTTGGCGTGAACCAGGGAGGACTGGTAGCCGCCGGGGGCTTTGCCTTTGCGGTTGCCCAGGTCGAGCAGCTTCTCGCGGCGCATGGTGGTGAAGTAGTCGCCGAGTTCAGGATCGACCTTGTGGAAGATGGCCTCGGCTTTGTACTCCAATTCTTCGATATTCTGGAAGGGATAGAGCGGCGGGCGAGTGGGATGGTAGACATCGTCGCGGTCGAGGTCCCAGGGGCGGAGCGACTCGACGCCGAGCAGCGCTCGCTGGCGTTCATAGACGCGGGTGGCGGCCGGGACAACTACCTGCTCGATAGCGGCGTGGAAGGTTTGGCAATCCGCGGGGGTGTAATCGAAGCGTTTGAGCTGCTTCCAGCGCAGATCGCGGTAGCTGGAGAAGCCGGCATTGGCAGCCATCTTGGCGCGCAGGGACAGGTATTCCGTCCAAAGGTCGTTGAGGGCGGCGCGGTCTTGCAGCCGCCGCTCGGCGATTCTGCGCCAGACGGTTTCGCGCAGGGCGCGGTCATCGCTCTGCAGGAGGGTTTTCATCTGGATGAGGGTGCGCTCCTGGCCTTCCCAGACCACGGTCTGAGCGCCGCTGATGCGGTCATAGCGCAGGCCGAGTTCAACCTCCTGGGTGAAGAGCGGCACATTGGCCTGGGTGAAGAGTCCAGCCTCGGTTCGCAGATTCCTGATGGGAATTTCCATGCCCGGCAGTGTCAAGCCGCTTGCGAGCAGCTTTTGTTTGAGCTTCTGCTCGGCGGTCTGCGAGGGTTCGACGATGCTGACCATCATGGCCTGGAGGCGTTCGGCAGCGGCCTTGTCTTCGGTGTTGACGGTGGTGGCAATCCGCAGCCGGGTGAAGGTTTCGTCAAGAAGCTGCTGGAGGCGCGTCCAGTCGGCCAGCCACTGGGCGATGCTGTCTTCGGCCAGCGGGCGATCCAGGAGATCGCGGTAGTAGGGTTCGATCTGCGCCCAAGTCCAGGTGGAAAATTCCTGAACGGTGGACGGGAGTGTCTGAAACATCGGTTTTCCTTTCCCGCACAACATGCGACTTCATGATACCCTAAAAGAAAACCCCCGGCGATTGGCGGGGCAGTCCAATGCAGATTCTAAGGGCGGAGAGGCAGCGGGCGCAGAGAAAATCAGAGGAAGACGAGAGATTTTAAGCGGGCAGGACACAAAGGAAACCAGAGGGTGGAAGATTTTCAGGGCAGACGCCCAGCGAGGAGCGGGGCATGACGATTGCCGAGCGATACGCGGCCTGGTTCCCGGATAATCCGGTGATGCGGGCCGAGCGCAGCTACCAGGAGCGCAGCAGCGCGCGGCGGGGGCGGCGCTGGCGGCGCGGTCTGGCGCGGCTGGTGAAGACGGTGCTGGTGGGCATGGCGCTGGGAATGTTGGGCGCGGGGGTGCTGGGTTCGCTGCTGGGCATCGACATCAGCGATGCGGTGAACGCGGGAAGCGGCTGGCTGACGCTGTTCGCCATCTTCGTGACCACCTATCACTTCGGCGTGATGGTGAACACGCTCAGCCTGGGAGCCAACAGCATCGCCCGCGAGAAGCAGGGACAGACCTGGGATATGCTGGTGCTGACGGGGATCGATGCCCGCCAGATCGTGCGGGGCAAGTGGATGGCCACCGTCCGGCGGCAGTTTCGGGCTTATCTGGTGCTGGCGGTCATGCGGATCGGGGCGATTGTGGTGTACTCGGTCGTGACCAACAGCATCTTCAGCTTCACGGTGGGCTATGGCGGGGATCGCCTGACGTATCTGCCGCACCCGCTGAACTACGCGCTGCTGGCCGGGGTGGTGACGCTGATGACGCTGGCGAACCTGGTTTTCACAGCGGCCTGCGGGGTATGGGCTTCGGCGGTGACGCACCGGCCAGCGATGGCCCAGGCGCGGGCCATCGGCACGCGGATCGCGCTGCTGCTGGTTCCGTCGTTCGTGCTGCTGTTCTTCTTTGGCCGTTTCCTGGCGTATGACGCGCGCACCGGGGCGTTCTATGACCTGCTGCTGGGGACAGGGCTGACTCTGGCCGATAACGGGGCGACCGCCGCCGCGAATCTGGTGGCCGTGCACTACGGTTGGGAAGGCGCGCCGCCATCACCGATCAATCTGGGGCTGGTGGTTACGGTCACGCTGGCGACGCTGGGGATCTATGCGCTGTGGACTATCGTGGCGCTGCGGCGGGCGCAGACGCTGGCCGTCAAGCAGCTGGCGACCCCGCCGGAGTAAGCGGACTGACCGGCCAGGCGGCGGGACAGGGTCATCCGAGCGCGGGAGCAGCGAGCGGGTAGGCATTTTGGGTTCGACGGCGGCGGAGTTATCGTCTACAATGGGCGCGTTCTGCTGCCCGCGGGTCTGTCCGGCCTGCGGGAGATGTCCCGATGAGGAAAGCGATGGCGACCTACAAGAAAGAAACGCTGCTGGAATGGTTCCGGCAGATGGTGCTGATCCGCATATTCGAGACCCGCTGCGACGAACTGTATAAAGAGAAGAAGATCACGGGCGTATACCTGCACCTGTACAGCGGCCATGAGGCTGTCGGGGTTGGGGCGATTGCCACATTGGGGCCGGACGACCATGTGATCACGGCGTACCGCGATCACGGGATCGCGCTGGCGCGGGGGGTGCACCCGAACCCGGTCATGGCCGAGATGATGGGCAAGAAGACAGGGACAAGCGGGGGCAAAGGCGGCTCGATGCACCTGGCCTCGCGCGACCACAACTTCTGGGGCGGCTACGCCATCGTTGGCGGGCATCTGCCACTGGCGACCGGGATCGCGCTGGCGCAGCGCTACACCGAGACGGAGAACGTCGTGATCAGCTTCATTGGGGACGGGGCCAGCAACAACGGCTACTTCCACGAATCGCTGAACATGAGCGCCATCTGGGATCTGCCGGTGGTATGGATCATCGAGAACAACTTCGTGGGGATGGGCACGCGCATCGAAGACGCCAGCGGCCAGGTGGAGCTGCACAAACGGGCCATCGGCTACGGGATGAAGGATGCCGGTCGCGTGGACGGGCAGGATGTGATCGCCGTCTACGAGACGGTCAGCCAGGCGGTCGAGTATGCCCGCAAGACGGGGCCGGTGCTGGTGGAGGCGCTGACCTACCGCTACAAAGGCCACGGGGTCAGCGACCGGAGCTACAATCAACGGCTGGCGGCCGAACTGAAGGAATGGGTCGAGAACCGTGACCCGATCCAGATACTTCGGCGGACGCTGACGACCAAATACAAGGGAATCGACAAAGAACTGGCCGCCATCGAGCAGCGCTGCGCGGCGGCAGTCGAAGAGTCGGTGGAGTTCGCGCTCAACAGCCCTGATCCGACCTACGACGATCTGATCAACCACGTGTACGTGAAGTAACAGCCTGCATCCCAGGACACACGCGCGTCCCAAAACGAGGGGATGCGGACGATTGGAGACGGAAGGAACCATGCCGGAAAAGATGCTCCCCATGCGCGAAGCCCTGCGTATGGCACTGCGAGAAGAAATGCTCCGCGATGAGCGGGTTTTTGTGATGGGCGAAGAGGTCGGCGTCTGGCAGGGGACGCACCGCGTGACACGCGGCCTGCTGGACGAGTTCGGGCCGAAGCGGGTGAAGGACACGCCGATCACCGAGATGGCAATCGCGGGGGCGGCGGTCGGGGCGGCGATGGCTGGGCTGCGCCCGGTGGCGGAGATGATGACCATCAACTTCGCCTTCCTGGCCATTGACGCCATCATCAACCACGCCGCCAAGATTCACTACATGTTCAACGGGCAGTTCAAAGTGCCGCTGGTCATCCGCGCCGCGACCGGGTGGGGCGACCAGGCGACCGCCACGCACTCGCACACGCCGGAGCCGATCTTCGCGCATTTTCCGGGCCTGTACGTTGGCAGCCCGGCCACACCGCGCGACGCGAAAGGGATGCTCAAGGCGGCGATCCGGGATGACAACCCCGTGCTGCTGACGGAGTTCATCTCACTGTATTCGAAGCCGGGGATGGTTCCCGAAGATGAAGATTTCGTGGTTCCCATCGGCAAAGCGGATGTCAAGCGGTCGGGCGAGGATGTCACGATTGTGACGTTCGGCAGCGGGCTGGACTGGTCGCTGCACGCCGCCGATGAACTGGCGAAACAGGGCGTCGAGTGCGAGGTGGTGGATATGCGCTGGCTGCGCCCGCTGGATATGGAGACGGTGTTCGAGAGCTTCAAGAAGACCAACCGCTGCGTGGTGGTCGAGGAATGCCTGCCGCACTACAGCTTCGGGAGTGAGATTGCCGCGCAGATTCAGGAGCACATGTTCGATTACATGGATGCGCCGGTCAAGCGCGTCAGCGCCATGGATGTGCCGCTGCCTTATGCGCGGGACATCGAACTGATGGCGCTGCCCAACACCCGGAAGGTGATCGATGCCGTGAAGGAGGTGCTGTGATGGCGACCCCTGTAACCCTGACGATGGATGGCACGCTGCTGAACTGGCTGAAGAAGGTGGGCGATGCGGTCAACAAAGGCGACATCATCGCCGAGGTCGAGGCCGATAAAGCCACGGTCGAGATCGAAGCGCCGGAGTCGGGCGTCATCAGCGCCCTGAACGCCCAGTTGGGCGACAGCATCAAAGCCGGGACGGACATCGCTATGATCGGCGAGGGTGCGGCGGAACCCACCCCGACCAGCGAGGCGACGCCGCAGCCCGTGGTCAAAGCCGCCGAACCAAGCGCCCCGGCGGGCGCAGCCGCCCGTTCTAACGGCGCTCCTGCCCCGGCTGCAGCCAGCCTGATGGATGATGGGCGCATCAAAGCTTCGCCCATCGCCCGCAAGATCGCCGAAGAACGCGGCATTGATCTGCGGCAGGTGGCTGGCAGCGGTCCTGGCGGCCGTATCGTGAAAGAGGATGTGGAAGGGCTGACGCCCGGCGCTGCTCCGGCGGCGCCGCCCGCTGCGCCGAGCGCCGCTCCCGCAGCGGTCCCGGCTGCATCTGGCCCGGCTGCTCCAGCGGCACGCAAGATGCCGGAGGGGGCGGACATTGAGGTGATCGAACTGAACACGATGCGGAAGCGCATCGCGCAGGTGACGGTCGAAAGCAAGCAGTGGCAGCCGCACTTTTATGTCACTACCGAGATCGATGTCGAGCCGCTGCTGGCGCTGCGGCAGCAGCTCAACGCCGGGTTGAGCGACGAGCAGAAGATCAGCGTCAACGACCTGATCGTCAAAGCCGCCGCCCTGACGCTGCGGCAGTATCCCAATCTGAACTCGCACTTCTACGGCGATAAACTCGCCCGCCACAAGCGCATCCACATCGGGATCGCGGTGGCGCTGCCCGGCGGCGGCCTGCTCAACGTGGTGGCGAAGGATGCCGACAAGGTGGCGCTGGGTACGCTGGCGCAGCAGAACAAAGAGATGTTCGCCCGCGCTCGCGATGGCAAGATCAAGCCGGACGACATCACCGGGGCGACCTTCACCGTCAGCAACCTCGGCCCGTACAACGTGGAACACTTCCTGGCGATCATCAACCCGCCGGAAGCGGCTATCCTGGCCGTCGGCACGGCGACGAAAGTGCCGGTGGTCAAGGCAGACGGCAGCCTGGGGGTGGGTACACGCATGAAGGTGACGATCAGCGCCGATCACCGCGTCAGCGATGGCGCGGAAGGGGCGCAGTTCCTCCAGGCGTTCAAGGCGCTGCTGGAGAATCCGATGCGGCTGCTGATTTAGCGGCGCATCCGGTACGTTCTGCCCTCATCCCCCTAGCCTGTTCAGGGTAGGTTTTTCCTGATCCTCACCCCCAACCCTCTCTCCATGCAATGGAGAGGGGGCTTAAGAGATCAGAAAGGTTCAATCGGTGGGCATGAACTGACGCCGGGCAAAAAATCTACCCTTGAGAACTGCCTCCTTCTGCCGACGGGGGTAGGGGAACGAGTGCATAAGCCGGCTGCCACCAATCAGTAAAAGGCGGAAGAAACGACGTGTTGATGCGCAGACGCCTCAACGCAGATGAAATCAGGAAAGCAGCAACAGAGAAAGCAGTGCGACCGCTATCAGCACGCTGATAATCAACCACACTTTAGACCTCGCCTGAGGCACATTGTCGTCCGGCAGCCTGTGGTTGACGGAATCATCGATCTTCATGCAGCAGAGCATATCGAATGTATCGCGCAAAACACCCATAACACCCTCTCTATTTGCATGTCCCTGTTTATGGTGACATGATAAGAAGCGGGTGTGATAAAATCGTGACAGCAGCGTGACAGAGTGTGCGCGGTATGGACAAACTAGAATTATTCCTCTTTGGCACGCCCCGCCTTCAGTATGCGGGAAAGGCGGTGTCCATTGGACGCCGCAAAGCGCTGGCGTTGGCCGCATATCTGGCACTGACGGGTTCGGCCCAGAGCCGCGATTCGCTGGCAGATTTTTTCTGGCCGGAATTCGACCACGAACGTGCGCGCACCAGTCTGCGTGCCACGCTGTCGATGCTCACACGGGCGGTGCCGGTCCGGTGGATACAAGCCAACCGCACATCGATCCGCCTCAATCAAAATCAGGTGTGGGTGGATGTGCGGCACTTTACCGATCAACTCAAATCGTATTTGGCTCCCCTGCGCATGGAAGAACCCTTGACTCAGGATGCAGCCCAACAGTTTCGAGCGGCTCTTGAGTTATTCCAGGCTGATTTTCTGGCAGGTTTCCATCTCCCTGACTGTCTCGAGTTTGATCAATGGCAGGCCGTTCAGCAAGCGCGGTTGCAGCGCGAGCTGGGAATGGCACTGCGCCAGTTGTCGCAGTATGAATCGGACGTCGGAAATGTGGAGGCCGCGCTGGATTATGCGCACCGCTGGCTGGCACTTGACCCCCTGCATGAACCGGCGCACCGCTTGCTGATGCGTGTATACGCCGCCAACGGTCAGCGGGCTGAGGCGCTGAGGCAGTATCAGCAGTGCGTTGACCTTTTGAACGTCGAACTCCTGACCCCGCCCGAAGATGAAACGACCGACCTTTACTACCGCATTCTGGACAATCAGATTTCCCGAAAAAAGCAGGAAGCCGCCCTATCCCTGACGACCAACAGCGTGCTGCCCCCGCTTCCTGGCCTGATCGTCGGACGAGAGACAGCCCTGAACGAAATTAAGCGCCGTCTGGGCGTGGATGGCGGGGAAACTCATCCGGCGATTGTCATTCAGGGCTGGCCAGGAGTAGGAAAGAGTACAACCGTAGCTGCGCTGGCGCATGACGCTCAGATCAGCCAGCACTTCCCCGATGGTGTATTGTGGACATCGCTGGGGGAAACACCGAACCTGCTGACGGCACTGTCCGCATGGGCCGAGGTTTACCGGTTGACTGATCCGGGACGGCCATCCCGAATTGAGGAACTGAGTATGCTTCTGACCGCGTCGCTGCGCGATAAGCGGGTGCTGCTGATCGTCGATGATATCTGGCAGGCGGAACATGCACAGCCTTTCCGCGTCGGCGGTCACACCTGCGCGATGGTCATGACTACGCGTCTCAATGATGTCGCCTCAAGCCTGGCCCCAACAGCGACGGACATTTATCGACTGCCGGTGCTGGCGGAAGTCGCTGCCCTGGAACTGCTGGGTAAGCTGGCACCAGAGGCCGTAGCCAACCATCCTGAAACTGCGCTCGAACTGGTGCGCGATTTGGAAGGGCTGCCGCTGGCGATTAACGTAGCTGGAAAACTGCTCCATACCGAGGTCCAGCTTGGGTGGGGGATCAGCAACCTGTTAGAGGAGCTGCGCGGCGCGAGCTTGCTCCACGCGCAGGCGCCCAGCGATATGATCGGCGTGAGACAGGATACATCCCCAACCATTGCTGCCCTGCTCAAGCGCAGCACCGATACACTGGATACCACGACGCGCGAACGCTTCGCCCTGCTCAGCCTGTTCGTTCCCAAACCGGCTGCGTTCGATCTTCAGGCGATAGCAGTTGCCTGGGACAGTTCCGATCCGCGCCCCACGATCCGCCTCCTCATCAATCGCGGTTTGCTGGAACCGGTCAGCGGGGGACGTTTTCAGATGCACGCGCTGCTGGTGCTGCACGCGCGTTCACTCTTGCAGGAGATGATGGCCTGATGATTGCGACCCAATCGCTGCAGGCAGCCCACTATCGTTTGGCGCGGCACTACATGACGCGCCTGTGCGCGCTCAGCGCCAGCTATGAGCATGGCCATCACCATATCAGCAGTGCGCTGGCCAGCCTCGATACCGACTGGCCCCACCTGCGCCAGTGGCAGGCCTGGAGTGCGCAATGGACGAACGCCGATCTGGAGCGCGCGCGCCTGTGCGTGGAGTACGTCGTTTCCAACTTCGCCATTCTGCGCCTGCGCCTCTCGCCCCAGGATTTACTGGCGTGGCTGCACCGTTCGCTCAACGCCGCTCAAGAAATCGAGGACCGCCGCGCGGAACGTGAGCTGCTCCATCTGATTTGCCTCGGTTACCTGGAAATCGAGTCGCTCGATGAGAGCCAGCAGTATGCCACTCAATTACTGGAACAATCGCACACGGCGCGCGACCGCCTGGGACAGGCGCGGGCGTGGCTGCATCTAGGCTCCACCAACATCCATCGCGGACGTTACGATCAGGCAGAGGAAGAACTGCAGCGCGGTCTGCGTTTGCTGCAGGGTATGGATGCCGAATTAGATAAAGCTCGCTTATATAATCATCTCGGGCGAATTGCGGTTTTCCGGGGCGATTATCCTAAAGCGCGCGATCTCCACTTGAAATACATCCGTATTTTTTCCGATCTGGGCAATCTGCTCGGCAAGGGTGGCGGATTGTTTTCCCTGAGCGGCATCTGCTTGTTCCTGGGGGATCGACAGGCGGCAGCAGATTATGCGCGGCAGTCGGTTGAAATCTATCACGCGCTGGGTAAGCCCAATCTTCTGATGGGATCGTTAATTGCGCTGGGACATGCTGAGAAAGCATTGGGGGACTACGAGACCGCCTGCCAGCATTATGCGGAAGGCATTAACGCTTTGCGAGCAGGTGGAGCGCCCTCGACCCTCATCAATGGACTATATGGTTGGGCACAGGCACAGGTCATGATGGGCAATGTGCAGCGGGCGATGGAACTCTATACCGAGGCCCTGCAGTGCGCCGTCGATGCTAAACTGCCTTTCCGCATCTGTGAAGTTGCCGCAGATATGGTCCTGGCCGAATGCATCAGAAAAGATGAGATCAGTGCCGCTGGATACTTAAAGGAATGCGTCATCCAGGCACAGTTTATGAAAACCGCTCGCTACAGCCTGACAGCCGTCGGCGCAGCCGTCGTATTTGGGGCTGCATTCGGCAGCGTAGAGCAGGCAGCGCTGTGGGCGGGGACGCTGCGGGATCGACCAGAGTACGTCGAAAAGCTGGGTATATTCAACCGTACTTGCCAACAGCTTGAACGCGAGTTGGGCGCAGAGCGTTTTACGATGCTGCTCCAGCAAGGAAAATCGCTGTCGCTTCAGTCTGTGCTGGAGAGCATCATTCAACAAGTTGGCACGCCCTGATCGCCCGTTACGCTCACGCCCGCATGTCACGCAGCACACGCCTGGCGAATCCGGTAAATGTTCGAGAAAAACAGGGGGCTGGAGGGGACGCCCTCGGAAGGTTTTTCCCCTTCTGCCGCCGGGAGAAGGGGTAGTTCTCTGGGGTAGGTTTAGTGCCCGGTGTCCGCTTTTGGCGCCGCGGCGCGCCTTTCTGATCTCTTAAGCCCCTTCTCCACTGCATAGAGAGGGGGTTGGGGCGTGAGGATCATCAAAAACCCAACCTTGTCAGGACCCGGCGGGCCGCCCGCGCAGGAATCATGCGCATGGGAATGTTTCCCGCCATGAATTTGATTGAGCCTGATATTTCCACCGAAATCGATACACTACCGCAAATTTCCTGTATAGCATTCGCAAGGTATTCCGCGCTATAATTAATCTAACGGAGATTCGATTATTGTGGAGAGTATGCTCATGATCGATCAGGTTTTGACCCAGGCTGGCGTAAGCTTTGAACTCACCGACGACCAGAAGATGCTCCAGAAGATGGCGCAGGATTTCACCGCCAAGGAGATCATCCCTGTCGCCGCCGAATATGACGAGCAGGCCAAATTCCCGGAAGACATCTTCCACAAAGCCCGTGAAATCGGCATCGTCAACATGAACATCCCGGCGGAAGTCGGCGGCGTGGGCGCGACCGTCTTCGAGGAATGCCTGGTCGCTGAAGAACTCGGCTATGGCTGCACCGGCATCAGCACCAGCATCAGCACCAATAACCTCGGCTCCCTGCCCATCATCCTGGCCGGTAACAAACAGCAGAAGCAGTATTGGCTCGGCGAACGTATCGTCGAAAAAGGCGAGTTCGTCTCCTACTGCGTCACTGAGGCCGGCGCGGGCTCCAACGTCGTCGGGATGCAGACCCGCGCCGAGCGCAAGGGCGGCCATTACGTCGTCAATGGCTCGAAGATTTTCATCACCAACGCCAGCCATGCCAACTTCTTCACCGTCTTCGCCAAGACCGCCCCGGAAGCCGGGCATCGCGGCATGAGCGCCTTCGTCATCGACCGCAATTCCCCAGGCGTCAAGATCGGCAAGAAGTTCGATAAGCTCGGCCAGCGCGCCAGCGATACCGCCGAGATCGTCTTCGAGAACGTCGAAGTTCCGGCGGAAAACCTGCTCGGTCAGGAAGGCCAGGGCTTCTACATCGCCATGAAAGTTTTCGACTACAGCCGTCCGGGTGTGGCTGCCGCGGCCGTCGGCTTGCAGCGCCGCGCCCTGGAAGAATGCGTCAAATACGCCCGCGAGCGCGAAGCCTTCGGCGTGCCCATCTACCAGCACCAGGCCATCGGCCACAAGATCGCCGATATGGCGATCAACTACGAAGCCTCGCGCCTGCTGGTCTGGCAGGCCGCCTGGATGGTCGAGTCCGGCCACGCCAACCCCAAAGCGGCCGCTTATGCCAAAGCCTTCGCCGCTGACATGGCGACTAAAGCGGCCGTCGATGCTGTCCAGGTCTTCGGCGGCTACGGCTTCATGAAGGAATACCCCGTCGAGAAGCTGCTGCGCGACGTGAAAATCTTCCAGATTTACGAAGGCACCAGCGAAATCCAGCGCAACATCATCGTGCGCGAACTCTTCCGTTGAAAGCCTCTCAGAACCCACCCCCTCGGTTCTGAGCAGCCCCTCCCTCTCCAGCGAGTATCCCTCGCCCCGGAGAGGGAGTTTTATTTCAGCATCGCATCTACGGCGTCAGGCAGCAGCGCGCGCTGGAAGGCGGGTAAAAACCATTCGCCAGTCTACCCGGCCCGATCCTCGTAAAAGGTGATGCACACCCCCGCCACGTCGCGGACCGCGAATTCACGGGTTCCCCAGGGCGTTGGCTTGAGCGTGGTCATCCCGGGCCCATCGATCTGCTCGAAGGGCGCGATGGCTTGCTGCTGATACTCGGCGTAGAGCGCATCGACGCCGGAGAGTTGAATCCGCAGGCTGGTCTGGGAGGCCGTGTGCGGGTCATCACTGGCGGTCAGCATGATCTCGACGGCATCGCGCTGAAGGATCGCCATGCTCAGGTCGCCGGCCTTGTATATCGCGCGGAATCCCAGCTTGTGTTCATAGAAGGCCAGCGCCGCCTGCATGTCTTTTCCAGCAGGCAGCATTGGGGTGATAGATTGGAGAACTGCGCTTGAGCCGGTCATGGTGTGCATTCCCTCCCTGATGAATAGATCAAATATTCTAATTATGTCGGCGTATTCGCTGGAATGCAAGGTCGAAGGCAGCCCTCATCCCCCAGCCCCTTCTCCCGAACGCGGAGTACCGCTGGGAGAAGGGGAGCCAAGTCCCGCTCCCAGGCGTACTCACCGGTCGGGAGAGGAATTTAGGGCGAGGGCAAGACAGGATGTGCTGACTTTGCAAAGGCTCCAGGCAGCACGCCTCGCAGTTCGGCATCCCGAACCTCGGCGCGTCCTCACACTGGTACCAAAGTCCTCCCCAATCCTTGTCGCCCTGGCAATACCTTAAGCTAGTCCGCAACAATACTTAATACTCAATTCTTCATTTACTCCTATAATGGAAGCAGGAGCAAGTCTCCGCTAACGACCTGTTTGGGGGAAGCGAAACTGCATGTCTGATCTACCCAACCGCGATACCAAATACCTGAATGATCCCCGCCTCTCCAACAGCGACACCTTCCTGCCCATCCGGGCAACTGGGCCGCTCAACGATGTGCTGCCCTGGGTGATCGAGTTCCGCGTGGCTGGAACCGCCGCCACCATTCAGACCCAGGTTCACGAAGAGATGCTCATCGGCCGCGCCGACTCGACGCGCGGCGTCTATCCGGCCGTCGATCTGGGGCCGCACGGCGGCCAGACGCGCGGCGTCTCGCGCCAGCACGCTATGATCGTCGTCAGCAACAACAAGATCAACATCCGCGATTTGGGCAGCTTGAACGGCACGCGCGTCAATGGAGCGCTGCTCGCCCCCAACGAAGACTACCGCCTGCGTCACGGCGACGAAATCGAAGTCGGCCAGATCAAGCTCCAGGTACGCTTTGCCGTCACCCCCACCCTCGGCAAAACCGAAAAAGGAACGAGCGGAACCGCCCAGCGCACCGTCCCACTCGTCGGACGTGGCCAGCACGTCCTCATCGTCGAAGATGATCAGGATGTCGCCAAAGTCTTCAGCATCGCCATGCGCCATGCCGGATTCCGCGTCAGCGTCGTCGATAATGCCGCCCGCGCCATGAGCCTCGTGGATCGGGATTTCCCCGACCTCATCCTGCTGGATTTGATCCTGCCCGACCTCAACGGCCAGGATGTGATGCGCTACGTCCGCCGCCTCCCCAAAGGCGATCAGGTTCGCATCATCGTCTGTTCCGGCGCGACCGGCGGCTTCCAGATGCACCAGGCCATCGAAGGCGGCGCTGATCTCTTCCTGGGCAAACCCGTCAGCATCGAGGACCTCATCAAGGGCGTCCTCCAGGTTCTCAAGCTGGAAGTACCCGAACCGGTTCTCAAACCCTGAGACAGCCGCCAGTTTTTCTCTGTGCCCCCTGTTCTCTGTGGTGGAATGAATCCGTCACCGCCGCGGCCACCATGTCCGCAGCGTCCCGCCGTCGGCAATCGGCACAGGCAGCAGCGCCCCTACCGTGAACACCAGCAGATTGTCCAGGAACAGGAACACGACCATCGCGTACACCATCCCGCCTACCGGACTCAGCAGCAGGGCCAGTATGCCCAGGATCACTCCCACCACTGCGCTGGCGATCGGGCCGCCCAGTGCCCGCCGGATATGGATGCGCGCCGGCAGCGGCGGCTCGTTGGCCGGGTAGATCGACCGCGCCAGCAGCAGCCACAGGTGAATCCCGACCATCGGGTAGCCGCTGCGCTCCGCCGCCAGCGCGTGACCGAGGTGATGCGCCAGCGTCAGCCCAACGTGCAGCGCCACCGTCAGCGCCCCGCCCACCACCACATCCGGCCCCGTCAGGCCGAGCGCTTGGCTCCCGATGACCGCCAGCACCGCCCACAGCACGATGAGTGCCACGAACGCCGAGGTCTCCGCCGTCACCCGCAGTCCCAGGACGCGCCCCAACCCGTAGCTGCGGTTGACGGCCGTATTCGCCAGCGGCAGCACCGGCGGCGGGAGCTGCGGAGGTTGGGATCGAGTCATAGCCTGCCTCCTCGTCATCTATCAATCCGCACCAGCCTACCGCAGAATCGTTTCGCTCGCCGCACAATTGCTCCGCAAAGGCTCTGCTGCAAGGATCACCAAATCATACGGCGACCCCCTGCCTCGACCTTCTCAAGGGTAGATTTTTTGCCCGGCGTCAGTTCATGTCCACCGATTGAACCTT
>CAZKXW010000109.1:0-15162 GCA_964556745.1 uncultured Anaerolineaceae bacterium
CGCTGGCTTTCCCACCCATTCCTCTCGCTCATCTGTTCAGTGTCCGGTCACTAGTTACACCAATCCAACTGGCCCATCCTTAAGCCGGTCCTTTCGCCGAACTTCAATCCATTCCGCCCGATTCAGCGTAACATAGAGCAGATCAGCGCAGACTGATCCTCATCAAACGCGGCACAATCCACACTCAGGGAGAATAACCATGTCGGCAGAATTCACCAGCAAGGTCGTGATCGTCACCGGCGCGGGCGGGAATGTCGGCCAGGCCGTCGCCCGCCGCTTCCATGCCGGCGGCGCGTCGCTCGTCCTGGTCGGTCGCAAACCAGATGAAATCGCCGCCCTCGCCCAGGAACTTTCCGGCACGGCCCTGACCGCCGATGTCACTGACCCGGCCAGCGTCGATGCCCTGGTGCGCGAGGTCGAATCCCGTTTCGGTCGCATCGATGTGCTGGCCCATACCGTCGGCGGCTATGACGCTGGCCAACCCGTCCATGACTCCGGCCTGGAGGTCTGGGACAAGATGATGAACCTCAACGCCCGCTCGGTCTATGTCACCGCCGGGCGCGCCGCGCGGCATATGGTCGAGCATCAGATCGCCGGACGCATCATCGTCATCCTGGCGCGTGCCGCCTATAAGGGCACAGCCAGACACGCCGCCTACGCCGCCTCCAAAGCCGCCGCCCAGCGGATCGTCGAGAGCATGGCCGCCGAACTGCTGCCCCACGGCATCACCGTCAACGGCATCGCGCCCAGCACCATCGATACCCCGCCCAACCGCGCCAGTATGCCCAACGCCGATTTCTCCAAATGGGTTAAACCGGAAGAAATCGCCGACGCCATCGCTTACCTCGCCGCCGAGGGCAGCCGCTCGATCAGCGGTATCACACTAGATATTTCCGGCCGCTCGTAAGAAAACACCGCCAGCAGGCTTCTCTATGCTATAGCTTGATTGTGCAATCTGGAGCAAATATGGCCGCCGTAACTGTAAAACTCGACAGCGGGTTGAAAACCGTCATCCAGACCCGCAGCCATACCTGGCACGCCGATGAGACCATCGAATCCGGTGGAACCGATACCGCCCCCGATCCGATGGAAGAAATGCTCGGCGCGTTGGGAAGCTGCGTGGCGATCACCGTCAAGGGCTACGCCAACCGCAAGAACTGGCCGCTGGAGAAAGTCGACGTCTCGCTGAGCATCGAGCGCTTCAAAGCCTCCGAATATCCCGGCTACGAAGGCGACGCCCAGTTCGTCCACGAAATCCGCGAGAAGATCGTCCTCCACGGCCCGCTCGACGAGACTCAGCACGCCCGTCTGATGGAAATCGCCACCAAGTGCCCGGTACGCCGTGTCCTCACCACACCCGTCTTCTTCATCGAAACCGACGAGCAGGCTGTCTCCGAAAGCTAACTTACTCCCTCTGCCAAACATCCACGCCCCTTCTCGCAAGGGGCGTTTGTGTTCAGAATCCCACCTTTGCGCTAGACTCCCCCTTAACCAGCGAAGGATGTGTCTTCATGTCAGAGAAACCCTACTCCATCGAACAGGACCTCACCGAACTCAAGGCGATGGTCGAAATGCTCGTGCCCTATATCTACGAGGATGAACTCTACGGCAAACTCAGGATCACCACCGCCCGCCTCACCCCCGGCGCGATGCTCCTGCGTTTCCGCCGGCTGAATGCCCTCCGCGACCGCCTGAGCCAGGCCGAAGCCGATCAGCTGCTTCATCTCCACGACCAGCACGCCAAAGTCCGCACCGAGTGGGGAGTCGCCTATACTAAGAAGATGCTCCGCGAGGCCGAAGTTCGCCTGCGCGACATCCAGACCTACCTGGATGAATGCCGGGAAAACCCCCACGCCTGCGCCAATGCCTACCTGCCGGAGGCGCTGCGCCGCACTATCGTCGCCGAACTTCTGGCTGAACTGCCCCGCTCCGATTTCGAGAACAGCGGCCTCAAGGCCAAACTCGGCAAGGTCGATAGCGGGCTGCGCGGCAGTATCCAGGAAGCGCCCTTCCTCTGGGATGAAGTCCTGTGCCCGGTCTACCCGCAGGAAACCTTCTGGTGGCTCTACGGCCGTCCCCAACCGCCGGAATGAGTGCCGCGCTTTCCGGCAGGCCGAGCCGCTGGCTGCTGGCTGTCGCCAGCCTGCTGATCCTCTACGGTCTTGCTCTTCAGGGCATCGACCGCGAAAGCCTCTGGAACGATGAAGCCTGGACAGCCTGGGCCGTCCAGCCGCGTGATCCGCGTGTCACCCTGGAACGAGTCCGCCAGGATGTCCATCCTCCGCTCTACTTTCTGGCAATGGAAGGCTGGACGCTCGCCGCCGGCAACAGCGAAGCGGCGCTGCGTCTGCCCTCAGCCTGGTCGGTGCTGATCGGCCTCGCCGCCACTTATGCGCTGGGCCGCCGCCTGTTCGATCATCGGACCGGGCTGATTGCCCTCATTGTCCTCGGCACGGCCGGTTTCACCCTCTACTATGCCCGAGAAGCCCGCATGTACGCCCTGCTGCTGGCGCTGGCGGCGCTGGCAACCTGGTTTTATGTACGCTGGCGGGGGCGGCCATCCTTACCTCGCGCCGTGATCTACGCCCTCAGCCTCGCCGCCCTGCTCTACACCCATTACAGCGCCGCATTCGTGATCGCTTCCCACCTGCTCCATACCCTCTTCACCTTGCGAAAACTCCGCCTGGGTTGGAGCGGCCTGATCCCCTATGGCATCGCCGCGCTCCTCTTCGCGCCCTGGCTGCCCATCATGCTCGCCCAGATGCGGTCGAACCCTGCCGGCCCGCTGGCGATCCCGCTCCCAACCAATCTGGCGACGGTAGCTGCCCTGATCCTGATCCTCACCAGCGCCCACCCCGGCCTGACCGCCCTGCCAGCTCTGCTCGGCGCGATTCGCGTATTCGACAAAAAACATGCCTGGGCAGCGCTGCTGCTCCTCCTGGAGTTCATCATCACTCCAGCCGCTCTGCTGATCCTGAACATGCTCGTCGCACCCGTCTATCAGGTGCGCTATGTCATCGCCATCCTGCCCGCCGGAGCGCTGCTGGTCGCCGCCGGACTCCGCTATCTGCCCCGTCTCCAGCGTCTCAGCATCCGCCTCCAGACCGCCTTGATCGCCATTCTGCTCGGCTGGCTGGCTTATACCCAGATCACCATGTTCCGCGAATTCTGGCCGGAGAAATCGCCCTGGCAGCCCACAATGCAGCGTGTGGACGCTGCCCGCCAGCCGCTTGATCTCATCGTCACCGACTTCGCCCCCATCAGTCCCGCCGCTTATTACAACGAACGCCTGCATATTCGCAGCGGCTTCGCCCTCGATCTCTCCTGGCGGCTGCATACCTTCAGCGAACTGCGTCCATTGCTCGACCGCTTCGCCGATACGCCGTCGATCTGGGTCGCGCTGCCCGTCAACACCGCCAAAACCTGGCACATCGCCGCCCTGCTCGACCAGACCCGCCACATTGCCTACCGTGACAGCCTCGTCAATATGATCTTCTACCGCTTCGACCTGGGCGACTCCGATGACCTGGCTTTCCAGTTTGGCAGTGCCCTGCGAGTCCGCCGCAGCCCGGATGCCGCCCAGCAGTTCGACGTCCGCCCCGGCGATCCGCTCTGTGTCGAGATCGACTTCGAGCCTCTCCAGCCGCTCGATGGCAGCCTCTCCGTCGGGCTGCACCTCGTCGATCTCACCGGGAACCACAGCCTCGCCCAGCACGACGCCGGCCTCGGAACCGCCGGGCCGGGCCAGCTCCTCACCCTCGCTCCCTGCCTGACCATCCCGCCCGATGCCCCGCCCGGCGCATATCACCTCGAACTGGCCGTTTACAACTGGGCAACCCTCGAACGCCTGCCTGTCTGGGAAGGTATGAACCCGACCGGCTGGGGCAATGTGCTGATGCTGGCCGCAGTCGATGTCCTGGACAGCTAGGATTGGCGCGTCCATACTGGTTGCTGTTAAACTCCATACCATATCGGCGCATACCCACTCAATCTGATGCGAATCACCCTCTTCAAAGACGGCAAAACGACCCAGGCCACCACCGAGCAGCTTCCGCAGTTGATCGCTGCTCAGGACAGCACCTTCTGGCTCGATATCGTCGAGTGCGACGACGACGAAGCCCGCATCCTGCGCGATGTCTTCCATTTCCACCCGCTCGCAATCGAAGACACCCGCAACCACCGCCAGCGTCCCAAGTTCGAGGAATACGAACACTACCTGTTCATCATTTTCAACTCAGTCTCGATCATTGATACCCACACCGACGAACCCCGTACCAGCGCCAGCAGCATCTACCACAATCTCGACTTCCGCGAGATCAATCTCTTTATCGGCCAGAACTACGTCATCAGCATCCACAACGGTGATGACCGCCTGATCGATGAAGCCCGCCGCCGGATATTCAGCGCGGCATCCGTCAACCCCATCACCGTCAGCTACCTCACCTACCTGCTGATCGACACCGTGATCGATGCTTACTTCCCGGTGATGGAAATGTTCGAGGAGGAAATCGGCGACCTCGAAGACACCATCCTGGCCCGCCCCAACCAGGAATCGCTTAGCCGCCTCTTCGAGCTGAAGCACATGCTCCTGCACATGTGGCGCGTCATCTGGCCGGAACGCGATATCCTCAGCAACCTCTCGCAGCCGCACATCCTCACCTATGTCGATCAGAACACCGCCCAGTATTATCTGCGCGACGCCACCGATCACCTGCTCTGGATCGCCGACATGATCAACACCTACCGCGATACACTCACCACCGTCATCGACCTGTACATGTCCTCCGTCTCCAACCGCCTCAATCAAGTCGTCAATCGCCTGACCATCCTCACCCTGGTTATCGGCCTCATGACCGTCATCAGCGGCTTCTACGGCATGAACTTCATTCACACCTGGCCGCCCTTTGAAAGTCCTTTCGGCGTCCCCTTCGTGCTGATAATCATGGGGCTGGGTGTCGGCGCGCTGGTCGTCATCCTGCGCTGGATCAACCATCCCCAGTAGTGGAGGTCCCATGCCCCCCGAAACCCACCTTGACAGCGAAGTCCTCATCGTCGGTGCAGGTCTGAGCGGCCTGGCTGCCGCTCGCGCCCTGGCTCAGGCTGGCTGTCGCAGCCGTGTCATCGATAAGGGCCGCAGCGTCGGAGGACGGCTCGCCACCCGCCGGATCGCGGGCGGGCTGGCCGATCACGGCGCTCAGTTCTTCACCGCTCGCTCTGAAATCTGGAAAGCCCAGGTCGCTCAATGGCAGTCCGATGGTCTGGTGACAGCCTGGTCGAACGGGTTCAGCGACGGCAGTCGCCCGGTCGACGCATTCGACGGCCATCCACGCTTTGTCACCCACGGGGGCATGAATAGGCTCGCCAAGCGCCTTGCCGCTGACGCAGGTGAGCTGGCATCGTTCCATCTCGATACCCGTATCGTCAGTGTGGAACCGCTGGGCAATGGCTGGCTGGCTGTCGCCGAGTCGGGAACGCGTTGGACTGCCCCGGCGCTCTTGCTGACCGCGCCCGTTCCACAATCTCTTGCCCTCCTCGGCGACGCCGTGGGCAGAATGTCCTCTGCCGACCGCGACGCTCTGACTCGAATCAGCTATGCGCCCTGCATCGCCGGGCTGTTTGTCATTGCAGGCGAAACACGCCTTCCCCATCCTGGCGCGCTTCAGCGCCCTGATGCCGAGGTCACCTGGATCGCCGATAACCAGCGCAAGGGCATCTCGCCTGGCGCGCGGGTCATCACGCTCCATGCTGGAGCACGCCTCAGCCAAGCGCTCTGGGATCAACCCGAAGCCAGTGTGCTTCAAGTCCTCACCGCAGAGCTGTCCGATTGGCTCGAACCTGGCACAGCCATCCACGAAGCCCAACTGAAGCGCTGGCGCTATGCTCAGCCCATCGTGAGTCACCCGGAACGCTGCCTGCTGGCATCTGGACTGCCGTCCCTCGTCTTCGCGGGCGATGCCTTCGGCGAATCACGTGTCGAAGGCGCTTATCTTTCCGGTCTGGCCGCGGCTGCCACGCTCATCGAAGCCCTGAGCCAGGAGCACGGCCCTTCTTTCCATCCTGGGAATAGCCAACAGAGGAACGAACATTGAGAGCTTGTTTCTACCCCCTTCCCCTTCTGATCGCGCTGCTCTTCGCCGCTTGCGGCACTCAAACCGGCAGTCCCACGCCCTCCGCCCTCGGCCAGACTCTTACTGCCGAAGACGGAACCTTCAGCTTCCAGTATCCCACAGGCTGGTTCGCCCAGGTCATCTCCGGGCAAGTGACCATCGCCAATAACCAGACCGCCGCCGAGAACAGCTTCCCGACTCCCGGCCAGTTCGTCGCCCGCATGTTCACCGGCCCGATCAGCGCTGTCGCCGGCCTGACCGACCAGTCCACCCCCGCCGAAGTCTTACAGCGCTTCGCCGAGTCGCTCGGTGATCTCCAGTTCGGCGCCCCCACCGATCTGACCATCGGCCCCTATCCCGCCGCCTACATCGAAGGCAGCAGCCCCGAAGGCCAGGGCATCATCCTCGCCCTTAACCTCGGCGGCGGTCATTACGGCATCATCAGCGCCGTCTCCGCGCCGGGCGAAATGGCGCAGTACAAACCCACCCTGCTGTCGATCCTGGCGACTCTACAGTATCAGCCGCCCTCCTCGACAGCCGCCACCCTGGACGCCAGCCGTTAGAAACTTTGCGGCCTTTTCATCTTTGCGCTTGAATCGTTTCTCGGATTTCTCTGTGTCCTCTGTGGTTCAATTCGTCTTCTTGATGGAGGAGCGCGATGAGTGTCGTTTGTTTTGGCGAACTCCTGATCGATTTCGTGGCGCTTGAACACGGCGTCAGCGTCGGCGAAGCCTCCGGCTTCAAGAAGGCCCCCGGCGGCGCCCCCGCCAACGTCGCCGTCGCCATAGCCCGCCTCGGCCATCCCAGTGCCTTCCTCGGCCAGGTCGGCAACGATCCCTTCGGCCATTTTCTCGCTGGCGTGCTGCAAGCCGATAACGTCGATATCAGCGGCCTGCGCTTCTCCGATAAAGCGCGTACTGCCCTGGCCTTCGTCTCCCTCACCAAAGAGGGCGAACGCAGCTTCGTCTTCTACCGTCACCCCAGCGCCGATATGCTTATGGGACCGGAAGATGTCGCCCTGGAAGTGCTGACTAAAAAGCGCATCTTCCACTTCGGCTCGATCACCCTCATCCACGAACCCAGCCGCTCAGCCACCCTCATGGCAGCCCAGGCCGCCCACACCAACGGCCTCCTCATCTCCTACGACCCCAACCTGCGCCTCTCGCTCTGGCCGAGCGCTGCTGCCGCTCGCGAAGAGATGCTCACTGGGCTGAACTTCGCCCACATCGTCAAGGTCAGCGACGAAGAGGTCGAGTTCCTCACCGGCGGGCACGATGTCAAACCACTCTGGCGCCAACAGACCCAGATCATCGCTGTCACCCACGGAGCGGATGGCTCCACCGTCTATACCCGAAAGGGCGAACACCACGTCCCGGCTTTTGGCGTCCGCCCCGTCGATACCACCGGCGCGGGCGATGGCTTCGTCGCTGGACTGCTGGTCGGCATCCTGGAACACTGGGGGGATTACCTCTCCCACCTGCCGGAGATTCTGCGCCTGGCGAATGCCGTCGGCGCGCTGGCGACCACCCAGTTAGGAGCCATCCCGTCGCTGCCGACCCGCCCGGCGCTGGAGGCCTTCATGCGCGGGCCAGGCTGACTTCTGAAAAACAACTGAAAACCCCCATTTCTCGACGGTCGAATACCCGCCTTCACCCGTATACTGAAGGTCAGATGGCATTCATCACAAGGACGACCGACTTATGGGGATCAAACTCGACTGCCCGGAATGCGGCCAGCGGATGCGTTTCGATCTGAATACCACCGTGGTCGAGTGTCCACACTGCGGCTATAAACGCACCAGCGGCCTCGATGAGAAGATCGCCGAGGTGCGCGCCAAAGGCCCGCGACCAAACATCAGCCTTGCCACCCATGACGGCATCAACCCCCGCGCTGTCTCGCTCTTCTACAATGCCCACGATCATCTTTTCGAGGGCAAAACCGAGGCGGCTTTAGCCGAGCTGCGCGAGGCCATCGAGATCCAGCGTGATTTCTTCGAGGCTCACCTCTGGATCGCCAAGATCAGCGCCGACGAAACCGTCAAGCGTGACCACCTCAGCACCATCTTGGCCTATAATCCCGGCCACACCGAAGCCATGCGGATGATGCTTGTCCTCAACGGGCGCCTCACCCAGGAGCAGGCCAATACCCTTAACAGCACTCAGGAGCCAGTCGTCCGGGTCGCAGATGGCGCAGTCAGCACATCCACCACCACCCTCCGCTGCCCCAACTGCAAGGGCGATCTCAGCGCCGACCCCCGCACCGGGCGCGTCATCTGCCGCTTCTGCGGCTACACCGCTGAGTCCCCGCAGAAGACCCAGGCCAACGGCGACCTGCTCTTCGCCGCCCTGCTCGAACGCCGCGCGGAGCCAGTGCGTTGGGTCATCGGCGAACGCCTGCTGCACTGCAATGAGTGCGGTGCCGAACGCACCATCGCCGCTGACAAGCTCTCGACCCGCTGCCCTTTCTGCGGCTCCAACCATGTCATCGAGCAGGATGCCCTCCTGTCTTTTGAGCAGCCCAGCGGCCTCATCCCCTTCGCCATCACCCGCGACGAAGCTGGAGCGCGGATCAAGGAGCGCCTCCGCAGCTTCTCCGAGCGCATCAAAGGCTGGCTGGACAACAATAAGGTCAAAGCCGCTGCCCTCAACGGCTACTACCTGCCCTTCTGGGTCTTCGATGCCATCGTCGAAGTCAACCGCACTCGCATCGATCAGACCCCCTATGACAAGCAGCGTTGGCCGAGCGCGGCGCAGGCTGTCGCCCAGGCCTACCAGCGCATGACCTACCAGGAAGTCCTCGGCGATTTTGAAGTCTGTGCCGTGACCTCACCACCGCTGGAACTGACCGCCCAGTTGGGCGATTACGACATGAGCGAACTCGTCAGCTACGAAGCTGGGCTGCTCGCCCGCTATCCAGCTTCGCTCTACACCATCGACTTCGACAAAGCCGCGCTGGAAGCCCGCGCCCGCATCTCCACCTGGATGCGCGCCAAGTACGGCTCCCGCGAACTCGGCGACGACGACGATGTGACCATCAACGTCTTCAGCAGCGTCCAGCAGATGAGCTTCCGGCTGCTGCTCCTCCCGGTCTGGGTCGCTACCCTCGTCGAGGAAGACCATGATCGTCGCATCGCCCTGGTCAACGGTCAGACCGGCCAGACTGTCCTCGGCAAGGCCATCAAATCGGTGAAAAGCCGCTGAATCACTGTGATCCGCGCGGCGCATCCGTTACAATCATGGCCTGAATGCTGTCGTCGGCAGATCGGAAAGGAACCTCATGCGGCGTCTCGTCATCATCCTGCTTAGCATCGTGGTCAGTGGCATATTCCTCTGGCTCGCCCTCCGCAACGTCGATATCAACCGGGTGCTGGATGGCATCCGCCAGGCCGACGGCGGCTGGATTCTCCTCTCCACACTGACCATCAGCCTGGGGCTGTGGGCACGCGCTTACCGCTGGTACGGCCTGCTGGACTTCAAAGCGCCGCTCATCCAGACCGGCCACATCCTCAACCTGGGCTTCCTGCTCAACCTGCTGCCCCTCCGCGTCGGTGAGGTCGCCCGCAGCCTGCTGATTACCCGCGCCGGCGTTCCCGTCGTCACCGCCGCGACCAGCGTCGTGCTGGAGCGCATGTTGGATACCCTCCTGGTTGTCATCATGCTGGTCGTCACCATCCCCCGCCTGCCCAACGTGCCCGCCGCCATCACCGGCCCCACCAACGTCTTCGGCATCGCCGTCATCGCCGCCTTCGTCGTCATGGTCTTCTTCGCGCGCTTCCCGGCTATCGGCCACAAGGCCGTAGCGCTGGCCGAGCGGCTGCTGCCCTTCCTCAAGCGCCTCGGTCTCTCCCGCCTGTTCGATCATGCGCTTGATGGCCTCAAACCGCTCACTCACCTCCGCAGCGGCGTCCATGCCATCGTCTGGACCCTCATCTCCTGGGCCTTCTCGATCATCACCGTCTATGCCATCGTCCGCGCAATGAACATGCTCGATACCAACCAGGTTCCGCTCGGTGACATCCAGATCATCCTCCTGACCGTCATGGGCTTATCGCTGGCCGCCCTGAGCATCGCCGTCCCCGTCAGCGTCGCTGGGCTGGGGCCGTTCCAGGCCGCCCTGCTCGCCGCAGGACAGGCCGTCGGCGCCAATGCCGACCAATCGCTCTCGCTCGGTTTCCTGTTTCACGGTATGAACATCTTCGGCTATGCCTTGTGGGGAATCATTGGCTTCGTGGCGCTGGGAGTCGCCCTCAGCGATCTCTTCGGCAGCAAGCCGCCAGCCCCCGCCCCTGAGACGAGCTAGGCCATGCCCTACGCCGATCTATCCACCGGGGTGCGCCTTTATTACACTGAGGCCGGGCAGGGTGAACCGCTCCTGCTCGCGCACGGACTGCTCGGCTCGGCGGAAGTCCACTTCCCGCGCCTCATCGACTGGCTGTACGATCGCTATCGCCTGATCGGGCCGACCCTGCGCGGCTACGGCCTCTCTACCCCTGGCCCGCGCGACTTCCCGCCGGATTTCTATCAGCGCGATGCCGCTGATCTGGTCGCCCTGCTGGATGCCCTGCATATCGACCGCGCCCACCTCCTCGGCTACTCCGATGGCGGCGAGGCTGCCCTCATCGCCGCCGGATCGCACCCGGGGCGCTTCCACTCGGTGGCCGTCATCGGCGCAATCGGCTATTTTGCCCCGTCGCTCCGCCCCCGCATCCAGAGCATGTTCCCCGCCCATTGGATCACCGAGGAAGAGAAGCAGCGCAACGGAATCACCAACCCTGATGCCTTCATCCTCCCCTGGATTCAATCCATGAAGCGCATCATCGACCAGGGCGGCGATGTCAGCCTGCATCTCGCCCCGAATATCACCTGCCCCCTGCTGATGATGCTCGGCCAGACCGATACCCTCAACCCCGCCGACCTCGGCCAGCAGTTCGTGGATCGAACGCCCCGCGGCCGCCTGGAAGTCTTCGATTGCGGCCACGCTGTCCATGATGAGGCCTGGCCCCGATTCCAGCAAATCTACGGCGACTTCCTCCAACAGGCTTCCACACCGTCCTGATTCTGTCCTTACCGTTTCAGTCGCCCTGATACTTCCCCCTCCATATGATCGCTGTGTCCTCTGCATCTGCTCTGTATATCCCCCACGCTCTCCGTATGATCTTGGCGTCTTGGCGGTTCAATTCGCATCGGATTTTCGTCGTGGGGTGTGATGCCATTTCATAGGGACTCTGCGGTTCAATTCGTATTTCGTTTTCCGTCTTCCCTAATCCCCAACCCCTAATCCCTACTTCACCCCGTCCGGCAGCGTGAACATCCCATCCGCGCCCGCTTCAAACCGCACGACCTCCACCACCGCTTCCAGGTTGAGCGGCCCATAAATGTGTGGGAACAGCTCGCTGCTGCCTGCCTCTGGCTGGCGTGTCTCCGGGTTGATGGGCGTCTCGAAAGCGACATCGGCGCTCACCCGCTGGCGATCAATACACAGCAGCACCAATCCCCGCTGCCCCGCATAGAACCGGTTCGCCACCCTGACCACTTGCGCCGCCGTCGAGCAGTGGATGAACCCCTCTGTCATCAGCGACTCCGCCCTATACTCCCCCGCCTCGACCGCCTTCGCCCACTCCGCCGCCTGTGTAATATGGTAAATCACGTCCCTTGCCTTTCTCCAAACACCGCGCCATTCAGGTAACGCCTCAGTTCCTCGACCCGCGCCGCGATGATCTCCACCGCCCGCCCCTGCACATACGCATCCTCGCGATGACGCGCGATCCACCGGCACGAGGCCACCTGCCGCGCCGCCATCAAGGTCTCCAGCGCCTCCGGCCAGCCCTCCGGGAGCCGCGAAATGCGCTCATATCCTTCGATCAGCGCCGTCCGGCACGCCCCATATCCTGGCTGCGCCCGCAGCATCCACAGCATCGGCGCCAGATCGTACAGATAGTATCCCCAACTGCACTCGTCGAAGTCAACTACCCCCACCATCTCCCCTTGAAACACCACATTCTGCGGAATCACATCCGCATGGATCAACCCAAACGCATCCCGCCCGCGTCCTAGGCCGGCCATCACCGCCCGCACCCGGTCCTCCACCGCGCTGAAGACCGCCCGCTGTTCCTCCATGAACAGCCGCTCGCCTTCCCCCGCGTGATACGCCGACCCTTCCCCGAAGAACCCGTTGGCATCCAGCGCCGGCCGCTCGAATCCCGGCGGAGGCACATACGTCCGGCTGAATTCATGCAGCCGAGCCAGATATATCCCCACCCGCCTGACCTGCTCCGGTTGGATCGTCCCCGGCGTACATACCGTCCCCTCCACCCATTCCAGCAGCGCGCACGGCAGCGCCTCCCCATCCGAAAGCCGCGCCCAACTCAGCAGATCGCCCTCCAGCGTGCGGATCGGTCCCGGCGCGAGCAAATCTGTCTCGCGCCGGATCGCCTCCTGCCACCTCAGTTCCGACTCGATCCACTGTATTGCTTTGTGCCCCAACCGGTGAATCCGTAACGCGCAGCGCAGCCCATCCGGCCGCGTCACCCGGTAGACCACGCTGCTCGTCTCGCTCACCCATTCCAGTTCAGCCCCGGCCAGCCCATACGCCCCCAGCGCCGCCCCCGCCGCTTCCCTCATCTCCCCCCTCTGTATTATCTCTGTGTCCTCTGCGCCTCTGTGGTTAGAATTTTTATCCAACCCTCCGTATGATCTTGGCGTTCTTGGCGCCTTGGCGGTTCAATTGGTCTTTTCTATTTCAACTCTGCCGTCGGCTGGTCGCGGATCGACAGGTAGTTCCGGTAGCGCCGCCCGCTGATCTCGCCGCGCTCCACCGCCGCTTTGACCGCGCAGCCCGGCTCGGTCTGGTGCTGGCAGTCCAACCCGAACTTGCACTGCCCGACGAAAGGCGCAATCTCCGGGAACAGCAAACCCACATCGTCCATGTCCGTATCCCACAAGCCAAAGGTCTTCATCCCCGGAGTATCGACGATGTAGCCGCCGCCGTCCAGCGGAAACATCTCCAGGTTCGTCGTGGTGTGCCGCCCTTTATCGAGCATCACGTTCACCGCGCTCACCCGCAGACCCAATCCGGGCTGCACGGCGTTCAGCAGAGTCGTCTTGCCCACGCCGGACATCCCCACCAGCGCCGAGAGTTTCCCGGTCAGCTTCTCCCGCAGCAGTTCGATCCCATCCCCCGTCGATGAACTCGTCAGCAGCACGGCGTAGCCGATCCGCCGGTAATCCTCCACCACCTCCATCAGTTCATCCATCTGGTGCTTCCGCAGCAGATCGATCTTGGTGACGCACACCATCGCCACCACCCCGCATGATTCGGCGCTCGCCAGATAGCGGTCAATCATCCCCCAACGCGGTTTCGGCTGCGCGGCCGATACCACCGGGATGACCACATCCACGTTGGCGACAACAACCTGTTCCAGTGGCTTCGGGCCGGGCGCGCGCCGCGTCAGCTGGGTCCGGCGCGGTCGCACCTCGGTGATTAACCCGCTGCCATCCCCCGCGTCGGTATACACGACCTCGTCGCCAATCGCCACCGGATCGACCAGATGGATGTCCTCGACATCCACCACCCGGTGATGACCGATGGACGAGCGGTCGGCAATCGGATAGATCAGCACCTTACGCAGCCGGTTTGAGATCGCGCACGTCACGACTCGCTCCCCGGAGCGCACATGGTAGATGCCCGTCGATTTCTTGAAAACGATCCCGCTCGACACGAGCGGATGAGTGTCAAATCCATTCGGAGTCAAGGTTTGGAGTCCTCGTGTTCGGTTCATTCGATCCGCAGAGAATGATCCCGTTGTGGATTCCGACCGCCTGTCATTGCGGAGGATACGCCGGCCTGCTCCATCGATTTCAACTGATGGAGAAATCAAATCAACGACGAATCATCGTAGGGGCGACCCGGCAGGTCGTCCGTCCAAGAATCATTCGCAGTTGAATGCTTCCCTCCATTGCCTCCCCATCTCCGCGAAGTGGAGACGGAGCCGGAGGTGAGAATCAGCGCATCCAGGAATCTCAACGGGCTTCGCGTGCGTGAGCCGAAGCCGAGGTCGCTTTTCAGAGGATCAGAAAGGGGAGACCGTCAGCCAACCGCCCAGGCGCGCACGACACAACCGCTGTGGGGGACAAGGGTTCCGTTTGCCATACATGCGCCTCCTGCGCTGCATTGAGGATAACAACCATACTCTATCATGCTTCGCCGTCCACCGTCAATCCGCCTTTCGACGGACATCGCCAGAGCAATCCCCTCCCTTGTCTTTGCGTCCTTTGTGTCTTTGCGGTCAAGATTCTTACCCAAAACCCTCTGTATGATCTTGGCGTTCTTGGCGTCTTGGCGGTTCAATTCTTGTTTGTAGGGGAAACAAAAAAGCCCTGGATCGACCAGAGCTTCTGAGCGGGCGACGAGATTCGAACTCGTGACATCTTCCTTGGCAAGGAAGCATTCTACCGCTGAATTACGCCCGCGGAATGAAAACATTGTAGCGACCTTCGCCCCGCTTGGCAAGACCGAATTCTTCAGCCCGCGCCGCCCATTTGTCGTTATAATCCACCCTGGAAAACCCCTTCGCTGTTTTGCTTCCAGATCGGACTGCGCCGCCATGACCGCTCCCAACCAAGCCGACCCCCGCGACGCCCTCGTCACCGCCCTACATCCTGGAAAACATCGGCAGCACCGAACGCTGCATCATCGCCGTCGAACTGAAAGACGGGACATAGCCGAGCATCATCGTTGCGCCCCTGCTCCGAAAATCCCCACCCCCTCCGTATGATCTCTGCGTCCTTCTGCGGCTCTGCGGTTCGTTTTTCTTCTCTCTGTGTCCTCTGTGCCTGTGCCAAGCCTCCCTTTAGGGACTGGGGTGCAATTCTTCTTCCCTCCGATTTTATGGCGCAAAAGTAGACAAAATGTCACCCTAACCGCCCCATTTTGTGCTATCGTGGTGTTACGGGCAGGAAACGCCCTCTCCGAGCGAGCGAAGCGAGCGTTCGGGAGAGGGCCGGGGTGAGGGCTTTTCGCCGATTTGCATTTTCAGCATTTCAGTTCTGGCGACAAT
>CAZKXW010000110.1:0-14749 GCA_964556745.1 uncultured Anaerolineaceae bacterium
TTTCTCATCTATCAGCCCATTTTTCTATTAACTATAAACTATCAGCTACTAACTAAACGCTTCCTCTCCGCCCGCGCCTCGGCCAACCCCGCCCGCGCCGGATTCAGCACCCCCACCTCCTCCAGGCTGAACGAGGCCGCCACCGCCCCGTAAATCCCCGCCTCCCGCAGGTCGCCCGTCCGCAGCCAGCCCACCAGGAACGCCCCACAGTACGTGTTCCCCGCCCCGGTCTGATCCACCACCTCCACCACCGGAACCGCCGGAATCGCGATCAGTTCCTCCCGGCCCCGCTGCCCGACCAGCGATCCGGCTTCCCCCAGCCGCAGCGCCGCGATCCCTGCCCCGTCGTCCAGCATCGCCCGCACCAGCGCCGCCGGATCATCCAGCCCGTAAACCAACCGGGCTTCCAGCAGGTTCGGCGAGACCACATCGGCCAGCGGCAGCGCCGCCCGGAATTCCGCCCGGTTTTCCGGCGACATATACGCCTGCTCCGGCTCCCAGAGCAGCACCGCCCTAGGGAACTTCTCCCGCCAGCGCCGCATCTCCGCCGCGTCCCGCAGCACCGTCAGCCCCCGCGCCCCCAGGAATTCCTCCGGCACGCTCTCTGGGTGCGGCCCGGAAAGAAATGGCTCGAACTGCTCCACGCGGGAAATCTCCGTCCGCTTCCCGTCCCACTCGAAGATTTGCCACGCCCGCGCCTGCGGCATCTCCAGGTGAACCAGCCCCCGCACATCGAAGTCCCGCTCCAACCGCGCCATCACCTCGCTCGGTATATCCGGCCCGGCGCAGGCCAGCAACCCGGCCCGCTCGCCCCACACGGCCATCCCCGCCGCGGTATGCACCCCGCCCCCGCCCAGCACCGCCATCGCCGTGCGCCCATCCGGGTACACGATGTCGTCGATGATGATGCTCCCCACGCACAGAAACTCCGGTCCCATCCTCTGTTTCTCCCTCTGTGCCTGCGTGAAGCCTCCCCGCCAGGGGATTGTGCTGGAATCTCCTACTTCAGCAGCGAGTCGATCCGGTGGCTGTCCCGGATGCGGCTGGCCCCCTCTGAGCCGGCATCGCTCCGCCCACCGCCGAAGCCGCGGAAATACGTCGCCCCGATGGCCTGTGCCCGCTCCGCCGCCAGA
The DNA here is from genome assembly GCA_964556745.1 of uncultured Anaerolineaceae bacterium. Lineage (GTDB taxonomy): Bacteria > Chloroflexota > Anaerolineae > Aggregatilineales > Phototrophicaceae > CFX2. The sequence goes on from CAZKXW010000110.1 coordinate 1,134, forward strand.
ATTTCCGCCGGGATGCTGTAGACCAGCGGCGCGAAGCACTCCCGCACCGTGCCGGCCACCGGCAGCGCCTTCACCGCCTTTGACCGGATCACCGTCTCATCCTTCGGTACAACCGCCACCAGCCGCCGCCCGATCAGCCGGGCCGCTTCGGCTACCTCGGCCGTCCGGTCAGCATCGAAGCCTCCTGCGCTCAGCAGCACCGTCGGAATCGGCGCCGGATCGCCAAAGTATTGGATGTGCGCCCATTCCTCGGTTTCCTGCGCCAGCGCCGAGTCGCCGCTGGCTTCCAGGAACTTAGCCGCGCTGAACATCGCCACCCCGTAGAGCGGCCCGGTTCCTACGAAGATGATCTCGCCCATATCGGCCCACTCCGCCGCGATTTCCCGGCAGACCGGCTCGCAGACCGCGATGGTCTCCTCCATCACCTCGGCCAGCCCGCGCAGTTCCGCCCGGAGCTTATCCGCAGCCGCCGTGGTCAGATTCCCCCGCACCTCGCCAATGCGAATGGCCGCGCTGTACAGCGCCACCTGCGAGGCCAGATACGAGCGCACTCCCGGCACCACCATCCCACGCAGTTCATCCGGCAGGGGCGGGACCGTCGTCTGGAAGACCGTCTCGCCAGCCTGCGCCAACGGAGAACCAGGCGCCCCCGTCAGCGCCACGCCCACCGCGCCGGCCTGCCGCGCCAGTGCCAGCGCCTCGATGGTGCGCGTCACCACCCCGGATACGGACACAGCGATCATCAGGTTCGTCTTCGGACCGGTCTCCGGCAGATAGCCGGCCTGATAGCGGCTGAAGGTCATCGAACTGAAAGCCTGCGCCGCGATCCCGGCCAGTTGATGAAAGGCCAGTTCCGCGCCATAGGCGGCATGGTAGCTGTCGCCGCAGCCCACCAGATAAACCCGCTTGACCGAGGTACACACCTCGAAGTTGAAAGCCGCCCGCGCCGAAGCGTCAAACGGCCCGGCGATCTGCCGGATGAGTTCCGGCAGCGTATCGATCTGCTGGTGCATTGCTGAGCGGTCTGTCATGGAGCATCATCTTTCCTGGTGATGGTTTATGCTTACGGTGCTGCATCCTCACCCACTGCCCCCTCTCCGTTTCGCAGAGAAGGGGAAGAGTCTGGAAGTCCCCTCTACACTGCATAGAGAGGGGCTTTAGGGGTGGGGATAGTCAGATTACTGAAGCGTCTGGTACAGGAGCGCCTTCCAGCGCGGGATGTCGATCTCCCAGCACACGGTCGCGTTGGGCGCGCCCCGCCGCACGATCTGTTCCCAGACGGCCACGCTGGGGTCTTGAATATTGGCAGCCACGCCCTGCTGATCGACCACGGTCATCCCCCGTGTGAAGGTTCCGTCGCACTCGACCTCGACGTAGTGCCGGCTGCTGCGCGTACAGATCGTCGGGTCGATGGCAATCGCCATCGTCACCGGATCAGGCAGCGCCAGCGCCGGATCGCCCAGCCACTGCTGGTTGGCTTTGATGGCCGTGGCGTTGCAGTCGATGGCAAAATGGGACAGCGGCGTATTGATGACTTCCCGGCAGTAGCGCATGTCGGCCTCGCTCAGGTTCGCCTCACCGCGGCACAATTCCCAACCGACCATCTCGATGGGCAAACCCGAATGGAACACCATCCGCGCCGCTTCCGGGTCGCACCAGATGTTGAACTCCGCTGCCGGGGTGATGTTGCCGACCGTGTTGGCCGCTCCGCCCATCACCACGCACCGGCTTACCATCCCAGCAATCTCTGGCGCCTGCGCGACTGCCAGCGCCACATTCGTCAGCGGCCCCAGCGTCACCAGCATGATGCCGGGGTTGGCTTTGATGGTCTCGATCAATGCCGGGACAGCATGCTGTGGGCGTGGCTGGAGTTTGGGGGCAGGGTAATTCATCCCGCCCATGCCGTCCGGCCCATGGAAGAAATAGGCGCGGTGTGGTGCGCGCGTCAGCGGTCGATCCAGGCCGTCATAGACGGGCACATCCTTGCCGCACAGTTCAACGGTGTAGCGGGCATTGATGCTGGCCTGCTCGACCGGCATATTCCCCGCCACAATCGTGATTGCCTCGATCTCGATATCCGGGGTTTGCAGCGCCATCACCAGCGCTACCGCATCATCCGAAGCCGTATCGGTGTCGATAATCATCTTTCGAGTCATCAGGTGTATTCCTTGCTGCTTCCGTCCGTCGCCACCTAAACAGCCTGATGGTTTACCAGAAGAGTGTCATTTTGCAAAATCGCGCTGGCCGATTTGGACGTATTCCCCCGCTGCTGTTTATGGACAAAATATCCATGACTGGACGGGTTGCAGCCCTTGTCGCCGGTTCTTATCCTGTACATCAGTGTCGAACACCCTCGTCAGGAGAAGAAAATCATGAACAAGCTGCACATCGAAGTGTCCGAAGTCATCGATGCGCCCGTGGAGTCTGTCTACGCCATCATCGCCGATTACCGCGATGCGCATCCCGCCATTCTGCCGCGACCTTACTTCCAGGATTTGACCATCGTGCAGGGCGGGCGCGGGGCCGGAACCGAACTGCGCCTGACCATGCGGGTCTGGGGGCAGACCTTTCACTATCACCAGATGGTCAGTGAGCCAGAACCAGGGCGGATCATCGAGGAACGCGATTTGGACACCGATCAGATGACGCGCTTCTACTTCGAGCCGGTCGATGCCGGCCAGCATACCCGCGTAACCATCGCCTCGGACTTCCCGGTGGCCCCGGGCGTGGCCGGCATCATGCAGCGCATGACTCAGCCATCGATCACCCGCCAGCTTTACCGCAAACAGCTCGCCAACTTGCAAGCCTATCTGCGTGGCCAGCCCATCCAGACCTAGCGCCAGCAGATGAGAACTCAGTGTGACTCTGGTCGGTGGCGGCACAGCGCGTGCTACACTGGGGGGTATGAACTATCTGTCTCAGGTGCATCCATGATTGAGCTGCCCCTCTTTCCCCTCAACACCGTCTTGTTCCCCGGAATGCCCTTGCGCCTGCACATTTTCGAGGAACGCTACAAATTGATGATCGGGCGCTGCTACCGGACCGGGCAGCCTTTTGGAGTCGTCCTCATCAAGAACGGCGAAGAAGTCGGTGAGATGGCAGAACCCTTTATGGTGGGCTGCACCGCCGTCATCACCGAGATAGAACCGCTGCCTGGCGGCCGGATGAACATCATCGCCGTCGGACATGAACGCTTCCAGATTCGCGGCTTCAAATATGACGAACCCTATCTGGTTGGATTGGTAGAGGCCTACCCGCTCGCCAGCATCCGGCAGGAAGACATCCAGCACAGCAGCAGCGTACTGCGCCCCTGGGTGGAGAAGTACGTCAAAATTCTGGCAGCAGCCAGCGAGTCCCAGTTCGACGCCGAACAGATTCCCAGCGATCCCCTGCGGTTAGCCTACCTGGCCTCTTTCCTGGTCAATATCCCACCCGCTCAGAAACAGGACTTGCTGATGATCGAACAAGCCGACGAACTGATCGCCAATCTGCGCCAGATTTACCGGCGCGAAGTCACGCTGCTGGACGCAATGCTGACCCCGCAGACCGACAGCAGCGGGCCATTCTCTAGCAATTGAGCGATCCGGCAGTCCAGCCGCGCGTGCCTCCATGCACCCCCCACCGACTCAATCGCCCGGCGAACTGATCACGCTGGAACTGACCAGCATCGCCTACGGCGGCAGCGCTGTGGGTCGTCATAAAGGCCAAGCCGTGTTTGTGCCCTACGCTGTCCCCGGCGAAACCATCCGCGCCCGCATCGTCCAGGATAAAGGCCGCTATGCCATCGCCGAAGCGGTCGAAGTCCTCACAGCCTCGCCTGCCCGCATCAAGCCGCGCTGCCCGCATTTCGGGCCGGGTCGCTGCGGCGGCTGTCACTGGCAGCACATCGACATCGAAACGCAGCTTCGCCTCAAGCAGCAGATCGTCCGCGATCAGATCGCGCGGTTGGGCGGCCAACCAGACGCCCCGGTGCATCCCACGCTTGCCAGTCCTTCGCCCTGGGAGTACCGCTCCCATATCACGGTGCGGATCGGCGAGGACGGTCGTGCCGGATTCGTCCGCACCGACGGCCGGACGATCCTACCCATACAAGAGTGTCATATTATCCCCACCGCTTTGCTGGAAATGCTTCAGCAGTTGGAACAAAGGGGCTTGGAGCTGGGGTCGCGCTGGCGCATTCAGATGGGCAGCGATGGAGTCCCGGTGACTTTCCCGCTGGGGGAGGGCAATGACACGGCCTCGGAGTTCGAGGCGGAGAGCAGCAGTTCCGGCATGGACACTACCGCGGATTATGCCAATTTCCGCAGCGTGACCTATCACGTCAAAGGGCGCGCCTTCCGGTGCAGTCCCGGCAGCTTTTTCCAGGTGAATACCTCCCAGGCTGAGCGGTTAGTCGATCTGGTATTGGAATATGCCGCGCCGACCCCTGACGACCACATCCTCGATTTGTATGCAGGCGGCGGCCTGTTCAGCGCATTTCTGGCGGAACGCTGCCGCCGGGTCAGCGCGGTCGAGTCTTTCCCGCAGGCCATCGACGATGCTGAGGCGAATTTGGCTCATCTGGACAATGTGCGGCTGTATTCGGGAAAGGTAGAACGAGTCCTCCCGCGCCTGACCGGGCCGTTCCAGGCCGCCGTTGTCGATCCGCCCCGCGCAGGCATGGAGGCATCTGCCCTCAAGTCCCTCATTGAACACCGTCCGGGCAAGATCGTCTATGTATCCTGCGACCCGGCAACACTGGCGCGGGATACCCGGCGGCTGGCCGAGGCGGGCTACCATCTCCAATTAGCCCAACCCGTAGATATGTTCCCCCAGACCTACCACATCGAGACAGTGGCGGCTTTCCGACTCAAAACAAAAGAGGCGTGACCGAAATCACGCCTCCTGTGTGTCAGGACTAAGGCCACCAGAACACTAACAATCCATTACGCACCCAGGAATTCCAGTAAATCGGCGTTCAACTGCTCGGTGGCTTCGTCCATCGGGAGATGTCCAACATTGGGATAGGTGATCCAGGTGTCGTTCGGGAACAGTTCAGCCAAATTCTCGCCAACTTCAATCGGGACTATCTGATCACCTTCGCCCCAGATCAACAGCACCGGGAAAGTGACCTCACGAAGCTGTTCGAGATCGAACTGGCTTTCTGGCAGGAGAGAATCACGTACGAAGGCCAGCAGCCCGCCTTCCCAGCCCTTGACCTTCAGGCCGCGCTCGCGCTTGGCGAGCAGTTCGGCATCGATGGCCGCCGGATCACTGACGGCCCGATTCAGCATATCCTGCCCAAAATCCCCGGTGAAGAACGTGCGGATCAGATTTTGCGCCAGCGGCGAGTCGGGATCGATATTGCCCAGAAAGGCAAAGGGATTGCCGCCTTCCGCCGATGGACCGGTAATGCCCACTGCCCCAGCAATCAGCACCAGCTTCTCGACGCGCTCCGGATAGCGCACGGCGAAGTCGGCGGCCACCGATCCCCCAGCGCTGTGCCCGATGACAACCGCGCTGGCGATCCCCAGTTCATCCATCAGCCCGGCGGTCAGATCAGTCATCGCCTGAAGCGAGTAGTTCAGTTCAGTGCGCTTATCGGAAAGGCCGAATGGTGGGCGATCATAAGCGATGACCCGGTAACCGGCCTCAGTCAGCGCAGGGAACGTATTCGTCCAATCAATGACCGAGCCGAGGAACCCGTGCAGCAGTACCACAGGCGGGCCATCCTTCGGACCGCGATCCAGGTAGTAGACGTTGTAACCGTTGAGTGTGACGAACTGCCCATCTTCATCGGCCAGCGCCGCCGGGTCCTGATAGTCCTCCTGAGCGGCGGTGGTTCCAGTCAGGATGAGCGCGATGAGAAGCATCAGGCAGAGGCTCCACAACCGGGCTTTCACGTCGGCATCACTCCTGTCTAACTATAGGCCATACCAAGCAGGATAACAGCGGGGCGTGAGTGGGTCTTAAGGTCAAGCTGAGAACGCAGTGAGCAGGACTCACCCCTCCAGGAACCCCAGCAGGGCAGCGTTGAAGGCTTCGACTTTTCGCCGATGGCTTTGATGGCCATATTCATCCAGGAACCCCAGCAGGGCAGCGTTGAAGGCTTCGACCGCCTCTTCCATCGGCTGATGCCCCACGCCGGGAATGACCGTCAGCGAAGCATCCGGCAGCAGATCCCGCAGCCGCTCGCCCTGCGCCAGCGGAGTCACCATATCGCGTTCGCCCCAGATCAATTGGGTTGAAGCCGTGATGCTCTGGATCGTCTCTTCTGCCAGCGGACTGCTCGAATCGCGGCTCAGGCCGATCAAGCCGTTCGGCCAATTGGCTGTCTGGAAGGCCCGCCAGTAGCCATCAACCATCTCCGGCGTGACCTGCGCGGGATCGGCATAGAAGCCGCGCAGCGCGCCCGTCAGATTGTCACGGGTCAGCGCCAGCGGCAAGATGATCTGCGCCCAGCGCGTGACTGGCGCAAAGCCGATCAGCCGCCCAATGAATGGCGGCGGACCGCTCAGCCCGACCACGGCTGCATCGACGAGCATTAGCCGCTCGGTGCGATCTGAATGTCGCGCGGCAAAACGCGCCGCGATGTTGCCTCCAGCGCTGTGCCCGACGATCACGGCGCGTTCGATGCCCAGCGCATTGAGCATCGCCGCGGCGAAATCGGCCTGCGCGTCCGGCGAGTAATCGATATCGAGCGGCTTGGCGCTCAGACCCGCGCCAGGGCGATCATAGGCGATGGCGCGGTAGCCCGCCTCAGCCAGCGCGTCGAACTGCCCGCGCCAGGTAAAGGTCGAGCCATACAGCCCATGGATAAATAGCACAGCCAGTCCATCGGTTGGGCCGCGCTCGACCACATAGGTTTGCAGGTCGTTCACCTTCAGGAAGCGGCCGTTATCGACCGCCAGCGTCGCCGGATCGACTCCGCCGGACGGCAGTGGGATCAGGAACGGCAGGATGAACACTGCAAAAACGATCAGGCCGAAGATGACCAGGAGGCGGCGTTTCACAGGCGCGATCCTTCGGGTTTATTCGCTCAGGAAAGTCAGTAGATCGGCGTTGAAAGCGTCGGCGGCTTCTTCCTGCGGCAGGTGACCAACGTTGGGATAGGTCTTGAAGGCCGCCTCCGGCAGCAGTGCTTTCAGCCGCTCCCCGACGCTCAAGGGAACCCAGGTGTCGTCCTCCCCCCAGGCGATCAACACCGGGACGCTGATCGACGCAATCTGCTCGGCAGTGATCGGATCAGGCTGGAAGGCCGCGCCGCGAAGCTGGCCGATGAGCGCCTCGTCCCAGCCAACAACCTGAAGCTGCTGGCTGTACCCGGCAGCGATCTCCGGCGTCATGAAGTCGGGGTTGAAATAAGCGGATTGCAGGATGCGCGAGGCGAAGTCTGGGCGGACGAAGGCACGGATGCCCAACCGCGCCCACCACTGCGCCGGGTAGACATTCAGCAGCGAACTGACGAACGGTGGCAGTCCCAATGCCCCGCCGACGCGACCACCTGTCCCACCCGTGTTAGCTGGCGGCGGATCGTCCGTCGGGCGCAGCGCCGCCGAGACGAAGACAATCTGCTCGACACGGGCCGGGTAGCGGACAGCGAAGTAACCGACCACGCCTCCGCCCTGGCTCTGCCCAACCAGGATGGCTTTCTCGACGCCGAGGGCATCCATCACCTTCGCCGTGAAGTCAGCCAGCGCCGAGGGCGAATAGGGGGTGTTATCGCCCGTTTTGGCTGAAAGGCCATAGGGTGGGCGGTCAAAGGCAATAGCGCGGTAGCCCGTCTCGGCCAGCACATCGATCTGCTCGCGCCAGGTGAACGTGGATGCACCCCAACCGTGCAGCAGCATGACGGGTGTTCCGTCTTCCGGGCCGCGCGCCAGCACATAGGTAGAGAGGCCGTCCACATCGATGAAGAACCCATCGGGGTCGGCCAGTGTCTTGGCCTCCACGCCCACGGGCGGCAGCGGGATGATGAAGGGCGGCAAGACCACGATCAGAACGAGGAAGAAAACGATCCGAACCAAACGCCTTAGCCACATAGTTGTTTACCTAACTGGAATCACGCATCCGCGCTTTCACGAACCTCACCGGAGTATACCGCGTCTCAGATCCCCCACACGCTCTCAACGTACCTGTTTGAGCGAACCTTGGGGTCGCTATACAATGGGGAAGGCAACCATACTTAAACAAGGGATATCTTATATGTCTCAACAGACAATGCCATCCTCACATTCTCCATTCTTGCTCCTTCATGATCGTTTGCTGGCCTGGTTCTCCCGATATGGCATTCCAGTGCTGCGGATCAGCTTCGGGATTCTCTTCTTGTGGCTGGGCCTCCTGAAAGTCGTGCCGGGAGTCAGTCCCGCAGAACCTCTGATGCGTGCCTCGATGCCCGCCTTTCTGCCCATTGACGCCTTCATCCGCTTTGCGGCGATCTGGGAAGTCATCATCGGGTTGGGCTTCCTGAGCGGGCGCTTCCCGCGCATCACCCTGGCGATGACCTTCTGCACTATGGTCGTCACTCTATCGATTCTATGGATGGCTCCCGGCGTGGTGTGGAAACAATTCCCGTTTCTACTGTCCTTCGAGGGACACTACGTTGTCAAAGATATCGTCATCGCTTTTTCGGCGCTGGTGCTGGCGGCAACCCTGCGCGGCCGCCAACTTGTCACCAAGCGGCAAGCCACGCAAAGTGTGGTGATGTCTCCGGTCAGGACAGGACTACTCGGCCTGTATGACCATCTGGAGGCGCGGGTTGTGCGCTGGATGGCAAACTACAGCCCGATGCTGCTACGGGCGGGATTCGCCATCGTCTTTCTCTGGTTTGGGCTACTCCACTTCGATCCGGTCAACAACCCGGTGACAGGGTGGTTCCAGGCGATCTCGCCCGGCGAAACTCTCGTCAATCAGATGCGATTCCTGGGTATCCTGGACTTTGTCATCGGCATCAGCGTTCTCACCAACCGCCTGCGAACGCTATCGTACATCCTTGCCATCGTCTACATGATCGGAACGATCATCTTTTCGCTGCTTTACCCGAATGTCACCTTTCAGTCCTTTCCGTTCGTCCTGACGCTGGAAGGCCAAACCATTGTCAAGAACCTGGTTTTCCTGGGGGCGGCCATCGTTCTGGCTGTGACCTCGCAGGGCGGCGGGCTGTCACGCAATTCATCATGAAGGAGTCTGCATTTCATCAACTTTCCCCCACGGCTTTGAAGGCCGCCAGCGTGCGATCCCTTGCCAGAGTATGATCGACAATGGGGCGGGGGTAATTCCTCGGCGGCGCGGCGATGTCCCACGGAGCGTGGATCGCCTCCGCCGCGAGGTCGCGCAGTTCGGGAACCCAACGCCGAATATAGGCTCCGTCGGGGTCGAATTTCTGCGACTGCGAGACGGGATTGAAAATGCGGAAGTACGGTTGAGCATCCGTGCCTGTGCCTGCCGACCACTGCCAGCCGCCGTTGTTGGCCGCCGGGTCGCCGTCGATCAGCCAGTCCATAAAGTGGCGCTCACCCTCGCGCCAGTCGATGAGCAGGTCTTTGGTCAGGAAGCTGGCGACGATCATCCGCGCCCGGTTGGGCATCCAGCCCATCGCCTGCAGCTGGCGCATGGCCGCGTCCACGACAGGATAGCCGGTCATCCCGGCTTTCCAGGCAGCTAGTTCATCTGGGGCGCTGCGCCATTCCAGGCGGTCATAGGCCGGCTTGAAGTTTCGCTCCAGGACATGCGGGAAGTGCGCCAGGATATGCATGTAGAACTCGCGCCAGACCAGTTCGCTGATCCAGGTTTCGACCCCTTCGCGTCCGGTCTGGGTCTCGGCAGCCTGGTAAGCCGCCCGCGCAGCCCAGTACGCCTGCCGCGGCGAAAGCATCCCGAAGCGCAGATACGGCGACAGGAACGAGGTGGCCGGATCAGTATCGTCGGCCGATTGGGCTGCCAGCCAGTTGCGTCCATCGCCATAGCCATGGACCCGCTCCGAGAGAAAACGCATTAACCGACGCTGGGCTTCGGCCTCGCCCGCCGCCGGAACAGGGATGGTGACCTGGTCGCTGAAGTGATTTAGCTCTGCCGTCCGATCCAGCGGGATGCCCTGGGTGAATATCCCGGCGCTGGCCGCATCCAGCGCGTCGATCCACTCCGCCGCGACGAACTGAACGGCTGTGGGCGCATCCACGCTGGCGGCTTTCGGGATGGTCAGCCATCTGCGTTTGAAGGGGGTGAAGACGGTCAGCGGCTTGCCGGCCTCCGTCAACACATCGCCAGGCGCGACCAACAGCGCATCATCAAAGCTGTGCAGCGGGATCGATAGGCGAGCCGCTGCCGCCGCATCGCGGCGCAGGGCGAAAGGGGTGTAATCGCGGTTGGTATAGACGGCGGTCGCGCCGCTCTGCCGGGCAATCTCGGCCAGCGCCTCATCCGGCGGGCCGATGCGGAACAGCAGGCGGCTTCCCTGGCGTCGCAGCGAGTCCTCCAGCGCAGCCAGACTTGCCAACAGGAATTTGAGGCGCGGCCGGGCGACACGCGGGCTGCGGACGATGGCCGGATCATAGACGAACACCGGCAGCACTGGTTGGCCGGAGCGAGCGGCGGCATCCAGGGCGAGGTTGTCGCTCAGCCGCAAGTCGCGGCGGAACCAGTGAATCACAGGAGGCTGCATGGTGTGGCGATTGGCTCCGCAGTGAGATGACACACTGGGTGGAGTCTGCCTCAGCAAGGTGAATACCAGCCAAGACGCAGGTGAATCGTTTGCGAGGAAATACAGACTCAGCGTGAGCGGCGGAGACGCTGCCGGAGCGTGTCGATCACCTGGAGGCGGCCTTCTCCGTCTTCATAACACCAGTGATCCCAGCCGTTGCAGGACAGCTGCCCACTCACCTGCGCCCCAAGCTGATGGATCGAGCCGCGCGTGCCATCGGCCAACCGGAGCGCCCCATCAGCCAGCACCGTGGCGGAAACTTCCCGCTGCCCGTCGAAGTAGAGCGTCTGTCCCGGCAGGAGCAACCCCTGTTCCAGCAGCGCGCCAAAAGCAATGCGGGGGATACTGCGTGGATTGGGTGTGGATCCCAGCGCGGCGGGATCGACTGAAGTCGGGTCAATGGCTGCCAGCCGCTTCGCAGCCGCTTCGATGTAGGCTGGGTCGCGCTCGATGCCGATGTAGCGGCGTCCGAGCTTCTTCGCCACCGCGCCAGTCGTCCCTGTGCCGAAGAAGGGATCGAGGATCACATCGCCGGGGTTGGAACTGGAGAGGATCACCCGGTAGAGCAGCGCCTCCGGCTTCTGGGTAGCATGAACTTTCTGCCCGTTGACGCTCAGCCGCTCCTTCCCCCGGCAAAGCGGGATCAGCCAGTCGCTCCGCATCTGCTTGGCTTCGTTCATCTGCTTCATGGCGTGGTAGTTGAAGGTGTAGCGCTTCTGTGCCTGGGACTTCTTGCACCAGATCAGCGTCTCGTGGGCGTTGGTGAAGCGCACCCCTTTGAACTGGGGCAGGGGGTTGGATTTGACCCACACCACATCGTTGAGTATCCAGTAACCGAGGTCTTGCAAGATCGTGCCGACCCGGTAGATGTTGTGGTAGGAACCGATCACCCAGAGCGTCCCGGTATCCTTCAGCACCCGGCGGCAGGCTGAAAGCCAATCACGGGTAAACCGGTCATAGGCCGCAAAATCGTCGAACTGATCCCAGGCATCATCGACCGCATCGACCACGGTCAGGTTCGGGCGCAGCAGCGTGTTCTGAAGTTGAAGGTTATAGGGCGGGTCGGCGAAGACCAGATCGACCGAGCCTTCTGGAAGCGAGTTTAGTACCTCAACGCAATCACCCTGGTAGATGTGGTCAAGAGTGAGTTCATTTCGCCGCTCGTTCGTTTTTATCATTACTTTCCAAAATTCACGTATTGGATCAGTCACAGTGTTGGTTGCTACTCCAACTCAAAGCACAAATATTCTAAACGATCTTGGCGCATTTGGAAATCGCCGCTCGCTGTGCTATCGTTTCCGCATATTACAATCAGCACGAGGAGCTACCATGAGTGGAACAGACGCTTTTCTGCAAACCATTCAGTCCGGGTATACCTTCAAAGGGCCAGCGATCACATTCGGGGTAGGGATACTGGACGGGCAGCCGGTCCCAAACGCGATCATTGCCGCGCCGCTCTCGACGATCAACCGGCACGGGCTGGTAGCTGGGGCAACAGGTACGGGCAAGACCAAGACGCTGCAGCGCTTTGCCGAGAGCCTGTCAAGCAACGGGGTCTCGGTGTTCATCATGGACATCAAGGGTGATGTCAGTGGGCTGGCGCAGCCGGGCACGCCCAATCCCAAGATCGACGAGCGCCACGGGCACATCGGGATCGCGTGGAACGCGCGGCCGTTCCCGGTCGAGTTCCTGACGCTCTCCGGAGCGAACGGGGTGAAGCTGCGGGCAACCGTCTCCGAGTTCGGGCCAGTGCTGTTCTCCAAAATTCTCCAGGTGAACGACACGCAGGAGAGCGTCATCGCCCTGATCTTCAAGTACTGCGATGATCACAGCCTGCCGCTGCTCGATCTGAACGACTTCAAGAAGACGCTCCAGTACCTTACCAACGAGGGCAAGGAAGAGATCGAGAAGGAATACGGCGCGATCAGCCCGTCTTCGACCGGCGCGATCATGCGGCGGGTGATTGAACTGGAAGAACAAGGCGCCGACATCTTCTTCGGCGAGCGCTCCTTCGATGTCGAAGACCTAGTACGTACCGACAGCAGCGGTCAGGGAGTCATCAGCATCCTGCGGCTGAACGACCTGCAGCAGCGGCCCAAGCTGTTCTCGACCTTCATGCTGTGCCTGCTGGCGGAAATCTACGAGAAGTTCCCGGAAGAAGGCGATGTTGAGAAGCCGAAGCTGGTCTTCATCATCGACGAAGCCCACCTGATCTTCGAGGAAGCGTCCGGGGCGCTGCTCGACCAGATCGAGACGATCATCAAGCTGATCCGCTCGAAGGGCGTGGGCGTGTACTTCTGCACGCAGAACCCGGTGGATATCCCCGCTCCGATCCTGGCGCAGCTAGGGATGAAGATTCAGCACGCGCTGCGGGCGTTCACGGCGAATGACCGCAAAGCGATCAAGCTGGCGGCGGAGAACTACCCGCTGACCGACTTCTACCAGGTTGAGGATGTGCTGACCACGCTGGGCATGGGCGAGGCCTTCGTCAGCGTGCTGAACGAGAAGGGCATCCCAACCCCGCTGGCCCACACGCTGCTGTGTACTCCGGAATCACGGATGGATACGATCACCGACGGGGAACTCCAGGCCGCGATCAGCCGGTCGGGGCTGACGAGCAAGTACAACGAGGTGATCGACCGGGAAAGTGCCTATGAAATCCTGAACAAGAAGATCGAAGCGGCGGCTAAAGAAGAGGCCGAGGTCGAGGACAAGAAGAAGCGCGATCGGGAAAAGGACGAACCCTCCCTGATTGAGCAGATCGGGAAGAACCCGATTGCCAAGCAGATCACCCGCGACGTCACGCGGGAGCTGACGCGCGGACTGCTGGGCATCCTGGGGATCAAGCGGCGGCGGTAGCGGGGAAGCCCGTGATATTACTTTCCAGGTTACAGACTGTCGCCGTGCAGAATGCTCAACATGACCGCGATGAGAAATG
>CAZKXW010000111.1:0-14740 GCA_964556745.1 uncultured Anaerolineaceae bacterium
AGCCACCTGTGGGACTTGAACCCACAACCTAACGCTTACGAAGCGTTTGCTCTGCCATTGAGCTAAGGTGGCATATGTGGGATTATATCAAAGCGGTCTCAGTCTTCAAGACTGGATTGCCGCGTTCCAACCAAGCGAAGGTCAATGCCGGAAATGCCGAACACCGGTGAAGATCATTGAGAGATTAGCAGCATCGGCAGCCTCAATCACTTCACGATCTCGGATCGATCCGCCGGGTTGAATGACTGCGGTGATGCCCGCCTGAACTGCGACTTCCAAACCATCGGCGAATGGAAAGAACGCATCGGAGGCCATCACCGCGTTTCGAGTACGATCACCGGCTTTCGAGATTGCGAGGCGAGCCGCATCGAGACGGCTTGGCAGTCCACCACCAATTCCAACGGTAGATGATCCGTTTGCCAGCACAATCGCGTTGGATTTGACATGCTGCACTGCTCTCCAGGCGAACTGGAGTGCTGCCAGTTCCGAAGGGGCAGGGGCACGCTGGGTGACAACGCGAAAAGCTGTGCCTTCAGGGTCGCCTATGTCAGGACTTTGGGCGAGAATCCCTCCTAGCACCGACCGCAATTCCAGCTCACTGCCTGTGAAGAACTGCGGTATTTGCATGAGACGGCAGTTCTTGCGCGCGGTACTGAGGGCTACTAGGGCACTGGGGGTGAAAGAAGGCGCGGCGATGGCCTCGATGAACAATGATCCCAGTGCGGCAACAAAAGCATCATCAACGGGACGGTTCACTGCGATTACCCCGCCAAATGCGGATACAGCATCCGATTGCAGAGCAAGGGGAAAAGCTGCGGTAATCGTTTCCGCAGAAGCAATTCCACATGGGTTGAGATGTTTGACAATGACAACTGTAGGATCAGAGAAGCTGCTCACAGCCCGCCAGGCCGCGTCGAGGTCAAGAATGTTGTTATAGGACAGTTCTTTGCCGCCGAGCAGCGTGCCCCCAAGCGGGCCTGACTTCGTCAGACGGCTGTAGTAAGCGGCGACTTGGTGCGGGTTTTCCCCATAACGCAGGGTTTGGATGCGCTGCATTCCGACAGCCAAGTGCTGGGGGAGATCACTACTGACCAGACTGGGAACCGCATCCTGAGAAAGATAGGCATGAATGGCAGTGTCGTAATCTCGTGTGTGAGCGAAGGCTTTGACAGCCAGTTTGCGCCGGGTCGCCAGATCAACCTGTCCAGATGCCTTCAGCTCAGCTGTAACTTTGGCGTAGTCACTGGGATCGCATAGGGTAATCACACGGAAGAAACTTTTGGCCCCGGCACGCAGCAGGGTGACACCCCCAATATCAATTTGCTCGATAGCATCCTGAAGGGAAACGCCGATCTGAGACACAGTTTCCTGGAACGGATAGAGATTGCACACGACCATACTGATAGGCGCATAGCCAAACTGCGCCAGGCTGCTGACATCCTCTTGCTTGTCCCGCGCGAGGATGCCAGCATGGATGGCGGGATGGAGCGTCTTAACACGGCCGTCGAGCATTTCGGGGATTCCCGTCAAGTGCTCGACCGGGATGACTGGCAGGCCAGCAGATCGCAAGGCGGTTTCTGTTCCACCGCTGGCAACAAGGTCCCAGCCTAGCTCAATCAATGCTGATGCGAATTTCACAAGGTTGGTCTTGTCGTAGACACTCAGGAGGGCGCGCGGCATATGAGCCTACCTTACGAGAGAGCTGAAATGGCGATGTGGTTGTAGTATCTACAGACCCGACGTTCTGGCGTCCTGCTCTGTCCAACCGCGATCTTCTGACTTGGCCTTCATGGCGCGGGTCGGTTTCTCGAAGATGGCGTAGAGAAGCAAGGCTAGCATGGTCAAGCCCAGGCAAAGAAGGGCCAGCGGGATACCGAGTTCAAGCGGTCCCACCAGAATGCTGCCGAGCAGGGCAGCGGGTACTATGCTGAGATAGGCGGTTACGCCCAGGTGGTGAAACACCTCAGCGAGCAAACCGCCAACAATCTTGTCTTTGCGTTTTGAACTTCTAGCTGCCGGAATGGATGCAATCACGGCAAAAGCGAGCGTAAACAGGATGACGAACTGTGATCGATCCATGATGACTCGTCTAGAACAGGGTATAGATGAACGGCTGCGTGGCGGGATTGCTGCCCAGAATGATGAGGATGGCGAAGATGATGAGCGTAACCACCATCGGAATCAGCCAGTATAGTTTACGCCGCCATAGGAACGCGAACAACTCGCCGACGATACCCATTCGCGCCAATATGTCGCGCATGTGATGTCTCCTCTGATCGCTACTTCGGTTTCCTGACCAGGAACGAATTGAGAACGAGATAGTCGATATCACTATTCTGGAAGGTATTCCAGGCATCGCGCGGTGACGAGACAATTGGCTCGCCGCGCAGATTGAAGGAGGTGTTCAGGACAACCGGCACACCAGTAATCTGTCCAAAACGCTCAATCACACCATAGTAGCGCGGATTGGTCTCGCGCTCGATGGTCTGAAGGCGGCCAGTTCCTTCATGGCAAACGGCCTGTATCTTATCCTGCTTATCGGATTTGATGGGAGCGACCATAAGCATATAGCGGGGCGCCTCATGTTCGGCAACACCCACGTAGTCAAAATACTCGGCTGCACGATCCCGTAGGATGACGGGGGCGAAGGGGCGGAACGGCTCGCGGAACTTGATTTTGGTGTTGACGACTTCCTTCATGTCATCGCTGCGGGGATCAGCCAAAATACTGCGGTTCCCTAATGCACGCGGTCCCCACTCAAAGCGTCCCTGGAAGAAACCGATCACTTTTTTCTGAGTCAGACCTTCCGCGACGACATCGACGAGACGGTCATCATTCCCATCGAAGGATTCGTATTTCACACCTTTGGCATCGAGGAAGGCGCGGCATTCGGCATCGGTATAGCCTTCGCCCCAATAGGCGTGGGGCATGACCCAATCGCGGGGTTTGCCCAGCACGATATGGTGTGCCCAAAGAGCGGCTCCTAATGCGCCACCATCATCACCAGCGGCAGGCTGAATATAGATTTCGTCGAATGGGGTTTCTTTCAGGAGGCGGTAGTTGGCTTTGGTATTCAGTGCCACACCCCCGGCCATCACCAGGTTGCTCAGCCCCGTTCGAGCGTACAGGTAATTTGCAATGTTGATGAGGGCATTTTCAGTAACAGCTTGGATACTGGCGGCGATGTCGGCGAAGCGCTGGTTTTCGTCCATGGCGCTGCGCTCAGCAGATCTCTCCGGGTTGGTCTTCATGGTGAAGAAGTCTGCTTCAGGCGGACGTGGAGATCCGAAAAGCTCAACGAAACGCTCGTTGAAGCTTCTATTGACTGAATGATGGTAGCTCAAATAGTCCATATTCAACTGGAAGCTACCGTCTTCTGGTTTCTGCTTGAAGAGCTTGTATACCTTATCGACGTAACGTGGGTGGCCATAGGGGGCCATGCCCATCACCTTGTATTCGCCGTTGTTGACTCGAAAGCCGAGATACGCTGTGAAAGCAGAGTAGAGCAAGCCGAGAGAATGTGGGAAACGCTGTTCCTGAAACAGTTCAATACTGTTCTGCCCTGAGGCATCACCAGCCCACCGGCTGCTGGCACGACCCAAAGTGGTCGTCGTCCATTCACCGACACCATCAATGGTGAGGACGGCGGCCTCTCGGAAAGGACTAGCGAAGAAGGCACTGGCGGCATGGCTCATGTGATGATCACAGAAAAGGACACGATCGTAGCGGACGCCAACTTCCCTCTGAATGATGTTCTTGATCCACAGCTTTTCCTTCAGCCAGGTGACCATCGCATCACCCCAGACATCAACGGAGCGAGGAAAAGTTCTGAGCGTGGACAAGATGATGCGTTCGAACTTGACCAGCGGTTTTTCATAGAAGACGACGTATTCCAGGTCCTGACCTGTGATGCCCGCCTGGCGGAGGCAGAATTCGATGGCTTTCGATGGGAAACCATTGTCGTGCTTCTTGCGCGAGAAACGCTCTTCCATTGCCGCGGCAACAAGATGGCCATCCTGAAGCAATGCCACTGCGGAATCATGGTAGAAGCAAGAGATGCCCAGTATGTACATGTTTAGCCCTGCCGCTGCGCGGACTCAAGATCAACGGGAACAGGATCACGCTCAATCCAGTGGCTTGATTCGGAAGTTGACGCAATCCGTAGGGGGTCTGGGCCAAGACGAGAGAGCAAGCCAAATGGAACGAGTACAGTGAAGTAAAACACTGTTACGATCACACGAGCCTCGATATCGCCCACAATGGCAGCGATGATTTTGAGACGATCCCAGGCAATGAACACAATTTCCCGCAAGTCATCCACTCCATGAATGTGCTGCGCATTTGGATGATCTTATCATACGAAGGGGTGATCTTCCAGAATAGGTCGGTTGCTATTGGATGCCGATTCAAAAGTCAATTCTGTGGTTGTCGAAACGAAGCTTCACTCGGTAGAATTGCTATTATAGCTAATTCGCAGCAGAGAAAGCCAAAGTACAACGATGGACCTAAATACCCTGCGCCAGAAGCGCGACGCGAAAGCCATTCCGCACCTTGAGCAATACGCCCCCGTGTGGGTGATCGAGGAACATTACTTCCCAGAAGAGGATGCGATCCAGTTCGAGGCGGTATTCCAACACGCCGAGTATGGGTGGGTCAGCCGCCGTTACCGCTATGATGGTTTCAACAACGTCCTCTACCACAAAGGGCAGGTACGTCTGTCTGATGAGCGCGTCCTCGAAATCCAGGAAAAGGAACCGTATGTGGCGGTAACAGTCAGCAATGTTCCCAATGCCTATGGAGGGTGACGCCGCGCTGAATTGCGGTCAATCTGTCCAAAGATAGTTTCGAGGCGTTCGGCAATCGCAGACCAGGTGTACTGCTGAGCGGTTGCAGCAGCGTTAGCACGCAGCACGGACAGCGATTCACTGTTCGTAAGTATTTGAATCAGTTTTTCGGACAGGGCATTAGGTTCACCAACTGGGATCGAGTATCCGTTCACTCCGTCCTGAACAAGGAAAGCCAGTCCTCCAACATGGGAAGCGATGACGGGGGTGCCACAAGCCATTGCTTCCAAAGCAACCATGCCAAATGATTCGTACTCCGATGGCATGATAGCGGTGTTGGAAGCGGAATAGTAATCGCGCAGATGATTCTGCTCCTTTGCTCCGAGGAAATCAACTAAAGATTCGAGTTCTAATTCGCGGGTGCGCTCAATGAGACGCGCCAACTCTTTGTTGGGTCGATCCGGATCGCCACCGATGACCAGAAAGCGCGCTTTCGCTAACAGATCGGGTGACTCGCGCTTAATCGCAGCGAAAGCTTGTAGAATGGTATCTACGCCCTTCAGAGGTTCAATTCTGCCGACAAAAAGAAAAATTGTCTGATTGATCTCCAATCCCAAGCGAGCGCGAGATTCTTCCATGGACTGCGGAAAGAACCGTTCACTGTTGACACCTGGAGGGATGATCGCGATTTTGCGGCGATCTGCGCGGTATAGCCAGAGCAGTTGGGCATGTTCGGCAGGGGTTGCAGCAATGATTCGGTCAGCTAAACGAACAATGCGCGATTCCTGGCTGATACGGACGTCAGGGAGTGCTGGCGAATTGGGGTTCAGGGCGATCCTGTTCTTCATATGCCCCAATGTATGGAACATCTGTACGAAAGGGGTTCCCCAGATTTCCTTCAATGTGGCGGCAACACAGCCGCTCAGCCAGTAGTGACTGTAGATCAGGTCATAGCGAAGGTTGTGCAGCGTGCTGAAGGCGATCACCCCTGCCGCAAATTCCTGAACATGGGGGAAGGTCTCGTCTGGCGACAGGACTTCCAGCGGGCCAGCCTGAATCGTGATGACTCTCACATTGGTTCCCAAACTGATATCAATGTGTGGATCGTCAGGGCTGGACCGGCGGGTGAATACGTCAACATGGATGCCACGACGACCGAGTTCACGGGACAGTTCGCGCACGTAAACATTCATGCCACCAGTTTTTTCGCCACCCAGTTTGGCAAGCGGGCTAGTATGAACGCTGAGTATGGCAAGGTGATTGATCTTCATTAGATCACTCCTGGCTCTGGCGCGTCATGAGCATGAAAATACGTGTGTCATGCCCGCCCATCCGATACTTGTAGACTTCATTTCCTCGCAGGAAGTCGAAGACCCGGTAGCCACATTTGATGGCCAGTTCGATATTGTGCGCAAGCAGAATAATACCCGGACTCAGGTGGCCATAGGTGTCGATCTTGAGTCCCGAGTTGTATACCAATACCCGGTCGCGATAAACAAAGTTCAAGTATGCAGCTGCGGCGACACCATCAATGGTCAGGAAGCTGAGTTGAAGCCAACCGTTCTCACTGACCGCATGGCTCATGCGCCGAAAGAAATCGACATTGCACGGGTCGGTCAAAAACTCAGCTTTCGAAGGGTGGCTGGAAGCCATCAGGTCGAGGAACCGATCAAGCTCGGCATCGCGATCGTGTTCCGAGCCGACGAGATACCAGTCGATTTTCTCGGTGGCACTTTCCGCTCGGCGAAGTTTGCGCTTGAGTTCATGGCGCTGCTTCTTGTCCAGAAGTTCGAGATAGTCTTCCCATGTGGAGGGCAGGTGGATGACCGGACAGACCTCCTGCTGAATCAGGTCCAGCGAAAATCCCTGTAATCGAAGGGCAGGGGCAAGTTGGGTGTAGGCGACGGAATCCTCTGGCAGGTTGCAGAGATCGATGGCGTCGAACTCATCCCGATGCTGAGACAGGTAATCGGCAATGGAATCGATCACAGCCTGTTGACAGGATGAATCAGCAATGACGTCAAGATAATCGGTCACATCGACACAGCCAATGCCGCGCACTACACGGCCACGCATCGGCTGTTCCTGGATGAACCAGGGAGCCAACCCAACAAGCTGACCAAGGCCATTACGGCATTCCAGGACCCACAGCTGCCCAGGTTGATAAGCGGACCACCAGATTGACTGCCATTCCCATGTGCTGAAGATTCTGTCGGACAAGCTGCGGTGGAGCAGGGAGTTCCACTCTGGTCGAAGTCTGTCAAACAAGTCGGGCTGACGCAGCGCAGTGACTTTCACGGTGGACTCATTCCCTCAGAGAAATGTGCCGCAGGCAAAGTTAATAGGGAGCGAATGCGTCGATAGCATAACACAGCTTGTGTATGAAAATTAAGAGAGCCACCCACAATGGATGGCTCTCTTAGCGATCACTCAGATATCGTGTAAGAATCAGTTGGCTTTGGCGGCCTCAGCCAGTTTATAGTCATAGGCTAACGCGAGCTTCGAGTCCACGTCGAACAGATGCATGTTATCCATGTTGAAGACGACACCCATACGATTGCCGACGCGGGCACGGGTACGCGGATCCATGCGGGAAATGAAGCTGCTGCCGCGGTCTGCCAGATAGACGACCATTTCGTTGCCCATCTGTTCGACCACATCGACATCGGCTTCAACCAAGGCTGGAACGATTCCAGGAGGTTGGAAGTCGCTATCATGAATGTCTTCTGGACGGATACCGAAGACCACTTTCTTTCCAGCATGATCGCGGAAGGCTTCGGCCTTGTCAGCCGGAACTGCCAACTTCATGTTGCCGGTGTCGACGAAGTAATTTCCGCCTTCGACCTTCAAAGTCGCATCGAAGAAGTTCATGGACGGACTGCCGATAAAACCAGCGACAAACAGATTGCGTGGATTGTGATATAGGTTATAAGGGCTGTCGATCTGCTGAAGTTCGCCCGCGTTGAGGACGCAGATGCGCGTTCCCATCGTCATAGCTTCAACCTGGTCATGGGTCACGTAGATGAAGGTTGTGCCGAGGCGCTGATGCAGCTTGCTAATGAAAGAACGGGCTTCGACGCGGAGCTTGGCGTCGAGGTTAGACAGTGGTTCGTCCATGAGGAAGACGGCAGGTTCACGGACAATGGCACGACCGACGGCGACGCGCTGGCGCTGACCACCAGAGAGCTGACGTGGACGGCGGTCGAGAAGCTGCTCGATGCCAAGGCTCTTGGCAGCTTCATGAACACGCTGGTCGATGACCTGCTTGGGGGTCTTGCGGAGCTTAAGACCAAAGGCCATGTTGTCGTAGACGGTCATATGGGGGTAGAGGGCATAGCTCTGGAAGACCATTGCTACGTCACGATCCTTAGGAGCCACATTATTAACCACGCGATCTCCGATCAGGATTTCGCCCTCACTGATTTCTTCGAGTCCGGCCAGCATACGCAAGCTGGTCGATTTTCCGCAACCCGATGGGCCGACGAAGACAAGGAATTCCTTGTCCGCAATCTGAATGTGCAGATCGCGCACGGCCACAGTCCCACCGGTATACTTCTTCCAGACATGGTTAAACGTTACGCTGGCCACTGACTATCCTCCGTCCAATGCTGTTGTGAAAAGTTTCGAGTAAATGTATTGGTGAATTTGCACAAATATTTTGCTTTGTGGCAAATTCTACTTATGCGGTCTGATTATAACCAGTGGTTTCGATTTTGCAAAACGAAATCTGAGATTTTAAGCTGATTTTTGCATGGCGAATACAGGTTATTCGTCACTTGAACCTCAATTGGGATACCATCAGAGTACAGTGTGACTTGAAGACTGAGGATAGAACCACAACATGGCTTCAAATGTGAATGCAGAAATCATCGCCATTGGAACGGAGATTCTGCTGGGCGAAATCACGGACACGAATTCAGTGCATATCGCGCGGGCATTGCGCGATATTGGGGTAAATGTGTTTTTCATGACCTCAGTTGGGGATAATGAAGGCAGAATCGCGGATGCCATCCGTATCGCCCTCAACCGATCGAATATCGTGATTACATGCGGCGGATTGGGGCCAACAATCGATGACATGACTCGGCAGGCTGTCGCCGCAGCTACAGATCGTGGATTGATGTTCCACCAGCATTTGTTGGATATGATCGCCGCGCGTTTTGCCAGCTTTCGCGCGCCAATGTCAGAGAATAACTACCGGCAAGCCTATCTGCCGGATAATGCGATTCCTATCGAAAATCCGGTGGGAACGGCTCCAGCGTTCATCGTGGAACATGGGAACGGCGTGGTGATAAGTCTGCCTGGGGTTCCGCGCGAGATGAAGTATTTACTGGCGGAGCGGGTCATCCCCTTTCTGAGGGATAGATTTTCACTAGGTACAGAAATCATTAAAGCACGTGTAATCAGGACTGCGGGGCTGGGCGAAAGCCTACTGGATGATCGGCTTGGCAAGGGCCTACTGGAAGCTTCAAACCCTACGGTCGGATTAGCGGCACATGCGGGGCAGGTGGATATACGGATTACGGCGAAGGCCGAAAGCATCGAAATCGCCAACAAGATGATTGATGTGGTTGAGCAGCAGATTCGGGAACGGGTTGGGCGCTACATTTTCGGAACGGATGAGGCACTAATCGAGAAAGCGGTTCTTGAAGCGTTGAAAGGATTGGGATACAAACTGGCAATTCTGGAGGCTGGGATCGGTAATCCAGTTTCGCGTTTGCTGCGTGAAGTTGACGTAGATCGTGATGTTCTCATGGTCGAGTTAGTAGAGGCTGATCCGCAAAGCCTGAGCCGTTCACTGTCGCTATCCTCTGCGCTATCGATCCGCGAGGTGGCGGAAAAAGCGGTAGAGGCTCTGATTGTGTCGAGCGGCGCGAACGCAGGCATCGCCATCGTTTCCTATCCGAACATGGGTGAAATTCATGCTGATTCGGATGCGGGAACCGCCATCGCTGTGCGAGTAGGAGAGCAGGCGCTATCCAGAGTGTATGGGTTTGGCGGGCAATCGGAGACTGCGCCACGCTGGACGACCACGTGGAGTCTGTCGATGTTGTGGCAGATGCTCAACGAAATTCAGAAGGCCTGATCCGAGTCCATATTACACGAACGAAGAAGCTGCTCAAGGTTATGCCACTTGAGCAGCATAGATTGCTGCTACTCTTCGTCAAGACGAAGAAGTGCCATGAAGGCTTCCTGGGGAACTTCTACCGACCCCACCATCTTCATTCGTTTCTTGCCCTTTTTCTGCTTTTCGAGCAGTTTCTTCTTGCGCGAGATGTCACCGCCGTAGCACTTCGCCAGCACATCCTTCCGCATAGCACTGACGTTGGCGCGGGAGATGATGCGTTTGCCGGTGGCTGCCTGGATGGGGATAGTGAAAAGCTGGCGCGGAATGAGTTCCTTCAGCCGGGTAATCAAGCGTTGACCCTTGTTGTAGGCATGTTCGCGATGCACGATCATCGCCAGGGCGTCCACCTGCTCATTGTTGACCAAGACATCGAGCTTGACGAGATCACCTGCGCGATAGTCGTCGAACTGATAATCCATGCTGGCATAGCCTTTGGAGATGCTCTTGAGGCGGTCGAAGAAATCAACGATCACCTCAGATAGGGGCATATTGTAGTGGAGCATCACACGGGTGGCATCGAGATACTCGGTTGTGACATATTCCCCACGCTTCTTGATTACCAAGTCCATGATTGGGCCGATGAATTCCTGCGGTGTGTAAATCTGGATCTTCATCCAGGGTTCGCGGATTTCACGGATCAGGTTTTCATCAGGAAGCTGAGCTGGACTATCGATCGTGATCTCGCTGCCATCGGTGAGGGTGACGCTGTACTCGACGCTCGGCGCTGTTGCCAGAATATCAAGGTCGTACTCGCGCTCCAAGCGCTCCTGAATAATTTCCATATGGAACAATCCCAGGAAGCCGACACGAAATCCGAAATTGAGCGCCTGTGATGTCTCTGGCTCAAATACCAACGAGGCATCGTTCAATTGGAGCTTTTCCAGTGCATCGCGCAGTTCGGGGTAATCGTCGTTGTTAGTGGGGTAGAAACCAGCAAAGACCATAGGCTTTACTTTGGCGTAGCCGGGAAGAGGTTCCGATGCGCCGCCAGAGTAGAGCGTAATGGTATCGCCCACGCGACATTCGCGGACGGTTTTGAAACCGGTTGCGACATACCCGACTTCGCCCGCATCAAGAGCATCCGTCATCTGCATTGTCGGGCTGAAGACGCCGATTTCAACTGGCTCAAACCTCGCCCCCGTCGCCATCAATTGAAACTGGCTGCGATGAGTCAAACATCCGTCCACGACGCGGACATAGGCCACCACACCTTTATAAGAGTCATAGTGTGAATCGAAGACAAGCGCACGCAGCGGATCGTCAGGTTTGCCTTTGGGAGGAGGAACCCGCTCAATGATGGCTTCAAGGATTTCCTGAATGTTCGTACCCAGCTTAGCCGATATCGGGATCATGTCGTCAGCAGCGATACCGAGAAGGTCTTCAAGCTCTTTGGCAACCTCTTTCGGACGCGCAGAGGGCAGATCAATCTTGTTGATGACGGGGATGATCTCCAAATCCTGATCGAGCGCCAAATAGAGGTTTGCCAGGGTCTGGGCTTCAATACCCTGGCTGGCATCCACGACCAGGACGGCTCCCTCACAGGCTTGCAGGGCACGGCTCACTTCGTAGTTGAAGTCAACATGGCCGGGGGTATCGATGAGATTCATTACGTAGGTCTGACCGTTGCGCGCAGGGTAGGTCATGCGGACGGCTGATGCCTTGATGGTGACGCCGCGTTCGCGTTCCAAATCCATGCTGTCCAGGAGCTGTTCCTGCATGTCTCGGTCTGAGACGGTGTGCGTGAGTTGAAGAAGACGATCCGCAAGGGTACTCTTGCCATGATCGATATGGGCGATGATACAGAAGTTACGCAGATTCTCACGGTTCATTGTCTAACCACTTCGTTCCAGAATGGGCTGGGATCAATGGGGATTATACAGTGAACCGGACAATGAAGCGTAGGGTATGAGGAAGATCAGGGCAGAACCTGAGCGATAAGGCTGTCTGGTGATACGGTCACATCCTCTTCGGTTAAGCACAACCAAACGAGGAATTCGATGTTGCCCGCTGGCCCCTTGATGGGAGAAGAGATCAGTTTCTGTGGTGGCAAACCGATTTGCTGGGCGAAGTCCAGGATATCGTGAAGCACTTTGCGATGAATGGCTGTATCCCGAACAACGCCACCTTTGCCGACCGATTCTCGTCCAGCTTCAAACTGCGGCTTAATGAGAGCGATGACGCTGGCGTTTGGATGCAACCAGCCTTTGATCGCTGGTAACAGCAGCTTCAGGGAGATGAAGGAGGCGTCAACGGTCACTAACTGCACCCGTTCCGGCAGCGATTCAAGATAACGCGCGTTGGTTCTTTCCATAAGGAGAACGCGGCTGTCTTGTCGAAGCCGGTAGTCGATCTGACCGTAACCGACATCGATGGCGTACACACGCTCTACACCATGTTGGAGCAGGCAGTCGGTGAATCCGCCGGTACTCGCGCCCACATCAGCGCAGACCCAACCTCGAATGTCCGGCAGGAATGCTTCGAGCGCATGATGAAGTTTTTCTCCCCCGCGGCTAACATAGCGTGTCCTAGCTTTAATGACGATCTGAGACTCGGGATCGACTTGGGAACCGGGTTTATCCACGAGTCTGCCATCTACACTGACTTCGCCGGCCATCACCATCCCACGTGCCTTTTCACGACTGGGAGCCAGCCCCCGATCACAAAGTAAGATGTCCAGCCTCTTTTTCATGGGTTTCTTTCGACTAATCATGGTACAGGTAGATCGTCAGGTCGAGTGGATTGGGCGTTTCGAGGGTGACTTCGATGCCGTCAGCGCTGATTGGCACATAGCCTTCGGCGGCGATGATGACGCTGTAAGCAATTGCGGTGTTTTCAGTCGAGTATTGGAGCAGACGATCGATTTCAAAAATGCCATTCTGGTCGGTTGTGGCAATGGCATAAACCTGAGATTGATCCCAGACAAACTCGGCCACCGAAAAATCGGCGCTGATGAGGATGAAGCTGACGCCGGGAATCCCTTGTCCGGTATCGGCATCCAGGATTCTGCCACGCAAGAGTACGCCACTTGCCTGTGCAAACTGATCGATTGGAAGCTGACCAATGCCGACCTGGGCTTCGGCGCGACTAATAAGGATATTGTTCAGGCGGATTTCAAGGGTATAAGTTCCATCAGGGATGCCATCAGGTGCGGACAGGCGCAGGAGATAATTCTGCCCATTGGAAGGCCCGGTCCAGGGTAAGGTATATTCAAAGAATACTTCGCGGTCTACGTACCATGTCAGTGTCCAGAGAGTTCCTGCCGCAATCTGCTGCCAGTCAAAGAGGGCGTAGAGTGCGCCGACTCGCTCTGAAAAGTTGCTAATAGGGGGGGCCGTCACAGCTTCCTGGTCGTTGGCGGCAGTTGTGAAGTGCAGATTTGTAACAATTTGAGGTAGGGCACCCTGCTGTGCTCCGGCGATGATGAAATCCGATGTTGCGGACAATCGGGTTTCAATATAGAGTTCGATTCGGTACTGACCGGGAGGGACACCATCCGCTGATTCGATGTTGGTGATGTTGGTACCAGAGGTTCCTGCGTCCCACGTATTGGTCGTCCGGTTGACTTCAGCTCCATTCAAATACCAAATGGCACTCCAGGTAATCCCATCCTGCATGTTACGGAATACAAAACGTGCGCTGGCGGTCGCGCCCGTCGGCAAGACAAAGCCATTACCGAGTGGATTTCCCCGTGGGTCAAGAATCCCGAATACAATGTCACTGAATGCCGGCGTATTCGCAGGGGCTTCGCCTACAACAAGTCGTGCTGAGGGTGCGGCTACACCATCGGCAAACAGCGTGAATTCATAAACGCCGTTCGGCCAGGGTTGTCCGCCGCTGCCCACATACCACATACCACGTTCTCCACCGCTCCAGCGGACAGGCGAAAGGCTAAAGGTTGGATTAGGGATGCCATTCAGTGTCACGCGCAGCTCATAGACTGTTTCGGGTGTCATGTTCTCATAGTCGAAAAACAGGTACAGGCTTGTGCTCCCGGCAGGAAGACTCCGGATAACGGTAATGGGCATACCGGCATCGTTAACCGACGGGGAGAAGAACAGCCGTGTGAAGCGCGGTGTTCCACGGCGAATGGAGGCGGATTGAGCAAGTTGCGTGGTAGTCTCAAGCGAAAGCTGTAGCGACGCCGCTCGCAGGAGCGGTCTTGCGAAACTTGACGGTCGTAAGACATTAATGAAACCACCTACAGCGATACAGCTATCACTGGCATTGACCAGCCCATCCAGGTTGGTATCTTGAATGGGAATACAGGTTCCTTGTGAACCGCTCATGCTGGAAAGCGGTGCGGTCGTAGGGATGCCAATCAACCGCCCTGTACGGTCATATGCTCCGCCACCAGACATCGTGCCGGGGATTTCGGCACTGGTCTTTATCCAAGCTGTTCCTGAACGACTGCGCGGTTCCAAGACGAAACCATTGACGGTTCCGCGAACTGCCTGGACAGGATCATCACTAATTCCAGGAAAACCCACAATAACGATAGTGTCGTCCAGCAAAACTGAACCGGAGTCCGCAATTTCAACGAAAGGCAGGCCAAGCGCACTCTGGTCAACAAGGCGGCCATCTAATTCACGCGTGATGCGAAGCAGAGCCAAATCCAGCCCAGGATCCGCCTGAGCAATTTCGGCCCGATACTGCGTGACTGGCGGTTCATTTGGACGAATGCTCAGCCCAATCAGGATTGTATTTCCTGGACATGTTGAGCTGGGAACTGTGTTGTGGGCATTGGTGAGAATTAACCCATCGCGGCTCACAATTGTGCCGGAGCTAATGCAGGTCACGATCAGAGTATTGCTAACATTTCGGGCTTGCA
>CAZKXW010000112.1:0-14565 GCA_964556745.1 uncultured Anaerolineaceae bacterium
ATCGCATTGTCCTCCCGGCAGGACGATCTGAACCGCCCGTTCAGCGAGGATACAACTCCCCTGCGCTTTACCATCAACCCCGGAGATACCCCGCGCGTGATCGCCCAGGCGCTGGTCGAGGCCAGCCTGATCCGTGATGGACAGCTTTTTGTCGATTATGTGCGTTTGAACGATCTCGACCGCCAGTTAGAGGCCGGGACATATTTTCTGAGCCGTGCGCAAAGCCTCGCCCAGATCGCTGTCGCGCTGACGGACTCACGCAGCAGCCAGTTCTCATTCCGCATCCTGGAAGGCTGGCGGTTGGAAGAAATCCTGGCGATCATCGACACCAGTCCCTATTTTGGCTTCACTGGAGCCGAGTTCATGGCGGTGGCCGGGCCGGGTTCGGTACAGGACGCTGGCTTCGCGCAAACAGTAGGCTTTCCCGCGGGTGTATCACTGGAAGGATTCCTCTTCCCCGATACGTACCAGCTTCCGGCTGTTGTCACGCCGACAATGCTGCGCGACATTCTGCTGAAGGCCTTCCTGGAGAAAACCGGCCCGCAGCTTGCCCAGGATGCGGCCCAGCAGGGACTCAGCCTGTTCCAGGTCGTTATCCTGGCATCAATCGTACAGCGCGAGTCTGTCCATGTCGATGAGCAACCCTTGATCGCCAGCGTCTACCGCAACCGATTTGCCAACAGCCAGCGGCTTGAAGCCGACCCAACCGTGCAGTACGCCCTCGGTTTCCGAGGTGACACCTGGTGGTCACGCATCAGCGTTGATGATTACTACAGCGCTGTCTCACCCTACAACACCTACCTCAACGATGGCCTGCCGCCCGGCCCCATCGCCAATCCAGGATTGAGCGCGATTCAGGCCGTCGTTTATCCTGCACAGACCAACTACTTCTACATGCGAGCGGACTGCCGTGCAGACGGCTACCACGATTTCGCCACCACCTATGACGAACATCTCGCCAATGGCTGCTAGAGCTGCGCCGAGGCTTATCTGTGTCGTCTTGCTGCTGGCGGCAGGCTGCGGACTTGTCCGCCCGAATGCGGTGACTCGGTTGGTGCTGCTGGCTCCCTTTGAGGGCCGTTATCAGGCCCTCGGCTACGATGCCTACTACGCAGTGCTGTTGGCCTTTAGCCAGACCAATGCCGCCGTGTCTGGTATCGAACTGCTTGCGGTCGATGACGGCAGCACGACTGAAAGCGCCCTTGATCGAGTCCGGGCCATTGCCCGCGATCCGCTCGTCGGCGCGGTGCTGGCGCTCGGCCCTTGGGCAAGCAGCGAACCCGTCCAGCAGGCCATCGCCCCGATCCCGATGCTCGTCATCGGCACATGGGGGTCGCGTCCCGCCACTGTATCGTCCTTCTTTCTGACCAATCCTCAGCTTGCCGGCCTGCCGCCCTCTGATTCGATGGAGGCGATCTCTACCGATGCGCAACTGGGAGATTTCGGCGCTTACGAACCGTTTGCGACGCTCCTGTCGCGTCGCAGCAGCATCACGATCCTGTCGAGCGGCAGCCTCCCGGACAGTGATTACCGCCAGCAGTTCCTTGGCATGGGACTCTATGTCCCTGAACCGGGCCTGCTGGCAACCTTGACCACCGATGCTACCCGGATCGCGCAGGCAGCCATGCGACAGACCGATCCTCTCGATGCGCTGATGAATGGCAGTTACACCGGCTTGAACGGCGCTTTTCGCTTCGAGGGTGGCTACTGGACAGAAGCGCCTATCAATGCCTACCAGTTTAACGCCGAAGGACAGCTTCTACCCGTAGAGCGTGTCATAGAATAAGGGCAGCGGATCAGCAGGCTGCTCGCCGACTTCAATCGCCTCCTCCAACTGCGACAAGCATCCCGGGACTTTCTTCTCGTCGTTGGCATAGACGGTGACGAGCGTCTGTCCGGCCTCTACCCGGTCGCCAACTTTCTTGTGGACTTTCAAGCCCACTGCCAGATCGACCGGATCGCCTTTCTTTTCGCGCCCTGCGCCCAGATCGAACGAGGCCTGCCCGATCAGATCGGCAGCAACCTGCTGCACAAAACCACTCCGGGCAGCAGTGAAGGCGTGGACGATACGAGCCTGGGGCAACCGGGACGGATCATCGACCTGACGGACATCGCCGCCCTGCCCAACGACCATCTTTCGCAAGACTTTCAAGCCTTCGCGGTTGTCCAACTGGTGCTCCAGATAAGCGCGAACCTCTCCCGCATCCGTCCAGCGCTGGCCCTGCCCGGCCAAGCGCAGCATGTAACCGGCGACTTGCAGGCAGTGTTCGCGGAAGTCCTCTGGCCCATCGCCATGCAGACACTCGATAGCCTCGGCCATTTCCAGGACGTTGCCCACCGCGCAGCCCAAGGGTTGGTTCATATCGGACAGCACCGCGATCATGTCACGCCCAGCATCGACGCCGATCTCGACCATGATCTGGGCCAGCGCCCGCGCATCGGCGAGGTTGGTCATGAATGCCCCACGGCCTACCTTCACATCCAGGACAATTCCATTTGCTCCAGCAGCGATCTTCTTGCTCATGATGCTGCTTGCAATCAGCGGCAGACAGGGGACCGTTGCCGTCACATCTCGCAGCGCGTACAACTTTCCATCCGCAGGCGCGAGATCAGCCGACTGTCCAGTCAGGACGATCCCGTTTTCGCGCACCAGTTGGCGGAACTCCTCGTTCGTCAAATTGACCCGATAGCCGCTGATCGACTCCAGCTTGTCAATCGTCCCACCGGAAAACCCCAGACCGCGACCGCTCATCTTCGCGACGGGAATACCGCAGGCGGCCACCAGTGGCAGTACCACCAGTGTTGTCTTGTCGCCCACACCGCCGGATGAATGCTTATCGACCGAATAAGGAATGATGTCAGATAGATCGAGGACATCGCCAGATTGAGCCATCGCCACCGTCAGGTTGACAGTCTCTTCGCGCGTCATTCCGCGCAGGAAAATCGCCATGAGCAGCGCTGAAGCCTGATAATCAGGTAAGCTGCCGCGCGTGTATGCGTCTATAAACCAATTGATCTCTTCACGAGTAAGCGCCTCACCATCACGCTTCTTGGCGATAATATCGATTGCACGCATGGGGTACTGCTCCTATCTGCACAAAGGATGCGATATGTTCTGGATCATCATCGCGCTCTTAGCCCTGTTTGCCGTTCTGCACAGCTGGTTGGCTGGCCCCGGGATCAGAAACGCGGTCCGTAAACGCATCGGCGATCAGGCGTATGAAGCCTACTACCGTCTGGGCTATAACATCTGGTCGATTGTAACACTCTTGCCCGTGGTTATCGCGCTCCTGCTGAATCCGGGGCAGGTCATCTGGCGAACCGAGGGACTGGTGACGATCCTGTTCCTGGTTGTTCAGGCCGTCGGTCTGCTAGGAATGTTCATCTCGTTGATGCAGATCGACCTGCTGCGCTTCGGCGGATTGCGTCAGCTCATCGCCTACTGGAAAGGGCAGATACTCCCCCTACCCGACGAACCTCTCCAGGTGAACGGAGTCTACCGGCTTGTACGCCATCCACTCTACCTGTTCTCGCTCATGATCATCTGGCCATTGAGTGTGATGACCGAGGGTTTTCTGGCCTTTGCCATAGGATCAACTCTGTACTTTATCTTCGGTTCACTTTTGGAAGAGCGCCGCCTGATTAAGGTCTACGGGGAGACCTACCGCCGCTACCAGCAACAGACCTCCTGGCTGATACCACTGCCTCGTTTCGGCGGCAAAGTTCGCTTATAATGAGCGCGCAAGCTTGTTGTAGTTCGTTTTTGTGAACGGGATGTTTTCCCTTCGGAATAGGTTAAACAGCTATGGATACCAATACCCGAAATCGCAATCGCCTGATCCTCATCATTGGGATCGGCGCCGTCGCCATCATCGTCCTGACGGCCATCATCATCAGTTCCACCGCTCCGGTACAGGCAACTAACAAGTTTGCTGATCTTCCACAGACGCGCAACGCAAATGGCGGTTTCGTCGTGGGTAACCCGAATGCCCCGATTACCATTGTGGAGTTTGCCGACTACGCCTGTTCGCACTGCCAGGACTACGAAGAGACCATGAACCAGTTCTTCGAGCAGTACGTGAAAACAGGGAAAGCCAAGTTTGAGTATTGGATTTTCCCCACCGCCGGCGGCGATCTCACTGCTTTTATTGGCAGCGCGCTGGTCTGTATGGAAGAGCAGAAATCCGGTTCGTTCTGGGGCATGTACGATTACCTTTATCAGAATGCCGCTCGCGGCAACTACGATGGCAACACGGCCCGTCAGGTCGCTGAGCAGTTGGGCGTGGACTACGGCCAGGCGTTGAACTGCACGGCTCAACAGCAGTACATCACTGACAGCGTCAACTTCGGCCGCGAAGTGGGCGTCAGTGGTACGCCCGCCGTCCGCGTTCGCTACGGTGATGGCCCCACCCAGGTGATCGTGTACCAGGGGCAGACCTATGACCGCAGCGGCGTCCCGCTGGACGTGCTGGGCGCGATTGTCGAAGCCGCCAACCAGGGATAACCCTTCGCGCGCACCGGCAGCGTGATGTGGATGTCCCCTGCCCGCCGTCCATATGATGAGTCTTCGAGGTCTAATCCATGGACACATCCAACTTCATTGAACACAGCCGACCATTCATCGAATGGATGCTCGGCTGGAAGAACAGCCTCCAACCGCTTCGTTTCGATTCGCTGCTGCACAATGCCAATCCGCGCAGCGCAGGGATTGTTTCGGTTGATGTCATCGAGGGATTTTGCAGCGTCGGGCCCCTGTCCTCGCCACGTGTCAACCAGATCGTTGAGCCTATCGTCAGGCTGATGTCACTGGCCTGGGAACGCGGCCTGCGCGACATCGCCCTGCCGCAGGACACCCACCCACGCGATGCGGTCGAATTCAACCAGTACGGCCCCCACTGTGTCCGGGGTACAGTTGAATCAGAGTCAGTTAGTGCCCTCAAAGCACTGCCGTTCTACGACCAGATGCACGTCATTCCGAAAAACTCAATCAGCAGCGGGTTGGCTCCCGGCTTCGCCGAATGGATCACCGCCCGCCCACAGATCAGGAGCTGGATCGTCGTTGGAGACTGCACCGATCTGTGTACCCACCAATTGGCAATGTACTTGCGGCTGCACGCCAACCAGCACCAGCTTCGGGATTGGCGGATTGTCCTGCCAGTCAACACCGTCGATACCTATGACATGCCGGTGCAGCGGGCGAAAGAGCTGGGCGTTGTCCCGCACGATGCCGAGTTTCTGCATCTAGTCTTTCTCTACAACATGATGCTGAATGGCATCGAGATTGTCAGCGAAATCACGGACTGAGTAGTTCGATCACTCAGGAGAGCATTTATCATGCGCACCGTCGAATGGGCTAACGGTCAGGTTCGGATGATCGATCAGAAGACGCTGCCCTGGAAACTTGTCCAGGTCGATCTGCCGACCTACCAAGCCGTCGCCCATGCCATCCAGGATATGACCGTGCGAGGCGCTCCCGCCATCGGAGCCGCCGCTGCCTTCGGCCTGGCGCTGGCCGCCCGCCAGAGCCGCGCCTCCAATGCTGCCGACCTCATCGCTGATCTACGCGAAGCCGCCCAGTTCATCAAAGCCGCGCGTCCCACCGCCGTGAATCTGGCGTGGGGTGTAGATCGGCTGATGGCGATGGTCTCGCAGGGCAGCTGCGCATCTGCCGATGCGCTCCGCGACACCTTACTGGTCGAAGCCCAGCGCATCGCCGACGAAGATGTCGAGATAAACCGCCGCATGGGAGCCAACGGCGCAACCCTCATCAAAGACGGCGATACCATTCTGCACCACTGCAACACCGGAGCATTGGCTACGGTGGATTACGG
Organism: uncultured Anaerolineaceae bacterium; assembly: GCA_964556745.1. GTDB lineage: Bacteria > Chloroflexota > Anaerolineae > Aggregatilineales > Phototrophicaceae > CFX2. The sequence continues at coordinate 5,832 of CAZKXW010000112.1, forward strand.
CACAGCCCTCGGCGTAGTGCGCGCTGCCTTCGAGCAGGGCAAGAAGATCCATGTGCTGCTTGATGAGACCCGTCCCCGGTTGCAAGGAGCGCGTCTGAGTGCCTGGGAACTAGAGCAGCTTGGCGTCAGCTACGACATTATCCCCGACACGGCATCGGGTTATTACATGCAGAAGGGCGAGGTCCAGATCGTCCTGGTCGGCGCAGATCGCGTCACCGCCAACGGCGACTTCGCCAACAAGATCGGAACCTATCAGGTCGCGGTGCTGGCGAAGGAGAACGACATCCCCTTCTATACTGTTGCGCCGACTTCCACGGTCGATCTGGCGCTGGCCTCTGGTGCGGAAATTCCCATCGAGGAACGCAGCAAGGATGAAGTCCTGGCGCCCTACGGTCAGGCGCTCGTCCCGCCGCACTTCCACGCGCGCAATCCCGCCTTCGATGTCACGCCGAACCGCTATCTAACCGGCATCATCACCGAGAACGGAATCGTGCGTCCGCCCTTCAACGACGAGCTAAAACGTGCTGTGGCCGGAGAGAAACTCTAGCCGCCACGGTTCCAGAACGAGTCCGGCACATCGAGTGGATTCTGTGGCAGTTCACCAGAGGGGCGCAGCCGCCCCTCTTCTGTTTGCATAAGCAGTGTATAGGTCGGGTAGTCCGGGCTGTGCCTGAACTGCCACTCGCCGATGCTCCACAGGCGGAGTTGTTCGGCCACGCGATTCACCGTCACGACAAACGGCAACCGTCGATAGAGACTCTGCACAACCGCCTCCCCCGCCAAAGGATCCGCCCGACGCGCCAACATCCCCAGCGCGTTTTGCAGCCGCTTGGCGAAAATCGCGCCCCGGAAAGACCAGATTTGGCGTGGCGGATCGTCCATCTGGAGCAGCGGCGCGATGCTCCCTGGCTCGTCCGACCGGACCTCATCCAGCACAAGAATCTGCGGCTTATCGTTCAAGGCACGTAAGATTTGCTCGCCAAAGGTCACACCGGGCTGCTCGCCCACGGGCCACTGCGTTCGCAGCCGTTGAACATGTTCCGGCAGCCGCATCTCTCCAGCGCGTTCCACGGCTGTGATCGATGCGGTTTCCGGCAGTGCCAGCACTAGCGCATTCAACAGAGTCGTCTTACCTGACTCTGGATCGCCGATCACCATGATGCCATGAGGTGACCGTGCCAGCGCCAGCAAGACCTGGAGTGCGTCGTCTGATAGAAATCCCTGCCCCGCCAGCGCCTCCAGCGTCAGGGTTTGGCGCGGATGCACGCGGATATCGACTGTGAGTTGATAGGTCAGCGGCGGCGCGACCAGATTGACACCGATGGGACGTTCCCCGGCCATCAATCCGAATTCCATGAATGGCTGGTCAGGATTGTAGGCTGCACCCGCATCGGCCAGCAGCCTCTTGACCACCCGTTCAAACTGATCGGCCGTCTGAAAGATCGGCCCCAGCGGGGTGAGTTCACCATACCCGTAGCGCACCGAAGCCTTATCCGGTCCATCTAGCAAGATCGTCGTCACCCGGTCATCCGTCAGCAGCCCATCCAGCACCCCATACCCGAACAGACTGCTGAATGCCAGCCGAATCAATTCCGCTTTCTCGTCGCGTGAAACCTGAACCGATTCAACTGCCAACACATAGTCGGTCGTCTCGCGGACAAGCGCGAGGCGCTGCGCCTTCGTTTCAGCTTCGCGCAGCGCCGCCGAATCATTGCCATATTCATCAAGGAAAGCAGATTCGATCCGCTCGACCAGGGCCGAGAGCGATACCCACCGGGTGCCTAACTGCGACGAAAACAAGCGTGGTTCACGGCCTTTGTCAGCATCTCGACGCGGCCGCAGCCGGCCGGATTCGGTTTGGCCGTTGGTAGGGGAATCGGGTTGATCTGGCATCAGGTACTCAGCCTCTCTAAAACAGGCTCAGGTCTACAGGTTTCAAATTAGGGTTGTCATTTGGGAGGCGGCCCAACTTGGCAATATCGACCCACTCATCCCAGAGTTTCACCCGCACTACATCCATCGTGTAGTCGGTGTTGCTGTCCTCACCATTCCGCAGCAGTGTCGATCCGACACCGTATAGATCAACTGGAGTACCTTCCCTTTCAAAGCGGTCGATTTTCGCGGCATTGAATCCACCCGAAACCACGATCTTGACGTTCCGGCAGAACTGTTTGGCGGTGTCACCCCATTCGGCGGGCACATTCCAGCTTTCCCAGGCGTGATCGATGGCCTGACGCACTTTCCGCACCAGCGCCGGATTGGTTCCCTTCTCGCCATCTGGCTCCATCGACACATCGCGCATCGTCGAGGAGGTATCCAGCCGCACACCATTCAGTGTCCAGCGTTTCTGCCCTTCCATATCACCCGACTGGCAGGCGGCCAGATAGTGTGGCCAGTAGACGGCCAACGTCCGCAGCGAGGCGTCCACCGAATCGTTGTTGAAGTCAGCCAATGCCACCCGCAGCACATCGGTGGGCATGTATTCGGCAAAGACACGCATCGCTTCAGCTGTATCGGCCAGGAAACAAGCGATCAGCGCGTGGGGTACGGTTCCGCTGCCCCGCCCTCCCCACCAGGCTGCCTGAGCATCGGTGCTGACAATGACCGGAACCTGATTCCCGCTGTCCTGGTTGTAACGCTGCACAGCCAGCCAGTAGGCATATCCATCAATCGGTTGCACCTCCGGCAGATCGAACCGAGCCGGCATGAAAAAGACCGTCTTGCCCCGCGCGGCCTGCAAGGTCTGATACACGTTGGTGGCAATGCGGCTGGCGCGGGTTAGCACACCCAGGATCGGCGTTTCCAACTGAGCGAAATCGCGATAACGTCCTCGGATTTTCAGGACAGGTTCGACATCCTCTGTATTGCCCTCATAGGTGGTAAAGACGCCTTCATCGACAGCCTCAACTTCGAGGTCTTTCCAAGTCTCCACAAAAGCGTCGTCCACATAGTAACCTGTGACATGTCGCAGCATTGCCAGCGTGACGCCCATTCCAGCGACCAGCGCAGTCGGCGAACGCCGGTTGAAAACCTGCGCTTCAACTTCGATATCGCCGATGGACAAGCCAGTGGGACTGCGCGGCAGATCGCGCGGACTGGCTCCATTAAAGGTGTAGCCCGCGTTTCGGGCCGCCGCCAGCACATGGGTGATGTTCTCAAAGTACTTGTCACTGTAGTAGCCGCGCCTTAAGCCATCGATGTCTAGCTTGAAACGCTCTGCCGAGGCATGCAGATCAACTGTTACCGACATGATCTGTTCCGATCACCAGATAGTACGCTCAACTTCTATTCTACAATGCTCGATAGGGCTATGGTATACTTCCTCACTGCGCCAACCCGATAAGCCGATGACGGATGTGAACTGACATGATGGATATCGTTGTCACTGGCTCGATTGCCTATGACTATTTGATGCGCTTTCCAGGCCGCTTTACCGATCACCTGATTGCTGATCAGCTTCACCAGATCAGCGTGAGCTTCCTGGTCGATGACATGACCAAACACTGGGGGGGCGTGGCAGCCAACATCGCCTTCACGCTGGCAATGCTGGGAATGCGTCCAAAACTGATGGGCACGGTGGGGCGAGATTTCGCCGACTACCGAGTATGGTTGGAGCGAGTCGGCGTCGATACCAGCACTGTCAGACAGATTGACGACGTTTTCACAGCTTCATTTTTTGTAAATACCGACCTCGACAACAACCAGATCGCGTCGTTTTATACCGGCGCTATGGCTTATGCCCGTGATTACAGCCTCGCAGACGCACTGCCGTCTGCGCCTGATCTGGTTATCATCTCCCCCAACGACCCCCAAGCCATGATGAACATCGCCCGCGAATGCCGCGAGCGGAATATCCGCTTCGTCTACGATCCCAGCCAGCAGGTTCCGCGTCTGACAGGCGAGGAATTGGCCCGCGACATGCAAGGCGCTTATGCGATGATCGTCAACGGCTATGAGGCCGAAATCATCTGCAAGAAGACCGGCCAGACGCTCGACGACTTGCGCCATGCCATCGAAATCCTGGTCATCACCCAGGGCAAACGCGGTTCAAATCTCTATCTGAACGGCGACTCTGTACACGTGCCCGCCTTCCCCGCCCGTACCATCAAAGACCCTACTGGCGGCGGCGATGCCTACCGCGCCGGGCTGCTGCGGGGCATTGCGGCCGGCTGGCCAATTGAACTGAGCGCCCAGGTCGGCTCGTTGTGCGCCACATACGTGTTGGAACACGTCGGAACACAGAATCACTATTTCACCCCCCAGGCATTCGTTGAACGCTTCCGTTCCGAATATGACGACTGTGGACTGCTCGACAGTCTGCTACCTGCCAGTGTCGATTAAGCGCCAAGCGTAGCGCAATCGTCGATTTTTGCTGCCAGTAAGGTTTTGCCCATATGATACAATCGCCTCGTTAACCTACCAATACGACTTGAGAGGACCGAATGACCGTTGAACATGATGTGAAGCAGCTCGATCTCGCCACCGGCGGACGTTACCGCATCGAATGGGCAGAACAGGAAATGCCTGTACTTCGTGCTATCCGCCAGCGCTTCGAGGCCGAAAAGCCGCTAAAGGGGCTGCGAATCTCTGCGTGTCTCCATGTAACTACCGAAACAGCCAACCTAATGCACACACTCCAGGTCGGCGGCGCCGATGTGGTGCTGTGCGCCTCTAACCCGCTGTCCACCCAGGATGATGTCGCCGCTTCCCTGGTCGCCAACTACGAGATCCCAGTCTACGCTATCAAGGGTGAAGACAACGAAACCTACTACGAACACATCAAGGCTGCGCTTGACCACAAACCGCACATCACGATGGATGACGGCGCCGATCTGGTCAGCGTGATCCACAAGCAGCGCCGCGACCTGCTCACCGATATCGTCGGTGGCACGGAAGAAACGACCACGGGCGTCATTCGCCTTCGCGCGATGGCAAAGGATAAGGCGCTGGCCTTCCCGATCATTGCCGTCAACGACAGCAATACCAAGCACCTCTTCGACAATCGCTATGGAACCGGTCAGAGTACAATCGATGGCATTATTCGTGCCACCAATGTCCTGCTGGCCGGACGCACTGTCGTTGTCGCCGGTTACGGCTGGTGCAGCCGCGGTATAGCCAGCCGCGCTGCCGGTCTCGGCGCCAATGTCATCGTGACCGAGGTTGATCCGCTGCGCGCGCTCGAAGCCGTCATGGATGGATACCGTGTCATGCCCATGGCGAAAGCTGCCGAGGTTGGTGACATCTTCATCACGGCTACAGGCGACAAGAACGTGATCGACGAACACCACATGCTGGTCATGAAGCCGGGCGCAATTGTTGCCAATTCGGGCCACTTCAATGTCGAAATCAACATCCCGGCCTTGGAGAAGCTCAATGGCGGCAAGCCGCGCCTCGTCCGCCCATTCGTCGAGGAATACCGCGTGGATGGCAAGGCCATTTACCTGCTCGGCGAGGGCCGGCTGATCAACCTGGCCGCTGCCGAAGGCCATCCCGCCAGCGTCATGGACATGAGCTTTGCAAATCAGGCGCTCGGCGCGGAATATATGGTTAAGAATGGCAGCAGCCTGACGCCAGAGGTATACACGATCCCGGAGTCGATTGACCAGGAAATTGCCCGACTGAAGCTGGAAGCGCTGGGCGTCCAGATCGATACGCTCACGCCCGAACAGCAGGAATACCTGAATCAGTGGCAGGAAGGCACCTAGTTGTATCTGGCTCAGTTCATGTCACTTCGATACCAGCCCGGCCACAAGCTGCCGGGACTGGTGTATCAAATCGGAAGATCGGCGCTCACACAGCGCATGTCGATCCATTTGACCCTGGTTGGGGTTCATGCAAAGGAGTCTGGCTTATGAAATGGCCGATCAGAATAGGAACGGTGTTGGCCGTCATGTTGGTGCTGCTGGCTGTAGCCTTTGGTGTCACCGCAGCGCAGTCTACCGGCTCAGCCCAACTCCGCTTTGCCCACGCCATTCCAGGCGCGCCGGGCGTGGATGTGTATACCGATGGACAGCTCACTGCCGTCAATCTGACCTTCGGCGAGTCCACGACCTATGCCCAGGTCGGCGCGGGGGATCACCAGATCACCGTGACCGCAGCCGGATCAATGGATCTGCTCTGGCAGCAAAACATCAGCGCGCCCACTGGCAGCGCGTTGACCCTGGTTGCGGCCTTATCCGGCACACCATCATTCCTGGTCTACTCGGATGATCTCAATGCGCTGTCACTCGGAAAAGCTCGACTGACAGCCGTCCATGCCATCCCCGACGCGCCTGCCGTCGACTTGCTCCTGACCGATGGCCGTCTGGTCATCCCTGGGCTGCAATTCGGCCAGCCCTCGGCCACACTGGATGTACCCACCTTCGTCTATGACTTCGCCGTCGTGCCTGCGGGTGGCCGCCCGGATGCAGCGCTGTTGACGGCTAACGGCATCGCCCTGGCCTCGGGCACATCTTATATGCTGGTCGTCTATGGTGAGGCGGACGATCCCCAGGTGATGGTACTTACCCAGGCCACTGCTGCCGAAAGCTCCAGCGCGGGTTTCGTCCGCCTGATGCACGGCGTCAGCGGCGCTCCCGCTGTCGATGTCTACCTGAACGGCGTCCTGGTCGCCCCTTCGCTCGGTTTCACACTCTACACGCCGCACGTCGCTGTGCCCTCCGGCGCATATGATCTCGCGGTTCGGGCTGCCAACTCCAACACCGATCTCCTCACCGCCTCGGTCGAAGTCGCCAGCGGTCAGGCGCTGACCATCGCTGCATTGGGAACACCCGATGACATCACGCCCGCTATCTTCAGCGACGAAGTCGCAGGCATCCTCCCTACCGAAGCACGTATCAGCCTGATCAACGGCGTGCCCGGTGACGGGACGCTTGATGCGGTGCTGAACGATGGTTCACTTCTGGCCGAAGGTCTGATCTTCGGTGAGGCCAGCAGTGCGGTTTCGCTCACACCCTCTGCGCTGAACATCACCGCCGTAGTCAACGACACCAGCACCACCTCCGCCGAAACCGCCTTTTACGGCGGAGTCTACTATAATGTGCTGGTCGTGGACATTGACGGAGAACCCCAGTTCGTCGTTGCGCCGACGAGCCTCACCCAGGGTGTAGCCAGCGCCCCTGGCGCGATCATCAGCGTCGCCGTAGAGCCGACGCCTGCTCCCACCGTCGAGGCTCCGCCAGTCGTGGAACCCACCCCGGTTCCGGCTGCGGCCCCCACGCTGCCGGCTACTGCGCCGCAGACCGCCACTGGTCCAACAGGCCGGGTCTTCAACCTGGATGCCGACCGTAATTTACAGCTTCGCCAGTACCCCAACAGCAATGCGCTCTCATTAGGAACTGTTCCGCCTGGCACGGTTCTCCTGGTGAATGGACGTGAAGGCGCGTTAGCCGAGATTCCCTTCAGCGCTACGCCCGCGCCGCCACCCGACTACCAGTATGTCGATCCGGCCAGCCTGCTGACGGATAAGGAAGACCTTGATCCAGCTGCGACCTGGTTGAATGTCACCTATGTCACACCAGATGGCGGTCAGATCATCGCCTGGGCCAACGCGCTCTATCTGGATGTCCGCAACCCGCGCGGGGAACGCATCCGCCTCGCCAGCCTACCAACCGTCGCAGCCAACCTACCCGGCGAAGTCGAAAGTACGGCAGTCGCCCCGCCGTCTGTCCCGGCTAATGTGGTCGCTGCCATCGTCTTCAATCTCAACGAGGGTGTTAACCTCAATATCCGCCGCACCGCCGATTCCAATGGCGAAGTTCTGGCCCGTGTACCCAACACGACCGTGATGGAGTTCCTGGGCATCAGCGAAGACCGTCAGTGGGTCTTCGTGCGCTACACCACACCCGAAGGCGGCGTCGTCACCGGTTGGGTCAACGCGACCTACATCCAGTACGCTTACAACAACCGCGCTATCAACCTGGAAGAAATCGAGCAGCGCAGCTTGCTGGTCATCACACCGCTGGAAACGCGCGGTGAGGTCAGCGCGGGTGTCGCTCCGGCAGGTATTCCCACCGCCAATCCAATCAAGGATGCTTACATAGCCGAAGTCGCTCTGAACCCCGGATCGAACCTTAATATGCGCCGCAGCCCTGATGTCAACTCGGAAGTGCTGGCGCAGATCCCCAGCGGCACGCAGGTGATCATTACGGGTCGCAGTCCCGATTCGCTCTGGCTCCTCGTCCAGTTCGAAGGTGTGGAAGGTTGGATCGCCGCGCAGACTGATACGGCCGTCTTCGTCCGCATCACCTTCAATGGTCGCGCCGCCCAAATCGCCGACATCCCGGTTATCACTGATACGGGACTCATAGTCCAACCGACGCCCACTGAGCAGTTCACTCGCCTGGCCGTCCGCGTCACCGATGCGGTCGTCGCCATGACAGGTTCTCCCGGTGGCAACAACGATGGCCTGCCAATCCTGTCGGCAGGGATGATCGCAGATCTGCTCTTCACCGATGGCGTGTTCAGCTACATCGAACTGCCCGATGGCACACGCGGATGGGTTCCGGCTGGCGCAGTGCAGCCGCGTTAGCCCGAAGTCGTCCGCTTGAATTGCAGAGTCCTGTATCTCTTGTGCGAGGTACAGGACTTTTTCTTTAATGTCGCGGATCGAGTCAGACCAGTACAATGGACAGGGAATTTGAGGTCGGAACAGCTAGGGGGTCGGTATGAAGCAATTTCTGGTCGGGTTCGTGTTCATCATCGCTCTGGCAGGCTGTGCCCAGGCCGAGTCGGT
>CAZKXW010000113.1:0-14121 GCA_964556745.1 uncultured Anaerolineaceae bacterium
TGCAAGAATACGTCGCATTTGAATGCGTCCCTCCATCAGCAAATCTCGAATGTGGATATTCTTCCCCATTTCCGGAACTTGCGACTGTAGGTACTGCTCCCCGTACCACCACGTGGACAGGTCGTTGGGAAGGGTGAGGATGAATCTGTAATTCGCTGAGTCTGGGAAACGCGCTTCGCTCTACGTTTCGGCACAGTCGAATCCATGCTATGATACCTTTGAATCACCCGATCTTGAGGGAGTCACCGCCTATGCCAGCCAATATCGATGGGATGGTGCGCGAGGGCATCACCGCCTACCGCGCTGGTCGGAAAGAAGAAGCCCGCACCCTGCTGCTCCGCGCTGTAGAGATCGACCAGTATAACGAACAGGCTTGGTTATGGCTGAGCGCCGTCGTGGAAACCCCCGAAGAACAGCGCACATGCCTCGAAAATGTGCTGACCATTAACCCGGCTAATGACCGCGCCCGTCAGGGTATCGCCCTCTTGGACCAGAAGTTGAGCGCAGGCACTCGCAGCCAATCAGCCCAGGCTGACGATGTGTTGGCTTCTGCCAGCTTCGCGGCGCCCACCCCCGCTGTGTCAAAACCCGCTCCAGCAGAAGACGCCGACGAACTGCCCACCAGCATCGAATGGACAGCTCCCCCCACCAGTACCAGCAGCGCCAGTGCCACCCACCGCGTCCAGGAACCCTCTGCCGAGGAATACGATGACTGGCTCAGCCGTCTGAACATCGGAGGCCCTGGTAAACCCACCGAACCGATGATTTCCCCCGGCGTCCTTGACGCTGCATCAAAGTTCACCGCGCTGCCAGCCGAGGAAGATGAGGACGATCAGCGGTTCGATCCCGCCGCGACCAGCGATCTCGACGACCTGCTCACTGGCCCATTCAGCGATAATGCCGCTTCCCAGCTCGAAGCCCACAAGGAACCGACTGCCCCTGCTCCGACAGCCCGTACCTCCCCAACCCCTTCGACCAAACTCTCGGCTCCATCTCCGTCGGCTGCCGAACTCAGCGCCTTTTCCGGGGATATTCGTGGCACAGCCTTGATCGACGACCTTGACCTCGACGACGCTCCGGCCGATAAAATCGACACAGAAGAATATTTCCGCTTCATCCCGGAGGGCATCACCCCAACCCGGCTTCCCGGCACGAACGAGCGTTATCCAACCGCAGTCATCATCGGGATTGTGCTGGCTGTCCTGCTCAACCTGGGTGCATTGGCACTGTTCATCGCCAACATGACCGCCACTTGATCCCCAGCCCAACCATCTCTGGACAAGCCCGGAACACTATGTTAGGATAACGACCTCAACACGACCAGAATTGATGACAGCAGACCGCTGCTGGAGGCAGGGCATGGCAAACCACAAGTCGGCACTTAAGCGTCAGCGCCAGAACGAAAAGCGCCGCGAACACAACCGCGTGTTCCGCAACCGCGTCCGTACCATTGTCAAGAAAGCCCGTCTGGAAATCGCCGACGGCGAGATCGAAACGGCCCGTGAAGCGACCCGCACCGCCATTCGGGAGCTGGATATGGCTGCCAGCCGTGGCACCATCCATCCCCGTAATGCGGCCCGTCGCAAAGCCCGTTTGATGAAGCAGCTTGCGGCGCTGGAACAGGGCTAACTCTTCTTCATACAGAAACGCAAATCGGCCTGCGCACATAATCAGGCCGATTTTGATTCAGCGCGGTAGAGCAATGTGGACACTATCCCAACTCAGGTATCCCCACGCCGCTAGGTTCGACCTCCAAGCGATAGCCCACGCCCCGCACCGTCTGGAGATACTGCGGGTGACTAGGATCATCCTCAAGCACCTGCCGCACCCATCGGACATGCACATCCAAAGTGCGCGTGTCGCCGAGATAATCGGTCTGCCAGACTCTTTCCATCAGCGTCCGGCGGTCGAGCGTCACACCCGGATTGGTGAAGAACATCTCGATCAGTAGCGCCTGTTTTGGCGTCAATTCGGTTTCCTGCCCATCCACTGTCAGCAGCCGCCGTCCTCGATTCATGGTGAAGGGGCCGCAGGTAAGAATATCATCGGCAGGGGTCTGCAGCAGCCGTCCAACCACGTTAAGCAGCTTCCGTACCGTCACCGGGGGAATCAGCACCACATCGGCGCTGTTCACCGCGCTGGGCCGCGGTCCAGGATGCAGGTGGATCAGTGGCAGACTAGGAAAACTGGAACGCAGCTCCTGGCAAATCCGGTCCCCCGGCGTTCGCAGCGAATGAGCATCCAGCAAGATGAGTTGAAAGCACTCCTTCGAGGCCATCTGCCGGGCCTCCTTACCACTGGCCGCCAAGCGAACAGAATATCGTTTCTGGAGCGACGACAAGAGACTCGAACCGTTTCCCTGGGTGCGCCCAATCCAAAGTAGGCTAGCAGGTTCCAACCAGCACCTCCAGATGAAACCGGATGGCGATCATTTGAAGCAGAACTGAATAGAAATCCGATTATAGCGGATTCTTGTTGCCCGTAAACCTACGATGAACGGAATTCGACGGTTCTGGTCAAGCGTGGCATAATGTCCATCTTGCATGCATCTCCATCCGATCAGCACCGAGATTTCACATGAAATTACTGGTTGAGCATTTGAACAAGCGCCTGGACTGGCGATCCCTGCCGGAGCGGGTACAGTGGGTAATCGATCAGGCCATCGCCATTCAGCAGATTTCCGCGCCCACGTTCAACGAAGCGTCACGAGCCGCTTACGTCGCTCGTCAATTCGAACATCTGGGACTGGCTCAGATCGACACCGATGATCTGTTCAACGTCTACGGGTTAATGGAAGGAAAAGATCGTCAACGACCGGCGGTGATGATTTCGGCGCATACCGATACCGTCTTCCACATCGACACGGATCTGACTATCCACCGGGATGCCGATTTGATCTATGGCCCTGGTCTGGGCGATAACAGTATGGGTGTCGCCGGAATGTTGGGGCTGATCGCCGCGCTGCAAGAATCCCCAGAACACCCAGAATCAGACCTCTGGTTCGTCGCCAACACACAAGAAGAAGGGCTGGGTGATTTAGGCGGAATTAAGGCCGCTTTCACAAGATTGAAAGATCAGGTCGCCTTCGTCATCAATCTGGAAGGTATGGCCTTCGGCCATGTTTACCACGCTGGGATCGCGGTGCGGCGGTTGCGGATCAAAGCCAAAGCGGAAGGTGGACATAGCTGGTTGAACTTTGGCCGCAGCAGTGCCATTCACGGCATCGTTGAATTAGGAGCCAGCATCACGCGGCTGCATCCGCCAGAGAATCCCAGAACGACCTACAACATCGGACTAATCGATGGAGGGCAGAGCATCAACACCATTGCCAGCGAAGCCAGTCTCTGGCTCGACCTCCGTTCTGAAGACTCGCGAGCTTTGATGGCGTTTGAAAACGAGGTGCGTCATCTGATTACCCCGCTTGTCAGATCAGACCTGACCTTTGAGATCGAGGTCGTGGGCGACCGCCCCGCGGGCCAAATCCCCCCAGACCATCCGTTGGTGCAAACAGCGCTGGCTGCGCTGGAACAGGTCGGCACACAGGGTGCATTAGAGAACGGCAGCACCGACGCCAATGTTCCCTTATCGATGGGCTGTCCGGCCGTGACCGTCGGAATTACACGGGGTGGAAATGCGCACCGTCTGGACGAATTTATCGAAACCCGTCCCATCGCCGATGGGATGCGCCAATTGATCTTGCTGACCCTGTCGGCCTGCGCCATGACCAACGATTGGGCGCGCAATCGCTAACTATCTGGTGACGAGGGAAGGACAGAAGGATATGCCCGCCGTACAGATTTTGGCTGCCGTTCGGCGCGAACAAGCCAGCCGATACTACAAAAACCTGACCTCACAACCCGATTTCGGTGTCGAATTGGTCTCCGATATTCAGGATGCGCTCGACATACTCAACCAGCGGGGACGCGCTATCGATGTCCTCGTACTCGACCACGGTATCCCATTTCTATATGAACTGGTGGACGAAGTGCGTCATCGCTTTCCGCGCATCCTGATCGTGCTGGTAGATGAAGACGCTGACCTGAGCATGCCCAACTTCGCCGATGCGGTCAGCACCGATCCTTTCACCGATGCCGATCTGGTACGGCGCATCACCAAGCTGATGTCGGATCGGGCGCTTGAAACGCTGCGCGCGGATTCGCTCCCTGTTGTGCGCCAGTTCGCCAAGGAACTCCGCAATGCACCCGGCGAAATGGGCAAGCAGCAGGTCACGGTCAAGACCTGCAAGGCCCTGAACTACGACTATGTGGCCTTCTACCGGCTGGAAAACCAAGGGGAGCGCTTGACCCTGAAAGCCCATGATGGCCCTGCCCCAATCATGGCGGTAGCCCCGGCAGCCAGTACGCCCAACGACCTGATGCAAACTGTGTCACTCAACAACAAAAGCTGCATCGCCCAGCCCCACGATACGCCCAATCATCCGCTCGTTGCCAAAGGTCGTCTGGGAACGGTCGCTGCTGTACCCGTCGTGTTCAGTGGAAATCGCTACGGTGTGCTGCTCGCTTTCCGGGATCAACCCGGAACCATCTTGCAGGAACACGTTCTGCTGCTTGAACTGATGGCCGCCCAGCTGGCATCAGCTATCTCCAAAGAACTCATCAGCTAAGGTTCGGCGGCCTACGACATCGACCGGAGGACCTCGCCCAACCGGACAATTTCATCCAGCGTGTTGTAGTGTGCTAACCCTACGCGCACCATACCGTGTTCGCCATGTCCCAGCCGTTCCATGATTTCCTGCGCGTAGTAGTTGCCGTCCCAGACATAAATCCGCTGGCTGGCAAGATGGGCTGCAATCTGCTGCGGCGTGTATCCCTCCCGTGTGAACACCACCGTAGGCACACGCTCGCCGTAACGCGCAGGATCAGTGATACCGGCAATATGTATATCGGGAAAACTTCGAAGCACCTCGATCAGCGCCCCAACCAGGACTTCTTCGTCTTGCTTGACAGCGCTCATCGCGCAGCGCAGTTCTAACCGCCGGCCTGATACTCCTGGAAACGTCCCCGCCAAGGACATCGCGTAATCTCGCCCCAGCCCTGCCAGATAGTCCATCGTCGCCCCAACGCCAGCAATGGTCTCAAAACTCGGCGTGCCTGTTTCCCAGCGATAAGGCGGTTTGTTCTTCGAGGGTCGGACTTTATAGGCGGGCAGTTCTGCCAGCAGATCATAACGTCCCCACAGGATACCAATGTGCGGTCCGAAGAACTTGTAGGCCGAACATAGCAGAAAGTCACAACCGATGGCCTGCACGTCAATAGGCACATGCGGCGCGCTCTGCACCGCATCGACCACATACAGCGCTCCAGCTGCATGAGCCATCGCGCTGATCCGCGCCACCGGGTTGATCGTGCCCACCGCATTCGAGGCATGGACGGTCGCCACGATCCGCGTGCGGTCGCTGAGCGCCGCTTCCAATGAGTCCATATCAAGCGTGCAGTCGGCCGTAATGATGTCCACCCAACGCACCACTAACCCATTATCCTCGGCAATTCGCAGCCAGGGCGCGACGTTCGCATCGTGATCCATCCGCGTCAGGACGATTTCATCACCCGGTTTGAGCGTCCGCGCCAGCGCACGGCTCAGCGCGAAGTTCAGCGTGGTCATATTCGGCCCGATCACAATCTCAGAGGGGTCAGGCGCATTCAGAAAGTCAGCCAGTTGCTCACGGATTGCCAGCACCATTGCGTCGGTATTTCTGCTGGTCTCAAAAGCGCCACCTGAATTCGCATTCATCTGCCGGTAGTAGTTCGCAACGGCTTCAATCACAACGTCAGGAACCTGCGTCCCTGCCGGGTTGTCGAAGAAGATCGGCTGGTTTTCTCCTGTCATGCGGAACTGCTTACGAACAGCCTGCGTATCAATAAACATGATTCATCCTTATTGGTGCGAACTGCGGATAAAGAAAGATATGCCTCCATCATACCGAATTTGCGGAGACGAAACGACTATGTCGGGTTATGATCGATTGGGGTATACTGCCGCAATTCGGTGCTTACGCGGAGAATTACAGTAGGTGGTCCGGAGAACAAGTACGTGGAAACTGATTTTCAACAACTGCTCCATCAAAATCGACTGCTGACTGAAGAGGTCAAGCGGCGCATCGACCAACTTGCCGCCATTAACACTGTTGCGGCTATCGTCAGCCAGTCACTCGATCTCGACTTGACTCTCCAGACGGCGCTCCGGTCCGTGCTGAATGTGGTCGGAGCCGAAGCCGGTGGAATCAGTCTGATTGATGAGAAGACCAGTGAGGTGGTTCTGCGCGCGCAGTACGGCTGGCCGCATGATTTCGTTAACCCACCCATGCGGATTCCGCTGGGGCGCGGCATGTCCGGCCAAGTTATTGCCACCAATGATGTGGTGGTCAATAACAACCTGGACGGCACTGAACCCTTGGCCGTCCCCCGCTTCTATGAAGAGAACTTTCGCTCCATTGTCATGGCCCCGATGCACGCGCGCAGCAAAATTATCGGCATCCTAAGTATCATGGGGACGCAGCCCAACAGCTTCAGCACCGAAATCATTGGTATGCTTAAAGCTGTCGCAGATACAGTAGGTGTCGCCATCGATAATGCCCGGCTGCATGAAAGCACCTCAGAGCGTCAGAAACAGCTTCAGGCTATCCTGAACTCCACTACCGATGGGATCATCGCCACCAATCAGAAAGGTCTGATTACCGTCATCAACCACGCCGCCGAGTCGCTCTTTGACACGGACGCCATATTACACATGGATCATCCTTTGCGTGAAGCACCGATCCAGACTGCCGTGCGCGACGCACTCCTGTATGCCCTCGAATCCAAGCGCGAGACACACACTTTCCAGGTCACACTGGATAATGGGCGGATGCTGTCCCTCGCTATGTCGCCCATTACAGTCGAACAGCAGGTCAGCGAAGGCAACGTGCATGATGGCTGGGTTATCGTGATCCGAGATATTTCGCATCTAAGAGAAGCTGAACTGCGCCGCGCCGAATTCATGCGCACCGCTGCTCATGACATGAAGAACCCCCTCAGCGTCACCATGAGTTCGCTGCATATGCTCCGAGACTACTTTGATGTCTCCGATCCTAGCGCAATGGATATCATCCGCATCGCGATCAACGGCGTCCAGCGCCTCCAGGGACTGATCAATGACCTGCTACATCTGGAGCAGTTGGAAATCGGCTACGGCGTCAAGAAAGCCTCCCTGGATATCGCGACACTCATCAGCGAAGTTGTCGATGGAATGACCCCGCTGATGACTGAGCAGCATTTGCAGTGCCATGTGGATTTGGCCCGGGATCTGCCCCAAATAGAAGGTGACGCCCACTGGATCAGACGCGCGGTACAGAATTATCTGGATAACGCTGCCAAATACATCGACAAAGGCAAGCAAATTACGGTGCGCGCGTTCGTTGAAAACGAACGGATTCACATCGAAGTTAGTGACGATGGACCAGGCATACCGCCGGATGCACAGGCACGTCTATTCGAACGTTTCTACCGGGCAACCTCCGAGAAGACAGGTAGTGGCCTGGGTCTAGCTATCGTCAAGTCCGTCGCAGAAGCGCACGGAGGCAGCGTGTACGTCCGCAGCGAACCGAACAAAGGCAGCACGTTTGGACTAACACTGGCAACTCAACCGAGCAGCAAATCGTCCACTTAGAGCCGGAGTGCCTGCCGCACCGCCAACGCCATCTCGCCGAAGTAATCGCTGTACACATCGCTCAAATGCCGAGGACGCGGCAGAGTCACAGAAATATCGGCAACCAGCTGTGCTGGTCGGCTGCTCAGCACTAGGATACGATCCGCTAGCAGCACCGCCTCGTTGATATTGTGTGTGACCATCAAGATCGTGGGCGCGGCCGTTGCCCACATTTTCATGAGATCTACCGCGACCTGCTCGCGCGTGAGCGAGTCCAGCGCCCCGAATGGTTCGTCCAGCAGCAGCACATCGGGTTGCTGGATCAAGACTCGTCCCAGCGCCACCCGCTGCGCCATCCCGCCAGAGAGTTCTGCTGGCACAGCTTCAGCAAACTCAATTGAAAGCCCCAGACGAGGAAGAAGCGCCCGCACCATATGATGCCGCTCAGCCACACCAATCCCCTGGAGTTCCAGTGGCAAGGCAATGTTATCCAGCACCGAGCGCCATGGCATCAGATTGGAGTCCTGGAACATCAGGCCTACCCGACGCGAGGGTTTCTGAATGATCTGCCCGTCCAGAAATGCCTGTCCGCACGAGGGCGATTGCAGCCCGGCCAGAATACGGATCAGTGTGCTCTTACCGCAGCCACTCGGCCCGATGAGGCAGACGAAACTACCTCGTTCAATCTCGACTGACAGAGGCCCTAATACCAGCAGCGAAGCCCCTCCCGGTTGTGGATACGCCATGACCAGATCGCGCGTCGTCAGTCGAGCAGACATCAGTCACCTTCGTCAGGCACGAATTCATCTGTAAACGCCAAGCTGAGGTCAATGGACTGTTGGATGAAGTCCATATTCATCAAGACCTTCTGAGTAACGTCCCATGAACTCGCCTCGCTGTAACCGAGCCGATCCGCATCCCAAAGATCAATCGTCGCCAGCAGCACCCGGAACTGAATTAAGGTAGTGTCGTCAAACTCGGCCGTCAGGGTTTCCAAGAGAGCTGCACGACTCGCCGCGACAGCCGTGCGATCTGGATTTGTCGCCAGAAACTCTAGCTGGTCAGCCGCAGCGCCTTCTAGGGCATTACGGAGCGCATCCGTCATCGGCAGATTTTCAACATAAGCCGCACTCAGCAGATAAGCCTGAGCCGGATTGTTGATGACATCCCGTAACCCGGCATCAAATGCGGCGACCATACCACGCACAAGTTCAGGCTTCTCGGCAATGGTCTGCTCATTTGTCACCAGACCGTTGGAGACCATATCGGCAGCATCCGACACTCGAAACACCTTGACTGCCGACACATTTCCGCAATCCCCATCGGCTGCTCGCTGCTGGATTTGCAGCGGCTCATTGTTGACATACACCACTGAGGCTTCAACACCACCCATGCAAAACACCTCAGGCGCATTGAAGCCAATCGGCTCAAGCTGAATGTCGCTCTCCTGCATATCGTTCGCCAGCAGCAGCGCGATTAGCCCGTTGAAGCTGGCCCCAAATCGCCCCGGAATACCAACCCTACGTCCCGCCAGATCACGAACGGATTCGATACCTGAATCGGCTGATACGACGACTCCAACGGGGTACTTCTGAAACCATTCATAGACATAGACGACTGGACGGCCGTTCGCCCGCGCTTTGATGACCTCTTCACCGCTGAAAAGACCAAATTGCCGCGCGTTGGCCGCGACCAGATCGACACCGACATTTTCTTCAGCGTGTTCGATCTCTAATGCAATGCCATTCTCAGCCATGTGCCCATTCTCAATCGCGGCATATACCGGCGAGAATTGCACATTCGGCACGAACGTCATGAAGAGGGTCTGCTTCACCGGTTGCAAATCCTGTGCACCAGCTCCTGACACACCTATCAACAACAGGCTAAACAGGACAATCTGTACTCGACGCATGACTACACTCCCATAGCACCATATGCCTAACCTATCTATAGGAACAGCTAAACTCCATTTGAGCGATGTTCCCGGTGCTGCCAAGCCAACACCTTTCCTTCGAGGATTGAAACCATTCCATAAAGGAGACGCGCAATCCCTGTCAAGGTCAACACAGCAACGATCACCAACGGCGTATCATACTGGCTGCGCCCGATATTAATGAGGTAACCCAATCCCGCGTTGGCGCTGATGAACTCGCCGACAACAGCGCCAATGACAGCCAGCGTCGCGCTGATCTTCAAACCGCCAAGCAATACAGGCATGGCGGCGGGTAATTCCAGATGTGTGAACATTTGCCAACGCGTCGCTTCCAATGAGTGCATCAGATCGCGCAAAGCCGGGGAAACCCCACGCAGGCCCACGATCGTATTCATCAACATGGGGAAAAAGACGATCAAAGCACTGGTAACAATCTTGCTGGTCAGCCCGCTACCAAACCAGATCACCAGAAGCGGGGCATAAGCCACCACAGGCGTCGATTGAATCGCTACAATCAACGGAGATAGAGCATCTTCAAGAATTGGTGTTTTTGCAATCGCATATCCTAAAATGGTCGCAGAGAGCACGCCGATAGCCAGCCCTACAAGGACACTACTCAGTGTTGTGCCAACATGAACAAATAGTGTTCTGTCAAGCACAACCTCTATGAATTTATCCAGCACATCGAGCGGCGCGGGGATGATAAAGGTGGGATAGATCGCTGCCAAAACAACCAACTGCCACAACACAACAATGACCAACAATGCGAAAACAGAGACCCAGCTACGGCCAGAAGGAAGTTGTATTCTGTTCGGCTTTCCCAGCCGTCGGATCTTAAGTCCACTTCGGTCATCCAGCGTGTCGTCCATACAAAAACCCCATCGTTCTTTCAGACAGAATGACGGGGTTTAAGGGAAGTCGAAGTCAATGCTAACCAGGCCATACAGAAGGGGCAACATCCCGACTGACGGCCTGAATGGTCAGCAAACCGAACCAAGCCATGTTACGCTAAAGCGCATCCAGCTTGAACTCGGACACCTTCTTCCATCCAGACTTTCACTGTCGGCTCTGGCTTCGCACCAGATCCACCGCTGCGGCTGATCGCAGTGGACTCATCTCGGTTACGTAAATAAAGGGCGCATAGAAGATGAGTCGCTCGGGTCGCGGGCTGCGTGCTGATTGCACTTCACCGCCGGTCGGGATTTCCACCCTGCCCCGAAGGTCTGCCTATTCAGTTAGATGATCCATGGGCAGTATATCAGAAACGAGATGAGAAAGGCAACAGCATGTGATGAATTTCACTAAATTTCAGCAGGTTCGTCCGCAGACATCAAAGTAAAGAGAAACACTCCACCTTTTGCCCGACTCCGCGGCTCCGCCCAGATATTGCCATCATGGGCCTCCACGATGTGTTTGCATATTGCTAGACCTAATCCGGTTCCCTCGCTGCTGGAACGGGATGAATCGACCTGATAGAAGCGCTCAAAGATGCGCTCAATCTGGTCATCTGGTACTCCTGGCCCTTCATCGGTGACTTGAACGATGACTTCATCGCCGCCATTCACAGCATGGATACGGATCTTGCTGCCTTTCGGCGACCACTTTATTGCATTGTGAATCAAGTTGACCAACACACGCCGGATCATGTCCCAATCACACCAAACGCGCAGTTTCTTGGGCACATCATAGATAATCTCAATGTCTTTGTCGGAGGCCATATCCTGCATTCGGTCAGCCGCCTCTTCAACCAGACTGCGAAGGTTGACCTCTACCATGCGGACAATCGCCTGACCTGTCTCGATCATGGACAGATCAAGCATTTCCTGAATAACCCATAGGAGCGAATCGGTTTCGCGGGCAATTGCCTGGAGCGATGAAATGCTGCGTTTGCGTTTGGGTTTCTCATCTTCATGAAACAAGCTGTCGATGATCGAGCGGATGTTGGCAACCGGGGTCCGAAGTTCGTGCGAGATGTTGGCGACCATATCGCGGCGCGCCCGGTTCAACCGTACCAGATCACTTACATCCTGGAGGCCAACGACAATAACGGGGTTCATTTCAAACGATAAGACCTGCGCCCGAACGCGATAGTGCCGTTTATTGATAATGAGCTGTTCTTCGAGTGCTTCTTCTCGGTACGCCAATGCACTTCGCACTAACGAATCTAATTCCGGTGAGCGTGTAAAATCAAGCAGAGTCTTTTCATCGAGGCTAGGTTGCTCGAAAAGCTGAAAAGCAGCACGGTTCCCAGCCAGTATCCGACAGTTAACATCGAGTACCAAAAGCGCTTCGACGGCTGCATCCGCCAGGAGTTGAAAGATGGAGTTTTCTGCGGCAGGAGTCACGATCCGCACTACCCTTCAAACCGGTAACCCACGCCCCGAACGGTGACGATGCGGCGCGGATTGGACGCATCATCTTCGATCTTCTCACGCAGCCAGCGAATATGCACATCAACCGTGCGCTTGTCGACGAAGTAGTCATAACCCCAGACTTTCGTCAAAATCAAATCGCGTGACAGCACTACTCCGCGATTCCGCATTAGTTCCGCCAGCAGGTCAAACTCTTTGTTGCTGAGTTTGATTTCTTCCCCGCCCTTGTAGACTCGCCTTCCGGTAAGACTGACCTGAAGATCGTTCGAGGAAAGTTCATCTTGCAGCACAGGTCGACCTGATGGGCGACGCAGCACCGCTCGAACACGCGCCAAGAACTCTCCAAGGGCAACTGGTTTTACGACATAGTCATCAGCGCCGCTTTCCAGGCCAACAATCTTGTCCACTTCGGTGCCACGCGCCGTCACCATGATGATCGGAATGTGTGCTGTCGTCGGGTCACGCCGGATAATACGGCACAGGCTGAGGCCATCCAATCCTGGTAGCATAATGTCCAAAACGACCAGATCAGGATGATCTGAGCGCACCTTCGTCAGGCCATCTTCACCATCAGCAGAGGTAGCAACAATGTATCCTTCACTACGGAGTTTCTCGGCCAAGTTATTCGCCAGCGTCAGCTCATCTTCGATGATCAGCACTTTGGGCATGTCGTCACGGTCTTTCTTCACGTATGGCTTACCTCACTCCTGTCACATACTATCTGTTGATTATTAAATACTCGATATGGTTTCTTTAATTTAACTTAATCTCTTAATCCTCGTATTCCACCAAGACTACCTGCCTGCCAGACAGCCTGCCGGATTGCCCGGGCGACCACTTCAGCCGCGAATGCGCCTACTACGTTTGCATTGGCGGTTTTCTCACCGGTTGCGAGTGCAAACAATGTGTCCCCATCAAACCAGGTGTGAGCTGGACGCACCGCCTGGGCCAATCCGTCTTGAGCCATTTGGGCGATCTTATTGACCTCTTCTTTGGTCAAGCGTGCATTAGTCGCAACAACCCCGATAACCGTATTGCTGAATAATGGCGGCGGAACGAAATGGGCCCTTTCTCTCAGCACGTTTAGCGCGCCCATAAACTGATTGGGATCATCTGGTCGGCGAACACCAGCAAGTACATCACCACGCTCATTCACGACATCGCCCAGGGCGTTGACTGCAATCAGAGCAGAAACTAGCAATCCTTCGCCAAGATCGACGGTCGCCGAGCCAATTCCGCCTTTGGTAGCCAAGTCGTTTCCAAGAAGGGCACCGACTCGACAGCCTGTTCCCGCACCAACGCTGCCTTGGGAAACGGGGTCACTGCTGGCATTCTGACACGCAGCATAGCCAGCATGAGCATCCGGGCGCACATCTCCACGTCCAATTCCCAAGTCAAACAGAATCGCTGCTGGTACAATCGGCACAACGACACCTGGCATGACCGGATACCCCACACCATGTTCTTCAAGGTAGCGCATCACTCCATCAGCCGCGGCCAAGCCATACGCGCTGCCTCCACTTAGCAGCACAGCATCAACATGTTGGACCATACGCATTGGTCGAAGCACGTCTGTTTCGCGCGTTCCTGGCGCTCCACCACGCTGGTCCACACCCCCAACAGTCTGAGGCGGGCAAAGGATAGCCGTGCAGCCAGTGATCGCATCCAAGTCGGTCCAATGCCCTACACGGATACCGGGGATATCAGTCAGGGTGTCATTCATGTGGATCGATCTCGTCGGAACGGTAGACAATTCTGTCTATAGTATCTGGCAGCGTTTCCGGCTCAGGCTCATCAAGAATATCCAGCGCATGGTCATAGTCATCGCGATGAACAACGATCTTAATTTCCCCTAGAGCGCCGACGGTGATACCAAGAACTCTTCCAGCTGGTTCCTGCTGAACCATAGCACGAATGCCTTCGGCCCGTAGTCGGCTTGCTACGATTTCAGCTTCAGCGGAATTGAACGTCGCGCAGACTATCATCCATTCGGTCATGCCGGTACACCTTTATGTAAAGATCATCGTGAAGTGTAACCAAAGCATCCACCAGATACCAACGGATAGCATATGGGAAGCCAGGATATGTAGTCAGGGGCAAAACAAACAGGGGAAAATAAACAACAAAGCGGAGGGGAGGGGTGGATTGAAGGGGGTTGGCAGCGGCGTACTC
>CAZKXW010000114.1:0-13770 GCA_964556745.1 uncultured Anaerolineaceae bacterium
ACCCGGAACCTACGGATTTGGAGGCCGTTGCTCTGCCAATTGAGCTACTCCCCTATGCGCGCGACCTACTTGGTCTCGCGGTAGATCACATGGCGACGAACCAGCGGGTCATACTTCTTCAGTTCAATGCGCCCCGTGTCGTTGCGCTTGTTCTTCTCGGTGATGTACATGTGGCCGCTCTCGGTGCTCTTGAGCTTGATCCATGTACGGTTGCCTTTTTTCGCCATTCTTTACTCCAACCAACTGGCACTCGTTCCAGGAGCCTATGATGGGATTTGAACCCATGACCTCACCCTTACCAAGGGTGTGCTCTGCCGACTGAGCTACATAGGCACTAGTAGGGCGCTTGACGCGCTGCCTGTGTGGGCCGGGCAGGACTCGAACCTGCGAAGGCTTCCGCCAGCGGATTTACAGTCCGCCCCCTTTGCCGCTCGGGACACCGACCCCTGTTCAGATTGTTAAGACCTCATCGGCCAGAGCCGCCCATCGGACTTGAACCGATAACCCCAATATTACAAGTATTGTGCTCTGCCAATTGAGCTAGGGCGGCATATGGCTGGATTGTATCATGCCCAGGGGGCGTGCTTCAAGACAGTCCTGCCACTGACTAGCCTGCGCATTCTACCCACCGGGGGGCAGGGTTGTCAATATCGCATCCGCGCCGGTCAGGGCCTTTGCAAAGTCGTTGAGCGTAGCCCTTCTGTCAGCCCGCATCCCCCAGCCCCTTCTCCCGAACGCGGAGTATCGCTGCGAGAAGGGGAGCAAAGTCCCTCTCCCAGGCGTACTCGCCGTTCGGGAGAGGGATTTAGGGTGAGGGCAAGATAGGATGTACTGACTTTGCAATAGCCCTGCCGCGCCGGTAGAATGCCTGTCAGGGTTGTGGAAGATGGACGGTATATGGTGTATCGCGCGCGCTCTCTCTGTTTGCTCCTGCTCGTCGCGCTGCTGCTGTTTGTCAGCGCCTGCTCTGGGCGCCGCGGCCAGACTGTCGAGGATATCCCCACCCCGGCCTCCTTCGAGGGACTGGCGACCGCTCAGTACCTCACCCAGGTCGCCCCGCCGGAAGGCTTTCGCGAGTCCGTCGCCTTCCCGGAGATCGACGCCAACCTCAACCTGCTGGCCGGCGGACGCTATACCGTCTATCTTGACTTCCAGGGGGTCTTCAGCCGGACGCCGCGTCCCACCAATGCTGCTGCCGCCGCCGAGGTCTGGTTCAACCAGGTCGGATCATCGCGCCGCATCGTCGCCCAGATCACCGGCGAGATGCTCGGCCGCCAAGACAACAGCTTCGAGGCCGTCCGCCTCGGCCCCGATCCCTTCCTGGTGCAGAACGGAGAATGCCTGAAGGAGGGGCCGGATGCTCAGGCCGCCGCCAGCTTGCGAGCCGGGACGCTCATCGGCGGGGTCAAACAGGCCGTCCCTGGCGCGAAGAAAGCCGTCATCAACGGGGTCGAGGTCTACCTCTACACCTTCGCCACGACGGACCTCAACCTGCCTGCCGTCCAGCTCGCCGAGGGCGGAACAATCACCGCCTCTAGCGGCGAACTCTGGGTCGCGCCGCAGCATAACGCTGTGGTGCGCTTCTACGTCAACTTGGATGTCACCAACGCCATCATCTTCGGGCGTGCCCTGCCTGTCGATGGCACAGTCATCATCCGCTATGACCTCTACGACATCGGCCAGACTACCAACATCAGCGTTCCCAACGGCTGCTGATCTTACCCGGAAGGCACTAGCCGCCAAAGTTGATCTGACGCTCAGCGGCGACTGAAGGAGTCCCTCTGGGCGCGTCCGAAATTTCCCTCAAAAGAGTGACCAAAATGTCACCCTTTCGGCCTCATTTTGTGCTATTCTGGTGATACAGGCCTTGATTGCTCTCTAGGCAAAGTGGGAGAGCGCCAGGGGTTTTTCCACCCTGGCTCGCATCTTTACAATCTATCGTCTGCAAATATCGCATTCCATCGTTGTTTCAGATTTCATCGAGTTGCAACGCAACAGATGCAACTTTTCGCCGATTTGCATTTGCGGTATTTGTGCTCTGTTGCAAGGATCACAAAACCATATGGCGACCACCTGCGTCGGGCTTGGTTGTCCCCCTCTCCCAGCGGTACTCCGCGTTAGGGAGAGGGGGCCAGGGGGTGAGGGCTGTATCTTTGCAACAGAGCACGGTATTTGCAGCACTTCTGGCACAACACTGCTTACATGCAAGCCATTTGCCACAGAATTGCCAGTTTGCCATTGCCGCCACTTGTGCCAATTTGTCTGTCCAGCGTATCCAACATTTTGGACAATTCTCAGATTCTCACATTCTCATTCTTATCATTCTTATCACATTTCTCATCGCCGCTGCCACGAGCATTCTGTATGGCTAAAAGCTATAAGCTGTCATCTAAAATATATCCATAAACTATCAATGATTAAATTTTCCACTCTGGCTTCCCCCCAATCCCTCCAGAATCCCCCGCGCCCGCGCCTCCCACGTGTACTGCTCGAACGCCAGCCGCCGCGCCCGCTCCGCCAGCCGCGCCCGCAGCAGGGGATCATCCCGCAGCCGCCGGATGGCCGCCCCCAGCGCCGCCGCGTCCCCCGCCGGAACCAGCAGCGCCGACTCCCCGTCCTGCACCACCTCGGCGATCCCCGGCAGATCGGAGGCGATCACCGCCCGACCCGCCGCCATGTACTCGAACAGCTTCATCGGCGACGTGTAATAGGCGAACTGCCGCGTGTTCGGCAGCGGGATCACCCCGATATCCATCGCGCTCAGGTACAGCGGCACGCGCTCCGGCGCCACCTGCCCCGCCGCCAGGAAATGCTCCACCGGCCGGCCCAGCGCCAGCCAGCGATCCCGCAGCGCGGCGGCCATCTCGTCCGGCCCGCCGACTACGCCCAGCGCCGCTCCCTCGACCGCCCCCAGCGCCTCCACCAGCGTGCCCACCCCCTTATCCACCGCCAGCGATTGCAGCCGCCCCACATAGCCGATGATGAACGTCCCCTCCGGCCAGCCCACTGCCCGCCGCGCCTCCGCCTGACTCGGTAGATCGGCGAACCGTTCGCGCCGGATACCATCATGCGCCACCTGGAAGCGCGGCGGTTGATCCCCGCCCAACGCCGCCAGATCGCGGGCCAGATGCCCGGTGATGGCGATCACCGTCCCCACCCGCCGCACGACCCACCGCTGCGCCCACCGCCCAATCCGCCCCACTGCCAGCATATGCGCTTCATAAGCCAGCTTGCGGCGCGGCTGAATCAGGCTCAGCGCCAGCAGGCTGAACGGATCGCGGCTGTAGAACACATCGGCGCGGGCCATCAACCCGGCCATCAATACCGCCAGCGTGAAGGTGATCTGCTGAAGGGCAAACAGCGTCCGCCCGATCACGCCCACATCCCCGGCAGCCAGCGGCAGCAGATCGACCGTGAACAGCCGCCGCAGTCCGAAGTTCGCCCGCACCCCGTAAAAGCCCCACACATCGCTGACCGCCGCCAGTTCCGGCGTATTCCGCCGCCGCGCCGCCCACAGCGTCACCTCCGCGCCCGCCTCGGCGAAGGCTTCACAGTTCTGCATGATCTGCAGGCCGTGGGCTTTCTCGGTCGGCAGCCGCGCGTTGGCGATATACACCAGCTTCATCCCCGCCCCTCCGACCACAGCGCCACCAGCCGATCCATCAGGCGGTCGAGGCTGTGCCCCTCCACCACCATCTGCCGCAGCGATTGCCCCATCGCCATCCGTTCTGCCGGGCTAAGCGCCAGCGCCCGCTCCAACCGTGACGGCAGCATCTCCGGCGACTCCGGCGGAACCCACAGCGTCTCGCTCCACGGAGCCAGCATCGTCTGGAACGCCTCGTTGCTCGTCACCACCGGCACGCCGCAGGCCATCGCTTCCAGCGCTGCCTTGTCGATGCTGCCCGTCGCGCTCAGGTTGACCGCCACCGCCGCCGACTGGTACTCGCGGGCAGTCTCATGGTAGGGGATGCCCCCGGTGAAGATCACGCGCTCGCTCACACCCCATTCCGCCGCCCGACGACGCAGCCCCTCGGCATAGCCCGCATCCGGCGCAGCCGCCTCCCCGACGATCCGCAGCCGCGCCCCGGCCAATCCCGGCTGGCGCAGCGCCGCGATCAGCGTCTCCAGCCGCTTCACCGGCGCGATCCGCGACACGCTCAAGATCGTCCGGTTCTCGGCTGGCGCGGGCGGCGGGCAGAACAGCGCCGTATCAATCCCGTGACCCACAAGCAGCACCTTGCGGCTCGGCAGTCGGAAGCTCTCCGCCGAGGCCGTCACGACGTGATCGACGAGCCGCTCGGCTAATCCCAGCATCCGCCCGGTCGATTTGTGCGCGTACCACAGCGTGATTGGCACGCCCGCCGCCTTCAGCAGCGGCGCGCCCAGGATGGCAAACAGGTGGTTCATGTGGGCGAAACAGGCCATGTAGCGCTGCTGCCGGAGCAGTCGGCCCAGCGCCGCATAAAAGTGAATCACCCGCCGTGCTTCGCTGTAGCCCCGCTCCTTGCCCACCGAGATCACCCGCACGTTCGGCGCCAGCGCCAGCCGCCCCGCCCGCATGGTGAGGACATCCACTGCCGCGCAGCGCGCCGCCAGCGCGTTCAGCCACACCGTCGTATGCCCCAACATCGGGTCATCGGCATCCACAGCCAGATTGAACACCAGCAGGCGGCCAGCCACACTAATCACTCCCCTGGCGGCATCATCCGCTCGATGAGCGTCCGGTAGCCTTCAAAGTAGGCCGTCTCGGAGAAAGCCCGTTCGGCATACGCTCTGGCCGCTTCCCCCATCGCGTCTACCCGGTCTGAGGCGAACGCTTCCAACAGACAGGCCTTCAGCGCGGCGTCATCGCCGTAGTCAATCAGCCAGCCGTTCACCCCCGGCTCGACCAGTTCGGGCACGCCGCCCACCCGCGTCCCAATCACCGGCGTCCCAGTGAACATCGCCTCGATCAGCGCCCGCGGCAAACCCTCGCTGGCCGAAGGCAGCGCCGCCACCCGCGCCGCCGCCATCTGCGCCGCCAGTTCCCGCTGCGGCAGCATCCCGTGGAATGTGACCACCTCCTCCAGCCCCAGCGCGGCCACCTGTTGACGCAGTTCCGCCAGATAACCCGCGTCGAGTGCCTGCCCGGCCAGATGCAGCCGCGCCTCCGGCAGCGACGAACGCAGTTCGCTGAACACCTGGATCAGCCGGTGCGGACTCTTCAGCCGCGTCAGCATCGCCGGGAAGACGATCCGCTGCGACGACGACGGCGGTCCCGGCCGCACCGCCTCGCGGAATGCGCTCGCGTCCGTCCAGGCCGTGAACTGGAACATCGGCAGGTGTGGCGCATAGCGGATCATCTGCTCCCGCGTGCTGTTGGAAACCGCCCGCAGCCCGTCCGCCTGCCGGAACGCGAACCGAGCGCTGACTTGCATCACCCAGCGGTACAGCCTCACCAGCGAAATCCGCCGCCGCAGGAACAGCGCCTCCTCGAAGTCGCCGTGATTTTCCACCACCACCGCTGCCCGCCGTCCCAACAGCCCCGCCACCCGCTTGACTAGACCGGCCACTGCCCCCTCATAGGGACTCTGCGCGACCAGCAGCCGCACGTCCCGCCGCAGCACTGCCCACAGCGCCAGCGCGAAGCCAACCGTCAGCATCAGCAGATAGCGGATTGGAGCGCCCGGCACATCCGGCAGCAGGTAAAACGATGCACCCTCCTGCTCGAAACGCCGCGGCCGCAGCCCATTATGGAACGCGATGGCGATCAGCGGCCGGTCCAGCGACCGCAGCAGCCGCCACTTTCTCTCATCGGTGGAATTGAGCGGTTGGGTGTAGCGGGGGTTGCCCATCCAGCACACCGCCGCCCGCGAACCCGTTTTGGTCATGCCCGTTGTCTTCCTCACCCCCAGCAGAGACACCGCTGTATTTCTCTGTGTCCTCTGTGTCTCTGTGGTTCAATTCGTCTTCGTATTTCGGAAACCCTATTCCTCGCGCAGATAATCCGCGATGAATCCGGCATAGCGCCGCTTCACCGCCTCCGGCAGTTCACTGTAACTGCCGATGCGCCCCCGGCAGTTGGGCGCTCCACACTGGCATACGATCCGGTCGCGGCCTTCTTCCATCTCTTCCAGCACGTACTCGGTCATGGCGTAATCAAACGTCAGATGCTCACCCGCTTCAATGTACCGCATCGCGTAGAAATCCGGCAGTCCGCTCCGGTTGATCTTGACGCCCAGGTTGGGATCGCACGAATGATTCAGGTATTTGGCCGGCGGGCGCGGCAGGATATGCAGATTGGGCGCGATCTGGATCGTGTAGATGCTGCGGTACTTTACCAGCGGCCCCGCCACCCCCAGCACCCATTCCCCTTTCTGGAAGGAACGGGTCGCGAACACCCCTTTGCCGAACTGATTGCGTTTGATGAGTACGTCGGTCATCGATCCCTGTTCCAAAATTAAGGAGCGATCCCCCTGGATCGCCCCGTTCATCATAGCATTATCCCCTGCCGATCAACTACCCCGCATGAGCAGCGCCGATGCTGTCCGCTGAGCTTGTTATCGAACCAGCAGAGCGTCCTCCCTTTCACTTAAAAACAGCCACGTCGGTCATCCAGAACCCCCGTAGGGGGTAGTCTTCAACCAGCCCGGCCATTTCATCGCTGGGTGACGCCCCCCTACTGCCCGCCCGACGGCACAACCGGAACCTGCTCAAAAGGCAGCGGCGTCGCCGTGGCCGGCACGAACTGCCCCTGATTGCTGCCTTGATTGTTCAGCGGCGTCGCCGTGATGATCAGCACCGGCGAGGTCGGTTGCGCGGTGGGCTGCATATTGGCGACCGTCACATTCACCGTCCGGTACAGGACGCCGTTGGTGTTCGAGTTCATCGTCAGCCGCAGGATGTACTGCCCGTTGGCAAGGCTGGTCGTATCCCATGTACCCAGCGTGCCCTGGTTCTGCGGCGTCGTGATTGGCTGGTTAATGAGCGTCCAGTTGTTCGGCGAGCTTGCCAGTGCGTACTCCAACTGGAAGCTGCGGAACGTCGTCGGCGCGGTCGCCACCCCAGCGATCGGGACAACACCGCTCAGCACCGCGTTGGCCTGCGGCGAGAGAATGCGCGCAATCGGAATTTCTGTGTTCACATCGCACGAATTCGCGGGCAGGCTGGTCAGTGTGCCAGACGTGATCCCCAACTGAATGGCCGTCTGCCGCCCTTCCGCCGAATTCAGCCAGGAAATGGCCGTCGGATCGGTGATGTTCAGATAGGTGCGCGGTTCACGGTTGTCCGGGCAGAATTCGTTGGAGATGTAACCCGTCCAGGTGTCGATGTTGACCTGCTGCACGAAAGCCTGTTCTGGCCCCGGCGGACGCTGACTGTCCAGGAACAATTCCGTCCGCAGCCCGGTGCACCCCGCAGGCGGCAGTGTCCCCGTCAGAATGCAGATCTGCTGCTGGATCAATCCCGGCGGGTTAACGAAGGCCGTCGGCGATCCCAGGTTTTGCAGCGCGGCAATCATGACGCGGTTCCAGAGCTGCGCGGCGCTGCCATAGCCGCCGTCGCGCACTGCGGTCGCCTGGTCATCCGGCCGTCCCAGCCAGACTCCGACCACCACGTTGTTGGTGTACCCCATCGTCCACAGATCGCGCGCCCCATCGGTCACGCCCGTCTTGGCCGCCACCACGCCGCTCGTCGGCAAACCCTGAATTATCATCGGCCCGTTGCGCCCGAACATGTCCGCGCGGGCCACATCATCGCTGAGGATGTTGGACATCAGGAACGCGATTTGCGGCTCCACACCTTTGATCGGCGTGGCCGCTTTCTGCGGCAGATTGGCCGGCAGTGGAATCGGATTGTTGTCCGCATCGGCGATGCTCTCCACGCCGTAGAGCGGCATCCGGTTGCCGCTGTTAGCGAGCGTGCTGTAAGCCTGCATCATCCCGTAGAGCGTCACCTCGGTCTGGCCGAGACCCGTCCCCAACGAGAACTGCGCCCCCTCCGGGAAGATCAGGCCGAGCCGCCCCGCCAGATCACGGAACTTAGCCTCGCCGATGTACTGGTAGGCTTTCATCGCCGCGATGTTGTAGCTGTTCTGCAGCGCGTAGCGCAGCGCCACCGGCCCGTGTGACCGGCCGTCGAAGTTAGCCGGGGTCAGCGTCCCGCCGAAGGTCGTCGGCACATCCCAGAGGATCGTCGCCGGTGTATACCAACTGTCCGCCCGCCCATCCCCATTGCTGTCGATGCCTTCCAGCGCCGCCGCATATGTCAGCGGGTAAATCGCCGAGCCGGGCTGCTGCCGCGTCAGCGCCGCGTTGATCGACCCGTTGATGCTGGTGTCGTTGAAGTTCGGGCTGCCGACCATCGCCCGGATCGCGCCCGTGCGCGGATCCACCACCATGATCGCGCCCGTGTTCACTCCGGTGTTGACCAGCGCCGCGATCTGCTGGTCCAGCGCCTGGTCGGCTGCGTCTTGCAGCGCTGGGTTCAGCGTCGTGCGGATCACGAAGCCGCGCCGGTACATCTCGCCGGGGCCGTAAACCGCCTCCACCTGCTGCGTCACGAAGTCCACAAAATGCGGATAGCGGAAGCGCACATCGCGCGGGCGGTACTCGGTCGTAACCACCTGCGCCTTCTGCACCGCCGCCTGCCGCACCACATTGCTGTCCACGCAGAACGGCCGGTTCAGATAGGGCGCGTGCTGGAACTGCAAGCACCCCACCCGCGTCATCTGCTGGATGACATAATCCATCCGCTGGAACACCAACTGCCGCCGGTTCTCGTAAGTCACCTGGTCGTCTGAGCTGCTTCGCACCGGATCATACACCGACGGATTCTCGATCATCCCGGCCAGCAGCGCCGCCTCCGGCAGCGTCAGATCGACCGCCGCGTGCCCGAAGTAGAACTGCGACGCCGCTTCCACCCCGTAGGAACTGTTTCCAAAGAAAATCTCGTTCAGATATAGCTGGATGATGAAACTCTTGTCGTACTGCTGGGCGATCTGCGACGCGATCACCAACTGCTGCCACCGCAGATCGGGCGTATTCGCCGCCCGCTGCAGCACCAACTGCTCGGCAATCTTCTGCGTAATGCTGCTCGTCGAGGACACGAACTGCCCGGACAGCGTGTTCTGCACGAACGAGTTGAGGATGTCGCCCCAATCCCACCCCGCATCTTGGTAGAACGTCGGATCGTCCAGCGAGATGATCGCATGAACCATGAACGGCGACACCTTGTCCAGCGCCACCGTCGTCCGCGCTCCCCCCTGCTGGCTGTTGATCTCCGCGATCAACTGCCCGTTCATATCCAGGATTCGCGCCGTCTGGAACTGCGGCTGGTAATTCGCCAGCGCCGCGATCTGAGTCTGCCACGTCGAAGCCATGCTGTTGTATTGCAGCAGGATGAAGCCCACCCCGCACGCGATCAGCAGTATCACTACCCCTACCGCCACCGCCCCCAAGGTCAGCAGCGTACGGAAGGTGCGATCCTGCTCTTCCTGCGCGATGGCCTCCGCCGTCGGCGACCGCACATTCGCATCATACTGCGGGAAGGCCTCCGCCTGCATCGGCGCAGCCACGCCCGCGCCCAGCGGCGCATTGGGGTCATACATGCCGGGATCGATCCGCTGCGTCACCACCGTTGCCTCGGAGACCGCACCCATATTCTGAAGCGTCGGTGCTGCCCCCGGTGACATCTGCCCGAACATCGCTCCCGCCGGGCTGACCATCGTCCGATCCGGGTCAGTGATTGGCACATTCTCCCGCGGCAGTCCCAGTTCCTCAGTGATCCCGAACCCGCCCGTCTGGAACGAAGCGGTTGCCTGCGTCGGCTCGGTCTGACCCGTCACCGGCTGAGCAGCGGTCGGGAAATACGGCAGCGATCCCCCCGCCAGCACCTGGCTCGGATCGAGGTTCGTGGTCGCCGTCGGAACTGGAGCGCGTCCCGCCGCGGGCTGCGCGGTGCCCAACCCTGCCGGTGAATAGGGCGGAGTCGCCTGCACCCACTGGCCGCCCTCATAGCGGTACCACGTGTCCGACTGCACCCCCATCATCCACCACACGTTCTGCTCGTCCAGAATCATCAGCTTCTTCAGTTGATCCTGAAGCTGCTCGTCGCTGATCTGCCCCGCCTGACGGCTGGCCCGCAGCGCCCGCACCTGGATTTCTGTGTCGGCGAACTGCTGCGCCAACTGCTGCTGCCGCGGCGTAAGCTGTGGTGGCGCCGCCGCTGTGCCCACCGCCCCGGCCATCCCTGCGCTGATCTGCGCCAACTGCTGCCGCGCATATTCGCCCGGATCGGCCACTCCCTGGGTCGGCCCTGTCCCGCCGACAATCGAGGCTGGCGTCGCGCCCGTCCCGCCCGCGTTGAGGATTTCCAACTGCTTGCGAGCGTATTCCTCCGCCGAGGGCTGCGCGCCCGTCTGTGAGAGTTTCTCTTCCGGTGAAGTCTTCTGCTCCGCCCCCGCTTCGGCTGGCGCGGCTTCCTTCAGCACAATCGACGACTTCGGCATCTGCTCGACCAGGCTGGAAAGCGCCATCAGCTCGCTCATGCTGAAGGTTCCCTCTTCGGGTTCTTCCTCTGTCGCCTCCGCCGCTTCCTGCAATTCCAGCGCCAGCAGACTCTCGCTGTCCGCCCCTTCTTCCGTCGGCAGCGCCTCGGCCGCTTCGGGGGTCGTCCCCCCCTCCACCGTGAAGTTCAGCAGAAAATCCTCCGGCCTCGACTCGATGATCGCCTGGCGCTCCGGCTTGATAGCCGTTTCGCTTTCCTCGTCGAACACCGTATCTTCCGGCCGCGGCAGATGCCAGGCCCCTTTCTGCTCCGGTTCAACTTGCAGGTTGGTCGGCAGCGCCGGGACAGTCTTCCAACCGGATTCAGCCTGTGGTTTAGCAGGCGCGGATTCAACAGCCGCAGCCGCCGTGCTGGTCGCTGGCTTACGCCAGCCCCCGGTGTAATTTGGGCTGTCGGGTATGGTCTCTTGATCGCGCCTGTCCGCCATATGCGCCCACCCCTGAATTGCAGGTTAATAATCCGTTTGTTTCAACAGATTTCTATTATACACGGAGTCGCCATTCCGACGAACGCCCCGGGCTCCTGCACAGCACTGGCTTCAGGTGATCCATATGCCCACATCCCTCAGGGATTGAGAGTGATGCCTCTCATGGGAAAACCCAACCCACCCCGACGCATCGTAGGGGCGACCCGGCGGGTCGCCCGCGCTAAATCGGGGTGATCTTCCCGCAGCCGGTGGATGACATCCCTCGGCGTCCCCCACCCAATCCCCACCCTCTCTGTATGATCTCGGTGTCCTCGGTGTCTCTGTGGTTCAATTCTTCGCTTTTCTCGACGTCCTCTGCGGCTCTGCGGCTCAGTTCTTCTCTCCCCAACGCGGAGCCCTGCTGGGCAACACGGAGAAGAGACAGGGATGGTGAAATGGGGCGGGGGCGCGTACAATCGGCGCACCGATATCACGAAAGGCAGACCGCGATGAAACTCCTGATCCTGGGCGGGACGCAGTTCCTCGGCCGGCATATCACCGATGCCGCGCTGCACGCCGGTCACGAGGTCACGCTGTTCAACCGGGGGCGCACCAATCCCCATCTGTTCGGCGGGGTCGAGGTCCTCAAGGGCGACCGCGACGGAAGACTCGACGTATTGGCCGGGCGGCGCTGGGACGCGGTCATCGATACGTGCGGCTATATCCCGCGGCATGTGGGAGCGTCGGCGCGGCTGCTGGCCGAGGTGGTCGAGCATTACACGTTCATCTCGAGCATCTCGGTGTATGCCGACGACCCGCCGATCCAGCCGGGCATGGACGAGGGCGGGGCGCTGCGGACGCTGGACGATGAGACGGTCGAGGAGGTCACCGGGGCCACCTACGGCGGGCTGAAGGTGCTCTGCGAACGGGCGGCGGAGGCGGCTATGCCGGGGCGGGTGCTGCATGTTCGCTCCGGGTTGATTGTCGGCCCCTATGATCCGACCGACCGCTTCACCTACTGGCCGGTGCGGGTGCAGTTGGGCGGTGAGGTGCTGGCTCCGGGCAGCCCGGATCGGGCGGTGCAGTTCATCGACGCCCGCGATCAGGCCGCGTGGATACTCAAGATGGCCGCTGCGCGCAAGGCGGGAACCTACAACGTGACTGGGCCGGCGGAACGCCTCACGATGCGCAGTCTGCTGGAGGCGTGCCGGACGGTCAGCGGGGCGGCGGCGGAGTTCACCTGGGTCGAGGATTCCTTCCTGCTGGAACACAACGTCGGGCCGTTCATGGAGATGCCGCTCTGGATCCCGGATACCTACAACGGGTTGCAGGAAATCTCGGTAGCGCGGGCGCTGGCCGATGGCCTGACGTTCCGGCCGCTGGCGGAGACGATCCGCGATACGCTGGCCTGGAATGCGGCGCGCAGTGGGGCGGAGGGGGACGCGAAACCCCGCGCCGGGATGATGCGCGACCGCGAGGCGGAACTGCTGGCAGCCTGGAAATCCCGGCCGTAGAGGTCGCGGATGCGCCGCTACTCAATTCCGAACATCTGTTGTATACTTTTGCGAAATATTTGGGAAAAATCCACGAGCAGGAGTCGCGTCACCGATGAAAGTGTCCGTGCTGCAAGATAAGCTGGCAAAAGGGTTGGGCATCGTCGCGCGGGCGGTTGAAAACCGCCCCACGCTCCCGGTGCTGGGAAATGTGCTGCTGGCGACGGAAGATGCCCGCGTCAAGCTGGCCGCCACCAATCTGGAGATGAGCATCACCACCTGGATTGGCGCAAAGGTCGAGCGCGAAGGCGCGATCACCCTGCCGGCCAAGACGCTGGCCGATCTGGTGAGCAACCTGTCGCCGGAACGGGTCGATCTGACGCTCGACATGGCCACCCAGACGGTCAATGTGCGCTGCGGCGCGACCGTCTCCAACATCAAGGGAATCGACTCCGGCGAGTTCCCGCTGGTTCCCCAGGGCGGTGAGGCCGATGTGACGCTGCCGGGCAAGCTGCTCAAGGACATGATCAACCAGACGGTTTTCGCCGCGGCCAAAGAGGACAACCGCCCGATCCTGACGGGGGTGCTGACCCAGTTGGACGGCAACGTGATGACGATGGCCGCTGCTGACGGCTACCGGCTGGCCGTCCGCACGGCCGAGATCGAGCAGCACTTCCCTAAGCGCGTCGATCTGGTGATCCCCGCCAAAGCGCTGGCCGAGGTGGGGCGCATCATCAGCGACGACGACGACGTGGTGTCGATCACCCTGCCGAAGGAGCGCGATATCGTGCTGTTCCACATGAAACACAC
This sequence comes from uncultured Anaerolineaceae bacterium, assembly GCA_964556745.1. Lineage (GTDB taxonomy): Bacteria > Chloroflexota > Anaerolineae > Aggregatilineales > Phototrophicaceae > CFX2. The sequence continues at coordinate 13,255 of CAZKXW010000114.1, forward strand.
CGATGTCGCCACGCAGCTCCTGGAAGGCAAGTTCCCGGACTTCGCGGCCATCATCCCGCGCAGCTATGTCACCTCGTCGGTGATGTACACCAGCGATCTGCTGGCAGCCTGCAAACGGGCGGAAATCTTCGCCCGCGACTCGGCTTACAGCGCCAAGCTCTACGTCAGGCCGGCGGCCGGCCCTGGCGAACCGGGGGCCGTGACCATCGTCGGCACCAGTGCCGAGCGCGGTGACAATGAAGGCATGTTGGACGCCTCGGTCGAAGGCGAGTCGCTCCACATCTCTTTCAACATCCGCTACCTGATCGATGCCCTCAACGTCATCGAGGATGAGCGGGTGGTGCTGGAAAGCAACGGCCCGGCCAGCCCCGGCGTGATCCGCCCGGAGAACCGCGACGATTTCGTCACGGTCATCATGCCGATGCAGATCAGCCGCTAGACCCATTCCTCATGGGGGCGGCGCGGTCAGCCCGCCCCCGTTCCCTCCGCGAACAAATCCGCCAGCGCCAGCTTGAA
>CAZKXW010000115.1:0-13673 GCA_964556745.1 uncultured Anaerolineaceae bacterium
AGTTGCAAGAATCACGGGGTTGCAGCTGCAACATTTTCAACTTTTTCAACATTTCGCGCTGCCGCAATTGCAGAAATTGTCGCAGCAATCGTCCGGCATGGACGGCATTTCGGACAATTCGCCGTCCTGCCGATCAGCGTCACCAGCACTGACGACATCTGCGACGAATAATATGTATATTTGTATTTAGATAAGCTATCTGATAATAGCTAAAAGCGGTCAACTGCGAACGATCAGCCCTGCCAGCCCATCCGGGTACAGCGGCGGAGCCTCCGCCCCCTGGAAGAAGCTCAGCGGCAGCCATCGAGCCGCGAACCGCACTTCCCCATCGTCCTGCCCCTCCACCTCCTGCCCGTAAAGCGACTCGTCCTCAAAGCGCCCATCGTACACCAGCACGATCTCGTGCCCCCGCTGCCCTTCGTAGATGAACAGGTTCTCCAGCGTCCCCAGGTAAACCAGGTCGTGTACCTCCGCCCCGATCTCCTCCCGCACTTCCCGGACGACCGTCTCCGCTCCCCGCTCCCCGAACTCGATCTTGCCCCCCAGCGGCCGGTAGAAGGTCTGTCCCTTCACCCGGTCGTAGCCCTCCGCCACCAGGATTTTCCCCTCCCACCGGAACAAACAGATCGCCAGCGGCCGCACCTTGTTCGGCTTCATCGCCGTTCCCCCCTCAGCACCCGCTCGTAGACGGCCAGCGTCTCCTTCGCCGTCTTCCGCCAGCTGAAGTGGGTCGCCCGCGCCAACCCCTGGTTGATCAGCGACTCCCGCAGCGGCTTCTGCAGGAGCAGGGCAATGATCGCCCCGGCCATCGCCCGCGCATCCCCTTCACGCACCAGGTAGGCTCCGTCCCCGGCCACCTCCGGAATCGAAGACGACTCATTGGCGACCACCGGCGTCCCGCAGGCCATCGCTTCCAGCACAGGCAGCCCGAACCCCTCGTACACACTCGGATAGACGAACACATCCGCCAGCCGGTAAAGCGACGGTTTATCGGCTTCGTCCACCGGCCCGATCCAGCGCACATACTCGCTGATCTTCAGTTCCTCGGCGTACTTCCGCAGGTCTGGGAAAATCGGCGTCCCCCAGGCTGGTTCCTTCCCGGCGATCACCAGTGGAATCTGGTCGCCTTCGGCCTGCCCCACGTAAGTGTAAGCCAGCAGCAGTTGGTTCACTTGCTTGCGGAGGTCAAAACCGCCCAGATACAGCACGAACTGGTCGGGCAGAGCGTACCTCGCCCGCACGGCTTCATCCCGTTCCGCGCCCAGTCTAGGATGATAGGCTTCGTCTGCGGCCAGATACGTCACGGTGACTGACTCCGCCGGAACATCCAGCAGCCGCACGATGTCAGCTTTGGCTGCCTCGCTCAGTGTCAGGATGTGAGCGCATCCCCGCGCTGCGGCTCGAACCAGAGAGGTGTACAGCCTCGGCCCGAACCCCCGCGAATACTCCGGGATCGCCAGCGAGATCACGTCCAGCACGCTCGTCACCAGCGGAACCGGCGAACTCAGCGGCGGCCCCCAGTAGGGCACATGAGCAAGGTCGGCTCCGCACGCGGCCACCGCCGCCGGGAATGTCCGCTGCTCGAACCACACCTTGCCCAGGTTCCCGCTCAACCCGCGTGTCGTGACCGTCTGCACCCCCTCCGGCACATCTTCGGGTACAGACTGGCCCGGCGGCAGCACCAGCGTCAGCCGCACCTCCGGCGCGATCCGCCGCAGCATCGCTGTCAGACGTCGTACTACCTGCCCACTCCCGGTATAGGGTTGACTCCAGAACCAGCCGTTCAATGCAACGTGCAAAGCAAACCCCGATCAATGACTCGTTGATGGAAGGGAAGATGGGCTGTGCTCAGGAGGCTTTCAGGCACGCCTCGCACAGCCCGTAGAATTCCAACAGGTGACCGCTCAGCTTAACGTGCAGCCGCGCTTCCAGTTCCGCGCTGATCTTTTCTAGCCCGCAGTCCTCGAACTCGATCACCCGGTGGCAGTGGGTACAGATGATGTGGTGGTGGTGGCCGTCGGGCAGCAGCACGTAAGTCGGGGTCATGCTCGTCCCGATGTACGTTGGTCGGATGATCGACATCGCGGTCAGCAGATCGAGTGTGCGGAATACGCTGGCGCGGCCAATGGCAGCATCCAGGTGAGATACGCGGTCCAGCACCTCGGCAGAAGTCATGTGGCCCCCGCCCTCTTCCAAAACCTGCAGCACCGTCAGCCGGGCGCGCGTGAGCTTATGACCCGCATCCTGCAGCCGCTGTGCCCGTGTGCTGAGTGCTTCGCTCATGAGAGTCCCTTTCTGACCGTTCACGACAGCCTTGACAAACTGTTTTCACCAAGATAACGTATCATCATCCAATGAGACGTTGTATCAAATACTGAGGGTTTCCGCATGTCATGCTTTCGATTCACAACCGCAATTGTACTCGGACTCGCGCTGCTCTCGGTAGGTCTGGTCGGCGCTCAGGCGCAGCCCTTACAGGTTGTCGCAACTACGACCATCGTGGCCGATGTCGCCCAGAATGTGGGGGGCGATCTGGTTTCCGTTACGTCACTGGTTCCACCGGATGCGGATGCCCATGCCTTCGAGCCGACGCCCCAGGATGTGGCGCGTGTCGCTGAGGCTGATGTCGTGCTGGCTGTCGGGGCGGGGTATGAGGCTTTCCTATCTGGCCTGATGGAAAACGCGGCAGAAGTACCGCTGGTTATCGTTTCCAATGGGATCGAGATGTATCCATTCGCCGCTGAAGCGCATCATGATGAGGAAGAGGGCGCACATGCGGATAGTGCCGAACACGCAGCCGTCGAACCCGTGGGCATCCTTGGCAGCGAAGGCGTCTGTGAAGACAAGCATGATCACGGTGAAGAGTCCGACGAGGCAGCTCACAGCGAAGAGCAGGAAGCGCACGAACACGGCCCCTGTGATCCTCATGTGTGGACCGATCCAGCCAGCGGTATGATCTGGGCCGACAATATCGCGGTTGCTTTCGCGCAGGCTGATCCGTCCAACGCCGAAACGTATGCCGCCAATGCAGAAGCCTACAAAGCCAGCCTAACAGAAGTCCGCGCCGAGATGGAAAACATCCTGTCGGTCGTGCCCGAAGAGCGCCGCAAGCTCATCACCAATCACGAATTCATGAGTTACTTCGCCCGCGCTTTCGGTTTTGAGGTGGTAGGCGTGGTCATCAGTGGGGGAACCACTGCCGCCGATGTCGATCCACAGGAACTCGTCGTCCTCATCGAGCAAGTCCGCGAACTCAGTGTCCCGGCGATCTTTGCCGAAGCCGCGGCCAATACCCAAATCATCGATGTATTGGCGTCGGAAGCCGGAGTGGCCGTCGTGACCGCGTTGAGCGAATCGCTGACGGGCGCGGATGGAGTCGCTCCAACCTACCTCGATTATCTGCGCTACAACGCCCAGACTGTGGCCAATGCGTTGAGCGCATCGAACTGAGATACTCTCTTCGCGCAGGTCGCCCGCATCCTAAGTCTTTCTCCGTGAGGCAGAAGGACTTCCGGACTCAGCGGCGCGTATAGTTGCCTTTTGTCTGATGGAGAGCGGCTAGGGATGAGGGCAAAAATGACCACCTCGCTGCGGCATGATGCGAGTGAGATAATCTTCTGCTTTGGTGTTCCCTGTCCTTCCGTCGTGGAGGAATCTGTCTGGGCTAGATGTTCACATTCGATCTGGAATCGTGTATGGTTAAGAAGCAGACGAGATGCTGTGTCAGCACCGTGTCTGCCCCAGTTGGAGAAGTCTACATGGCCGTTCAACCCCTTGATATGCCTGCCCACATCCCAGGGTTACGATCCCTCCCGGTCGCGCCGCCAATCCTGGAAGTGCGCGGCCTGACCGTCGGTTATAACCACCAGCCCGCGTTGGAAGACATCAGCTTCGAAATCCGCGCAGGGGAGCGCGTTGCCATCATTGGGCCGAACGGGGCCGGTAAGTCCACGCTCATCAAGACCGTGATGGGGCTGCTCCAGCCGCAGCGTGGAACTATCACGACGGCGGACGGAGATAATCTGCTCGGTTACGTCCCGCAGCATGAAGGCGTCGATTGGGATTTCCCTGCGACGGTCCGCGATGTGGTCATGATGGGCTGCGTCCGCCAGATCGGTTGGCTGCGCTGGCCACGTGCCCAGCATTGGCAGCAGGTGCACAGCGCTCTGGAGCGCGTCGGCATGACAGACCTGGCCGGCCGCCAGATCGGGGAACTCAGCGGCGGGCAGCGCCGGCGGGTGTTCATAGCCCGCGCACTGGCGCAGCAGGCCCGCGTTCTGATGCTCGACGAACCCTTCAGTGGTGTTGACGCGAGCGCCCAAGGTGAACTTATGGACGTGTTGGACGGCCTCCATCAAGAAGGGTTGACCATTCTGCTGTGTACGCATGATCTCGCGCTGGCTTTCAGCCGCTTCGACCGGGTGATGGCTCTGCGCCGCCGGATGATCGCCTTCGGACCGCCGGAAGTCGTGTACCAGCCCAATATCCTGTCACAGCTCTACGGGGGTCAGCTTGCCACCTGGCAGGATGGCAAGCGCGTCATGGTCTTCGTCGACGATCATCACTGCGAGGACTGCCCGTAGCCATCGCTTGCTGATTCGCAACCAAAGCAGGTCTGCGGAACCGCGCGGCTCCGCAGATCGAGCTAATTTCGCTGGCTACCAACCACGTCCGGCGATCTTTTGCGCTTCGGGCATCGTGCTGACATTGATGCCCACCATAGCTTCGCCAAGGCCGCGGCTGACCTTCACCAGCACGTCGGGGTTGTCGAAGTGGGTGACCGCTTCCACGATGGCTTTGGCGCGCTTGGCGGGGTCGCCGCTCTTGAAGATGCCAGAGCCGACGAAGACCCCATCGACGCCCAACTGCATCATCAGCGCCGCGTCAGCGGGTGTCGCTACACCACCGGCTGCGAAGTTGACCACGGGCAGCCGTCCCAACTGCGCGGTTTCCTTGACCAGATCGTAGGGGGCTTGGATGTTCTTGGCATAAGTGTAAAGTTCATCCTCGTCCATCGAGGTGAGGCGGCGGATTTCCGCATTCACGGTGCGGGCATGTCGGACGGCTTCGACAACATCGCCTGTGCCGGCCTCACCTTTGGTGCGGATCATGGCCGCGCCCTCCGAAATGCGGCGCAGCGCCTCGCCGAGATTGCGACAGCCGCAAACAAAGGGAACCTTGAACTTGTGTTTGTTGATGTGATGTTCTTCGTCCGCAGGGGTGAGAACTTCGCTTTCATCGATATAGTCGACGCCCAGCGCTTCCAGAATTTGCGCTTCGACAAAGTGGCCGATGCGGGCTTTCGCCATTACAGGAATGCTGACGGCCTGCATGATGCCTTCGATCATGTCCGGGTCACTCATCCGGGCAACGCCGCCTTGAACGCGGATATCGGCTGGGACACGTTCTAGCGCCATCACCGCACAGGCCCCGGCGTCTTCAGCGATCTTGGCATGTTCCGGCGTGACGACATCCATAATCACGCCGCCCTTGAGCATCTGCGCCAGGCCGCGCTTCACCAACTCAGTTCCGGTTTGCTTGTCTCCGTTGACATGCTGTCCATTGCTGGTCATATCCCATCCTTCCTGTTTCACGCTGTTTCACTGTAATTGCTAGGGTAGCGGCGCGATGGAGGCGTCTGTATGTCCAATTATGTCCAACGCGGTCATTGACATCGCCGGAGCGTTGAAATGGCGGTCTGACCCGGTCAGAACGACCTCAATTCAGGCTAAAACGCAGTCGGTGTATACTTACAAAGAGGGCTTTCTTGGGAGAGTCGTGGCATATCCATGAGTGAATACCGTACCCCGCCGGGATCGGGGCAGCCACTGGACTGGGATGACCAGAACCACCGTCAGGCAATTGAGCGGGAGCGACTCCGTCAGCGTGCCGTTCAATATGCCCAACCAGTAATTGACACCGACGAATTGATGCGCGATGCGCGGCCGCTGCTGACCTTCACGCTGGATAACGAACGCTACGGGTTAGATGTGATGTTAGTGCGCGAGGTGCGATCCGTTCAGCGAATTGTTCCGGTTCCTGGCGTGCCTGATTACTATCCCGGCGTCATCAATGTGCGGGGGCAGGTTATCACCACATTCGACCTCCGCCGTTTCCTCGGCCTGACGATCCCTCAACCAGAAATACTCCCAGGCGAAGCCATCCTGGTTCGGTCACATCAGCTTATTTTGGGGCTGCTGGCGCACCGCGTGGATGGTGTGGTCAGCGTGCCCCCAACGGCGATCAAACCTGTGGGAACGCTGAGGTATGCCCACGGTGTGACTGAAGATCACCTGACTGTCCTGAATCTGACTCAGTTGTTTGAAGATGAACGTTTGATTGTTGGAGCGGATGAATGAGTACCTTGCAGAACTTGGCTGCATCCAGCAGGCGCACGCTGTACCTCAAACGGCTGCTCGAATCGGCGACCAGCCCATTGGCGCTGCTGTCGGCGATCGCGGCAGTAATTCCCGTGCTGTTGATGGGACTCAGCCTACAGCTCACGCTGTTCGAATACCTGCCGTGGGTCTTGCTGGCGCTGGTATTGGCCTGGGGCATTGGCACGCTGCTGCATCGAGTCAGCCGCCCCTCATTTCATCGCATCTTGAACAGCTACATCCGCGCACTCGATCTGGTGGTATTGGGGGATTTGCAGCAGCGTCTCGATACAAATGTATTGAATGTTCGCTCCGATGAAGACCGCCGTCTAGTGCAGTTGGGCGAAGCAGTCAATCGGATGCTTGACCGTCTGCAAGATATCGTGACCGAAATCAGCAGCGCGTTGGAACGAGTCGATGCCGACACACAGGAAATCCTCTCGGCGGCGGCGCGGCAGATCGCCATGGCAAACGAGCAGGACAGTGTGGTGACAGAGACCACAGCAACGGTCAACGAAGTGCGGGCGACGGTGACAGAAACAGCCGAGCGGGCACAGAGCGTCGCCGAGACCGCGCAGCTTTCGGTCGATATTTCGCGGGCAGGTTCGGATGCCGTGACACAGACAATCACGGGCATGGATCTGATCCGCCGCCGGGTGGAAGACATCGCCGACAACATCCTGGTGCTTTCGGAGAACACACAGCAGATCGGCGAAATCATCGCCACGGTCAACAATCTGGCCGACCAGTCGCGTATGCTGGCCCTGAATGCCTCGGTAGAAGCGGCTCGCGCCGGCGAAGAGGGTAAAGGCTTCGCGGTGGTGGCGCTGGAAGTCCGTAACCTGGCCGACCAGAACCGTGAAGCTACGGTGCAGGTGCGCGAAATACTCGGCGAAATCCAGCGGGCAACGAATGCCGCCGTGATGGTAACCGAAGAAGGCAGCAAGGGCGTGGATCAAGGGCAAGTCCTGGTGAACCGCGCCGGCGAGGCAATCCACGATCTGGCCGGGGCAATTGAAGAAGCAGCCATGGCCGCGATGCAGATTGCGGCCAGCACGCGCCAGCAAACAATTGGCATGGATCAACTGACCCAGGCGATGCGGACGATCAAGCGTTCGACAACCGAAACACTGAGCAGCACGATGCAGGTCAAGGCCAGTGTGCAGAATTTACAGGATGCTGCCCGGCGCATCAATGCGCTGCTATCAGGACTGAAGCGATGACACCTGACCCTGATCTGCTGAATATCTTCTGGGTGGAGGTAGGGGACTACCTCCAGAGCCTTAACCGGACCCTGCTGCAAACTGAAGCGGCAGCGCAGTCCGACCCGGAGGCGCTGCGGGAGATGAACCGGGTCGCCCACAGCATGAAGGGCGCAGCGCGGGCGGTTGGCATCCAGGTGATCGAGACGCTGGCGCACTCGATGGAGGACATCTTCAGCGCAGCGCTCAAGCAGAAGATCGAACTGACTCACGGCGTCTGCGACCTGCTCTACGATGGTCTTGATCTGATCCAGAATGTGGTCAACGGCACGGAAAACGATCCCACGATTCTGGCATCGACCATGGAACGGCTCGAAGAAGTCGTGGCGATCGCTGAGTCGCCGAAGCCGCACACCCCGGCAGAAAAGAAACGGACCACGGCCATGCGGGCCGTCGCAGTCGGGGCTGAAGAGAATTTGACGATTCAGATTCCGGTAGCGGAGGAGAGCATCCGGGTGCCAGTGTCGCGGATGGACCGGCTGATGGGGGAAGTCAGCGAACTCCTGGTCATGCGGATGCACAGTGAGGAACGGCAGCGAGACTTCCAGCAGCTTCAAAAACTCAATCGACGCTGGCAGCGGGAATGGCGGAATGTCCGCACAGCCTACATCCGCCTGGCGCGACGGTTGCAGCACGAATCCGGGGATGTCCCTGAAGAAGTGCTGATGCTCTTCAAATTCTTGGAGACAAATCAGCGGTTCCTGATGGAAATGAATCGCCAGTTGGTGGCGCTGAGCCGGGATATGACAACCTACAACGCCCAGCTCAGTATGCTGGCAGAGAAACTTCAGGATGATATTGCCGGGATGCGCCTGGTTCCATTCGAGACGCTGGTCAGCGGCTTTCAGCGGTTGGTGCGCGATCTGGGACGCGACACGGACAAAGAAGCGCATCTGGAAGTGATTGGCTCATCGGTGGAGATGGACAAGACAGCGCTGGATGTCCTCAAAGAGCCGATTATGCACCTGCTGCGGAATGCGCTGGATCATGGGCTGGAGACGACCAAAGAACGCACCCAAAAGGGCAAACCGCCGATTGGGCTGGTGCGCTTGATCGTCGAGCAGCGCGGCAAAGATGTATTGATCCACATCAGCGATGATGGACGCGGACTCAACGCTGACCAGATCAGCCAGGCGGCAGTCGAAGCTGGATTGGTGACTCAGCAGGAAGCGGCAGCGCTTGGCACAGAAGAGACTTACAACTTTATCTTCCATCCAGGTTTGACGACACGGCGTGAAGTCACCACCCTCAGTGGACGCGGGTTGGGCATGGACATTGTGCGAACGCGCGTGGAAAGTCTGCGTGGGCGGGTAAGCGTCGATAGCACTCCGGGACGCGGTACGACCATCACGCTGCGAATCCCGCTCTCGCTCAGCCGATTGAGCTGCATCCTGGTCAGCGCAGGCAAGCAGACCTTTGCTGTGCCGTCGGCTTCGGTATGGCGGATGCTAAAGCTGAAGCGCGACCAACTCTTCCTGGCAGAAGGCCGCGAAATGGTGATCGTGGAGAACCGCCCAGTGCCCGTTGTGCCGATGGCTTCGGTGCTGGGGCTGCCCGTCAGCCAGAACGGGGATGGTCACGAATGGATTACACTGCTGGTGCTGGCGACAGGTGAACGCGCCATCGCTTTCGAGGTGGAAGACCTGTTCAGCGAAGAGGAACTCGTCCTTAAACCGCTGGGAAGAGAGATCGCCAATGCCCCCTATGTGACCGGAGGAGCGCTGCTCGGCAGCGGTGAAATCATCCTGGTACTTGATCCAAACGCAGTGCTTCGTGGCGCAACCGGTCAGCCACACATCCGCCGGATTGTTGAAGTGCCTCAAGACAAGCCAACGACAGCCCTTTCCCAAACGCGCCACATCCTGATCGTGGACGATTCGATCACGACTCGGACGTTGGAAAAACATATTCTGGAAACGGCCGGATTCGTCGTCTCGGTGGCAATCGATGGAGTGGAAGCCTGGGAACGGCTGCGGGAAATTCAGCCCGATCTGGTCATCAGCGATGTGGAAATGCCCCGCATGAACGGGTTGGAACTGACGCGGCGCATCAAGGAGGATCACCAGTTTGGGCAGCTGCCGGTTATCCTGCTGACTTCGCTCAATAAGCCGGAGCAGCGTGAAGCCGGGCTGCACGCCGGAGCCGACGCTTACCTCATTAAATCACGGTTCGAGCAGGCTGAACTGCTGCGCATGATCTGGTCGCTGGTGTGAGGTGATATGGTTCAGCGGACGATTCGCGTCCTGATTGCCGATGACAGCCAGACGGTGCGGAATCACCTGGCCGGACTGGTGAATGCCGCATCGGGGATGATCGTTGTCGGCGAGGCCAGCGATGGCGAAGAGGCCGTCGCGCGGGTCGAGGCGCTGCGGCCTGACGTGGTCTCTATGGATATTCGGATGCCCCGCATCGATGGCTTGGAGGCCACACGCCGAATCATGGCGCAGTGCCCAACGCCGATAGTGATTGTCAGCGCCCTGCTCGATACCGATGTCGATCTGTCAATCCGCTCGTTGGAAGCTGGTGCGCTGGCGGTTGTATCGCGCCCGGTGTCGCGTTTGGAACACGTACCGGACTCGTTCCACCGGCGATTCATCAATGCCCTTACGGCCATGTCCGGCGTCAGTCTTGTACGGCGACGAACGGGATTGGAAGCGCCGTCGGCACCCATTCAATCATCGCCAGTCGAGCAGACGGCTCGACCGGAACTGGTGGTGATCGGGGCGAGCGCTGGCGGACCAAGCGCATTATGCGAAGTAATCGGTAAGCTCCCGCCGGACTATCCGATTCCGGTCGTGATCGTTCAGCACATGCCGGATGAATTCATGGACGGGTTGGTGCGCTGGTTGGGCGGACAGGTAACACTGCCTGTGGAATTGGCTGAGGAAGGTCAAGTCCTGGCTGGAGGAAGGGCCTATGTCGCGCCGGGCGGGAGCCATCTGACCGTGGCGCGGTATGGCCGGCGCTTGGTGGCGAGGCTGCGCCAGGACAGCGGAACCGATGCCTACTGCCCGTCGGTCAATGTGCTGTTCGAATCAGCGGCGCTGGCTTGCGGGGCCGAATGCGTGGGCGTGATCCTGAGCGGGATGGGTGATGACGGGGCAACCGGGCTGATGGCGCTGCGGCAGGCGGGCGCGGCGACGCTGGCGCAGGATCAGGCGACCTGCACGGTGTTCGGGATGCCGGGCGCAGCCATCGAGCGCGGCGCGGTGCAAACCATACTGCCTTTGGGTGATATTTCGACCACGTTAATCCGGTTGGCTGGATAACCCCCACAGAATTGGGGTAGAGTTTAGTTTTCTAAACCGGACGATTATCTGGGATTGGCTTATAATGAAGAAAAGGAGTGAAGGCGGCTCAATCGCGGCAGATAGGGAACGCAGAGCCGCTCAACTGTTATGAGCCTCGACGTACTACTGATTGAAGACAGCAAAACGCAGGCTGCCCAGATCAAAGCCACGCTGGAAAGTATGGGCTTCGATGTGCGCGTGGCCTATGATGGGCTGGATGGGGTGCGGGCCGTGATGGAGAAGCAGCCTTCATTCATTGTCCTGGATGTCAAACTGCCGGGCATGGATGGATTCCAGGTGTGCCGGCGGCTCAAGCGGTCGCCAGACACACAGGCGATCCCGATCATCATGCTGACCGAGCGTGATGAAGCCCAGGCTACGATGTCAGGACTGGCCGCCGGCGCAGATGACTACATTCCTAAGGACATCTTCGCCACTGAACATCTGATGAATACGCTGCAAGAACTGGGACTGTTGAAGTGATGGCGGCGGAGACGCATCAATGACCCGACCAAAGGGGCCTTACACGATGCAACCGCCGGTTCTCACGGTTCCGGTGGAGACATCGATGGATATCATGATCGCCCGCAATACGGCCAGACGGGCGGCGGCTCTGCTCGGCTTTGTCCCGGCCCGGCAGGCACAGCTTGCCAGCGTCGCGGCGACGCTGGGCGAATTGGTCCTCAAGACGGGAATGCGTCACACGCTGAGCTTCAACGGCGTGACCGATCATGACAAGATGGGGGTCCAGCTTTCAGTGACGACGCCCTGGCTCGCCAGGGTATCGACCAGCAATGTGATGATCGCGCTGCGCTCTAAACTGGGCGATCTGGTCGATGAAATCCTGCTGGAAGGCCAAGAGTCGCCGACTATCATCACAGTGATGTGGCGGAAAGAGAGCGACCAAGGTAATGAGCCGCCGACTCCCAGTTGATCCACTGCGGCTGCCGATCCTCACCTTCGGTCTGGCAGAGCAGGTGTTCGGCCTGCTGATTGAAGATGTGGTCGAAGTCTCAGCCATGGTTGAAGTTCTCGCGCTGCCAGACGCGCTGCCGGAGGTGATTGGACTGGTCAACCGGCGTGGGACAGTCCTCCCTTTGATCGATCTGCGGCGCATTTTTCAGCAGCCCGCGCCGCCGCCTACCAGCGCAAGCATCTTTATCGTGGCGGCAGGGGGAAGCCAGCAGGTGGGCTTACTGGTCGATGAGGTGTTTCAAGTCGAGTATGTCGATCCGCTGCAATTCGGCGATGCGCCAGTCGCTGCGCGTTTCATTCACGGGATCATTAGTCATCGTTCACGGCTGATCCCAATTCTGGCGCTGCCGCCGCTGCTGTCGGTGTACGCCAGCAGCACGGCTCCCGGTTAAGTTCAACGGTTGGAAGGGTACGTCGATGCCAGCAGAAGTCCAAGTCCTTAACGGCCACAACCACCCGCGAGAGCGCATTCTGATCGTCGCGCGCGATGGCAATCTGCGTGGCCTGTTGAGCGAAACACTGGAATCGGTCGGCGGCTATGCCGTAAATCAGGCCCGCAGCTTTGAAGAAGCCCTCAGCGAAATCCTGCTGACCGATTTCGACTTGATTGTGACCGAGACCGAACTGCCCGACCTGAGCGGGATGGACTTGCTGGCGGTAGTGGGTGGTTTGCGCCCGCGTGCCCGCGTCATCGTCATTGATGATGATCTGTCGGCGCGCAGCGCGGTGGCCGTTTACCGGCTGGGCGCGGTAGATTACCTGTACAAGCCCCTGAACATGTCATTCGTGCTGATGCAGATCGAGCGGCAGCTCGAAGCCCGCCGCAGCGAGTCGCAGCGCCCCCATCCGACTGAGGATGTCGAGCCGAGCGAGAAGAGCATCGACCGTGCCCGCCGGCTTGACCCCAATACCCGTCCGGCCGCATTAGTGCTGGGGCGGCAGCAGTTCCGGCGCATCAACGAGTACCTCAAAGACCTGATGTCGCACGTCAAGGCCAGCTTCGTCGGGTTGATCGATGCCGATGGCAATATGGTGGGCGCGGCCGGGACGCTGGAAGAATACGATCTGCAACTGCTGACGCGGGCGCTGAACATCGACCATAACGCTCAGCAGTCGCTGGCCAACATCCTCGAAGAGACCAAGTTCCACTCAACTTACTTCGAGGGCGACCATAACGGCGTCTACATTGTGGAGTTCGGCTCGCCTTACACGGTATCGCTGGCAGTCATCTGCGGCACTGAGATCAAGCCCGGCATGGTCTGGTTGTACACGAAACGCGCTGCCAACGAGGTCAACGACATCCTCAAGGCCGTTCCAATGCCCCGGCAGTTCCCGCAGCTTCAGCGCTGAGCCTTCAAACCATCTGCTCGTAGCGCTCGCTCAGCGCACTCTCGGAAACATCCCAATCCTCTTTACGCGCCGTCTTCTCCGCCAGCAGCATGAGCCGCTCAACCGTCTTCTGGGCGATGACCCCGTTCCGCACCGGTTGATCCAGATAGATCGCGCCGACATTCGGAACCGGAATAATCACCACGATCCGCAGGTTGCCGAAGCTCGTATTGGTGATAGGAGCCTGGGCCGGGTCGCGGATGAGGTTGTTGGTGATCAGTGGTTCGCCTGTGGCCAACGCTTCCCGCACAGCGGCGAAGCCATCGAAATCACCTATGGAGAGTTCTGACGCCTGAACCCGAACCGAATCGATCACATTGAGCGCGGCGTCACAGGCCAGCGCTCGATCCGCGCCAGTTTTCTGCTGAGCGAGGCGCATG
>CAZKXW010000116.1:0-13414 GCA_964556745.1 uncultured Anaerolineaceae bacterium
GACCTCTTAAGCCCCCTCTCCATGCAATGGAGAGGGGGTTGGGGGTGAGGATCATGAAAAAACCTGCCCCTGAAAAGAAGGGGGCCGGGGGATGAGGGCAGAACTTGCCGGATGCGCCAATTAGCCTGCAGCTTGTAGCTGTTAGCTGGAGCCGTTGGTTGGTGGCAATATCGTCAGTGCTGTCAGGGTTGGATGTGGCAGTAGTTCATAGTTTATCGTTGATAGAAAAATGCAGGTAGCTATTCGCTGACGGATTACCCCCGCGTCATCTCCCCATTCACAATCCGCCAGATTCCTAGCGGATTCGCGTCCTTGAGCGCGTCCGGCAGCAGCGCCTCCGGCATGTTCTGGTAGGCCACTGGTCGCAGGAACCGCCGGATTGCCATCATCCCCACCGAGGTCGTCCCTGGAGCTGTTGTCGCTGGGTACGGTCCCCCGTGCTGCATCGCCTGAACCACCTCGACGCCTGTCGGGAACCCGTTCCAGATCAGCCGTCCGGCTTTTTCCCGCAGCAGGCTGAAGAGCGCTTCGGCTACGTCGATCTCATCCACCTCGGCGTGAATCGTTGCCGTCAGATTCCCGTGCAGCCCCCGAATCGCCGCCTCCAGTTCTCCCCGTGAATCGCACACCACGAACAGCGTCACCGGCCCGAAATGCTCCACCTGGAGTCCCCCATCCGCGATGAAAGCCGCACCCGTCGTCTCCAGCACGGTGTTCGCATAGCAGCACGACTCCCCCTCCACGACTGTCCCGCCCGTCAGCGTCTCCACCGTCCCCCGCGCTTGCGTCTCCGCGACCGTGGCCGCCAGCCCCCGCTCGATAGCCTCGTTCAGCAGCACCCCTGGTGTGCGCTCAGCCATCTTGCTCTTCACTGCCTCAATGAACGGCCGCGTACTCGTCTCGTTCAGCATCAGAATCAAACCCGGATTCGTGCAGAACTGCCCCGAACCCAGCGTCACCGAGTTCACCAGCCCCTCGGCCAGCCCTTCAGTGCGCGTCGCCGCTGCTCCCGGCAGGATCACAATCGGGTTGATGCTCCCCATCTCGGCATACACAGGGATTGGCCGCTCGCGCCGCGCCGCCGTATCGAATAGTGCCCGTCCACCCCGCAGTGACCCTGTGAATCCCACCGCTTCTAGCTGCGGGTGCTGGACAAGCGTCTGACCTACCTCCACGCCCTTCCCGTGCAGCAGCGAGAACCACCCCCGCGGAAACCCTTCCGCCTCGGTCGCCCGGTTGATCGCCAGCGCGAACAACTCCGACGTCGCTGGATGCCCCGGATGCGCCTTGACCACCACCGGGCAGCCCGCGGCCCAGGCCGAGGCACTGTCCCCGCCCGCCACCGCGAACGCGAACGGGAAGTTGCTGGCCGAAAATACCGCCACCGGTCCTATCGGCAGCAGCATCCGCCGGATGTCAGGTCGCGGAGTCGGTTGCCGGTCGGGTAGGGCCGTGTCGATGATCGCCTCCACGTAGGAGCCTTCCCGCAGCAGACGCGCGAAAGCCTGGAGCTGTCCGGTCGTCCGTCCCCGTTCCCCTGTCAGTCGGGCAATACCTAGCCCCGTCTCCCAATCCGCCGTCTCCAGCAGTTCATCCCCCAGCGCGTTGATTTCCGCCGCCGCCCGATCCAGGAACGCTGCCAGCCGTTCCGCCGGGTAATGCCGCGTGATCTCGAATGCGGCTGCCGCTTTCGTTACCGCCTCGTCGATCTCATGCGCCGTTGCCTCGAAGAACCGCACGCTGCCCGCCGCCCGTGTCCGCGGATTCACGCTGGTGAATGTGCTGCTTCCCTGCTGGCTGAGTTTACCTGCGATGAAGTTGCTGCCGCTGAGGTTCGTCATGGTTTTTCCGCCATCTGCTGGTTGGATCTTCGCTGTAGTCGTTATAATACCCAAACTGCGCTGTCCCGGAAACGAAGTGGACATTCCCTGCGTGTTTCAGGATTGACTGCTTGCCCACAAGGATGATCGCTCATGAAGCCTCTGCGAATGGGTTTGATCGGCTGCGGCGCGATTGCCCAGATCATGCACATTCCCTATTTGATTGACCTGGACGAAAAGTTTGAACTCGTCGCCCTCGCTGATACCCATCAGCCAACGCTCGAATCCGTCGCCAGCCACTACGGCATCGCCGCCCGCTACGCCAACTGGCGCGATCTCGTCCGCCATCCCGGTTTGGATGCCGTGGTCATCTGTCACAACGGCTCCCACCACGACAGCGTCACCGCTGCCCTCGATGCAGGACTGGACATTTTCTGCGAGAAACCCCTCGCCTGGAACGTCCGCCTGGTCGAAGCGGTCGCCGCCCGCGCCGCCCAATCTGACCGCATCGTCCAGATGGGTTACCACAAGCTCTACGACCCCGCTTTCGCCTATGCCCGCCAGCATGTCCAGCAGATGCGCGACCTCGGCTTCGGGCGCATCACCGTACTCCACCCGGCCAATGAACTCGGTCTTTCACCCTACCGCATCCGCCGTGGCCACGGCGTTTTCCAGGAAGGTCACATTGATCCCCTAGACTTCAATGAGCAGGTTCCCATGCAGCGCGGCGGCCTTGCCGAAGGCAGCCTCGCCCCCTTCGTCGATGAAGCCCTCGGCTCGCGCAAGTCTGATCCTGCCCTGCGTCTGGCCTATGGCATTCTGACCATCAGCCTGATCCATCAAGTCTACACCCTGCATGGCTTCCTCGGTGCCCCGCTTCGAGTCCTCCAGGCCAACGCCTGGCGTCAGGGTCTATCTATCCATGCCCTGCTTGAATATCCGAATGACCTGCGGGTTTCCATCGACTGGCATCAACTGAATAACCTCAAGGACTACCGCGAGGAGTACGCCTTTTTCGGTAACCACGACCGCGTTATCATGCAGCTTCCCAGCCCCTACTTCCGCAACTTCCCATCCCCGGTTATCATCCAGGGCTGTGAGGGCGAACTGGCCTGGGAGAAGCGCGTCATCGTCAGCTATGAAGAAGCCTTCCGCAATGAGCTGCTGGCCTTCTATGACAACGTGCAGGCCCGACGTCAGCCTGACCTCAGTGCGCTGTCGGATGCCGTCCAGCATTCGCGCTTCATCCAGCAGTGGATCGATGCCGTCGTGATCTAGTAACGTAGGGAAGCGCAACGGTACGTCCGGGGCATCCAACGAGCCACAAGGGGGAATCCGTGACAGTTCGTGTTGGTTTGGTCGGAACCAGTTGGTGGGCAGACGCTATGTACCTGCCCGCTCTCAAAGAACATCCCCACGGCAAAGTGGTGGCGGTCTGTGGCCGCAGTCGTTCCAATGCCGAGCGCCTCGCCGCCCAGTGGGGCATCCCGTCGGTCTTCACCGACTACGCCGAGATGTTCAACAGTGGTTCCGTCGATGCCGTCATCGTCTCCACCACCAACGACACCCATTTCCCCATCGCCATGAGCGCCATTGATGCTGGCCTGCACGTCCTCTGCGAAAAACCCCTCGCCTTGAACGCATCGCAGGCCCGCCAGATGGCTGATGCGGCTCACGCCAGGGGGATCAAACATATGGTTCCCTTCACCTACAGCTTCACCCCGACTACCCGTTACCTCAAGTCCCTCATCGACCAGGGCTACATCGGCCAGCCGCTTCACCTCAACTTACGCTATTACGCCGGCTACGGCCGCAGTGGAGAGTACCTCTGGCGCTTCGATCAGCGCATTGCTGGATCAGGCGCGTTGGGCGACATCGGCTCGCATTTCCTTTATCTGGCGCGGCTCTTCTTCGGCGAAGTTGCCGGTCTCTATGCCCATCTCGGTACATTCACCCGCCGCCCGCCGCTTGACCCCGCCGGCCAGCCCTACACCCAGACCGAAGACACCGCCATCGTCACGCTGGCCTTCGAGAATGGCGCGGAGGGCGTCGTCCATGTCTCGACACAGGCCTATGAGGACTCGAAGTTCGGCCAGCAGCACCACTATGAACTGCATGGCTCCGCCGGGACGCTCTACTACACCTGTGATTGGAACACGGTCCAGCAGATCAAAGGCGCCCGCGTCGGTGAAGGCTTGCCCCGCGAGCTGACCATCCCTGACGAGTTCTGGATGGGCGCTCGCCGCGATAACGTCATTGATGGTTATCATGATGTCTTCCGCAAACAGGATCATATGACTCGCCAGTGGGTTACAGCCATCGCCGAGGATCGCCCGGTGCGCCCGGACTTCAGCGACGGCCTCGCTGTCCAGCGCCTCATCGACGCCGGCCTCCTCAGCCACCAGCAGCGCCGCTGGATAGATTTGTCCGAGATCAAGGACTGACCATGACCTCCCGTCCTCCCTCCGTATTCCCTGGTGTTCTTTCCGTCTTTGCGGTTGTCTCTTCTCTTGTCTTCCTCTGTGTTCTCTGTGCCTCTGTGGTGGAATTCGCATGTTCCAGGAGTAACCCACAATGCGTCTGAAAAACAAAGTCGCCATCGTCACCGGCGCGGCCCGTGGCATTGGACGCGGGATCGCCATCCAGTTTGCCCGTGAAGGTGCGGCTGTCGGCATTATTGATCTGGACGAGCACGCTTGCCAGGCTGTCGCTGATGAAATCGAAGAAGCCGGTCACCAGGCCATGGCCCTCGGCGCTGACATCAGCGACCCGGCCCAGGTTGAACATGCCGTAGCCCGCCTGCGGGAACGCTTCGGTGTCTGTACCGTGCTGGTCAACAACGCCGCTGTCATGCCTGTCGGGACGCTCCACGAAACCCCGCTGGGCGAGATCGACCGCTGCCTTGCCGTCAATCTGCGCGGCACATTCATCATGTGTCAGGCCGTGATTCCCAGCATGTTGAAAGTGGGGAACGGCAGCATTATCCATATGTCCAGTGTGACCGGCATCTTGGGCCTGCCGGGCCTGGCTGTCTATTCCGCCACCAAAGCCGCCCTGAACGGTCTTGCCCGCGCCATGTCCACCGACTATGCCCGCCTCGGCATCCGCGTCAATTCGGTCGCGCCGGGCACAATTGACTCGCCCATGCTCCATGATTTTCTGGCTGCCCAGTCCAATCCTGAACCGCTGCGCCAGCAGTTCGACGCCATGCACCCCATCGGGCGTGTTGGCCGCATTGAAGAAGTCGCTGCCGTATTCGTCTTCCTCGCCTCGGATGAAGCCAGCTTCGTCACGGGCGCGACCTATTCCGTGGACGGTGGCCTGAGTGTAAAGGGCGAACAGCCCCAGAATTGACGTGCTGTTGATTGGCCTGTGAATCGCAAAGGATGTCCTCATGACGACTCCCTTCCTGACCCGCTTCTACCACCCCGAATCCGGCTATCGCGTCGGCGTGCGCCTGGATGAGGCGCTCTATGATGTCACCGAACACATCCCCACCGTTGGAGCCTTCTTGCGTGATACCGTCCACCACGTCGCCGAAGCCGTCGATGGCCTGGTCGTTGTCGCTCAGGAGACCGGTATTACCTATGCTCCCGCCCTGTTCGATGCTCCCCCCGTCGCCTTCCAGCCCCACTGGCTCCCCCCCTGTGATGAACAGGATGTTTGGGCCGCCGGCGTCACCTACGAGCGCAGCCGCGCTGCCCGCCAGGAAGAAGCCCGTGACGGCGGTGACATCTACGCCCACGTCTATGCCGCCGAACGCCCAGAGCTGTTCTTCAAAGCCCACGGCTCCCGTGTGGTCGGCCCCGCCGGGCAGGTTGGCATCCGCGCCGACTCGCGCTGGAACGTCCCCGAACCCGAACTCGCCTTGGTCATCAATCCCGCCATGGAGCTGGTTGGCTTCACCATCGGCAATGACATGAGCAGCCGCGACATCGAAGGCGAAAACCCCCTCTATCTCCCCCAGGCCAAAGTCTACAGCCGCTCCTGTGCTCTGGGGCCGGGCATCTTGCTTGCCCCCGCTGCCGATTGGCCGCAGACCACCATCCGCCTGAAGATCGAACGTGCCGGGCAGACCGCCTTCGAGGGCGATGTGCAGACCGCTCGCATCAAGCGGCGCATCGGCGAGCTGCTCGATTACCTTGGTCGCAGCACCGAATTCCCCGATGGAGCCATCCTGCTCACCGGCACGGGTGTCGTCCCGCCCAACGATTTCACCCTTCAGGCCGATGACATCGTGACCATCACCATCGATGCCATCGGCAGTCTGACCAACTCCGTTGTGGTGGTATAGAAATCGCTGAATTTGTTCTTCGATCTCGCCTCCCTAAGTCCGCGATTGGCTCCCCCTTTCCAGGCAGTGAAGAGGGGGCAGGGGGGTGAGGATCAGCCGAAAATGGATAGGTTCCTGCGCGTCCAAAACCGCTCTAACCAATGAGGATTTGCCATCATGAAAATCGCTGCTGTTGAAACCCTGCAATGGGCCGAGTATCCCCGTCTGATGGTCGTCCGCGTTCATACCGATACGGGCTTGATCGGCTTGGGCGAGACTGTCGATAAAATTCCTGGAGCCAAAGGCGCCCTCCACGGCACAATTGCGCCGCTTGTCCTCGGCCAGGACGCCCTCGATATCGAAGGCCTGTGGCGCTTCGTGATGGACAACATCATGTACCACGGCTATGCTGGCGCTGAAACCCGCGCCCTCTCGGCCCTGGAAGTTGCCCTCTGGGACCTCATGGGCAAAGTCTACAACGCCCCCCTCTACCATCTCCTCGGCGGACGCACCCGCACCCGTATTCCCACCTACAACACCTGCATCGGCTTCGGCCCCGTCCAGGATTACGCCGCCTGGCATCATGACGCCGGCGCGTTGGCGAAGAGCCTCCTCGACGACGGGATCCGCGCTATGAAAATCTGGCCTTTCGATGCCTACAGCGAAGCCTCCTTCGGCCAGTACATCAGCCCCGCCGATGTCGAGCGCGGCCTCATCCCCGTCAAGCAGATCCGCGATGCCGTCGGCCTGGAGATGGAGATCGGCATCGAGTGTCACTTCCGCTGGAACCGCGCCAGCATCGAACGCATCGCCCGCGCCCTGGAACCCTATCACATCCTCTTCATGGAGGATATCCTGCCTGCCGTCCACGCCGACGAAATCAAAGCCGCCTCCCAGCGCACCACCATCCCGATCATCGGCTCTGAACTCCTCATGACCCGTTGGCAGCTTCGTGATTGGATCGCCAACGGCGTCTCCCAGATCGTCATGACCGATCCCGTCTGGAATGGCGGCATCGCTGAAACCCGCAAAATCGCATCGATGGCCGAAGCCTTCGGCCTGCCCATCGTTCTCCACAATGTCGCCGGCCCGATCTGCCACGCCGCTTGTATGCACCTCGGAGCGCACATCCCCAATCTCTACTACGTCGAATCCGTCCGCGCCTTCTACAAAACCTACTTCCCCATCCTCAGTGATTTCGCGCCCACCGTCCATGACGGCCACCTCGCCATCCCCGAAGGCCCCGGCCTCGGTGTCACCTTGCGTGAAGACGCCCTTAAGCGCCCCGATCTCACCCGCCAGCTTTCCGAAGGGGAAGGATTGGCGAAAGGTCGCCGCGCCATGGGCGACCATTGGGCCGTCGAGGAAATCCGCTGATGAGTATCGCGGCGCTGCTTTTCGATATGGATGGCGTGGTCATCAACAGCCACGCCGATGTCACCAACTTCTGGCTGGAAATGGCGGCGAAGTATGGCGTTCACCTCACCGACGACGATTTCGCCCACCACATCTATGGCTGCCCCATGCGCCACACATTGGATGTGTGCTTTCCCATGCTCGATGCCGCTCAACAGGCCGCGGCCCACGCTTATCACATCGACTACGAAATCAACCTGACCTATACCCCCATCCCCGGTATTCTCCCGCTCCTGGAATCCCTGCGGCAGCGCGGAGTCCCAACCGCCCTGGTCACAGGCGGCGAAGCCCACAAAGTCCAGACCGTCCTTGACCAGCTTGATCTCCACGCGGCCTTCCGTACCACCGTCAACGCCGGCGAAATCCCTCGTGGCAAGCCTCATCCCGATGGCTATCTGCTCGCGGCTGAGCGCCTCGGCATTGCCCCGGGTCGCTGCCTGGTCTTCGAGGATGCCGTTAACGGCGTCCAGTCGGCTCTGGCGGCTGGCGCTCACTGCGTCGGCGTCGATTCGTGGGGTAACGGCCCGGCGCTGTTGCCGTTGGGGATTTATGCCCTTATCCCCGATTTCAGCGCTGTGCGCTTAGTCGGCGCTGCCCTTCATCTCGATGGATCGCACATCCTCACGCTGGATTTGCCTAAGAGTTGAAAGGAACTGTGATGGGGGTGGCTTTCTGAGCATTCCCGGACTGATCTGGGCAGCGCTAGCGCTCATGGTCGCTGCCATTGTCGTCTTCTTCGTCTCCGGCGCGGAGAAACGCAATGCCGCCGAAGCGACGAATATACCCGCGTCAGTTCCAGATAAATCCCCCTGAGCTGCTCTGTTGCAAGGATCACAAAACCATATGGCGACCGCCTGCGTCGGGCTTGGTTTTCCCCCTCTCCCAGCGGTACTCCGCGTTTGGGAGAGGGGGCAGGGGGTGAGGGCCGTATCTCTGCAACAGAGCACCCCTGAGCCATTATTTTGCCGTAAGATGTTCCCCGAAAAAGGTCATGATGCGTTCCCAGGCGTCCTGGGCGGCGGCTTGTTCGGAGGCATCGCGTGGGCTGTTGAAGAAGGAGTGCCTGGTATTAGGGTAAATCTTCACATCGTGAGGGATATGGTGCTGGGTCAGGGTCGCTTCTAGCTTTTCGCCCGCGCCTTTGGTGAAGTCATTTTCTGGATACGAGGCCACGACTGGGCAGGAGCGGGCCACGGCTTCCAGCGGGCGGGGATTCAGCCCGTAGAAAGGGGCCACGACGTTCAGGCGGCTGTCGGTGCAGGCCCAGGAGATGGCAAAGTTGCCGCCGAGACAAAAGCCAACTGCCCCGACCCTCCCACTATCCACGCGCGGATGCTGCTCCAACCAATCTAGCGAGACTTTCAGATCGCGGATGCCGCTGTGGTTGAGTGAGTTGACCAGCATGTTGGTGAAAAAGCGGAACATGCAGACCACCTGATTGCGCCCGGCGAACAGATCGACCGCCAGCGCCGCATAACCGGCCTCGGCGAAGCGCCGGGTGATCTCGCGGATGTTGTCGTTCAGCCCGAAAGCCTCATGGATGATCACGATGCCCGGACGCTTGTCGCTGCCTTCGGGGAGGGCCAGAAAGCCGCTGAGGTTGGGCGTGCCCTTCGGAATCGGCACCCTTTCGATCTGAATGCTCATCGCGTTACCTCTTGGTTTTTCTCTCTCTGCCTCGGTGGTGGAAGACCTGATCTCTAGTCCCGACGTAACCGCATGATCCGCAGGTTGAGTTCATCGGCAAGCCGGCTGATGGCTTCCAGCGCCGTCCAGTCCGGGCGCACCGTCGGGCGGCGCACGGTGGCGTGGTCGATGATGTCGGCCTGCTTGAGAAGCGATTTGCGGGCGTGCAGCGAGAATTCATGACCTTGGCCGCTGACGGCCTCGACCAGCGGATGCGCCCGGCGCAGTACCTCGTCCACGGCTTGTGGATCATCACGTTCCCAGGCGGCCCAGGCTTCGATGAAGACCTCGTTGAAACCGACTCCCGGCAGCAGCCCAGAGCACCCCGCCTCCAATTCTTCGCGCAGGGTGATCCCGCCGATACCGCCGAAAAAGCGCACGTTGTCTTCGACGCGGCTCTTGAGCGCGTGGATGCGCCGCGCCGATCCTGGCCCTTCAATCTTGAAATAGCGCACGTTCGGAGCATGTTTGGCGATCTGCGCCAGGCTTTCTGGCGACATCTGGACGTGGCTGTAACCCTGCACCTGCGGTGACTGCTGCACCATGATAGGCACATCGGCAGCGTTCGCCAGGGTGATGTAATGCTCGATCAGGCTGGCTTCGTCCAGGTTCATGGTGTTCGGGGGCAGCACCATCAGGGCGGCAGGGCGCATGTCGGCATAGATATGAGCCTGTTCAATGGCCGTCTCGGTGCTGCCGGCGGCCATGCCAATAATCAGCGGCACCCGGTCCGCGACTTCAGCCGCGACGATCTCGGCGCAGCGCACCCGCTCCGCGTCGGTGAGTTTGTAGGCTTCGCTGGCAAAACCGCCGACGCCGATTCCGTGAACGCCGCCTTCCAGTTCAAAACGCGCCACGCGGCGTAGGCTTTCTTCATCAATGCGCCCGTTGGCATCGAATGGGGTAATCAGAATAGGGATGATTCCACGCAGCATAAAAATCGTTCCAGTGGTTAGGTGAATGGCGACGAAGCGTGCTACAATCGCAACGATAGCGCGTTTTGGGGTTGAAGACAACTCATGGGAGCGCCAGCGATGGAAAAAGCCGAACGCATCCGCCAGATGGAAATGGCCCTGCGCGAAGCATTGGCCGCCGTCCGACCCGATGTCCACCTGGATTGGAAGAGCATGTTTGGCGGCGCGGGCTTCTTCGTCGAAGGGCGGGTCTTCGCGGCCTGGTATGGGGGCAGCCTGGCGCTCAAGCTGCCACCGGACGCAGCGCCGGAACTCCTGCAGATCGAAGGGGCTGTGCCTGCCCAGACCCCCCAGTACATCGAAGTGCCTGAGTCCTTCCTGAGCGACCCGATCCGGCTTCGTCCCTGGGTGGCTCGGAGTGTCGAGTATGTGCTGCGGCAGCCGGTTCGCCGCCCCAGACGGCGCTGAAAAAGCGAGCTGCTCGTTCATGGCTGTGCTGATCCTATGGATTTGAGACCACCAAAGAGAGCCTTTCGATGAAAGCTTTAACCCTTACTGCTGATTTTGCCCCCAAGCCCGATTACCAATTGAGCGAGCGCGAGCGCGCGACTCAGCGCATCCAGGCCGGTTCGCAGGTCTGGAAGAATCCACGCATCGCGGTCGGCGCGCAGCCCGACCCGACCCCCAAGGACGATGAAGTCATCATCGAGGTAGGGGCGGTCGGCATCTGCGGCTCGGACATGCACATGTACGAGGCGGGGGCGGACGGTTACATCCTTTACCCCGGATTGACGCGCTTCCCGAATATCCTCGGCCATGAATTCTCCGGTAAGGTGGCGGCGGTGGGCAAAGGCGTCCGCGACTTGAAGGTCGGCGATCTGGTCACTGCCGAGGAAATCCAGTGGTGCGGCGAGTGTATCTCCTGCCGACGGGGTTACGTCAACCACTGCGACAACCTGGAAGAATTGGGGTTCACAACGCCCGGCGCGATGGCGCAGTACATCCCGGTACGCGCGCGCTACTGCTGGAATATCGGCGAAATTGCTGATCGGGTGGGCAGTGAACATGAGGCACTGGTCCTGGGCGCGATGGTCGAACCGACCGGCGTCTCCTACCACGCGATGTTCAACCGCATTCATACCTGGCAGCCGGGTGTGTATGTGGCCGTGTTCGGCGCGGGGCCAATCGGTCTGGCGGCGACCGCGCTGGCTGCGGCGGCAGGGGCATCCCAGGTGATCGTGTTCGATACGTCGCCGAGCCGCCGTGCGTTCGCGGCCAAGCTGGGCGCGACGGCCACCCATGACCCGGCCAGCGTCGATCTCAACCAGGTGCTGCTGGATGCGACTTACGGGCGCGGGGTTGATTTCGTGGTGGAGGCAGCCGGCGCCCCAGCTCATACCCTCGCTCCGCTGACTCGTGGGCTGGCGGTGAATGCCACCATTTGTCACATCGGACGCTCCGAACGGCCCACTCCGCTGGCGCTCGAATACTATCAGGTCAAGGGGGTGCAGTTGGCGGGGTCGCTGGGTCATGCCGGGCACGGCACGTTCCAGAACGTCATCCGCATGATGGCGTCGGGCAAACTGGATATGCGCCCGATGGTCAGTGCCCGCATGGCGCTGGATGAGGCCCTGAGTGCCTTCAAGCGGCTGGAATCCCGCCAGGACGCCAAGATTATCCTGCTGCCGAATAGTTGAGACTCAATAATTCCACGATCTTCACCCCCAGCCTCCACGCAGTGAACACGGGGAGTTGGAGCCCGTAAGAGGGTGGTGAGGAGGAATCGAACTGGCGTATTCGATTTTGGCTTGTCCATATCAACAGGAGAATGCTCATCATGCCCGTCGATTTTGGCCTCGCGCTCATCGAGCGCCACCCTAAGACTGAATTGAATGCCTGGATGACCGATGTCGAGACGACCCTGCCTAAACTGCAAGGGCACTTCCAGAGCGTGTGGATGACCGATCACCTCTTCTGGGGAGAATTGTTCGCCTATGAAGTCTGGACGGTGTTGACGTGGCTGGCGGCTCGCTGGCCGCACTTCGATGTCGGCCCGATGGTGATGTGCCAGAATTACCGTAACCCGGCCCTCTTGGCGAAGATGGCCTCCACGCTCCAGGTGTTCAGCGGCGGACGCTTCATTATGGGAATCGGTGCGGGCTGGAAAGAGGACGAATACCGGGGCTACGGCTATACCCTGCCGCCGCCCGGCGTCCGTCTGGAGCAGCTCGTCGAAACCTGCGAAATCTTCCAGCGGCTCTGGACAGAATCCGGCAAGATCAGCTACCACGGCAAGCACTACTTCCTGGATGAGGCCATCCTGGAACCCAAGCCCGCCCCGGTGCCAACGCTGTGCATCGGCGTCAAGGGCGATCGTGCCCTGGGTATCGCTGCCAAGTATGCCGACTGGTGGAACGTCTCCGATGATCCGTATGATCTCTACAAGGCGCGAATGACCAAGCTCGACGAACACTGCGAAAAGATCGGACGCGACCCCAAGACTCTGCGCCGCACATGGTTCGGACGCATCGTCACCGGGCGGAGCGACGCCGAAGTCCAGTCCCGTGCTGTCTCGCGCGATAAGCCCTTCACCCGCAGCAATGCCTTCCTCGGCACGCCCGCCCAAATCGTCGAGCAGATGAGCGCCTTCGTCGCGCTCGGCTGTGATTACTTCATGGTGGATGTCCTGGACATCGACAAGCCAGACATCCTCGACATCATCTTGAACGAGATTCTGCCGGGCGTGCGACGTTCAGCTTGATGAGGATCAGACGATGACGGAGCCGGGTTTGGGGCGGTTGATCTGGAAGTTCGGCGCGGGGGTGCTGCTGGCTGGCATCCTCCTGACCGCTGCCGCGGTCGCTGGCGGCAGCCTTCTCCTGCCCGGTCAGACCGACGTGGTTTATTTTACCAACCGGGACGGCAACGAAGAAATCTACCGTCTCGATATCCCGACGGGGCTGCGTCGCAACCTGACCCGCAACCCCGCCTGGGATGCCTCGCCGACGCGGTCGCCAGATGGGAACCAGATCATCTTCACCTCGCTGCGGGATGGGAACCAGGAACTTTACGCCATGGATAGCAGCGGTGGCAATCTGCGGCGCCTGACCGTCGATCCTGCGCGCGACTCCGAAGGAGCATGGTCGCCCGACGGCCAGACGATCGCCTTTTCCAGCGACCGCAGCGGCAACTGGGATATCTACCTGATGAACGCCGACGGTTCCAACGTGCGCCAGATCACCGACCATCCCGCTCACGACAACGATCCGGTCTGGTCGCCCGATGGAAGCAAAATCGCGTTCATC
>CAZKXW010000117.1:0-6648 GCA_964556745.1 uncultured Anaerolineaceae bacterium
AAAGGGTTACATTTTGGAAAACCATTTGGTGTTGTTTGAATGCAAGCGATTCGGTTAGAAAATAGTTCTAAAGGCATGGAT
Organism: uncultured Anaerolineaceae bacterium; assembly: GCA_964556745.1. Taxonomy (GTDB): domain Bacteria; phylum Chloroflexota; class Anaerolineae; order Aggregatilineales; family Phototrophicaceae; genus CFX2. The sequence continues at coordinate 82 of CAZKXW010000117.1, forward strand.
GATGAGTTGAGCTGGGCAGCGGAATCATTAAGCGATCGATGCGGTGTAGTGGGCTGGTTTGCCGGGAGATGGCAAACAGGCGGATAATTGGAGCAGAGGGTGTTGTATGAACGAGGAGGAAGTATGCCTCTATACGATTACCGCTGTCAGGCGTGCGGGCAGCAATTCCAGGAGCGGCGTGGTTTCGATGACCCAATTCCGCCATGTCCTGCATGTGGCAGCGGAGATGTACAGCGGTTGATCGTACAAGCTCCGACAGTGGCGAAAGGAATGCTCGCGTTGGCAGGGGACAGCCGGCGCGCATCCAAAGAACAACTGCGGGACAAGTGGGCAGAAGAAACACCCAAACTGCGAAAGAAATTGGTGGATAAACTCGGTGAAGATGTGGTCAACCGGAATGCCCCGACGTTGAACACCAAGTTCGATTGAAAGTCAGCGCATGGCAGATACGATTTCGTTCGATCATGCAGCCGAATTCTATGACGAGACGCGCGGTTTTCCATCAGGGCAAGAAACCAAGATTGCGCAGTTGATTGCCGAGACCGGAGGTCTCGACATGGCCAGCCGTGTGCTGGAAATCGGGGTCGGAACGGGACGGATCGCGCTGCCACTGGCGCAGAGAGTCGGGCTTGTGACAGGCGTGGACATTTCCTCAGCAATGATGCAGCGGCTGCGATCCAAACCAGGCGGATCACGTGTACTGACGGTACAGGCGAGCGCCGATGCACTGCCGTTTCCGGCTGGAGAGTTCGACTGCGCGGTGGCGGTGCATGTCTTTCATCTGATCCCAACCTGGCAGCAAGTAATCGCGGAGCTGATACGGGCTCTGCGTCCAGGGGCACGCCTGGTTCACTGCTGGTCACGGCAGGATGCAGTCACACGGCAGCTCTGGAACGTGTGGCGCGCGACGCTACCGGAAGAGCAGGTGATGAACGTGGGCGTTGCGTGGGAAGACAACCAGACATTTTTGCCAGAGATGGGCTGGCAGGCTGTCACGGAACTTGTGGAATATGAGTATGAGCACGACCTTGCACCGGCGGTATTTCTGGATCGACTGCGGCGGCGGGTATGGTCGCAGACGTGGCGGCTGAGTGATGCACAGGTAGACAAGGGCGTTGTAGAACTGGAAGCCTTTATCAAAGCGACGTATCCCGATCCGAACAGGCCACTCCGAGTGACATCGGGATTCCTCGCGCAAGGGTATGCGCGACCGGGATGAGGCCGATGGAACGAACTGACAGCAGGCGTCACTGCCTGCCCAAGATTCCCGATTTCACACGGGCGGCGGGAGTGACTGCTTTTCAGGGGTAGGTTTTTCGTGATCCTCACCCCCAAGCCCCTCTCCGTGAAATGGAGAGGGGCTTAAGAGGTCAGAAAGGCGCGACCTATCGCTGAAAGCTAACACCGGGCAATACGCCTACCTTTGAGAAGATTAGCTCCCTGGGACAAGGATCAGGCGCACGGCGGCGGCAGTATCGACCTGCTGGCGTGTCCAGAGCATGGGATGATACTGGATGTTACGCCACATGTCGATCATGTCGGCGTAATGGGGGCTGTAGGCGTGACCGCTCTGGCCGGTGGTGTGGATAGATTGGCTGTTGGCCAGGTCGCTGAGATCGACGATCATCCGCATAGAGGGCAGCGAGCGCACGGCGAAGCCTGTGGCTGGATAGTACCAGCCAGTGGCATTGACAATATCGGAGCCGCCGCTGGTCTCGAACGGACCGCGGTTGACGATGTTTTCGATGAGATCGATGCCGCTTTGACCAAGAGGATTGCTGACGAAGGTGGCGGTGTGAATCTTGCCCCAAGCCCAGTTCTCGCGGTTTTCGCCACGTTCAGCCGTGATCTGATCGACGGCTTCGCGGAAGGAGCGCGCCAGAATGTCATCGCGGGTTTCGATCTGTTCGTCGGTGGTGGAGTCATCCCACCAAGGATCATCAGGTGACTGGACAAGCAGGTTAATCGCCCACATGATCTGATCACCCTGACCGGCGTTTCCGGCATCGCCAAGCTGATCGTCAAAGGTATTGGCAGTCAACTGCTGCCAGAAATAAGCGTAGAGGCCGGCCTGCTGACTTTCCATTGTCATCTGGTAATCCCAGTCGAGCATCCAATCGCGGAGGTCGTTGTAGCGGGCGTCGCCCATGTCGAGAGATTCGATGTAGGGTCGGAGTTCCTCAGCGCTGATGATCTTATCGTCGCCCTGGATGGCCTGGATGGTCTGGATGGTGTGGGGGCCAGTCGATTCAATCAGTTCGTTGATGCGCTGGCCACGATAGCCGTAGGACCACGTGTAGCTGATGACGTAGTTCGAGTCGGCGCCGAACTGATCGGCGAGCTTGTCGCGAAGCTGGTCGTAGTATTCGAGCGGGACGACGGCCTGATTCGCGGTGGAGATGTAGCCACGCTCCGGGTTCAGGATACGGGGCAGGTCGTCGAAGGGGATGTAGCCCTTCCATTCGTACTGGTCGGTTGTGCCATCGATGGGAAGGAGGCCGGTGTGTCCAGCGGCGCGGATGGGAATACGGCCGGGAGTCTGGTAGCCGATGTTGCCGTCTACGTCGGCGTAGATTATGTTTTGGGATGGCGAATCCCAGAGGCTGGCGGCTTCACGGAATTCCTCCCAATTGGAGGCTTGGTTGAGTAGGAGGACAGCTTCCAGTATGGTTCCGGGTTCGGCGGTGGCCGTCCATTTGAAGGCCATAGGGTCTTCATTGTTGAAGCCTGTGGGCTGGCCGTTGTCATCTAAGCGGTTGTCGTTGATGATGGGGCCGAGGTGGGTTTCGCGCACCTGGATGGTGACGGTTTGGGTGCTGTCGCCAAAGCGGATGACTTCTTCGCGGACGGTCATATCGCGCCAAGAGCCGTTCCACTGGTATTGGAGCGGGTTGTCGGGGTTGATTTTGAGGAGATAGAGGTCTTGCGTATCTGGGCCGACGTTGGTGACGCCCCAGGCGATACGGCTGTTGTGACCGATGACAACGCCGGGGGTGGCGGGAAGGGCGAAACCAGTGACCTCGTAGGGGCAGACATCGCTGACAGGCTGGCAATGCAGGCCGATCTCGTACCAGATGGAAGGCAATTGGATGCCCAGGTGGGGGTCATTGGCGAGGAGGGGTTTGCCGGTGGCAGTCAGACCGCCGCTGATGACCCAGTTATTGCTGCCGATGGAGGCATCGCGGCGGAAGAGGGGATCGGCGGCGGTGACGCTACCAGCCAGCACGTCGCTCACGCCGATGATGCCGGCGTTACCGGCAGAAGCTGTCAAGCTGGCATCGGACACAGGCAGGTCTTCAGGCCAGACGATGGTGGGCTTGCTGCCGAAAGGCCAGTCCGGGACAAATGAGGTCGTCATGTCTTCGCCGATTTTGTCGATCAGGGTCGAGCGGAACAACTCGGCATCGCGGTTGCCGCTGAGGTTCCAGGCCATGACTTTGCTCCAGACGATGGAGTCAGCAGGCGTCCAGGGGCGGATGGGGATGGTCACTCCGGTTACACCGAGCAAGGTGTATTCCAAGGCAAGATCGCCGGGGGAGCGATTGAGAATGTAAGCATTGACGCCGTCGGCGAAAGCCTGAAGGACGGCGATGGCTTCGGCGCTGTAGCTTGATAGGTCACGCTCGGCGGCTCGACGCCAGCCAACGGTGCGGATGAAGACATCCTGACCCATGACATCGCTGTTCTGGCCGACGAGTTCCTGAATGCGGCCATCACCGATGGCGCGGGAGAACTCCATCTGCCACCAGCGATCCTGGGCCTGGGTGTAGCCTTGGGCGAAGAAGAGATCATAGGTGCTGCTGGCATAGATGTGCGGGATGCCGAGGTTATCGCGGAGGATTTCAACCTGGGCGCCGAGGCCGGGGATGGAGATGGACTGGGCGGCAACCTCAACTGTTTGCGGGCGGATGGTGACCTGACCGTCCGTGAGGGGAAGTGGGCCGCGCGTGAGTCGATTGAACAAAATGACTCCGGCTAACGCGAGGACGGCAAAAATCACCAGCAGCACAAGTAAAACGGTACGAAGTATTTTCATAAGACAATCTCCGAATTCAGAAAAGTATGAGAGGCGAAGCACGATGTTTTTACCCTATTCGGGAAACAGATGCCACAAGTTATGGCGGTATCAAGGACTCGTCAGGGCGGCCTGCTGGGTTTTGATTGCGGCGATGTAAGCGGCGGCACTGGTGGATAAGGGGGTAGTGGGGGAGATGGTGATGACCTGCTGAAAGTCGGCCAGGGCGCGATCTAGTTGGAGGCGGGTGTAGAAGAGGACAGCGCGGTCGTAGAAGAGGGCAGGATCAGAGGGGGCAAGCTCGAGGGCGCGATTGTAATCGGCCAGGGCGTGATCCCACTCGTAGAGGTACATAAAAACACGACCCCGCATCCGCAAGAAAAAAGGGTTATCGGGTTCAATGGTGAGGGCGTGGTTAACGGAATCCAGGGCGGTGGCAAAGTCGTTCTGACGGATGCTGGCTTCGGCGGCGCGAATCCAGGTGTCTTGGGTGGGGGTAATCCCGATGGCCACAAGCGCGGTGATTAGAAGCAGACCGAACAGCACTGCGAGGAGGAGCAAGGCGCGTTTGGGGGCAGGGGTGGCGATCATTTATGGATGAAGGATTAGGGAAGGCTGGGTCGCTGTGGGATTTCCCAATGAAATTGGGATAAGTATATTAGCATTTTGGATACTACGAAGTCCTCCCACTCGCATTTAAGCGCGATCTGGAGTATACTAGAAGCTTGTTGTGTTATAAATGGCGGCGTCCATTGGGATAAGCGGTTGGGATAAAGCGTGTTATCGCAAGTTCAGTGGGAGAGGTTGAACCTCATCTGACTCCATGTGAGTGATTTTCCTAAAGCGTTGCAGAGCAATCAGACATTATCCGAATTTGGGTTGATCGTGCTGTTCAAGCGGTCTGGAGAGCAATAACGGTATGGACGTGGGTCAAATTCGACCGATCAATATCAACGAAGAGATGCGCGGCAGCTACCTCGATTATGCGATGAGCGTGATCGTGGCGCGGGCACTGCCGGATGCGCGGGACGGGCTGAAACCTGTCCACCGCCGCATTCTGTATGCGATGTACGACATGGGTATCCGTTCAAACTCGGCTTACAAGAAAAGTGCCCGCATCGTCGGCGACGTCTTGGGTAAGTATCATCCGCATGGGGACAGCGCGGTCTATGACGCGATGGCGCGAATGGCGCAGGATTTCTCGCTACGGTACACGCTGGTTGACGGGCAGGGGAACTTCGGCAGCGTGGATGGCGATAGTCCGGCGGCGATGCGGTACACCGAGGCGCGTTTGAATCGGATCGCCGAGGAACTGCTGGTCGATCTGAACATGAACACGGTTGATTTTGTCGATAACTACGATGGAACCCAGCAGGAACCGTCTGTGCTGCCGGCGCGACTGCCGAATCTGCTGCTGAATGGAACGAGCGGGATCGCCGTGGGCATGGCGACGAGCATTCCACCGCACAATTTGGGGGAACTGGCTCAGGCGATCACTTACCTGATCGACAACTATCACCGCGTGAATGACATCACGGTGGATGAACTGATGCAGTTCGTCCAGGGGCCGGATTTCCCGACAGGGGCGCAAGTCCTGGTTGGCGACGATCTGAAGGAAGCCTATGCGACGGGCAAGGGCCGGGTGGTGATACGGGCTAAAGCAGAGATCGAAGAGTCCAAGAACGACCGTTTCCGCATCGTATTCACGGCGATTCCGTATCAGGTGAGCAAGACGATCATAATTGAGCGCATCGTCGAGTTGGTGCGCGATGGGCGGTTACAACATGTCTATGATCTGCGCGACGAATCTGACCGGAACGGAATGCGGTTAGTAATTGAACTGAAGCATGGGGCACAACCGCGCACGGTGCTGAATCAACTTTACAAATATACGCAGCTTCAGACCACGTTCAGCATCCAAATGTTGGCACTGGTCAACAATGAACCACGGACGCTGAGTCTGCGAAGGGCGCTGCAAATCTATGTTGAGCATCGCTACACGGTGATTGTGCGGCGTTCGGAATTTGAGTTGGAGAAGCTCCGGCAGCGAGCACATATTCTGGAAGGTCTGCTCAAGGCGTTATCCAGCGTCGATGCGATCATCCAGACGATCCGCTCGGCGGATGATACGGACGACGCGCGGAACAAGTTGATGAGGCGCTTCGATCTAAGTGAGGCGCAGGCCAACGCTATCCTGGAAATGCAGCTTCGCCGACTGGCCGCGCTGGAACGCCAGAAAATCCAGGATGAATACAATGAGGTGTTGGCGCGGATTGCTTATCTGGAAAGCCTGCTGGCGTCGCCGGAGAAAATCCTGGCACTGATCCGCCAGGATGTGACCGCATTGGCCGAGGAATTCGGCGATGATCGGCGTACCGAAATCCTATACGGCGTTGTCACCGACTTCGACGAGGCTGACCTGGTACGCGAAGAAGAGGTGGTGATCTCGCTGACGGATCGGGGATACATCAAGCGAGTCCCGGCCAGCGCTTACCGTGCGCAGCGGCGCGGTGGCAAGGGCGTGATCGGTATGCAGACCAAAGATGAGGATG
>CAZKXW010000117.1:6658-13232 GCA_964556745.1 uncultured Anaerolineaceae bacterium
CCTGGTCGATATCTTTGCTTGCAACAGCCTGGACACCGTGCTGTTCTTCACCGATCGTGGCAAGGTTTACTCGGAGCGAGCCTTCCGCATCCCGGAGACCGGACGCGCCAACAAAGGCATTCTCATCCATTCAGTGCTGAATCTGGAGCCAGACGAACGGGTGACGGCGGTGCTGCCGGTCAGTTCTTTTGAGATGGATGGACACTTTACGATGGCGACCCGGAAAGGGCGCATCAAGCGGGTGGCGCTGGATGAGTTTGCGGCAGTGCGTCCGAGCGGTTTGATCGCTATGGGATTGGAGCCAGACGATACGTTGTGCTGGGTGAAGTATTCGGATGGCGACCAGGATGTGGTGGTGGTGACGGAACAGGGGCAGAGCATCCGCTTCCATGAGTCGGATGTCCGCGTCATGGGGCGGCCAGCCGGTGGCGTCCACGCGATCCGTCTGGAGAACGATGCTCTAGCTGGTATGGATGTAGTGGATGAGCGTCACTCACATGTGCTGGTGGTGACGCGCAATGGGTTTGGTAAACGCACGGAACTGAGTGAATATCGGCAGCAAGGACGCTATGGTTTGGGTGTACGGACATTGGCTCGCAACGAGAAAACCGGGGCGATTGTGGCGATGCGCTGCATCAACGAGACGGATGGTATCATCCTGATGACCAAGTTCGGGGTCGTCCTCCGCACCAGCCTGAATCAAATCCGGGAGACCAGCCGCAGCACGCAGGGCGTGACGCTGATAGATTTGCAAGAGGGTGATGAGATCGTCGGAATGGCGATCATGGATGGCAGCACCGAGGACAACAGCGACTCCAATGGAGAGGCGAGCAGCCCGGCGTAAAGCATGACTGCGCCAGGCTGCCGATCCTGGAAATAAAAACGGGGCTGGAAAGCCCCGTTTGTCTTAGTGCGATAAAGGCTAGTCTTCTTCGCCTTCTTCGTCGGCTTTACCCTTCTTGATGATTTCGACCTCGGCCACAGTCGCTTCGGCAGCTTCAAGTTCCTCGGCCTCTTCCGAACGCGCGGCAGAGGTTTGGCTGATGCGGGCGATCATCTCATCGGGATCGTTGAGGATGGCGATACCCTCCGGGAGAACAAGGTCGCGGACGTGGATGGAGTCGCCGACTTCCTTGAGTACGGAGAGATCGATCTCGATTTCGCTGAGGAGTTTGCTGGGCAGGGTCTCGATAGTCAGCGCGGCGGGGCCGGTAATCAACATGCCCTTCTTGGCTTCCACGGCTGGACTTTCATTGGCGAAATGCAGAGGCACATCGATACTGATCTTGGCAGCGAGGTCAACGGCGAAGAAATCAACGTGGGTGATATCGTTCCGCATGATGTCGCGCTGAACTTCACGCGCCAGAACGGTGGTCATGCTGCCATCGATACTCAGGTCAATGAGGTTCGTGCCGCCCGCGTTCAGGAGTGTGACTTGCAGGGGACGATAGGGGATCTGGATGGTCATCGGCTCGATTTTGGGGCCATAAACGGTCGCCGGGACGAGGCCCTGGCGGCGCAGTTGGCTGACTTTCTTGCCCACAATCGAACGCGGCTGGACCTCCAAAACGAACTTTTCAGCCACGATAAAACTCCTTTGCGAACGATCAGCAGGCGGAAAATCCAGCCTGAGACAATATGCTGAACACCAACGATAGAATATGAGCATTCTACGGGGCGGGTCACATCCCGTCAATGCTGATCTTGCGCCTGGGGAGAATGCTCAGAAGGTCTGTCCCATGTAGGTTGATGTCTGGGCGAACTGGTTGAGAGGGCATTCATCCAGTATGTCGATGTGCTGGCGACCACAGTGGATGATTCCCTTCTGCTCCCATGCTTTAAGGACACGGTTAATGGTTTCGGGCGTTGTGCCAATGAACTCGGCCAGATCGCGCTGAGAGAGACGGATATCGATGGAGATGACATCATCGACTCTGGTGCCGAATTTCTGGGCATAATGGAGCAGGGCACGGGCCAAACGCTGTTCAACCCGTTCAGCAGCGATCTGGCGAATGCGCGAGTGCGAGGTATGCACATGTTCAATTAAAAGGTCGATGACAAGCAAACCGAGGGCAGGAATGGTCTGGATCAATTCGCGTACGTGAGAACCGCGAATGCCTAGAATGCGGCTCTCGGTCACGGCCTGAATGCTGGCGGGATGTGGGAACTCGCCGGACAGGGCCAACATGCCAAAGATGTCACCGCGCGCGTAGAGCTTCAGATGCACGACCTGTCCATCCAGAGTGTGCTCGACCAAGCGAACCCCGCCGTCCAGAACGATGTAGATCGAGTGGGCAGGGTCGCCCTGACGGAAGAGGTAATCGCCTGTATTGAGGTTGTAGAGGGATGCCCGACGCTCAATCGCGTCGATAGCCACCGAGTCGAAATCTTTGAAGCAAGGAAGATCAGCCAGTGGGAACGATGGAATGCGGGATGGAGTCGGGCGATTCATCATGGCTCCTGGTGAAATCGGGAAGTGGATGCCATTGTATTCGACTTTGTTAGGGCTATTCAGTGACAAACGACATGCACAAACCTTGATGTAGATCAAGGAATCGGGCAACGAGAGGCTGTATTCTGTCGCTGATGGATTGTGTCGCCGTCTCATGGAGGGAAGCATTCCAATGCGAATGATTCTTGCACGGGCGATCCGCTGGGTCGCCCCTACGATGATTTGCCTTTGATTTTCCCATTAGCTGTTTGGAGCAAGGTTGCTATGTGGGGTGTCCGGCGGGAGTCTCTGGTGGCGAGGGTCGTATGGATCGGCCTACTGATGGTGGCTGCTGGCTGCAGAACGGGCACACAGCCTCCAGCGCCCCCAACGCCGACGGCCATACCCGCTGGTGTCATCAGGCAGGTATTCCAGACGGTCGATCTGGAGTTGGGGGCGAAAATCTACGTTGAAAACTGTACCGCATGTCATGGCCTCAGTGGACATGGCGATGGTGAAAGTGTACAGACGGGGGCAATCCCCAATGTGCCAGATTTTCATGATCCCAGCGCACGAACGGCACACACACCGGAAGCGATATTTGCGGTGATTAGCGACGGGCGAATGGAAAAGTTCATGCCCCCGTGGAGCAGTTACCTTTCGGAAGCGGAACGATGGGCAGTGGCACTGTATGTCTATAGTTTTACGGAGCGTTCCTTTTTCGAAGCTCGTGAAAACGACTGAGCTGGGTCATGATCCTGGCAATACCGGGCACTAAACGACCCATCAGATTCGTGAGTAGGTGAGGAAGTGCATGGGATCATCGTTGAATTGGAGCCAACTCAGGAGTATCGCCGTTCCGTCTCAACACGGAGTCTGGGGATTCTGGCTGGAACCTTCTCTGTTGGCACTTATCGCCGCGCCATCGTGGGCGGGTTTGTGCCTGATTGGGGCTGGCCTGGCAGCACTGCTGCTCTCGCATCCGCTGATGGTCGTCATCAAGGATCGTGGCAAGGGGCGCCGGTATGCACGCACTCAGATCGCGGAGCGATTCATGCTGTTGTATGGCGCGGCAGCGGTGATCCTGCTCGCAGCGGCGGCGCGGTTGGCCCAGGGTGATTTGTGGCCCATTCTGGTAGTCGCTTTGTCTTTCGCGGCGATGCAACTGTTCTATGAGATACGGAATGCCAACCGCGATGTGGTAGCTGAATTGAGCGGAGCGATAGCATTTTCAATGTTAGCGCCGGCTGCGGCAGTCGCTGCGGGCTGGAGCATCCCGACGGCGCTGGGATTATGGATGGTGATAGCGATTCGGGTGGTGGTTTCGATTCTGTATGTGCGGGCGCGGTTGCGGCTGGAAAAAGGCCGACCCGCGAATCCGCAAGTGGTGGTGGCGGTTCACGTATTGGGTACCATAGTTCTGGGGCTGCTGGCATGGGTGCAAATGACCCCATGGACGGTGGTTATCGCCGGTTTGATACTGTTGATTCGCGCTGTGCTGGGTGTCACTTCCATGCGAAAGCCTGTGCCTGCGCGCGTGATCGGATTCCGCGAAATCGGCTACGGGCTGGTGACTGCGGTACTCGCAGGTGTAGGCTATCGACTATAGGCGAATCGTCTCGCGGCAACCCTCTTTCGCGGCTCCCATTTCTGATTGTCTCCTAACCTGGATTATTTGCAGATGTCACTCTGCCAGATTGGTTCAGACCCTGACCAATCTGGCATATTCGTTTGCCATGCCCTCTATCCGCAGGGATTGTGATTTTTGTCACTATAGGGTGCTGATAAGCAATGTTAGGATGGAAACAATGCTGGGAGGTCAGCGATGCTGTACTTGCGCTGTGTCCAGATTATCCTCGCTCGTCTGCTTATCTCTGTTTCGGTTTATGCGGATCGCCTCGCAGTACGCTCGCGCCTAACCATCGAGGATCAGAGCCTCGTACGTGAATATTCTATTCTATGGTATGGAATGTCTCGTGCTTCCGGGGGGAGATGGCAGCATTGTGTCTGATGCTGTCTGTGAATTGTTGGTTTGTCGAATGGTTTCAACCGGAAGAGGGGACTGACACGCGGCGGAGAAGGGAAGGTCAGAGATGGCAAAACAATTTTTGTTCACGGCTGTTCCAATCGCGTTGATGACGACAAGGAGCTTCATTAGATGGTGAAAAAAGCGAAAGGAAGAACCACAACGCTCTACGTGATCGACCGGTCTGATCTGCAACGGCTGTTCGACGCACTGATCGAACGTGGGTATGATGTGATTGGGCCGACGGTACGGGATCAGGTCATTGTGTACGACTCGATCAGCTCGGTGGCGGATCTGCCGGTGGGAAAGACCGACCGCAGCGAACGGGGACTCTATCGCCTAGAGGAGGGGCAGCCGCAGAAGCTGTTCAATTACAACCTCGGGCCGCATTCGTGGAAGAAGTACCTGTTTCCGCCCACAGTTCGCATGTGGCAGGCGCAGCGGCAGAACGGCGGATTCGTGATCGAGCCGGAAGCCCATGAACCGCGCCGACTGGCGTTCATCGGTGTTCGGGCCTGTGAACTCAGCGCTATGGCGGTGCAGGATCGCGTGTTCACGGGTGGCAGTTATGCCGATCCGATCTACCAGCGCCAGCGTGAGAACGTCTTCATCGTGGCGGTCAACTGCGGCAAGGCGAGCGCGACATGCTTCTGTTTGTCGATGAACGCGGGACCGAAAGCAACTTCGGGTTTCGATCTGGCCCTGACTGAGGTTCTAGAAGCCGACCAGCATTACTTTGTGGTCGAGGTCGGGAGCGATGCTGGAGAGGCTGTATTGGAAACTGTACCGCATCGCCCGGCAGCGGAAGCTGAAGCGGCTTCTGCGGAGCGGATCATCAGCGAGACGGGGGACCGCATGGGGCGGTCTATGGATACGACGGACATCAAAGCGCTGCTGACCAGTAACTACGATCATCCTCGCTGGGATCAAGTTGCGTCGCGCTGTCTAATGTGCGGCAACTGCACCCAGGTTTGCCCAACCTGCTTCTGCACAACTGTCGAAGATGTCACGGATCTGAGCGGGAGCACGGCTGAACGCCGCCGTGTATGGGACTCGTGTTTTTCGATGGAGTTCTCGTACATCGTGGGTGGCAGCATCCGCGCGTCAGGAAAGTCTCGCTATCGTCAGTGGATGGTACACAAGCTGGCGACCTGGATCGACCAGTTTGGTACATCGGGCTGCGTTGGCTGCGGACGGTGCATTGCGTGGTGTCCGGTGGGGATTGATATCACCGAGGAAGCCAGCGCCATCCGTGCCCAGAATCTGGCAGAAAAGGTTCCTCCTATAGAAAAGAAGCGGAAAAAATGAAAACCCTTGAACCTCTGATTGCGGAGCATCCATTCTTCAAAGGACTGGACAAACCCTATCTGGAACTTATCGCAGGCTGCGCCTCGAATGCAGTTTTCAAGACAGGAGATTTCCTGTTCAGGGAAGGTGAGGTTGCTGAGCACTTCTATGTCATCCGTGAAGGAACCCTCAAACTGGAGCTGTTCACGGGGGCGCGTGGGCCGATCACGATTGAGACAATCGGCGCGGGGGAGATCGTCGGCTACTCGTGGCTGTTTCCTCCGTACCGCTGGATCTTCAGTGGTCGCGCGGTAACGCCGCTTCGCCTGTTCGTGTTCGATGGGGCCTGCCTGCGTGGAAAGTGTGAAGCTGACAACAATCTGGGCTATGAACTGATGAAGCGGTTCTCCCACATCATGATGGAACGTTTGCAGGCGACACGGCTGCAACTGCTGGACATGTACCACGTGCATTGAGGAAAGGTCTGCCGATGGAAACTTACATCGAAGCGAAAGCACCAGCCGCGCATTCCGTCTATGATCCGATGCTGCCAAACTTGTACCGAGTGCAGCGCGTCCAATGGGATACCCGTGACACATTCTCGGTCGAACTGCTGCCGAAGTCTGGTGGAGACATTCCAGCGTTCAAGGCTGGGCAATTCAATATGCTGTATATCTATGGCGTTGGCGAGATTCCAATCTCGATCAGCGGCGACCCAGGGCGGCGGGATGTCCTCATTCACACGACTCGCGCAGTCGGAACCGTGACACGGGCCATGAGTGAACTTGGGACGAACGCAGTGTTGGGCGTTCGCGGGCCGTTTGGGACAA
>CAZKXW010000118.1:0-13178 GCA_964556745.1 uncultured Anaerolineaceae bacterium
GAACTCACTCGATCACACGCGCGGGATAGGGCCAGTTAAGGATGTACGTCTGGTGCAGACAGACGAGCCGGAGAAGCCAAAACGCCGCCTGACGCACGACCCAGGACGGGGCGTTCGACAGGATTCTGTACTGCGATTACCATTGTGGTCGGTGATCCTTACCCTGATGCTGGTGTGTGGAGCTGTGTCGTGTGTTGTGCTGGCTCTGTTCGCGCTAGGACGACGAAGCGCAGTCACATTGCCCCCGCGCATTGTAGTGCTAACTGCCATCCCATCGGCCACACCTGCCGTGATGATGCCTTCACTCCTGGCCTCACCGACGTTGCCGCCTGGGTTTGAGGCAGCGCCTGCTGCACCGCTGGCGCTTAGCGGCCCTACGCTCGCGCCTGTCGTCTTTACGCCGACGCCAACATCCGCGCCGCGCATCACGGTTGGCAGCACCGTGGTCGTCATTGGGGATCGCGGAATTAATGTCCGGTTGGGGCCGGGAACCGATCAGGGAGTCGTCGATGTCGCCGATCCAGGCGACCAGTTCATCGTGCTGGATGGGCCACAGCCCGCGAACGGCCTGAACTGGTGGCAAATTCGCAGCCTGGACGGGAGCATCATCGGTTGGGCTGCCGAGAACGATGGGACAACCGATCTGCTCCAAGCTGTTTCCAGACCAGAGTAGGACTTCACCATTCTACGAGGATCGATCATGACAGCTGATCTCGCCCGACGCGCTGCTGAACTGCGCGACCAGATCAATTTCCATAACTACCGCTACAATGTGCTGGGCAGCCCGGTCATTAGTGATGCCGAGTACGACAAGCTCTATCATGAACTCAAGGCGCTGGAAGCGGAATACCCAGAACTTATCACCCCCGATTCACCCACCCAGCGCGTCGGAAGTGATCTATCGGAAGACCTACCCAAAGTCCGCCACCCTGCCCCAATCCTCAGCCTAAGCAACGCCTTCAGCATCGAGGATCTGCACGCCTGGGAAGAACGCAATCTGAAGCTGCTGCCCGCCGATACTCGCTTGACTTACACTCTGGAACCGAAACTGGACGGTCTGAGTGTAGTGATTACTTACGAGAATGGCACGCTGGTTCAAGCAGCCACACGTGGCGATGGTGAACAAGGGGATGATGTCACCGCGAATGTCCGCACCATCCGTAATGTGCCGCTCAAGATCCCGGTCAACCCGGATGGGCCGCGCCCACCGCAGCGATTGGTGGTGCGGGGCGAGGTGCTGTTTCATAGGAAGGATTTCGCCGCGCTCAACGAGAAGCAGGCCAGCGAAGGGCTGCCTTTATACGTCAATGCACGAAATACAGCATCCGGAACTCTAAAACAGAAAGACTCGCGGATCACGGCGGGACGTCCGCTGACAGCCTACCTGTATAACATCGTAGCGGCTGTGGGATATGAGTGGGCTTCTCAGTGGGATGCGCTGAACTATCTGCGGGATATGGGATTTCCAATTGCCCCAGATGCGCGATTCTTTCCCACATTATCCGACATTATCCAGCAGTTACCCACATGGGAATCCCGCAGAAACCAACTCGAGTATGAAATCGACGGGGTGGTCATCAAAATTAATGAGCGGCGAATTGCTGAAGAGTTAGGATTCGCGGGCAAAGACCCACGCGGAGCTATCGCCTACAAATTCCCAGCTGAAGAGATGACCACGCGGTTGATCGGGGTTACGGTCAATGTGGGGCGAACCGGAAAGGTCACACCAACGGCGCAGTTAGAACCCGTGTTCCTCGGTGGCGTGACTGTCGTGAATGCCAGCCTGCATAATTACGACCAGATCATGCGGTTGGACATCCGACAGGGTGATACTGTTATCGTCAAGCGGTCAGGGGAAGTGATTCCTTATGTGATCGGGCCGGTGGTCGGAGCGCGGGATGGCTCCGAGACAGCGATAGTGCCGCCGGAAACCTGTCCCTTCTCAGGCGATAAGCTGGTACAACCGGAGGGGTTAGTGGATTGGTACTGCCCGAATCCCCAATGTCCGGAGCGAGTCTACCGCAGCATCGAGTTCTTTGTGTCGCGCGGAGCAATGGACATCGAAGGTATGGGCGGACAGACCGTAAAGACCCTCATCGAAAAGGGATTCATCCATGATGAGGCCGACATCTTCACGTTGCAACGGGACGCCTTGCTCGAACTGGATGGTTTTGCCGACAAGAAGGTCGATAATCTCCTAGCTTCCATCAATGCCGCGAAGCAGCGGCCTCTGGCCCAGCTTCTGGCTTCGCTGGGCATCGACGGGGTCGGCGAAGTAGTCGCTGGAGCGCTAGCAGCGCACTTCGGTTCCATTGAGGCACTAATGGCAGCCTCGGTGGAGGCGGTAGACGCGATTGAAGGCATCGGACCAATCCTGGCGCAAAGTGTGGTCGATTGGTTCGCCGATGCACAACACAGAAAGATGCTGGACAAAATGCGACAGGCCGGGGTCAAGATGCAGGCCGAAGTACGTGTCCGCGCTGGCAATCGATTGGATGGGCTGACCTTCGTGCTAACGGGTACGCTGCCAACGCTGAGTCGCGAACAGGCTTCAGAACTGATCGAATCCCACGGAGGCAAGATTTCTGGAAGTGTCAGCAAGAAAACCAGTTACGTGCTTCTGGGTGATTCTCCAGGCAGCAAAGCAGACAAAGCGCGGCAGCTCGGCGTGCCAATCATTGGAGAAGCTGAATTGTGGGATATGATTGGCGAGAATCCAGCCGAATCCCGCAGTAATCCACAGCCGAATCCCACACAGCCCCCGCTGCTGTAAATTAAGAGGTCGCATGGCTGATTACATCATCCAGATCAGGGCTGGTCGGGAAAAACCTATCCGCCAGCAACACCCGTGGATTTTCTCTGGGGCAATTGCAGAAGTGAGGGGAAATCCACCGCCCGGTGAGATTGTCACCGTGACCGACGCCAAAGGCTGGTTTCTAGCGCGGGGTTACTGGAATCCCCATTCGCAGATTCAGGTGCGGCTGCTCACTTGGCAGGATGAAGTCATTGATGAAACATGGTGGCGGCAGATGCTGCGACGATCGATAGAGGCGCGGCGGGTCTGCAACGCGCAGCACCGGAACGATCCACTGGACGAAGGTTGGCGAGTCGTCCATGCCGAAAACGACTTTCTGCCCGGCCTGATCGTAGATCGCTATGGAGATTGGTTGGTTATGCAGGCACTCACGCTGCATATTGACCAGCACAAGGGAGTTATCGCTCAAATGCTGAGCGAAGTGTTCGCCGAGATCGGCCTTCCGGTCAAGGGCATTTATGAGCGCAGCGATGTCGATGTGCGGCATAAAGAAGGGTTGAAGGAAGTCACCGGACTGTTGTTGGGAATGGAACCGCCTGATCGCATTATGATGGGACGGAATGAACTTCGCTATCAGGTCGATGTTCGCAAAGGGCACAAGACCGGATTCTATCTCGATCAAAAGCCCAATCATGCGCTTGTGGAGGCGTTGTTCCGGTCAGAGTACGGCAGCGATCCGAACACAGCGCTGCTCAATCTGTTCAGCTATACGGGCCGGTTCGGGTTGGCTGCCCCAGGGCGCGTCGTCAATGTGGATGCTTCTCACGAGGCGCTGGAACAGGCCGAGCAGAACTACCAGAGCAGCGGTTTTGAGGCAACCCGAGTCGAGTTCATCCAGGCCGATGTGTTTGACTTCCTGCACGACCAAGCCGCGGAGAAAGCGCAGTACGATGTGGTTGTCCTCGACCCGCCGAAATTCGCCCACAACGCCCGTCAGATAGAAAAGGCTGCGCGAGGCTACAAGGATATCAATCTGAACGCCTTTCGCTGCATCAAGCCGGGCGGACATCTACTGACGTTCTCATGTTCGGGAGCAATCAGCGCCGACCTGTTCCAGAAAATCGTCTTCGGGGCGCTGGCCGACAGCGGCCGTCAGGCTCAGATTCTTCAGTATCTCGGCCCAGGAGACGACCATCCAGTGGCGCTGACCTTCCCCGAAGGCGCTTACCTCAAGGGACTGCTGCTGCGGGTTTACTAGGGCGTCTTCGGCTGCTGAAGTTCCAGCAATCGACGGGCCTTCGCGCGGGTTTCGACCCAGCTCACCGGACTGAGGCCCAGCTTATCTCGGATGAAGGCATCCTCCAGCCCGGCCTGCATATCGCGCACCGCGCAGGTCCAGCGCAGTATTTCAAATGACAGCTTGTGTGGGATACCAGCCGCTTCACCAACATCCTCCAGAACGTATTCCAGGTTGCGAGCCGTACAGTTGAACAGGGTGTCCGAGAGCGTATACTGAATGAGATAGGTATCCATCAGCCGCACCCAATCGGGATCAAGGTCGATACGGCGCTCTTTGAAAATGTTGCGGACACGATGCCGGACGGTCAAGATGGGACGATTGGGGTTGAGCCGATCCACATCGGCAGGTTTGATGGTCATGGCCTCGCTCTTCTTGACACCCGTATCCAGGATGAGGCGCAGCAGTAGTTCAGGGCGTGTATCGACCTCCTCGCCTTTCCGCATCCCACGCGCCGCCAGGATCGCTGCGCGGATTTCGTCCGGGTTCAAGGCATAGGACAGCGGCGCTGGCCCGGAACGCTGAAGCACTACTTTGGCGGGATCGTGGGGGATAGCACCAACGCTGTGCAGCCACTTGAAGAAGACTTTGAGTGTGGTCACACGGCGGGCATAGGACTTACGGCTGCATGACACGCCACGCTCGAATTCGAGCCAGTGGAGGAATTCATTGAGCCGTGTCGTGGTGAAATCGCCGATGGCGTGATCGCTGCCGCAGAAATCAGCGAGAAGCTGTAAGTCAGAGGTGAAGGCATTGAGGGTGTGTTGGGATTTACCATCCTTGAGAAGGTACTGCTGAAACAGCACCAAGGTGTGTTGAAGCTGAGTATGGGCATTGAGGTCCGCCGTGGTGGCGGGCTGATTTCCAAACAGAGGCATCTGCCGCAGGTCAGACATCGCAAGATCACCTTGATTGACTACACGAATGTAAGAGAGCGTAGCGCAAGCCGATGAGCGCGTCAAATCAGGCGGTCAGCGGCGGGAAGTCCAGGATGGATGGGCGAAGAATTCTGCCTGAAGCTGGTGGGCGCGAGCGATCTCGAAAACGGTGAGTTGGTCCGCAGTTTCGACAAAGTCGACCTGGAGGGCCGACTGGAAGCCCATCACCAGGGCAGCACTTACCTGACTGAAAAACACATCTTGTCCTAACACTTCGGCCAAAGTGGCAGCGCGGACGCGAACCTGGGCGTGAGCGACTTCTCGTGCCTGTTCATCCGGATAGACGAGCACATCCACAATACGCCCAATGTCCCCGACCAGAGGCACCGAGCCATGCTGAAGCACGCCGCCCGCGCGACGTACCTGAGCGCTGCCGACGAGTTTCCGGCCTGCCCAGGTGATTTCGTAGTGGGAAGGCGTCTCGAAACAAACCGGGCCAAGACGATCTCCGCTGGCTTGCGCGGTTGGATTTGACTCCAAGCGAGCGCCAAGCTGTTCCAGTCCGGACATCAGGGCGCGGCTCAAGCGGCGATAGCTTTCGACCACAGTTCCAGCAGCAAGGTCATCGTCAGATGGGAGGGCTACGCTGTAGGTCAATTCGTCGGTGTGCAGGATGGCGCGGCCGCCGGTAGGCCGCCGCACGATGTCCCAGCCTCGCTCCTGAAGCCGTTCATGATCGACATCAGCGATGCGTTGGCCATAGCCCAATGACAGACAGGGCGGAGTCCAGGCGTACAGGCGCAGCGTGGGCAGAGACTCTCTGGCCGCGACAGCCTCCAGAATCGCCATATCCACGGCCATGTTCCATGGGCCGGGAGCAGGTTGATCGTTTATCAAGCGCCATTGACGCATCTATATGCCCCGCCTATACTGTTTTTCATCGATGTGACGCTCCAGCGAGTAGGACGGCAGAGGTCAGATGCAAAATCCGCGCCCATCTGAGGAACAGCCCACGGTCACCAATCAGCCGCCGGTGTTCAATTCTCCACGGGAGGATGCTCGGGTGAATGCGGCTGCTACGGTGCTGAACCAAACTCCAGCGCTACCGTATTCCCCTCATTATAACACCCGAATGCGGCCAGAGATGGAGCGGCAGTCGGCGGCGCGGGAACGGATGCGGCGCCGCCGGGTGCAGTCGCGTGGCCGGGGCTCGGAATGGGCGTGGGTGATCGTAGCCGCAGCGATTTTCGGGATCGTGGTGGTCGGTAGTCTAAGCATGTTCATCATTCTTCAAGCGAGCCAGACCCAAGCCGAGGTGATTCCGACAGCAGCGGTGGTGCTGCCCACACCAATCGATGCCCGCGAAGGCTTCGGCGGATCGGGACAGGCAGGAGAACAGATCACGCTGAACGATGGTCGCAGCATCACGCTGATACCCTGGGACGGGAATTCGCGGTTCACAGTGCTGGTCGTGGGGCTGGATCGACGCCCTGGTGAAACAGGATTGGCGTACCGTACCGATACGATGATGCTGGCCAGCATCGATCCGGCAACCAAAAGCATCGGCATCCTGAGTATCCCGCGCGATCTCTATGTTGAAGTGCCGGGTTACAGTGAACTCCAGCGGGTGAACTCCTCAATGGTGCTGGGCGAACTCCAACGTCCTGGCTATGGGCCAGAATTGATGATGCAGACAGTTCAGTACAATCTAGGGATGCGGGTCCACGATTATGTGGCGGTCGATTTCAACACGTTCATCGGCATCGTCGATGCCATCGGCGGTATCGATATGGACATCCCCTACTCGATCAGCGATCCAGCCTACCCAGATATGAACTACGGTTACGATCCTTTCACCATTCAGGCTGGGTTCCAACACCTGGATGGAAAAACGGCATTGAAATACGCGCGCACCCGGCACGGGGACAGCGACTTCGGACGGGCACAGCGTCAACAAGCGGTTCTATACGCAATCCGCGACCGAGTGTTGAGCCTAGATGTGCTGCCGCAGCTCATTGTCCAGGCCCCAACGATCTGGAACGCAATCAGCTCAGGGGTCAGCACGGGATTAAGCTTCGAGCAAATCCTCCAACTGGTCTACTACCTCAAGGACATCCCGGCGGAAAGCATCAAGACGGGGGTCATCGATGAACGCTACACGATGGGGTACATGACCCCACGCGGCGCATCGGTGCTGGTTCCTGACCGCGCCAAGCTAGGCGGGTTGATGGTGGATATATTCGGGGCGAACTATTCCCAGTAGATTCACAGTATGGAGAGATGAAACAATACAGCGCGTCCGCTCAGACGCGCTGTTATTTTCCGAGGGACCCGCCATGCCGTGTGCCGCGATGTTTTTGAACCTGCTTTCGCAGGTGGGTCGTCTAACTGTTGACTCGATCTTGGCCGAAGCCTATCACCTTATCACCAGACGGGTGACGCCCTAAGTTTGGGTGTTGGCTCAAACGCATTGCGCCATCACGAACACAGCAGGTTGAGGCATTTATACCAGAGCGATTCGGTCTCGTAAAGGCTGAGCTTCCCGTGCAACAAGACCTAAACCATCGTTAACAGAACGATCACAAAAGGCAGTGGGGAGAGGGTATAATCCGGCGGATTCTACGCTGGAAAGGTTCATTTGAAGGAGCAAGAGCGATGGACAATGCGCTGATGAAGAAGAGTCTGGCCGAGTTTATTGGAACATTCATCCTGGTATTTGTAGGGGGGTTTGCGGCGGCTTCCGGGCAGTTGGTGGTGGCTGCGCTGGGACACGGGTTGATCCTGATTGGGATCATCTTCATGTACGGCCATATCTCTGGCGCGCATTTGAATCCAGCGGTTACGGCCGGGCTGCTGGTGGGCGGTAAAGTCACGCTGTCCGAGGCGATAGGATACTGGATCGCACAGGTGCTGGGAGCTATCGCCGCGGCAGTGATGCTGAATGTGTTGGCAGCGGGGACGGCAACAGCGGGGCAGACGATAGGCAGCCTGACAGCAAGCGCGCCCTGGACGGCGGCTCTGTTCGAGGCGATCCTGACATTCTTCCTGGTCAGCATAGTGTACCAGGCGGCGGTATACGGGAAGGCCGGTAATCTGGCCCCGATAGCAATAGGCTTCACGCTGGCGGGTTCGATTTTGGCGGGCGGGCCGTTCACGGGGGCATCAATTAACCCAGCGCGGACGCTGGGGCCAGCGCTGATCGCGGGAGACCTAAGCTACCTGCTGCCGTACCTGGTGGGCATCTTCGCGGGCGGCATTATCGCCGGCTTGGTACACACAATGGTGTTCAAACCGGAAAAATAACGCAACCCTCACGCCAACCTCTCTCCCAGGCAGTCACAGCTCAGTGGGAGAGAGGTTTCAAAACGCCTCATATTCTCTTCACCTTAAGCAGCAAAACAGCTTCATGACTGCGGATTCGGTTCAGCACCGTCTTCGGTTCCCTGTTCGTACTCGGTGACGCTGATGTGCAGTTCTTCAAGCTGCTTGGGCGTGACCACCGAGGGGGCACGTACCATCGCGTCGGTAGCCTGCTGGGTCTTGGGAAAGGCGATCACTTCGCGGATATTGGGTTCGCCGGCGAGAACCATCACCAAGCGGTCGATGCCGGGGGCAATGCCGCCGTGGGGCGGGACGCCGTACTCAAAGGCTTCGAGGATGTGTCCGAAGAGGCGCTGTGCCTTTTCCCGATCCTGACCGATCAGGAGCATGATCTTCTCCTGAAGGGCGCGGTCGTGGATACGGATGCTGCCGCCGGCCATTTCGTAGCCGTTGCAGATGAGGTCGTACTGAAGGCTGCGGACTTTACCGGGGTCGGTATCAAGCAGGTGCAGGTCTTCCAGGTTGGGCGAGGTGAAGAGGTGATGGGACGGATCCCAACGCTTCTCTTCTTCGTTCCACTCTACCAGCGGGAAATCGATAACCCAGGCGAAAGCAACCTGGTTGGGATCAGCCAAGTTAAGTTGGGCGGCGAGATGACGGCGGAGCGCATCGGTCACCGCGTAGACGATCTTGCGGGCATCCGAGAGGAAGAGCAGCAAATCGCCGGGAAGCGCCCCTAGCCGCTCGATCAGTTCGAGCTTCTGATCGACGGTGAAATACTTGCCGATGGGGCCTTTGACTTCTTCGGTTTCATTTTCGGGCAGGGCCATCCAGGCGAGGCCCTTCGCACCGTTGGCGCGGGCGATCTGTTCGAGTTCGGCAGTATCTTTGCGAAGCTGCGTGCCGCTGACCTTGCCCGCACCAGGAACACGGATCACCTTGACGGGTTTACCCTCAGCGACATTGTTCTGGAAGACAGGAAAAGCGCTCTTGCCCGCAAGGTCACTGATATCGACGGCGGAGAGATCGTAGCGCAGATCGGGTTTATCGGAACCGTACTTTTCCATAATTTCGCGGAAGGGAATGCGCGGGAAGGGCTTAAAGAGCAACTGCTTATCGCTGACCTGTTCGACGATAGAGGTCATCAAGCCCTCGACCAACTGGAGGATATCCTCTCGCTCGACAAAGCTGAGTTCCATATCTAACTGGGTAAATTCCGGTTGGCGGTCGCCGCGCTGGTCTTCATCACGGAAGCAGCGGGCGATCTGGAAGTAACGCTCATAGCCAGCGACCATGAGGAGCTGTTTGAACTGCTGGGGACTCTGTGGCAGGGCAAAGAACTTGCCAGCGTGGACACGGCTGGGAACCAGGTACTCACGCGCACCTTCTGGGGTCGATTTGAAGAGTATGGGGGTTTCGATCTCGACAAAGCCGCGGGCATCGAGGTAGTCGCGGATGAACTTGATGATCCGGTGGCGGGTGACGATGTTCTTCTGCATCCGCGGGCGACGGAGATCGAGGTAACGGTACTGCATCCGCACTATCTCGTCGATCTTGTCTTCTTTGTTGATGTAGAACGGCGGGGTGCGGGAGGCATTGAGGAGCTTGATCTCGTGGGCGAAGAGTTCGACCTCGCCGGTTTCGAGTTCGGGATTCTCGGTTCCAGCAGGGCGGCGACGCACAAGACCCTTGACCTGCAACACATACTCGTTGCGGGCATCGCTGGCGATCTGGTGGGCGGCGGGAGCGCTGTCCTTATCAATGACGACCTGCATGATTCCCCAGCGGTCGCGGAGGTCAAGGAAGATGAGGCCGCCCTGATCGCGCCGACGGTTAACCCAACCGGCTAAGGTGGCCGACTGGCCGTCATGCTGGGCACGAAGTTCCCCACAGGTATGAGTCTTCAACATGGTTGTCGCTGCTCCTAACCGAAATCCAATGAGGCGATGCGGTGGTTTGGCCGCATCCCAATACGTCGCGAGTATGGGTGATCTGGCGTTTAGAACAGCCGCCAAGCATAGCATGAGTTCAGAGAGAAAAACAGTTGAACGTGGACTGTTCGTGGTCGATACGATCCTAACGATCCAGCGGCGGCTTGCAGTTCATCGAAGAAGCTGATAGCTATTAGCTGATAGCGTATAGCAATACAAAACGGATGGTGACTTGTCGGAAATGGCGGCAGTGTCAGAAATGTCAGTTGTTTGACTCTCATCGATTCTGGCGGGTATTTGATGGCATCACTGAATCCGAGAATTGGCATAAGTTGCGGCATTTGCGAAAGGCTGCAAATACCGCAGCTACAAACGCGCGAAATGCTGCAAAAGTTGAAAATGTTGCAGTTGCAACTGGCATTTTTTTCGTGACCAACTCCCTACATGCAAGGCAGGATTGCATCGAGATTGAGACGATTCTTGAGAATGATAAGAATGATAAGAATGAGAATCGCGCAGATTTTCTCATTTCGTATTCGGGACCGACGGGCGTTGGAAAGCGGAAGCCCCAACGTATATCCACGATAGCACAAAACAGGGATGAAAGGGTGACATTTTGGAAAACCATTTGGTGTCTCATGGATGCTTGCATAACGCTTCTCTCAAGGTTGGGAGAAATTAACCGAAAGAGCCGCGCGTTGGATCAACGGTGGTGTGGTATACTGCGGCGCTATGTTGAGCGAGACATTCACCTTCACTAAACGGCATCTGGGATGGCTGTTGGTCATCAGCGGCGTGGGCGTGTTCGCGGTCGTGCTGGGGATCGATGTATTCGATGTGGGACGCGAGGGCGGGATTGGGCCAGCACAGCAGATCGCACTGGTGGCCAGCGCGGGATGCGCCTTGCTGGGACTAACGTTGATCCCGCTGGGGCGGATGCCGGCATGAGTGCAACCTCCAGGCCATGCGGAACCTCGCACGCTATCCCAATTCTGAGTGTCCACCTTCTCATGGAGGGAAGAATTCAAATGCGAATGATTCTTGCAGAGGCGACCCAGCGGGCCGCCCCAACGATGATTCGTCGTTGATTTGATTTCCCCATTACTTCATTTGATTGCGTTTTCGGAATCGCATCAGTAAACACTGCTGGATCGAGATGTTCTGACCGTCCCGGACGCGCCGCTGCGTGTCCCTACAGCAGGCCGCGACCATGACTTATTTCAGAGTAAGCACCAACCAGTTTCTCTCGATGACAAATATGCAGCGGGCCAGCAAGGCACTCCTGGCCGGAGCGACAATTCTGCTGGCGTTTCATGTGGTTGTGTTCCTGGTATATGCTTTCAACCTAATCAACTTCCCGTTCGACTATGACCAGGGGGAAGGCTTCGAGCTGGTGGACACGGTGCTGTTCAGCCAGGGCGAGTGGCCGTACCGCGATACCGAGCAGTTCCCGTTCTATTCCAGCAACTATCCGCCGCTGTTTCACGTGATCGCTGCGCCGTTTGTATGGGCATTCGGGCCAGCGTACTGGTACGGGCGGCTGCTGGGAACGGTGGGCACGCTGGCGGCGGGCGCAATGATCGGGTACGCGGTGTACCGGGAAACCCAGCATCGCTGGATCGCGGCACTTTCCGGCCTGGCATTTGTCGGGTCAAACACGGTGTATCACATTGGGCCACTGTTCCGGCAGCATATGGCGATGGTCGCGCTGGAGACGGCAGCAGTGGTGATTCTGGCGCAGGTGAACGAAATCGAGGCGGCGCAGCGGCGACGCTGGCAACTGGCGGCGGGGCTGGGATTAATTCTGGCGGCTGGCTATACGAAACAACTGGCAGCAGTGACGGCGCTGGCGGCAGGGTTGTTCCTGTTCCTCCGACAGCCGCGGCGGGCCATTGTCTGGGGGATGCTGGCCGCGGTGGTGGGAGCCGGCGTGTTCGTGTGGATGAACACGGCGACGGGCGGCGAGTGGTGGCGGCAGGCGATCCTGGCGAATGTCAATGAGATCAAGATTCTCCAGACGGTGGCGCTGTTCCGGCAGTGGATCGGGCTGCACGGGTTTCTGATCGTGCCAGCCGTGATCGTGGTGGTACATGATCTGTACTTCAATCGACTGTCCATCTATACGGTGTGGTTCGTGGCGGCGACAGCGGTCAATGGGACATTTTCGGGAACGTGGGGAGGCGGGGACAGCTACTTCACGACTTCTATCGCGGGGGTGTGTATCCTAAGCGGCATCTTCGCAGGGCGGACGCTGAAAGGAAGCTGGCGCTTCCCGCAGAACTATCTGACGCGCTGGCTGGTCGATCCGATGCGGCCAGCAGCGCATGCGCTGATGAGGGCGGGGCTGGTGATCGTCCCCCTGCTCTATCTGGGGTATGGGCGGGCGGTGCTGCATATGCCGACGGAGGGGCCAGTCTTCAGCACAGTGGCAAGCGTTTTCAACATTCAGCCAAATGCGCTCAACGGGTTCTACGATTCGGCGCGGACAGCAGATGGGCAGTATGCCACTGGATACGCCAACATTGGGCATCTGGTGACGCAGGCGGATATTGAGGCGGGTTGGCGGATCGTAGAGATGATCCGGGCGGAGCCGAAGCTGGTGCTGAGCGAAGAAGCCGGGTTCAGTCTAATGGCCGGACGGGAGGTCATCACCAATCCGACGCAACTTCTGAACCTGGAGAAGAAGGGACTCTACAACGGATCAGAACTGATCGGGATGATCGAGGATCAGGCATTCGGGATGGTGATCCTGCGGGCGCAGTTTTATCCGGCAGCCGTACTGGTGGCGATCAGCGCGGCGTATGAGCAGGTCGAGACGGTGGCGATGAATGGGTTCCAGTATCTGATCCTGCGGCCGAGGTAATTCCATCACAGAGACACAGAGAACACGGAGAAATGCAGAAACAGAAGTAGAGGGCGCAGCGGTGGCTGCGCCCCTATTGAACAGGACTTACGCAAACGAGCAAAAATAAGAACGAAACGATAAACTCAAAGGA
>CAZKXW010000119.1:0-12777 GCA_964556745.1 uncultured Anaerolineaceae bacterium
GATGTTGTCCAGCAGAATCAGGATGTGCTTTTCGCGGAGGTAATCGAGAAGCTGGGCGCGGGGTGTGCCTAATTGCAGTAGGGGGAAATGCAGCGCATCAGCCAGGGCGCTCAGGAACGAGTCCAGCGTGCGGGCGGCCGTCAGATTGACCATGACCGCGCCGTGGAGCATCCGGTTGGCCTGCCGGTGCGCCAGCCGCAGCGCCAGCCGGGTCTTGCCGATCCCGCCCAGGCCGGCGATGGTGACGAAGTGACAGGTGGGGTCGGCCAGCCGCCGGGTCAGTTCGGCCAGTTCGGAATCGCGGCCAATAAACGGCGTCGTTTCGGTAGGCAGGTTGACCCAGCGCTGCGCTGATTTGATGCGCTCATACAGCCGCA
Organism: uncultured Anaerolineaceae bacterium; assembly: GCA_964556745.1. Classification (GTDB taxonomy): domain Bacteria; phylum Chloroflexota; class Anaerolineae; order Aggregatilineales; family Phototrophicaceae; genus CFX2. The sequence goes on from CAZKXW010000119.1 coordinate 378, forward strand.
CCGTCTCGACTTCCGGTTCGACATCGAGTTCGCGGCGCAGGACAGCCGCGCAGGCCTCGTACTGAGCCAGCGCTGCCCCGCGCTGCCCGTTCATCGCCAGCAGACGCATTAAGGCGCGCTGCGCGTCCTCTTGCAGCGGGTCGATTGCCACCAACCGGTTCAAGGCCGCGACTGCTGCCGCGTCATCCCCACTGGCCTGATCGCGCTCGGCCTGATTTCGCAGCATCGCCACAGCCAGATCGTGCAGGCGCTCGCGCTCAGTCGTCAGCCAGTCCTCGAAGTCAGGCGCATCAGCCACGCCGAAGCCAGCCAGCAGGTCGCCCCGATACAGAGACACATCACCGGAGGACTCGAAGCCGTCAACATCCAGCCAATAGGGAGCCGCCGCATTGAACTGGACGGACTGGCGGGTGATCTCCAGGTAGGGTTCCAGCAGCTTTTTGAGGTTAGCGATGGCCTGGCGGAGGTTGGTGGCGGCGTCCTCATCGGGCATGTCGCCCCAGAACAGCGCGGCCAGGCTGGAGCGCAGGTGGGAGTGGGCGTGGTTGATCGCCAGATAGCACAGGAGCGCCTGCGCCTTGCTGCTGATGAACCCGGTGACGGGTTGGCCATCGAGCGTGATGTTCAGGCCGCCGAGGAGTTGCAGCCGCAGCATGATGCCCTCCTGCTGTACGGAAAAACACAACCTGTTCCACCGCGCCGTGATTCACTTCACGATTTATTTACGCTGGATTCCTATTCTAGGGACAAGTCCGCAGACAGACAAGCGGACTGAACAAAAAGTGAGCAGCAAATGATCTGGAGACCGGGCATCCGGTGAGGCTACCCTGAAACCAGATGGCTGCATCGGGAAGGAGCAAAATCGGCATGACCACAGTAGCGCAGCAGCACGAACAGACTGTTCGGGCAGCACCTTCCGCCTCCCAGATGGCAAGGCGTTCGCTCCACTTGAACGAACTGCACTTTCTGGCGCTGGCTTATGGGCTGACCGGTCTGGCCTGGATCAGCGCGGCAGTGGGCATCGGCCTGCTGGCGACGCTGGGCGCGTGGCTGCTGGCCGGGTGATGCGCCTTCAGCGTAACCATCGATTGGTTGGGAAACACGGTCGTTGTGATCGTGCGGGTAGTTGTGAGGAGAACTTCGACATGAAGGAAATGCGGAAGATTTCATGGATCGGACTTATGGCTCTCGTTGTCCTGGCCCTGGGCGCAGTCGTCCCAGCGCTGGCGCAGGAGATGCCGCCGCTGCCGGGCGAACTGGTGATCGGCGATCTGAACACACCGCGCGGCATCGCCTTCGATGCCAACGGCAATCTGATCGTCACGATCGTCGGAAATGGCGGCGAGGTGGCGGTGACGATGCCTGGACCGGATGGAGAAACCACCTTCCAGATGGGCATGACCGGCAAGATCATCTCGGTCGCCCCCGATGGGACATCCACGGATGTCAGCGTCGGCTTCCCCAGCTATGCCAGCCCGTCGGACGTAATGGGTCTGTACCGGGCGATCCCGCAGGGGGATTCGCTGTGGGTGCTGTTCAGCGGCACGGGCGCGGCGACGACAGGCGGCTTCTGGACGGACTCGATTGCCGAACTGGATGCCAAGACCCTTTCGGTCAAGCGGATCATCAACCTGAACGCGATTGAAGCCAGCCAGGACCCGGATGGCGCGGGATTCGACACCAATGTCTCCGACATCGCCTGGGGGCCGGATGGCACGCTCTACATCACCGATGCGGGCGGCAATGACCTGCTCTCCTGGACGCAAGCGGATGGCCTGAAGGTCGTTCATGCCTGGACGGATAACCCGGTTCCGACGGCGGTTGAAGTGGCCGGCAACGGCGATCTGTACATCGGCTTCCTGGGCGCGGGGCTGGCTCCCGGCGCGGGCAAGATCGAACACTGGTCGGGCGGCGAACTGAAGGAAACCTTCGGTGGCCTGAACGCGGTCTCGGACATCCTGCTGGATGGCGACAAGCTGTACGCGGTCGAACTGGTGGTGTTCACCGATCAGGGGCCTGGCCCCGGCCGTGTGGTGATGGTCGATGCCAGCGGCGCGACGCCGGTGGCGGAGGGTCTCATCAGCCCGTTTGGGCTGGCCAAGGGACCGGACGGGTCGCTGTACGTCAGCTTCGGCACAATCGCCTTCGCGCCGGGGATGACCGGCGGTGTGGTCAAGCTCAGCGCAGGCATGTAGTTCATAGTTTGGATGCAAGGGCTGCCTGCCGGCAGCCCTTCTAACGATGGTGAGGATCAGCATCATGAAGCGCCTGTTCACCCTTCTCCTGATGGGGATTGCCCTGAGCGGCTGCACCATGGAACTGACCCGGTGGCTGGCCGTCCTGCCGATCCAACCGGTGGCAGTGGTTCAGGGCGATGCGGCACGGGGCGAGGACATCTTCAGGCATGGAACCAACGGCTCACCGCCGTGCATGTCGTGCCATGCGCTCCAGCCGGGCGGATTCTCGCTAGGGCCGGCGATGGCCGGGATTTCCGCGCGGGCGGGACAGCGCGTCCCCGGTCTGAGCGCCGAAGCCTACCTTCACCAGAGCATCATTGAGCCAGAAGCCTTCGTCGTGCCAGGCTTCCGTCCGATCATGTACCCCAAGTATGCCGAACATTTCGGCCAGCAGGACATCGCCGACCTGATCGCCTTTCTGATGACCTGGTAGCCGCGCCAATACAGCGCCGCATCATGGACAGCCAACGCGCCCGCACCGACTCCACTGACGATCACCGCGCCATCCGGCAGGCATTGATGCGGCTGGAGCAGGCCTGGAATGCCCAGGACGCGGCGCTGCTGAACACGCTCTTCATCTCCGCGCCGGCGCTGATCAATGCGCGGGGTGAAAGGAATGGCGTGGGCTTATTGCTCGCCCTGCTCGGTGGGCAGACCGATGCCCCGGCCTACTGTGCCATCAGCATGCAGCACATTGTTCCCCTGGCGGAGGCGCTGGTCTACGCCGCCTTCAGCGTGCAAATTCACCGGCATACGGACGAGACGCTCAGCGGCTCCAACCACGTCTGCGCGGCGGTGCTGGCACGGGATGCAATCTCCGGGGCGTGGCGCATCCGCCTGCTGCATTTCGTCTGATCTCCGCGCATGTTACGATTGGCTCCAGGTAGTTGCTCAGGAAGGAGCCATATCGTGGACTGGTTGAAAACCCTGTTTGGCGTCCATAAACCGATCATCGCCATGTGTCACCTCAAGGCGCTGCCCGGCGACCCTGGCTATGACCGCGAGAAGGGCATGGACTTCATCATCGAAAGCGCCCGCAAAGACCTGCGCGCGCTCCAGCGCGGCGGTGTGGACGGGGTAATGTTCTCCAACGAGGCCAGCCTGCCCTACCTTACCGCCGTGGAGCCAATCACGCTGGCGTGCATGGCGCGGGTGATCGGCGAACTGCGGAGCGAAATCAGTGTGCCGTATGGCGTCAATGTCCTCTGGGACCCCAGCGCGTCCATCGATGTGGCCGTGGCGACGGGCGGGCTGTTCGTGCGGGAAATCTTCAGCGGAGTGTATGCCAGCGATTACGGCTTGTGGAACACCAACGCCGGCGCGGTCATCCGGCATCAGCACGCCGTCGGCGGCCAGCAGATCAAGCTCTTCTACAACATCGTGCCGGAGTCGGCGGTCTATCTGGCGCAGCGGGATGTGGCCGAGATTGCCCGCTCGACGGTGTTCGTCGCCCGGCCGGATGCGCTGTGCGTTTCCGGGCTGACGGCCGGCGCTGCGACCCCCTCGGCGACCCTCCAGCGGGTCAAAGCGGCCGTGCCGGAGACAGCCGTCTTTGCCAACACGGGCGTGACCATCGACAATGTGGCCGAGCAGCTTGCCATCGCCGACGGGACGATCACCGCCACGCACTTCAAGCGCGATGGCTTCATCTGGAACGAAGTCGATGAGCAGCGGGTCAGCGCCTTCATGCGGCGCGTGCGGGAAGTGAGGGATAGCTTGAAATGAGCGGGATACACGCCCACGCCCATGCTATGAGCGACACGGTCAAAAGCGGCCTGGGCATCGCTGAGGTCATCGGCAGCCAGCGCGAGGCGCTGCTGGCCCTCTGCGCCTGCTATGACACGAGTGATGTGCGCGTCTTCGGCAGCGTCGCCCGGCATGAGGCCGGGCCGGAGAGCGACATCGACCTGCTGGTGAAGTTCCAGGAGGGTTCCAGCCTGTACGAACTGTCGGCGCTCTGGCAGGCACTCCGCGACCTGCTGGGACGCGAAGTCAGCCTGGTGAGCGAAGCCGGGTTAAGGGAAAGCTTCCGCCGCCGCATCGAGAAAGACCTGGTCGCGCTGTGAAGCCGGTGCGTGATTATCTGACAGTTTTGCTTGCCTACCTGGAGGATATCGATTTCTTCACTAGAGCGGGCGAATCGGCTTTTGTTGCCGACCGGAAGACACAGCCTGCAGTCATGCGAGCCTATGAGATTGTCGGTGAGATCGTCAAACGCCTGCCATCAGAGCTGCTTGACAAGCAATCTCATATCGACTGGAAGGCCGTTAAGGGCTTTCGAGACGTTCTCATTCATCAGTATGACAACGTTGACCTCGGCATTGTGTGGGGCGCAGTTGAACGACTGCCCACACTGCGTACGGCCATCGAAGCCCTGCTGGCCGAACTTCCACCTGATGAGCCTATTTCCTGACACCCATCTTATTTGTCTACCACACCCGCTGCTGAAATCCCTGATCTACCCCTACTTCACATCCTGCCAGGCGGTGTAGACCTCGGTCTGGCCGTGCTTGAGCGCCCGCAGCAGCGCATCCTGATCGACGGGCAGCGCGAAAATCCGCACGCCCGTCGCCCGCGTGATGGCGTTGCAGATGGCCGGTGAAGTGTTGATCGACGGGATTTCGCCGACGCCCTTCGCCCCATACGGCCCTTCGCTGGCCCGGTGTTCGATCAGGTGGGAGATGATCTGCGGCGCGTGCTTGATCCCCGGCATCTTGTAGCGGGAGAGCAGCCGCGACCAGGGCACACCCTCCTCCAGGATGAAGGACTCGGTCAGGCAGTTGCCCAGCGCCATGACGATGCCGCCCTCGATCTGTCCCTGGAGCATCAGCGGGTTGATCGCCCGGCCAATATCCGTGCCAGAGACAACCTTGAGGACGCGCACGGCTCCGGTCTCCAGGTTGACCTCGACCAGCGCCGCTTGGGTCGCATAGCTGAAGGCGAAATGCATGTCGCCGCCGCTGCCGAGCGGCTGCGTGGTTGGGGCGAGGTAATCGTGCTTCGCCCGTGGGGAAAGGCCGTGACTCTTCATCCAGCGGACAACTTCGCCCAACTGCACGCGGTCGCCGTTGTAGCGCAGCAGCCCTTCTTCGTAGCGGATTTTCTCCGGCTCGACATCCAGCATCTCGGCGGCGGAGTTGCGGATCGCTTCCCGCAGCGCCCCGGCGGCAAGGCGCACCGCGTTCCCGGTGACGAAGGTCTGCCGAGAGGCCGTGGTCGGGCCGCCGTTGGGCGTCAGGTCAGTATCACACAGCAGCACCTTGACTCGCCCGTACTCGACGTGCATCTCTTCAGCGACGCACTGAGCAGCCACATGAGCAATCCCCTGCCCCATATCAGCGGCGGCCGTGCGGACTTCCAGCGTGCCATCTTCAAAGGCTTCAACCTCGGCCTCGGAACGATCCGGCGCGCCCCCGCCCAATCCGGTGTTCTTGTAGGCGCAGGCCACCCCCCAGGCATAGGCCAGATTCCCCTCCCGCCACGCCCAACGGAAACCGTGGCCGTTCCCGTCCGCGACCATATCGCCGCGCACCTTGTCGATGGTCTCGATCAGGCCAACGGATTCACGCAGGAGCTGCCCGGTCGCCGTGGTGACGCCGACCTTCTGGGCATTCATTCGCCGGAACTCCAGCGGATCGAGACCGAGTGCGTCGGCCAGCAAATCCATATTCTGCTCGACGGCGAAGGCCGACTGGGTGACGCCGAATCCCCGAAAGGCTCCTGACGGGGTGTTGTTGGTGTACATGGCATAGCAGTCGATTTTGGCGTTGGGGACGCTGTAAGGTCCGGTGGCATGGGTGGTCGCCCGTGTCATCACCTTGTCGGAGAGCGAGGCGTAGGCCCCACCATCGCCATAAAGCTCGGCTTCGACGGCGGTCAGGCGGCCGTCACGGGTCGCGCCGGTTTTGATACGGATGATGGTGGCGTGCCGCTTGGGATGGAAGATGAGCGACTCCTGCCGAGTATAAAGCATCTTGACCGGTTTGCCGGTCACGGTGGCGAGCATGGCGGAGTGAATCTGCCCGGCGATGTCCTCCTTGCCGCCGAATCCGCCGCCGATCAGCGTGCCGATGACCCGCACCGCTGAATGCGGCAGCCCCATCGCTTTGGCGATCTGATCCCGATCCTGGTAGGGAATCTGCGAGCCTACGTAAACGGTCAGTTTGACGTGATCGGCGTCATAGCCCGCCGGGACGCCAATCGAGCATTCCGGCTCCAGGAAGGCGTGTTCGGTGGTCGGGGTGCGGTACTCGCGCTCGACGATCACATCGGCTTCGGCGAAGCCCTTGTCGATGTCGCCGTGGCGCACCTTGATGTGCTTGAGCAGGTTGCCCGTGGGATGGTTGGGATGCAGGATAGGGGCTTCCGGCGAATGAGCAAACTTGGGATCGGCCACGACGGTCAGCGGTTCGTAGACCACTTCGATCAGCTCAAGTGCCCGCGCGGCGATGTCCTCGGTTTCGGCGGCGACGATGGCGACAGCATCGCCAACGTAGCGCACCACACTGTCGCACAACACCGGCCAATCGCGGAAGACCAGGCCGTGCAGGTTCTCGCCGGGCACATCTTCATGAGTCAGCACCGCCAGGACGCCCGGCAGCGTCTTTGCCCGGCTCGTATCGATGCTCACGATGCGAGCATGGGGATGGGGCGAGCGCAGCGTCCGCCCGTAGACCATGCCGGGAAAGGTGTAATCGTCGGTGAACTTGGCCTGTCCGGTGACTTTCTCGGTAACTTCGATAGGCGGAACCGAGCGGCTGATGACCTCCATCGGTTCATCGACAGGCGGATCGTTGACCGGAAGCGCCTCGGCTCCACGCTTGATCCGCGCCGCCGAGCGAATGGCCTGGATGACGCTGGCGTAGCCGGTGCAGCGGCAGAAGGTATCTTTGAGAGCGTGCTTGATGTCATCCTCCGAGGGGTCCGGCTTCTGGTCAATCAGCGCCGAGGCGGTCATAATCAGCCCAGGCGTGCAGAAGCCGCACTGCACCGCGCCATGACGGATGAATTCGCTCTGGAGGGGGTGAAGCTGCTCGCCGTGGGCCAACCCCTCGATAGTCGTGACCTGGCAGCCCTGGGCTTTCCACACCGGATAGATGCACGAATCGACGGGCACGCCGTCCACCAGCACTGTGCAGATACCGCATTCGGCTTCTTCGCAGCCGATCTTCGTCCCGGTCAGGCCGAGATCATAACGCAGGAACTGCGCCAGAGTCCGGGACTCATCTACCTCGCGCGTCAGCGCCCGTCCATTCACGGTGATCGTCAGTTGTGCCATCATCGCCTTCCCCTTCCAGTAAACCCTATTCTGTCTGACCCATGCGCCGAGCGCCATTCTCGACGCACCTACTCTGTGTGTCTGCTCCGAAAACTCCCCGCGCCCTCTGTGTGATCTCTGTGTCCTCTATGTCTCTGTGGTTCAATTCGCATTGGGTTTTTCGTCACACCTCGGCGCCTTCAGGGACGGCCGCGCCGGACCGCGCCCGCGCGACGGCCAGCGTCAAGGTCTGCCGCAGCAGGACCGCAGCCATCTCTTCGCGGTATTCCGCTGTGGCGCGGTATTTGCTGGTTCGCAGCGTCAGATGCTCCTGCGCCAGCGCGACCACTTGCTCGATGGTCTCCGCTGAGGCCACCTGTCCCACCAGCGCCGACTCAACCGCTTCGACGCGCAGCGGAACCGGCCCCGCTGGAGCAATGCACACCCGCGCCGAGTCGAACCGCTCCCGGCTCTGGTCGAGCTGCACCCAGGCGGCGCAGCCTAAGATCGGCAGCGCCACGCCCTGCGGGCGCATCACCCGCTTGAAGGCGCTGCTCTCGCCCGCCGCTGCCCGCCGGAAGCGGAAGCCGACCAGTAGATCGCGGGTCGGATCAAGGAGGGATTTGCCAGGCCCGATGAACAAGTCACGCAGCGGAACCCAGCGGCGCTCCCCGTTCTGGAGGATGTCGGCCTGGGCATCCAGCGCCACCAGCGAGGTCGTGCCATCCCCAGCGGGCAGAGCGTGGGCGACATTGCCGCCCAGCGTACCGACGTTGCGAACCTGCGGCCCGCCGATTACCCCGCAGCTTTCCACCAGACAGGTGGCCGCCGCGGCCAGCGCCAACGAAGCGACAATGCGCGTATGCGTCACGCCCGCGCCGATCAGGATGGTTTCGCCGTCGGCATCGAGTACCTGGAGTTCTGGAATGCGGGTGACATCCACCAGCGCCTCATGCGGCGCATGCGCGTCGGCCTTCATATCCACCAGCAGATCGGTTCCCCCGGCGATGATCCGCGCCCGGCCTTCGTAGCGGCGCAGCAGGGCGGCGGCCTCGTCGAGGGTGGTCGGCATATGGTAGTGATTCCAGAGCTTCATCGCGCTTCGGCTCCTTCCAGGCGGCTGCCGGCCATCAACGCCCCGACGTAGCTGAGGTCGATGCTGCCCTTGTTCTCCAGCATACCCACAATTTGCCCTTCATACATGACGGCGATGCGGTCGGAGAGGGCGCGAATTTCATCCAGGTCTTCCGAGATGAGCAGGATGGCCGTACCCTTGGCGCGTTCTTCCAGCAGGCGGTGGTGAATGTACTCGGTCGCGCCGATGTCTACGCCGCGCGTCGGCTGGGCAGCAATCAACACCTGCGGATCGCGGGACAGTTCCCGCGCCAGCACCAACTTCTGAATGTTACCGCCGGAGAGATGCCGGATAGCCGTCTCGGTGCTGGGAGTCTTGATCTCGTAGGCGCGGATGGCTTCAGCGCAGGCCCGCTCGATGGCCTTGAAATTCATCAGCAGGCCGCCGCGGGCGAAAGGCTCCTGGCCGTGGGTTTGCAGCACCAGGTTCTCGGCCACGCTGAATTCTTTGATGACGCCATCGACCATGCGCTCTTCGGGAATGTAAGCCACGCCGCGCGCGCGCACCGCCGAGGGCGAGCGGTTGGTCACGTCCTGCCCGGTGATGGTGATGCGCCCAGCCGTCAGCGGACGCAGTCCGGCAATCACCTGGGCGAGTTCCTGCTGGCCGTTGCCAGAGACCCCCGCCACGCCGACGATCTCGCCGCCGTAGACGGTCAGCGACACCTCGCGCAGCCCCAAATCCCCCCGGTCGCTCAGGGCGCTGACGCCGCTCAGCTTGAGCCGTTCGCCATTAGGCTGGCAGGCTGCCCGCTGGTATTCCAGGAGCACCGGCCGTCCAACCATCATCTCAGCCAGCTTGGGCTTGGTGGCGTCGCTCGCCGGAATGGTGGCGACTTTGCGGCCATCGCGCAGCACGGTGATGCGCGTGCTGACGGCCAGCACCTCGTGGAGCTTGTGCGAAATGAAGATCAGCGCGTGACCGTCAGCAGTCATCTGCCGCAGGATGCGAAACAGATCATCGACTTCCTGGGGAGTCAGCACAGCCGTCGGCTCGTCGAGGATCAGCAGGGCCGCGCCGCGATAGATCGCCCGCAGGATTTCGACGCGCTGCTGTTCGCCGACCGCCAACTGCCAGATCGGACGATACGGGTCGATCTTGAGGCGGTAGCGTTCGGATAGAGCGCTGAGTTCACGGGCGATCCGGCGCAGATCAAGCTGCCAGCCATTCCCGTTGTTCAGCCCCAGCGCCACGTTCTCCGCCACAGTCAGCGAAGGGACAAGCATAAAGTGCTGGTGGATCATGCCGATGCCGTGCTGGATGGCGTCGTGCGGCGAACGGATGCGGACTTCCTGATCGTTCAGACGCACCGTGCCGCCGTCCGGCTGGTAGAGGCCGTAGAGCAGCTTCATCAGCGTCGATTTGCCGGCGCCGTTTTCACCCAACAAAGCATGGACTTCTCCGGCGCGGACATCGAAATCGACCTGGTTGACGGCCAACACACCGGGAAATCGTTTGACGATCCCCCGCATCTCCAGCAGATCAATGCGGCGGTGGCCGCTGGGGAGGGTTGCAGCAGAAGCGGTCGTCATCATCACCCGACCTTCATCACGATAAGGCTTCTTCGTAAACGCGATCTCTTGCCATCTATTCGAGTCACAAGGGACGGCAGTGCTGCCGTCCCCCAACCGATCACATTCAGGCATGTGTCGTCCCAATGCCGTTGCCCTCCGCGCGTGGCTGCAACTCCCCTCTCTACGCAGTGGAGCGGGGATCGGGGGCGAGGATCATCAGGCCAACCTATGCCCTGCATACAGCCTCTAACTGCCCGGCGTGGCTTCTGGAGTCGGTTCCGCTTCCGGCAGCACAGTGATTTCCCCGGCGCTGATCTGAGCGATCAATTCGTCCACCTGCGCCTGAAGCGCCGCCACCTCGTCTTCCGACATCCCGGCCATATCGCTGATCTGCATCTCCAGGCCGCCGTTTTCCAGCGTCAGGGTGTAGCTTTCGCCGCCCAGCGTGCCTTCACCGATCTTGGCGATCAGATCCATCAGCACCACATCCCAGCGGTAGACCTGGAAGACCACGCCCGATTCGGCGGCCAGTTCGGCCTGGCTGGACTGCGTGCCGAACCACTTGAGTTCATTCTCTTTGGCAACGGCAATCGGCCCCACGACCATCTGCGCCGTGCCGGTCAGAATGTCCGCCCCGTTGGCGACGTGGGTAGTGGCGGCTTCGGTCGCCAGCGGCACATCGCTGAATGACTGGATATAGGTCACAAGCACCTGAATATCCGGGTTGGCAGCCGCGACGCCCGCCTTGAAACCATCGACATACAGCTTGGCATCGCCGACTTCAATCGGACCAATCACGCCGATGACATTTGATTCAGTCATGCCCGCGGCCAGCACGCCGTTGATATAGCCGCCCTGCTCCGAGGCAGCCGAGTAAGCCGTCACGTTCGGCAGACCGAAGGTGTTGACATCCGTGCCCCAGGCGAAAGCTACATCCGGGAATTCCGGCGCCAGTTCTTCGATGATCGCGCCATACTGCGAACCATGGGCAATCACCAGATCGTATTCGCCCGACGCCGCCCATTCGCGCAGCGCGACAGCCGCGTCATCGACCACGAAGGTTCCTTCCTGGAAAGTGAACTCGAACTTATCGGGACCCATCTCTTCCTGGATCAGGGTCAGAGCATCGAACATGCTCTGGCTGAAGGCCAGATCGTTGGTGGCACTGGGAGCCACCGCCGCCACACGGAACACATCATCCTGGCCGCGCGCCACCGGCACGACACCGACCAGCAGCAGCATCGCAGCCATCAGCAGAAGACCGACTCGGAACATGCGCTTGTTCATCACTCAGACTCCTCGTTCATGACTCCCACTATACACATCTGGAACAGGGTCATACCCTGATGCCATGCAAACCCCCTGTCCTGCCCACCCTCCGTATGATCTTGGCGTCTTGGCGGTTCAATTCGCATTGAACTTGTGGGGTGGGTATCACTCCCCGCGCTGGAACGGCTTGGTCAGTGCCGTTGGCTTCTCCGTTTGTTTGGAGGCGAAGACCAGCGCAATGATGGTGATGACATACGGAGCCATCACCGCGAATTCCGACGGGATATCGAAGCCGAGCGCGCCGATCTGAAGCTGGAGCGCGTTCACGAAGCTGAACAGCAGCGCCCCGGTCATCACCCCGACCGGCCGCCAGCGCCCAAAATACACCAGCGCTACCGCGATAAAACCAGAACCGCTGGTCAGGTTCTGCTGGAACACATCCAGCAGCGCAATCGACAGGGACGCCCCGGCAATGGCCGAGAGGATACCCCCCAGCGTCACCGTCACATAACGCACGCGGGTGACGCTCACCCCCATCGCGTCGGCGGCTTCCGGCGTCTGCCCAACGGCGCGGATCGCCAGCCCGAAGCTGGTGCGGTTGAGGATATAAGCCGAAATCGGCACGAGCGCAAACGCCACGTACACCAGCAGATTGTGGCTGAAAAAGATTTCGCCGATTCCCAGGAACTGAATGTCGCTCAGTCCGGGAATGGCGATGCGCGGGAACCCCTCAACCGATTTGGGTGTGCCCACCCATTTCTGGAAGAGCAGTTCGCTCATGCCCAGCCCAAACAGATACATGCCGATGCCGCTGATGCCCTGCTCTGCCTTGAGCGTCACGCTGATGAAAGCCGTCGCCAATCCCAACATCAACCCGACGGCGACCGCCGCCAGAATGCCGATCACCAGGCTGTTGGTCAGCAGCACGGCGTAGAAGGCTAAGAACGCGCCCATCAGCATGATCCCGTCCACGCCCAGGTTCAGGACA
>CAZKXW010000120.1:0-12665 GCA_964556745.1 uncultured Anaerolineaceae bacterium
GATCCACCCGCCGTAGAAGTCGCCGGCCTGGGGCTGCACTACTTCATCATCGACCATGCAGGTGTCCATGCGGCTGGCGTAGAAGGCGAGGCAGCCTTTAATCGCCTCGTAGCCGGGCGAGGGGGACTCGTAGCTCCAGGCACAATCAGGGGCGGTCTTGTCGTTCACCTTCACGGTCCAATAGCTGGCCGCGCCTTTGTATTCACAGAAGGTGCGGCGGCTGGTGAGGTTGAAGTATTCCATGCGGATGTCTTCAGGCGGAATGTAATAGGCCGGGGGGTGGCTGGTTTCCAGGACGCGATAGGCGCGGGTGGAATCTACGAGGGTGACGCCGTTGAAGATGACGCGGATACGCTTTTGGGTGGGTTCCACGCGGGGAGGGCGGGGGTAATCCCAAACGGATTCCTGGTTGGGCTGTGGAGTTGGGCGAGAGGATGGTGCGGACATGGTATTGGCCTCAATGGGATGACTGGGTGCGGCCGGAAGAATACATGAAGAGTTGGTTGTTAATCCATTGTGATTTGCGGAGCAATGCTTTGTTGGCGGAAATGTCGCAAATGTCGTCAGTGACAGCGGGTGATTGGCTGACATTTGTGACGATTCGCCGATTGTTGAGAATCATGAGACCGTTCTGGCGTGCGCGGGCTGGATACCTCATTCGCGTACCCCATATACATAATCCCTATGTCCAGGGTAGCACAAAATTGGGCGGGAAGGGTGACATTTTGGTAACTCTTTGAGCAGGGATTCGGGATTGGGGAGAGGCCAGATGTGGTGGCAGGGGGCGCGGTCGATCATGGGCTGAAGGGCACGGCAGCGCCGTGCCCCTATGGGAAGCAGGACGGGGTTTGTCAAAACAGCGTCTGGAGGCGCAGCACGCTGTACTCCTATGGGGTGATGGCGGCGAGGAGGGTGACGGTGGCCTTGACGGTTTGATCCAACTGGTCGGCGGCACTGGCGCTGGCGACGTTATCGCCGGGCTGGAGGCCGTAGTCCCCGAACTGGCTGTGATTGCCGCCGGCAATGGCTACGAAGGGCGTTCCAGCGGGCAGGCGGGCGGCCGAGTCGATGATGGTTCCGCGCTGGGCAACGGCATCGCTGGTTCCATAGATCGAGACGGCTTGGATGTTCGCGCTGGAGAGGTCAATATCGGGATAGGAGGCCCAGAGGACCAAGCCCTGTACGGCATCAGGATGGCTCTGTACGAAGCGGGCGGCCATCGAACCGCCGAGGGAGTGCCCGCCGATGGCCCAATTGTGGATGTCCGGGTAGGCGTTGATCACTGCCTGGGCGCTGTCGATGCTGAGGACGGCGAGGTTGAGCGGCATGGGGACAATGACGGCCAGATAACCCTGGTCGGCGATGGCGTGAAGCTGCGGCGCATAGGCGCGGGGATCGACGCGGCCGCCGGGATAGAAAATGAAGCCTGTGACCGGCGCAGCCGTGGTTGTGCTGAAGACGATCCAGCCATTGGTTTGGGAGACCTGTGTGGCGCGATCGGATTCCAGGGCGGCGAGTGCCTTGGCGGTGGGGGCGAGCGGGGTGTTCGCCCAGACGAAGAAGCCGACGACGGCTATGGCGAGGACGATCAGCAGGGGGATGAGGATGCGTTTCCAGAGCGGCCAGTGTTTCATGAGGTTAGGTTGACTTTCTGGGTGGATCAGGATTTGATGATGGGCGGCTGCGGCTCGTAGGCCAGGATGCGCTCCCGCCAGGCATCCAGCAGGGGTACGGACTGGCCGAGGTGGTAATCATAGGCGACGAGGACGATGATTCCCAGGGCGGCTAATTCAGGCTGGTCGTTCCGATAACGGACGATGCGGTGTTCGACCTCGTAACTCTTATGGCCGAGACGGATGCAGCGGGTGAAGACATCGACCGTGCCATCTTCCAGGTTGACGGGCAGTTTGTAATCGATGGTGGCCTTGGCCATGATGGGGCCGATCTGGCGGGGCATGGTTCCATCCCAGAGGTTGAGGTCGCGGAAGTAGCTGACGCGGCCGGTTTCCATATAGGTGAGGTACATGGCGTTGTTGACGTGCCCCATAGCGTCCAGATCACCGAAGCGAACGGGGATGGCAGCGCGATGGCGGAAGCCCTCAGGCGGCGGGTGGGTGGTCATAGGTATCCATTCTGGCGATACCAGTCGTAGGTATCGCGCACACTCTGGCGCATATCGATCTGGGGCGGGCCGAATTCCGCCCAGGCTTTGCGCCCGTCGAAGAAGATGTTCCGCACACCCAAGCGCGCCTGATTGCTATCGATGGGGGTTGGGACGCCGAGGGCGCGGGCGAGATCGATCAGGGCGGCACTGATCGAAACGATGAAGGACGGGGTGGGCAGGAAAGGGCGGCGGACGCCGACGACATCGGCGATCATGCCGAGGAGGTCGCGCTGGCTGAGATTGGCGGTGGTCAGGATGTAGCGTTCGCCGGAGCGTCCACGTTCGGCGGCGGCGAGGTGCATCCGGGCGACATCGCGGACATCGATGATGGCGATGCCGCCAGATGTGACCGGGACGAGCGGGCCGAGACGCTTGACGTGGGTAATGAAGCTGCCGGAGATCATGTTGAGGTCACCTGGACCGAGGATAACGACCGGATTGACAGTGACAATATCCTGGCCGGCGGCGACGGCGTCTTTGACGACCTGCTCGGCGAGGTGCTTGCTATAGCCATAAGGGAAGCGAGATTGGGGCAGGTTGAAGGACAGGGACTCATCGGACGGCTGGCCGTCATCGCGCAGGCCGAGAGCGGCGGCGCTGCTGGTGAAGACGACGCGCTTCACGCCTGCGGCACGGGCGGCATTCAGGACGCGGCGCGTGCCTTCGATGTTGACTTCAAACATGTGGTTAGGATCAGCCCGCCAGTAATCAGCGACGGCGGCGACGTGGAAGACCCAATCACAGTCCTGGCAGGCCGCAGCGAGCGAGGCTTCATCCAGGATGTCGCCGATGGCGGACTGGTAGGCCAGGCCGTCCAGGGCTTGCAGCTTGGAGGATTGGCGGTGCAGGACGACGGCATGATGGCCGGCAGCGTTCAAGACGCGGACGATGTGCGAGCCGACGAAGCCAGTGCCGCCAGTGACGAGTGCTTTCATCGGTTAGAGTCCCTGCCAATCGATGGGCGTGAGCATCTGCGGCGCGCCGCTGGCGATCATGCGGGCGTTGTGTACCCAATAATCCAGGGCTGCGGCGGGTTTGGCGGCTTCGGCAAGCTGCGCGGGCAGCGCGCCGCCTTTGCCACCGACGCGCACCAGGGGGGCATCGTCGGGCAGGCCGGCGAGTTCACGCGCTTTTTTGAGGGCAGCGCGCAGATCGCCGAGTTCATCGACGAGGCCATGCTCTTTGGCCTGAAGGCCCGTCCAGACGCGACCTCCGCCGACGGCATCGACGGCATCGAGGCTGAGGTTCCGGCTGCGGGCGACATGGGCGATGAACTGCTGGTAGATGTGGCGGACGCTGTGCAGGACGCGCTGGCGCTGGGCATCAGTGTAGGGGGCGAGGTCACTGTTCAGGTTGGCATTGGCTCCACGGGTGAATTCCAGGCGGTGGACGCGAAGCTGGTCATAGAGGCCGCCGCTGACAAGTTTGCCGGAGAGGACGCCGATGGAACCGGTGATCGTGCCGGGTTGAGCGACGACCCAGCGGGCAGGGGTGGCGATGTAGTAGCCCCCGGAAGCGGCAACGTTGTTGAAGTAGGCGACCAGCGGGCGATCCTGAGCGAGTTCAGCGATGGCGGCAGTCATGGCTTCGGCGGCGCTGGCTGCGCCGCCGCCGCTGTTGATATAGAGGATGACAGCGGCCGCAGCGGGATTCTTCATGAGGCGGCGCACCTGCTGGACGACGGTGAGGTCGCCAGCGCGTTCGCCGCCGATGAAGGGGATGGGGAGGTCGATGGGCGGTTTGCCACTCTCGCCAGGGATCATCAGGCCGGATACTTCCAGCAGGGCGACAAAGCGTTGGGCGGGTTTGCGCCACTTGTGGAGCAGCTTCTTATCGGCCTGCGACCAGGGCAGGATGTGTCTGGAGTTCAGGCGGCGGTGGAGGTTTTCTTCCGTCAGGACAGCATCGACATAGCCGGCGGCCAGCGCCTCTTCATCGAGGTGCGGGGCGGTGTCGATCATCTGGCGAATGTGATCCGTGGAGACACGGCGGCCAGCGGCCATGCCCTCGACAAGGATACCGTACTGCGAATCGAGCAGCCATTCCAACTGCTGACGGCCTTCGGGAGAGATGTCGCGGCGGGTGAACTGATCGAAAGCGCCCTTGTAGGGCGAGATGGCCACGCTGTCAAGCTGGAGACCGAGACGATCCAGGGCGTCGCGGAGGAAGGTGGCTTCGGAGCGGAGGCCGACGGTTTCGAGTTCGCTGCCGGGCTGCAAGATGATCTCATCGGCGGCGCTGGCGATGAAATAGCTGGCGTTGGAATAGCCTGGGGCGAAGCAGATGACCTTCTTGCCTTTGGCGCGCAGGCGGGTGATGCTTTCGCGGAGGGTTTGCAGGTCAGCGAGCGGCATGGACAGGCCGCGCAGGTGCAGGATGATCCCGATGGGACGGGGATCATCGCCGATGCGCTCGAACATGCGGTTGAGATCGGATAGGCTCAGCGGCGGGCTGCCGAGGATGCGGCGTTGGAGCCAGGAGCGCGGCTCCGGCAGGGCCGGAATCTGTCCGGAGAGGGTCAGGGTGATGTAGTCGATTTTGGCGCGCTTGCGCCAGCGGTTCCGCAGCACGAAAATCAGATGGCGCAAGCCAGTCAGGGGATTGAGGGCGCTCAGGGCGCGAAAAATGGGTTTGAGCCGTTTCACCGGATCGATTCCTTGCTTTTCCTTAAGCACTGATTTAGGCGCGTTCAACCTATGATGTGATATAGGATCGGATGAAGTGGGCCGATTATACAAGAGTCCAGGAAGGGTTTCCGCAGTTGGCAGTATCTCCTGATGAATCGCTCATCCAGACGGGGAATTCTTCTCCAGACTTTGACAGCGGCACAAAAGACAGCCCTGCTCTCCTCTGCGATGCCGCGACGCTGCTCCACTTTGCATCCGACGCGATCATAGCGATTGACACGGCGATGATTATCCGGTCATGGAACCGGGCGGCTGAGCGGTTGTATGGATGGACACAAGATGAGGCCATCGGACGTGTCTTGCCGGAACTGACCGGATACCAGGGCGACTCGGATGATTTGAACTCGATAAGCCACAATCTTCTCGAAAAGGGTTACTGGCAGGGGAAGGTCAAGGAGCGCCACCGCAGCGGGATGCCGCTGGTCACGTGGTCGTCGGTCTCGATATTAAGTGATCCGGATGATGGTTCAACCATTGGTTTTGTGATCGTCAGTCGGGACATCACCGAGCAAGAGCAGGTCGCAACCGCGGAGCGTGAGCAGCGTCTACTGGCCGAAGCGCTGCGGGACACATCGGCGATTATCAACAGCTCGCTCAAACTGTCGGAAATCCTGGATCGGATTCTGATCTGCGTCGAGCGGGTGATCCCGTATGACGCGGCCTCGATCATGCTGGTCGAGGGGGATACCTCGCGGGTCATGCATGGGCGGGGGTTTGAGCAGAAGGGGGTGAACTACCATGAACTGCTGGCGCTGCGATTCCCGATTGTTCAGTTCAAGAATCTGGTTGAGATGCAGAATACACGGCGACCGGTGCTGATCGCTGACGCGCAGCATGACCACCGCTGGCTGAGCGTCGCAGAGACCGCCTGGATTCAATCCTATGTTGGAGCGCCGATTCAGGTTGACGATGAGGTAATCGGTGTCATCAACCTTGACAGCGCCAGCCTGAATGCCTTCACCCAATCGCAGGGTGAGGCGCTGCTGGCGTTCGCCAATCAAGCCGGAATTGCGATCCGTAACGCGCAGCTTTTCGAGGCGCTGAACCTGTATGCTACCAGCCTGGAAGAGCGGGTGGCCCAACGCACCGTGGAACTGGAACGCGAACGGGCGCAGCTTAGGGCGATCCTGGATTCGATCAGCGATGGGGTCGTTGGGGAGATTTTCGATCACCCGCCCAAGCAGTTCATCAACCGGGCACTGAGGCAGATGATTGGCGATCCTGCCGCAGACTGGTCGGTGGATTTTCTGAAACCTGCATCAATGACGATTGAAGAATACACCCAGCACATCCAGGGAATCCTGCTGTATGCCCAGGAACATGGCGTCTGGCGCGGGGAGAAGCAGTTTCGGCGTGCCGATGGCCGTGAAATGGATGTGATGGTGACAATCACAATGGTGACGAATCCGGACGGGCAGCCCATCGGGGCGGTGACGGTCATACAGGACATCAGCCAGGAGAAAGCGCTGCAAGACCAAAAGTCATTGTTCGTGGCGACAGCCTCGCACGAGTTGCGCACGCCGATCACGAACCTGATCACGCGGCTGTATCTACTGCGGCGGTCGCCGGAGCAGATGGCCGATCATCTGACCATTCTGGATCAGACAGCAGAACGGCTGCGGGTGCTGGTGGAGAATCTGCTGGATTATTCGCGCTACGAACGTGGGGTTGTGCCGCTGAATATCGAGCCGGTGGCTGTCTACGACCTGATCGAGCAGGTCATCGTCATGCAGCGGGCCGAAGCCGAAAAGAAGGCCATACAACTGGAAATCGCGGAATCAGCGGAAAATCTGGTGATGATGCTTGATCCAGGGCGCATCATGCAGGTCTTCACCAACCTGGTGGTGAATGCCATCAACTACACCAAACCGGGCGGCTGGGTGCGAGTGCGGTTCCAACGACATGAACACAGGATCGCGCGGATCATGGTTGAAGATAATGGCGTCGGCATCCCGCCGGAGGCGCTGCCGCATCTGTTCCAACCGTTTTACCGGATTGCCGATCATTCGGTTGGGACGGGATTGGGATTGAGCATTGCTTCTGAGATCGTCCGACTGCACGGCGGCGACATCCAAGTGGAAAGCCAAGTAGGCGAAGGCAGCCGCTTCATTGTCGATCTGCCGATATCCGCCGCGCCGCTAGAAGGCTCCGACCACTCCCAGGTATAATCAACGCTTCTGTCTGCCATCCTTAACACAGGTTATCTCATGTCGTCAAACGGAACCTCATCGTCAAATGCGCCCATGCCCGATCCGCTCGACAATACGCCGCTGCACACGCTGCTGGTCCTGACCAACCGAATGCAGGCTCTGCCGCCCTGGTTTGTGGTAGGAATGATCGTGCTGAATGCGATTCTGGTAGCTGGCGCGTGGCTGCCGAATGGCGCGGTGGTCTGGATCATGGTGGCGGCTTATATCGCGGCGGTAGCGGGCAACTGGTGGCTGATGCTGATGCTGCGGCGCACCGGGCGCAGCTACGGCCCGGATCGCCCGACGGCAATCGCGCTGGCAATCGTGTGCAGCGCGGTGCTGGTGATTCTGGGGTTGTTCGCGCTGCCATTCTGGTTGGGGCTGATCTTCCTGATTGCCATGACCGCGTTGGTTTACTATTCGACCTGGATCGAACCGTTCCGGTTGGGCGTGACCCATCAGACCTATACCACGACCAAATGGAGCGCTTCAGCTCCGCCACTGCGGCTGCTGCAAATCGGCGATATCCATGTGGAACGGGTGACGCCACGGGAACGCGACCTGAACCGTCTGATCGAGGAGATCAAGCCAGATGTGATCGTGTTCACGGGCGATTATGTCAATCTGTCCAACACACATGATCCGGTGGCGGAACAGGCGATCCGCGAAGTCATAGGGGAATGGCGCGCGCCGCTGGGCGTATACTGCGTGTCCGGGACGCCGCTGGTCGAGCCACTGGAACGGGTTCATGCTTTCGTGCGTGATCTGAGCAACCTGAAGTTCCTGCCAAACCAATGGCTAACGATTCAGACGCCGGGCGGGGCATTGAATCTGTTGGGGCAGGTGGTCACGCATGATATGGATCGTGACCGCAGCCAGCTCAAGAAGATGATGATGATGGCTCCGAAGAACGGGCTGCATGTGCTGCTGATGCATCCCCCGGATATCGCTCCAGAAGCCAATGAGCTGGGCATCGATCTGTATCTGTGCGGGCATACACACGGCGGACAGATTCGATTGCCACTGGTTGGGGCATTGTTTTCCAGCAGTCACCTGGGGAATCGCTTTATCATGGGGCGCTACGAGTTGGGTACGACCACGCTGTATACAGCGCGGGGCGTAGGGCTGGAAGGGCTGGGCGCGCCGCGCGCGCGGTTCATGTGTCCGCCGGAAATCGTGCTGTGGGAAATACGAGGCCTGGGCAGTGATTAGGAGGACTGCCACGATCCCTGTACAGACGTGAAGGGCAACGTTGAATATGAAAGGAACGGGCGTGCATCAAACACGCCCATTTCGTTCAGATGAAAAGGTGGCTCGTCAATACTTCGGCATCGTGGGGTCGATCTCGTCGGCCCAGGCGAGGATGCCGCCCAGCAGATTCACTAACCGGTTCTGATAACCCACTTCACGCAAGAACTTGATCGCGTGGGCACTGCGGATCCCGGAACGGCAGTGGACAATGATTTCCCGATTCATTGGAATCTGGGCCAGTACGGTGTCTTCGCGGCGCTTGCGCCCGGCCAATACGTCGTTCTTGGCAGCTTCGATCTGCCCTTTGGGGATTCGCAGGGTTCCGTCGAGGGCGCTGATTTCCCATTCGTGGGGGTCGCGCACGTCCAGGACAAGCAGGTCTTCGCCCTGGTCGAGGCGGGCTTTGAGTTCATGGACGGTCATCTCGGCAATGGCGTTGGGATCATGCTGGCCGTTCTGGTTGGCCTGCTGGGTTTTATAGTCGCTGTGGTCATGGGCGGGCATCCCGCAGAACTGCTCGTAGTCGATGAGCGTGACCTGATCCGCCGGGATGCTGCACACGGGGCAGTTGGGATTCTTGCGGACTTTGATGGTGGTGAAGCTCATTTCGAGCGCATCGTAGAGCAGCATTCGCCCGATCATTGGATCGCCGATACCGAGGATCAGCTTGATGGCTTCGGTAGCCTGCATCGTGCCGACCGTCCCTGGCAGGATGCCCAGGACGCCGCCTTCGGCGCAGCTTGGCACGAGGCCGGGCGGGGGTGGGCTGGGGAACATGCAGCGATAGCAGGGGCCATCTTTGGCGTAAAAGACGCTGAGCTGGCCCTCGAAACGGAAGATGCTGCCGTAGACGTTGGGTTTGCCGAGCTTGACACAGGCGTCGTTCACCAGATAGCGGGTGGGGAAGTTATCCGTGCCGTCGATGATGACATCATAGGGCGTGAACAATTCAATGGCATTTTCTGAAGTGAGGGGGACGTTGTAGAGGTCGATCTGAAGGTAAGGGTTGATATCCTTCATGCGCTTCATGGCGCTTTCGACCTTGAGATGGCCGACACTGCTCTGCCCGTGGATGACCTGACGCTGGAGGTTGGTTTCATCGACGACATCGTAATCAACCAGCCCGATGCGCCCGATGCCGGCGGCAGCCAGATAGAGTGCCAGTGGGCTGCCCAGGCCGCCCGTGCCGATCAGCAGGACACTGGCGGCTTTGAGGCGACGCTGCCCCTCGATGCCGACTTCGGGCATGATGAGGTGGCGACTGTAGCGGCGGATTTCGTCGTTAGATAACTCAGCATGGGCACTGACCAGAGGAATCATGGCTTCTTCTCTCTCATGTTCGCTGATGGTTACGGTACTGTCTCAACCAATCTGGATTCGCACCTTGTGCCAAGCGTTGTTGGCATAGCCTTTGAAGTTCCAGATTTCCTGGGTATCCCGTGGCTGTTTGTTGCCGGCTGAATCGATGGCGCGGGCGATGATATGGGCGGTGGTTGGCTGGATGCTGACGCGGCCTTCCCACAGCCGCCAGGTGATGGAGTCCTGGTTGTTGGTCAGAAAGGTTGCTCTCGACCAGGTCAGACCATCATCGGCGGAGAGTTCTACCCGTTCGACAAGGTTGGTGCCGTCGCCAATGGCATAGCCGACCACGCTGGCGCCGCCGACAGGAAGGATGTCCCCGCTGCCAGGGTAGCAGATGACGGCGTTCAGCGAGTTTTCGCCGAGCATGATGCCCTTCGACCAATCCACGTTTTCGGGAGTGATTTCGGGCGAGAAGAGCTTGTAAGCCCGCTGCTGGAAGTAGTTGTCGGAGGGGGTTTCCTGCGCTTCGATATGGGCCAGCCACTTGACGCTGCGCGCCCCGATATAGCCAGGTACGACCACGCGCAGCGGGAAGCCATGCATGGGCAGGAGCGGTTGGCCGTTCATTTCGTAAGCCAGAAGGGTTTCCGGCATCAGCGCCTTCTCGATGGGGATCGAACTGCCATAGCCAAAGGTGTTCCCCATCCGTTCGACGGAATCCAGAGCGCTGAAGGCGGTGTGGTGGCTGCGGCGGTCGATGCCGGCGGCGATGAGGACATCGCGGAGACGCACGCCACCCCAGATGGCGTTGCCGATGGCATCTGGACCCCAAGGAAGTTCGTTGGGGATGGGGGCAACGGAGGCCATCTCCTCGCGGCGGTTGCCGGCGCACTGAAGGGTCGCCATGACTTTGGCCTGCGGGAAACGGGACTTGAGGTCTTCCAGGCTGAGTTCCAGCGGGGTTCGCACCAACCCGCCGACGGTCAGGCGGAAAGCGAGGGGGTCTACTGTCGGAATCGTGCCGTGGCTGCGGACGTAGAATTGGTCGGTCGGTGTGACGAATTCCTGAGCGATGAACGACAGAGGAACCGCGCCGTTGAGCGGGTGTTCCTGATAGATGTTAAAGGCGGGGTGTTTTTCGGGAATGGCGATGCTGCCCACGATTTCGTCCTCTGACGTGTTTCGTAGATGATAAGGAACTGGCATGCAGTATATCCCAATCATAGCATCAACTTCGCCTACATACTCCGAAAGATTGTAGATCAGCCGCCAGCAATGCTGGGGATGATTCGCAGGTTAGCATCCGCCGCAATTTCGGTGTCGAGGCCGTCCAGGAAGCGCACATCTTCTTCGCCGAGGAAGATGTTGACGAAGTTCCGCAGTTCAGCCCCGTTGAAGAGATGCTGGCGCAGTTCGGGATATTGGGTCACAAGGTCTGCGAGTGCCTTGCCGACGGTATCGCCGCTGACAGCAACTTGGGCCTGATTGCCCGTATAGACGCGCAGGGGTGTTGGAATCTTGATCGTTGCCATGAATTGGTCCTTATACGATGTGTCAGAAATGCGAGTTTAAGGCTCTCCCAACCGGTGCACGCTGCCTGATTCGGGATGCTGCTGCTCCCAGAGGCGGTTGAGATAGCCGCCGACTACTTCGGTCATAGTTTCGACTTCGACCAGGAAGGAGTCATGGCCGAAAGAGGCGACGATGTGGTCATAGGTGACGCGCCGCCCCAGGTCTTCCAGGGCGCTGACCAATTCCTGAGCCTGAGCTGCTGTGTAGAGCCAGTCACTCGAAATGCTCACGACCAGGAAGTCGGCGTGAGTATGGGCCAGCGCGTTCTGCATTGAGCCATAGCCATCGGCGACATCATAGTAATCGAGGGCTTTGGTGATGTACAGGTAGCTGTTGGCATCGAAACGTTCGACAAACTTCTCACCCTGATGCTTCAGGTAGCTCTCCACAGCGAAATCGGTGTCGAAGCTATAGGCCAGCCCGCGGCCGGATTGGGTCTGCCGTCCGAATTTGAATTCGAGCGAGGTCTCGCTCATATAGGTGATATGGCCGATCATACGAGCGACGGCTAAACCGGCTGCCGGAACCGGCCCACCGTAGTAGTTACCTTGTTTCCAGTTGGGATCAGCGTAGATGGCCTGACGGCCAATTTCATTGAAGGCAATGTTCTGAGTCGAGGATCGGGGTGTACTCGCCAGGAACAGCACCGATCCGACGCGGTGCGGATAATCCACCGCCCACTGCAGGGCCTGCATCCCGCCCATGCTGCCCCCGGCGACGCTGAACAGGCGCTCGATGCCGAGGCGGTCGATCAGGTGGCGTTGGGCGGCGACCATATCCTGAATGGTGATGAAGGGGAAACGCATGGCGTAGGGTTTGCCGTCGGGTGCGAGCGAAGACGGGCCGGTGCTGCCCTGACAGCCGCCGATAACGTTCGAGCAGATGACAAAGAATCGAGTCGTGTCGAACATCTTGCCGGGGCCAACGGCGTCATCCCACCAGCCGGGTTTCTCGCGCGGGTCGTGGGTGTAGTACCCGGCTACATGCGAATCACCGGAGAGGGCATGGCAGATGAGGATGGCATTGGATTTATCGGGGTTGAGCGTGCCATAGGTTTCGTAGGCCAGCGTGAAGTGTTCCAAGACCTGCCCGCTGCGGAGATTCAACGGTTGGTCGAAGTGGGCGTACTGCCGCTTGACGATTCCCACGGATTCGGGCTGGCGTGGGCTGGAATGAGTCAGGTTCAAAGGCGGCCAGTCATCCTGCTGGAGTGCAACCATTGCTAGAATCCTCCATAGTGTAGCAGCAATCCCCTCTCCAGCCAGCGCCAGAAAGGGGATGCGGATCGATCACGATTTAATAGAAGGGTTCCGCCGCCGCGACTAACCCGTCACCGGATGCAGCGTGACACCCTGGCTGATGGCCAATGCCTGATCGAGGTCCCAGAGGATATCGTCGATGTCTTCCAGACCGACGGCCAGACGCACATAGTCCTCGGTGACGCCGGTGAGTGCCTGCTCTTCAGCATTAAGCTGGCTGTGGGTCG
The DNA here is from genome assembly GCA_964556745.1 of uncultured Anaerolineaceae bacterium. Classification (GTDB taxonomy): domain Bacteria; phylum Chloroflexota; class Anaerolineae; order Aggregatilineales; family Phototrophicaceae; genus CFX2. Next base: position 12,652 of record CAZKXW010000120.1, read on the forward strand.
TGGTGGCCGGATGG
>CAZKXW010000121.1:0-12521 GCA_964556745.1 uncultured Anaerolineaceae bacterium
ACATCATCCCTCAATGAACTTTGCTATAATTCGGGACGACTGCTCATGATAGAGAGGTACCGGCGTGCGTACCTGGCGCTCGAACCGTTTTGTATTTCTGTTGGTTTGTCTCACATTCTGCCTGGGATTGATCTTTGCCAGTCAGTTAGGCTTGCTCGGCCCTGTACGCGGGCTGCTGGCAACACCAATCAACTGGATCAGTGGGCTGTTCAACCGGGTGGCACTGGACGTGGCCGAAAGCGTCGATCAATCCAGTGATCCAGACGTTCTGCGACGGCGCAACGCTGATCTTGAAGAAGCATTGGCGCAATTTCAGGCGGAACTGGTCGATCTCCGCGAGATCGCCAGCGACTACCAAAGGATCGCCGAACTCCTGAACTACACCTCCAGCCGACAGAACGAGGAATATGTCACTGCGGATGTCATTGCGCTGGCGGACGCCAATTTGCCCTTACGGACGATTGTCATCAACCGGGGTGCGCGCGACGGAGTAGCCGCCGGGATGCCAGTGGTGACACAGCAAGGTTTGGTCGGGCGGATTATTGATGTAACCGCCAATGCTTCGCGGGTGCTGCTCATCACCGATTCGTCGAGTGCGATCAGCGGACGGCTCCAGACTACACGCGCGGAAGGCAGCGTGGTGGGACAGCCAGCAGGCGATCTCTTGATGGTGTTCATTCCACTGGATGCCCAGGTTCCTGAAGGCGATCTGGTGATTACATCGGGATTGGGTGGCAATCTGCCATCGGACATCGTCATCGGGCAGGTGACAAATGTGCAGCAGCGCGAGTTCGACTTGACACAGCAGGCGACTGTTCGCAGCCTGATCAACTTCGATACGTTGGAAATCGTGCTGGTCATTACCAGTTTTCAGCCTGTAGACCTGAGCGTGTTCGAGGCGCTGCCGGAAACTGACAACGGTGGCTAACGATGGGAACCTTTCTGAGCCTGCCCATCCTGATACTAGCCGCCGCGCTGCAAGTTGCTGTTGGGCCACAGATCAGTATCTTTGGCGGTCGTCCAGACTTCGTGTTCTTGCTGGTTATTGCCTGGGCACTGAATGGGGCACTAGAACCAAGCATCACATGGGCATTGGTTGGAGGCGTGTGTAAAGACTTGCTGTCGGCTGCTCCACTGGGAACTTCAGCACTGGGATTGGTTGTGATCGTGTTCCTGCTGAACGCGCTGCGGTCTCAGTTCTATACGGTGGGTTTCTTTACACTGATCTGGGCAACGGTACTGGGAACGTTTTTCGTGCAAGCACTCACACTGGTCATCCTTATCTTGAGTGGGTTTGGACCAGCGTCAACGGGATTGTCAATAGTGGGGATCATTGGGCAAGAATTTGTCTCCAACCTGCTGCCGACGCTGTTCTATCATCTCACGGCCATCGTACCCGTGTACCTGATCGTCCGACGACTCCAGAATTGGGCCAATCGTGGCTTTAGACCCACATAGCCGACACAATTGGCAGATTGGGAGGCTTTATGAACAGACGCCTGCTCCCCTTCCAGGGGTGGCGATTAACCTTCTTCCAGGCGGTCATGGTGGCTGTGTTCCTGCTGTTCGCCATCCGCCTGTACGACTTACAGGTATTGGGCTATCAAGGCTACCTGGCCGAAGCTGACGAGAACCGCCTGAGCCGACTGCCAGAAGCCGCACCACGCGGAGTCATCGTGGATCGCTATGACGAGCCGCTGGCAAAGAATGTGCCAGCGTTCACAGTGACTATCGTTCCGGCTGATCTGCCCGCAAACCGTGAACAAGAACTGGATATTTTCAACCGGCTTTCGGCGCTGCTGGACATCCCGCCGACGGCAGCAATTGCGGCAGCATCGGGTCAGCAGATTCGCAGCATCGAGGAGCTGGTGATTGAAGGCGAAGGTATCGCGCCGTTCCGTCCAGTCACGATTGCTCGTGATGTGGATTACCATGTTGCGCTGCAAATCCAGGAGGAAAGTCTATCTCTGCCAGGTGTAGCGGTTCGGCCCGTGTCGGTACGCGAATACCCGACAGGCAGTCTGACAGCACACCTCATTGGTTATATGGCTCCAATCCCGGCTGAGGAAGCGCAGGCTCTCATCGAACAAGGTTATGATCCCGCTTTCGACCGGATTGGAGTAGACGGTGTAGAGGTCTTTCTGGAAACTCAGTTGGCCGGCCAGCGTGGATCTACGCTGCGGGAAGTAGATGTTGCCGGAGAGATTATCAATGTACTGGAACGTGTCCCTGCTGTACCGGGCCAGAATATCCGACTGACGATTGATGTGGAGCTTCAGCGTGCCGCAGAGCAAGCTCTGATTAACCGAATCAACCTATTGAATGCCCAATTCAATCGAATCGTGAGTCAGCAAGGCGTGGTTATCGCGATGAACCCACAAAATGGGCAAATCCTGGCGATGGTCAGCTATCCAAGCTATGACAACAGCCGCTTTGCCCGCGCCATCGATGTTGAATACTATCTCCAGGTCGAGGGCGATCCACTGCGCCCCCTGGTTAACAATGCCATCCGGTCGCTGTACCCACCCGGTTCAACCTGGAAGCTCATCACGGCATCAGGAGCACTCCAGGAGGGGGTGATCGCGCCCCTAAGTCAATTGTTCGATCCTGGAAATATCGTCGTAGAGAACAAGTATGCACCAAACGACCCGGCGGCTTCGCAGACTTTCGTTTGCTGGAAGAGGGATGGTCACGGCGCGGTCGATATGCGGCGCGGGATCGCCCAAAGCTGCAACGTGTTCTTTTATCAGATAGGTGGAGGGAACCCTGTAGTTCCCGAAGTGACTCTACGGCGAGGTGGGTTGGGTATCGACGACTTGTTCCGGTATGCAACGGCCTATGGTATCGGAACCGAACTAGGCATTGAACTACCTGGAGAGAACCGGGGACGGATGCCGGACCAGGATTGGAAGCGCATCCGCTATGGAGAAAACTGGTCTACTGGAGACACCTACAACGCTGCGCTGGGGCAGGGTTTCGTCAATGTCACACCGCTACAACTCATCAGCATGGTGTCGGCAGTCGCCAATGGAGGAACCCTCTACCAGCCCAGCATCATCGACAGTTATCTAGATCCAGAAGGGAACGTGGTGACGCCTTACACGCCGCATGTTCTCCGCAATATCGATCTAGCCGACGCCAGCGGCACCCTGACGCTGCTGCTGGTCGAAGATATGATTATGAAGGGGCCAAGCAGTCTGGCCTGCACCTGTGAACAGGACAGCGAATGGTACAATCCGGTACGCTGCAATCCAAGCGCTTATCGCAACACAGTGGATGTAAGTCCCGATGGACTGATCCCAGACATTCGCGAGTACCAGGTGTTTATTCCACAGAACTACACTTTCAACGCGCAGGTCTGCAATGAACTACGTTTCAATGACCGCTACCGGCCAGCCTTCGTCAGCCAGGATAACCTGGACGTCGTTCAGGAAGGAATGCGCCAGGCGGTAACTATCGGTACAGCTCAGCGCGCTAACCTGCCCTACGTAGAAGTGGCAGGAAAAACAGGAACCGCTGAATACTGTGACGATATCGCGCGTCCGCTAGGCCTGTGCGTCCCAGGGAACTGGCCAGCCCATGCCTGGTTCGTCTCCTATGCGCCGTATGAGAACCCGGAAATCGCTATCGTTGGCTTTGTGTACAACGGTCGTGAAGGATCGCAGTGGGCTTTGCCAGTCGTCGTCGAAACGCTGGAAGCCTACTATCGCTTGAAAAACGAACGCGCTGGACTTGCGCCGCCACCGCCAATCAATCTACCCACAGGGCCAACGCCGGTTCCGGGAGGTTAATGTGTCTGCACTTCGAAAATCCGTCCGGAATCAGGAATGGTTGAGCTATTGGATGCCGACTTTCCTGTCAGGAGTGATTTCAGGGTTGGTCTTTGTGTTCACCGGTGACACACCAGTGATTCGCGCTCTGGGCATGAGCGCCGCTATCGTCGGAGTAGCATTGACTCTGCGGCGTTTCGGCGGCATCTTGTCCATGATCGGGTCGCTGGCCTTGGCCTTCAGCCCAGCATTCTGGTCACAGACGGGTGGCGTAGAAACGACCCCATCGGTGTTATGGATCGGATTGATCGTGACGGGGATTGTAGCGGGCGGGCTGGTATTTCAGCGGAAACCCGTGATCGGACTGGCCGCGGCAGTCATTATCTTTGTCGGGATATTCTGGCTGTCTGCCGGAACCGGTCGCAGCCTACGCTTGACCACCCTGTTCAGCGCATGGCTACTCTACTTGCTGATCAGCGCGGTGATGCTGAGTCATCCCCGGCCGGGAATTCAGCCGCAGGCCCTCAAGCTGCAACACACAGCAGGAATGCTCCTGCTTTTTGGCATCGGCGTTGTCAATGACCCCTTGCTTACGCTGATGGCTCCGGCGATTGCGCTAACGTGGGGAATATCGCAAACGCGCATACCCCGTTGGTATTGGGGGATATTCATCACGCTGACTGTCATTGGGCTGCGAGGATTGATCGTCCAGTATGCGGACAGCGGATGGTGGCTGTATCCGGCTGAACAAGCCGAAGCACGGGGGCTACAGGTTCCTTTTTTGCTGGCTGACGGGTGGCGTGAGGCATCACGCTGGATCGACATGATCGACCTGATCAGCAATCAGTTCACTGTGATGGGGATCGCTCTCGGCCTCATAGGGCTGTCGCGGTTATCGCGGTGGTATCCGCCGCTAGGAGTATTGACTCTTATCCTATACGCAGGATATGCGCTCTTCGGGCTGATATACTTTGGTGGCGACAGGACGGTGCTGCTCCTGCCGCTCCTCATGATCCAGGTGATCTGGATGACGTATGCGGTCTTTGCGCTCAGCCAATGGCTCCAGAAAAGTCTGGATGCTACCAGTGGCATGATTCGTTGGGCTGCTCCTGCGGTCTTTGCGCTGCTGCCCGCCCTGCTGCTATGGCGGATTCTGCAGAGCGGATAGCGCCTAAACAAAAATCATGTATAGTTAATATCGAGTATCGTTAAGCTTAGGACACGGAATATTACAGTTATGCCGCAACTATTGGGCACTGGTGCGCTGTAATGCAAGCTGTGATGGTCAATTGATATGCAGGAACAGCGTGTTGCCATCAAGGGCATCAAAGATGGTCTGCTGGTCTCATTGAGTCCAACGGACGAATGGCAGTCTATCACGGCTGATCTGGCAGCACGGATCGATCAGCAAAACGCCTTCTTTGCTGGGGCACGGATTACAGTCGATGTCGGAGCCCGTCCAGTTGCCAAACACGAACTGGGGTCGCTCAAGGCTCTGCTGGAGCGGCGCGGGTTGATGCTCTCTGTTGTATTGAGTGACAGCCAAACGACGATTGAGGCCGCCCAAGCCCTTGATTTGAAGACGACCAGCGCTAGTCCAATTCCGGGACGTGAAGAGGATGAAGAAACCGAATTCAGTTCAGAAGAAGACGGCACAGTGGGCGTGATGATTAAGCGAACGCTCCGGGCCGGACGCACGGTGAAAAGCGCTGGCCACGTCGTTATTCTGGGAGATGTCAACCCTGGCGCAGAAATCATGGCGGTTGGGGATATCATTGTGTGGGGACGGCTGAGGGGAACAGTACACGCCGGAATTGAAGGAGATGAAAGCGCCATCGTCTGTGCCCTGGATATGATGCCCACCCAACTGCGGATCGCGGGCCATATCACCACATCACCACAAGACAAGCGTCGTCACCCCAAGCCGGAACTGGCATCGATCCGAAACGGGCAGATTATTGTAGAACCCTGGGCTTATTGACCAGAAAGGAATTCCAGCAGTTATGGCGGCACGAGTCGTTACGATTACATCCGGCAAAGGAGGGGTTGGCAAGACTACGACCACCGCTAACCTAGGAGTCGCTCTGGCTCGGCTCAACAAAAAGGTCGTTTTGATCGATGCCGACGTGGGACTGCGAAATCTGGACATCGTGATGGGGTTAGAGAACCGCATCGTTTACGATCTAGTGGATGTCGTCGAGGGACGCTGCCAAATCCGCCAGGCGATGATTAAACACAAGCAGTTCCCGGATCTATTCCTGATCCCTTCCGCGCAGACGCGCGACAAGACTGCCGTCAGTCCAACCGACATGGTGCAGATCTGCAATAAGCTGCGACTCGAATTCGATTTCATCATTATAGACTCGCCTGCTGGAATCGAGCGCGGCTTCCGCAATTCGATTGCTCCGGCGGATGAAGTCTTGATTGTCACCAATCCTGAAGTTTCGGCGGTGCGGGATGCGGACCGCATCATCGGACTTCTGGAGGCCAACAACAAAGGCCCTGGCAAGCTGATCCTGAACCGGGTTAAGCCGGACATGATCCGCAAGGGCGAAATGATGTCAGCCAGCGATGTAACCGACATCCTGGCAATCAAACTGATCGGCGTCGTGCCAGAAGACGAGGGTGTCATTCCAGCGTCAAACAGCGGCATCCCGATCTCATTAAATGAGAATTCACGCGCAGGGCAAGCATTCCGCAATATCGCACGGCGGCTGCTGGGCGAAGATGTGCCGTTGATGCCCATGAATGAAAGCGGTGGGCTTTTGCAGCGGATTACCCGACTGTTCAGCGGCGGTCAATCCGAATAGGAGGAGTCACCATGTCCGGATTCCTAGACCGTCTGCTGGGTCGATCAGCATCAAAAACCAGCGGGAGTATGGCTAAGGAACGACTTCAGTTCATCCTGGTACATGACCGCATCAACCTCCCGCCCGAACGACTGGCCGCAATGAAGGCCGAAATCCTGGACGTGATCTCGAAGTATGTCGCGGTTGAACGGGAAAAAGTCGATATTGGACTGGTGCAGCGCGATCGCGACAGCCTCATCAAAGCAGAGATTCCTTTCTCCGGCAGCAACGATCAGGATGAGGCTCGGCGAAGACTTGGGGACTCTGGTGCCCCAGCGGACGATGGAAGCCTCGACGACGGATAACAATGCTGCGGTTTCCGAAGACAGTCAGGCCTTCTTGACTTCACTCCGCCGGCTGAATGAAATGACATCAGGTTCGAATGACACGAAGCACAAACCTCTGGCGCAATTTTGATTTTGTCCTGTTTGGAACAGTTCTACTCTTGATCATCTTTGGGGTCCTGATGATTCGCAGCGCGACATTGGGTGCGATTGACCCTGATTTAATTGGGCGCGTTCCTGACCAGATCCGCTACGCGGTGATCGGTCTGGTGTTGGTCTTTGTGCTGGCAGCAATCGATTACCGACTTCTCGGCGGGTTGCATCTGTGGCTGTACATCATTATGGTGGGCCTGCTGATACTGGTGCGATTCTTGGGGGTTGAAGGAGACGCAGGCTCACAACGGTGGATTAATGTCGGTATCCGTATTCAGCCATCCGAGATCGGCAAGATCATTATCATCATCACGCTGGGACATCATCTGACTCAGAATTACTACAAACTGTCCGGGCTGCGAGCAGTCTTCACGTCGCTGGCGCACATGTCTATCCCGACAGGGCTGATCTTTTTACAGCCAAATCTCGGCACAACTATCGTATTCATGGTGATCTGGCTGACGATGATCTGGGCAGCAGGGCTGAGGCTCAAGCATATTGGATTGTTTGTGGCGGTCGCAGTCATCGTCGCGCCGATCTTATGGACGCAGATGCAGCCGTATCAACAACAGCGCATTACCACATTCATCAACCCTGAGGGCGATCCTACGGCGCAGTACAACATCCGGCAAGCGATCATCAGCGTCGGGTCTGGTGGTCTGCTGGGAAAGGGATATGCCAACGGCACGCAAAATACCGGGCGATTTCTGCGCGTCCGGCACACGGATTTCATCTTTAGTGTAATTACTGAAGAGTTTGGCTTCATTGGTGGCATCACAGTGATGGGATTGATCGGACTGGTAATCCTTCGCATTCTGCGTGGTGCGCGCAATGCGGTCGATCCGCTGGGCAGCCTGATCTGCTACGGAGTAGCCTCGATTATTTTCTTCCAGACGGTCGTCTCTATCGGAATGAATCTCAATATGCTGCCCGTCACAGGGTTGACTTTGCCATTTATCAGTTCGGGCGGCACGTCTCTGCTCTCGATTCTGGCGGGGATCGGACTGGCCGAGAGCGTCATCATGCGTGGCCGGCGAGTCTGAGCCGCCCCTACCCTTATCTATTTGATTCATGTACCATACCGCCACAGATCACCTACCTTGAGGAGTGTTTCGTGTCCGACGATTCTGCACGCCCGGTGCGGGTGCGGTTCGCCCCAAGTCCGACTGGTTCGCTACACATCGGCGGGCTGCGAACGGCCTTGTTCAATTGGCTGTTCGCCCGTCACCATAATGGCTCTTTCATCCTGCGTATCGAAGATACCGACCAAAAGCGCTTCGATCCCAACGCGCTCCAGACGTTGATGGAGGCGCTGCGTTGGGCCGGGTTGCAGTGGGACGAAGGGCCAGAAGTCGGTGGGGATTACGGCCCCTATGTGCAGTCAGAACGCCTGGGCATCTATCAGGAATGGGCACAATGGCTCGTCGATCATGATAAAGCCTATTATGCCTACGAGACACCGGAAGAACTGGCAAAAGCACGTGAAGAGGCCGAGGCGAAGAATCTGCCACGCGGATACAACCGGGCGCATCGTGATCTAACGGCGGCGCAACGCGCGGCATTTGAGCGGGAAGGTCGCCCACGGGTGGTACGCCTTAAGATGCCGCTGGATGGAGTCACGCGGGTTCCTGACATGATTCATGGCGAGGTGAGCTTCGACAACAGCACCCAGCAGGATAGTGTACTGCTGAAAGCCGATGGCTTTCCCACCTATCATCTAGCGCACGTGGTGGACGATTATCTCATGCAGATCAGCCATGTCCTTCGAGCTGTGGAGTGGATGCCATCAGCGCCCGTACATTGGCAGCTCTGGCAAGCCTTCGGCTGGAAAACGCCGATCTACGCTCATTTGCCCGTGATGCTCAATCCGAATGGCAAGGGCAAAATCAGCAAACGCCATCCTCCAGTCGACTCAGACGGCAACGTGATTCCGGTCATGGTGCATGACTACATCCGAGGCGGCTACATCCCGGAAGGGGTCGTCAATTTCCTAGCGAATACCGGCTGGAGCTATGGAGACGATGTCGAGGTCTTCGATATCCAGGATGCCATCGAGCGATTCGACGGCACACGCATCATGGCGTCGAATTCGGCTTTCCCGGTGGATAAGCTCAAGTGGTTGAATGCCGAACATATCCGTCGGCTGCCCATTGACGAACTGGCGTATCGTCTGCGTCGCCCTTTGGAAGAAGCCGGTCTTCAAGTGAACGCGGACATCCTGATGAAGATCACGCCGCTGGTGCAAACTCGCATCAAGACTCTGAATGATGTGGTGGCGCTGGCGGGGTTCTTCTTCCGGGAAGAATTCATCCCCGCTCCGCCGGAAAAACTGCCGCAGAAACGTATGGATATCGCTTCGACGCGCACCGCCTTGCAGCAGTCCATCGATGCGCTGAAGAATCTAGATGGCTTCACACTGGACACGACTCTGCCAGTTATCGAAAAGCTCACACAACCGCTCGGCCTATCGAACAGCCAGTTGTTCGGGGTGCTGCGGACCGCAATCACTGGTCAGCAGGTATCTCCGCCGCTGTTCGAGACAATGGAAGTGATTGGAAAAGCGGAAACACTACGGCGGCTGGAGCTGGCACTACACAGCCTGAATACGGCGGAACACATTCTAAGTCAGTCTTGAAAACCCGCACAGGCCGTGCTAGGATTCGCTGCGTCATATTGGGGGATAGTTCAACGGCAGAACGACAGGTTCTGGCCCTGTTAATCTTGGTTCGAATCCAGGTCCCCCAGCACTGCCCGTAGCCGCAAGCTGCGGGCTTTTCGTTTACCGATTGATGGCTACTGAGATACACCATACACGATAGGAGTCGAGGATGACTGCACCCGAAAAAGGGTCTATTCCTGACAACCGTTCAACGGAAGAGACCATACGCACCCATTTCATCCAGGACATCATTAACGAACACAACCAGAACGGACGCTTTGGTGGACGGGTGCAAACACGCTTCCCACCGGAACCTAATGGATACCTGCATATTGGACACGCCAAGTCAATCTGCCTGAACTTTGGGCTGGCGCTTGAATATGGAGGAAAGTGCAATCTGCGCTTCGACGATACCAATCCGGTGAAAGAAGAACAGGAATACATCGACTCGATCATCCAGGATGTGCGGTGGCTGGGGTTCGACTGGGAAGACCGACTATTTTACGCATCCGATTACTTCGGCCAACTGTATGAGTGGGCGGTGCAGCTCATCAAGGCAGGCAAAGCCTATGTCGATCATCTGACCGCTGACCAGATTCGGGAGTACCGAGGCACACTGACCCAGGCGGGTAAAGACAGCCCCTATCGCAACCGGTCAGTGGAGGAAAACCTGGACTTATTCGAGCGGATGCGAAAGGGTGAATTCGAAGACGGAAGCTGCGTGCTGCGGGCCAAGATCGACATGGCTTCGCCGAACATCAACCTGCGCGATCCGGTTCTTTACCGCATTCTGCATGCGACGCACCACCGGACCGGTGACGATTGGTGTATCTATCCGATGTACGACTACGCTCACGGGCAGTCGGACTCGATTGAGAAGATCACGCATTCTATCTGCACGCTGGAGTTCGAGGATCACCGTCCGCTGTATGACTGGTTCATCCAGACGTTGGGCATTTATGCTCCACAGCAGATCGAGTTCGCGCGGCTGAACCTGACGTACACAGTGTTGAGCAAACGCAAGCTCATCAAGCTGGTGCAGGACAGATATGTGCGGGGATGGGACGATCCACGAATGCCCACCATTTCCGGGCTGCGGAGACGCGGATACACCCCGGAAGCGATCCGGCAGTTTTGCGATATGATCGGGGTTGCCAAGACCAACAGCACAGCAGAGATCGCAATGCTGGAATACTGCGTGCGGCAAGACCTGAACAAGCGAGCGCCACGGGTGATGAGCGTGCTGAGACCGCTCAAGGTGGTGCTGGTCAACTACCCTGAAAACCAGGTCGAGGAATTCGAGGCGATCAACAACCCGGAAGATCCCAGCATGGGCACGCGGAAAGTACCTTTCTCACGGGTGCTGTACATCGAACAGGATGATTTCATGGAGGAGCCGCCGAACAAATTCTACCGACTAGCTCCGGGGCGAGAGGTTCGACTGCGCTATGCATACTTCATCAAGTGCGTCGATGTGGTCAAGGACACGAACGGTGAGATCGTGGAGATTCACTGCACCTATGATCCGGCAACGCGCGGGGGCGATGCACCCGATGGGCGTAAGGTAAAAGCGACGCTGCACTGGGTTTCCGCCGCACATGCGCTCAGCGCAGAAGCCCGGTTGTACAGCCACCTGTTCGACCGGCCTGATCCGGGTGCGGTGGATGATTTCACCACAGCGATTAATCCGAATTCGCTGGAAGTGGTCGCAGACTGCAAGGTCGAGCCGAGTCTTGCCGCAGCGAAACCGGGGGACCGGTTCCAGTTCGAGCGGTTGGCCTATTTCTGTGTCGATCCAGATTCGACCAGCGAGAAACTGGTGTTTAACCGCACGGTCTCTTTGAAAGACGAGTGGTCAAAGATCAAGGGGGCTGGATAAAACCAGAACCCATGCTGGTAACTCAGCGCAGAGGGTCTATTGTTTGTATAGGCGCTCTTTGCTTCTGGGAAGACGATCAATCCCAATGCTTTTGCAACAGGTTCAGGATTACAATGTATTATGCTGATGAGATGCCACAGGAATTGATCATGTCCCCGGTAAACGAGTATATTGTCGCATTGATTGCCCTCAGTTTCATGCTAGTGGTGTTCGGCACGGTTTTTAGTCTTTCGGTCATCCGAAAGATGCGTTCGGAAGAGGCGGTAAAGCCGGCACAGCATAGTCTGTTCAGAATGGGAATGCAGGCAATACCGATCCAAAAGATTGCCGTTCCGCCTCGTATCCATCACGGCCTGACTGCCCCAGTTTCCCGGAGTGATTACTCGTAAAGCTGCCCCTTTCCAGATGCTTGATTGGGGGTCAATAGGATCATCCGGCCAGTTCGTGGTCTGTGTTCATTGGCCGACCTCGGTATAATTCTCCTTGTGGAACAGCAAGGAGAGTCGAAGATGGCATCCCCTCCCCCTCTGAATAGGCAACGGATTTCGCGCGTGGCACTGGCCGGGATGATCTTGGCCGGGGTCGGGATCGCGCTGTTTATCGTGCTATGGATCGTCCTCGGCCAAGCGGGATTGGAGGCCGTTCCGAGGCTGATCGCTTCGATGTGTATTCCTCCTGGGGTGATCGCGGTCATCCTGGGGATGTACGTGCTGTTCTTCCGGGGAAGCTTGAAGTGAAATAGCCGAAATGCCGTCCAGCGATCTGCGGAAACCGCGGCAATTTCGGCAGCTGCAGAGTGTTCTTGACGACCCACGCCGTGCGATTCTCTCCCTCGAACCTGATCCCGGATGCGAATCGATAAGAATGATAAGACAGGACTTACGCAAACGAGCAAAAATAAGAACGAAACGATAAACTCAAAGGATG
>CAZKXW010000122.1:0-11335 GCA_964556745.1 uncultured Anaerolineaceae bacterium
CATGAACTGACGCCGGGCAAAAAATCTACCCTTGAGAACTGCCCCCTTGTGCCGACGGAAGAAGGGGAAAAACCTTCCGGGGGCGTCCCCCGCAGCCCCCTGTTTTTCTCGACGATTTACCAGATGCACCATTTAGCTGATAGCCAGAGAAGACGAGATGTCCGAAATGTCGTCTATATCGTCCACGCCGGACGGATTGTCTCGGCAGCTGCGGCAGTGGCGTGCCGAAGGGCTTGAATGTAAGCAGCGGTTTGCCAGAAATGTTGAAAATGTTGCAGTTGTTGCAGTTGCAATTTCGTGAATCCTGCAACTGCAATGGAGTGCGATATTTGCAGGCGATAGGTTATGAAGGTGCGGCGGACGCCCAGAAGGGGGTCTCTACCCGTCCGTATCTACACGATAGCACAAAATGGAGTGGAAAGGGTGACATTATTGTCACTCTTTTGAGGGGAAAATGGAGTTGGGGGAAGGCCGGACGCGCGGCTACGAGGGGCGGCGGTGGATGAGGGTGTGGTAGAGGACGCGCAGGGAAATCGATGGGCGGATCAGGCCGCGCGGGTCGCGCAGGAGCGACATGGCCTCGAAGAAACCGAGGGCGACGCGCTGGTCGTGGGCCATGGCATAGGCCAGCAGGTCGATGTATTTGTGGGCGACGCGGTCGTATAGGCCGGGACGCTGGCCTTCGACGCCGGGATAGCGCATATCTTCTCCGGTCGCCATCAACCAGGCTCCATCGAGGATGCGGGCGATGCGCTTCTGGAACTGGCCGGGCACACCGATGAAATCCTGCGCGGCATGTTCGCGCAAAAGCGAATCGAGCGCCTCAGCTTCGAGGGCGGCTTTGGTCATGCCCTGGCCGTAGATGGGGTTGAGGGCGGCGGCGGCATCGCCCATGACGACGAAAGCTTCCGGGCGGCGGGGCAGGCGTTCGTAGTGGCGGCGGACGTTATTGAGGCGGCGGTAGCCGGTGATCGGCGTGAGGGGCTGAAGGTCTTTGACAACCTCGTAGAGGGCGGGGGTCGGCAGGCTGCGGGCGTAATCCATGAAACCGGCTTCATCGGTGGGCGGGTAATCGCCGTTGGCGCCGATCAGCGTGACGACGATCTGGCGATCCTCGACGGGCATCAGGCCGCCGCCGCGATAAAGCTTGTGGGCCGGGCGCGGCTGGATCGCCATCGTGAAGGGCTTGAGCGAAGGGGGACGCTCGTACCAGCGGGTGGCATAGCCGCAGTGGGCATCGATGAGAGTTTCGGCAGGCGCGGGGTAACCGAGCGAAGCGAGCCAGTCGGGAGCCTTGGAGCCGCGCCCGCTGGCATCGACGACCCAATCGGCAGGGAGGATTTCCTCGGTCGATTGGCCGCGCGGGAGCATACGAACTCCGGTGACGGCCGTAGTGTTGGGCGCGGCCATCAGTCCTTGAACCTCGACGCCGCCGCGCAGCTCGATGTTGGGCATGGCGAGGACGCGGCGGCGCACCAGGGTTTCCAATGATGCGCGGCTGATGATGTGCGACGTGTAGCCGCTGTCGAAGGTGGGCGTCCATCCGCCGACGGTGAAGAAGCCGTTATCCAATCCCCAGCGGCCGGTGACGGCTCCAGCGGCAAGCATGTCGGTCTCGAAGCCAGGGAAGAGGCGCTGGAGGATTTGCTCGCCGCGGATGAGCAGCACGTGGAGGTGGCGCGCCTGGGGAACGCCGGGGCGATAAGAGCCGGTGTCGTCGAAGCGGTCGCGCTCCAGGATGGTGACGCGGGTGAAGTGATCGCTGAGGACACGGGCGGCCAGCAGCCCGGCCATGCTCGCGCCGATGACGATGGCGTGGGATGCGCGGGTGGTCATGGAGCCTCCTCCTCTAATCGAGCATGTCATTCAGGCGAGCGCGATCAGCGGCGTTCATAGATGGTCTGGGCTTGCTCGAGGGTTTGCTCCCGGAAATGCGCACTCAGGAAGCTGGAGGTCAGGAAATCGACCTTGCGGTCCAGGATCGACTCCAACTGCTCCTGCATATCGACCCTATCGAAGCAAGGTCACAGGCAGCCCCGACTCGAACTCGACCAGGACATCGATGTCGCTGTCGAGTCTGAAATCATCTCGCAGAATGCTGCCGAAGAGCCGCAGGCTGGGAACGTGATGCGCTTCACAGAACTGGCGAATGCGATCCAGCATGGGGGTTCTCCGAACAATGTATACCGCTGTCATTATAATACGTTCTGCGGCATTCAGGCTGCGCTATTTTGCGGCGTTAGCGCCAGAACCACCGACTGCACGCAGGTCAGACTCAGGCGCGGCTCATCCGAGTCGTCTAGACTGACCCCTGTGTGTAACAAAAGAGCCGGTGAGGAGACTGCTGGATGCGAAAACTTCTGATCCTGATCGGCGTGCTGCTGGTGACCGGGACGGTCTAGGGGCACGATCGATTGATTGAAGGGGAGGATTGGGGCGGCTTCGAGGCGGCGGTCGCGCTGCCGGGCGCTGCGATCTGCCGCCGGGGGACCCGGAGGCGATCATCGAACACGATCATGAGCATGAGTCCGAATCGAAGGGAGAATAGATCATGAAACTAAATCCGAAGGCTGTTGAACTGGCCCGCGAACTGCTCGATGACGGGCAGTTCCGCATCAGCACACCCTGGAGCAAAGTCCGTCCGTCGGAGGACTCCGCCGCTGTACACCGCGAGGCGTTCGGGGCGGAAGATACCGCCCGGTGGTATCTGGCGGTTGATCCCGACAGCGGCGAAACACGGCTGCCGATAGGGGACTTCAAGGCGGTGCATCGCAGCGGGCTGGTGGCCGCGCTGGATGAAGCCCGGCTGCATGGCTGGGTGGACATCGCCGAGGCGGCCGATGACATTCTGTTCCTGTTCGACCGCCTGACGGCCTGCTGAAGGAAATGGAACAGGGGCGATCACCCGGATCGCCCGGATGAATGGCCGCTCACGATCAGGCGGGGGAGGTGGCTTCACCCGTAGTGATGTCCCAGTGCTGGCGACTGCCGAAGCTGTCGAGCGTTTGGACGATGGTGTTATCGATGAAGCTGACCTCGGTGATGACCGCGGCCGGCCCGGCGAAGTAAGCCGGGGTGCGGGCTTCGAGCGAGTCCGGCAGGGCGGTCAAATCCCAGACGCGGAGGAAGTGGCGACCAATCACCAGATAGCGCCCATCGGGGCTGAGGGCGATGCGCGAGTCTATGACGGCGGCTTCGCTGCCCGCGGGGAGGTCGATGTGGCTGTCCGTGCCGCGCTCCCAGATGGTCACGCCGGCGCTGTGGGCATCCTGCGCCCGGACGGTGTAGACGATGACGCGCGAGCCGTCGCCGGAGAAGGTGAAGCCGATCTGACGGCTGTGCCCGGCGGGGTTGTCATAGTAGGCGATCTGCTGCCCGGTCTGGCGGTCATAGACGGTGACACCCGGCGATGAGTAATAGGCGCTGTAGAGCATCAGCCAGAGTTCGCCACGGGCGGTGTCCCAGTAATCCATTACGTAGTCGCCGCGGAAATCGGTGAGCCGCAGCGGATCGCCCGCACCGACCGTCCAGAGGTAGAGGCCGTCGGATTCGGAGAGGATAGCCTGCTGGCTGTCGGGACTCCAGCGCACTCCCGCGCCGGGGAATGTGCCGGCGCGTTGGGCAGCGAGCACATCCCAGACGGCTGTATCGGAGTCGCCGAGAACAGCGGTCAGGTAGCGGCAGTCGGGCGACCAACCCATGACGACGAAGCGGGGGGTATCCAGCGAGGTTTCGAGTTCGCGGACGACCTCGCCGGTCGTCCAACTAACCAGCAGGAGACGCTGGTTGCGGAGTTCATAACGCGGGAAGACACCCGCCTGAAAGTAGGCTCCATCGCTGTATGGGCAGACGCCCTGGAGAACGGCTTCGGCCTGCGCGTGGGCGCTGAAGACCATGCCGGAGAGCATCAGGGCGATGAAGCTGACGAGAACGATGCCGCGCTGCATGATGACTGCCTCCTAAAGGTTGAACACGGTGCTTTGAAGTCAGTGTAGGACACCAGGGGGGAGGCTGCCCAATGCGCGGCTGATGCAGAGGCAATGGGTGGACGCTGGCTGGCTGATGGACACGCGCCGCGCGGCTGACGGGGGATCGACGCCTGCCCTACGCTGCCTGGTTCAGCCGCCGCCAGATCAGGCGCAGGTCGCCATACGTGCCCAACCCAGCCAGCCCGCCCAGGCTCATGACGGCGAATCCCAGCAGCAGGTCACTGAAGTTTGCGGCAGCAGCCAGCCGCAGCGCCCCAATGAGCGCCGCGCTCCAGAAGACCAGCGCAGGCAGCCCAGCCACGAAAACATACTGGCGCGTGCTGAGGTCGTCGGGAAGATCAACGTGGCGAAAGGATACGGCGCGGGGCCGCCGACCAATCAGCCAGAGAGCCAGGACATGGAGGGCTTCGTGCGGCGGCCCGAAGAGGCGGTAGAGAAGCGCCATGAACCGCTCAGACCAGGGCGGCCTTCTCGCCCAGGGCATAGCTGACTACGCCGGCGATGGCAGCCTGATCGCTGATCACAGCATCGCGGGCTTCAGCTTCGGCCTGGGCGAAGGCTTCCTTGCCGAGATGCTCGCGGGCATCGGCCAACCGCCGCGAGAGCATGGCCTCGTCTGCCGCCGAACTGGGGAGCGCCAGGCGCTGGCGAAGCCCCTGCGCCGCGCCGGAGAGCCGGGCAGCGCGATCCGATTCGGCGTCGGCAGTTTTCGGGTTCCGGGGGACGGCGGCGCTCTTGAGCATGGCCAGCGCTTCCAGCACCTCGATCTTGCCGAGCGAGTCCGAAGTTTTATCGAAGACGCGCAGGCTTTCCTCATAGAGGGCGGTGGCGCGGTCGAACTCCAACTGGCCGAAGGCGAGATCAGCCAGATGCTTGAGCGAGTAGGCCAGGCCGCCGCGTCCCGCGCCGGTTTCGCCGGGGGTGAGGGTCTGGCTTTCGCCGCGGAAGAGCTTCTGTTCCAGGGCGGTCTGCGACTGGATGAGGAGGGTCATCCATTCTTCGCGTTCGATCTGCATGGCCTGTTCCACGCGGACGACGTAATCACGGTAGCGATCGGCCATACGGACGAGGGTGGGTGAGGGCATATTCTGCTGCTGTTCCTTCTGGACCTGTTCCCAGGTGTCTTTAAGCAGAATCTCCCACTCGTCATACAACTCCTGGAGGCGCCTTCGGGCGCCGTTATAAACACGGTAGGTGTTGTTGTACATTTTGAGTTCAAGGTACAGCCCCATGCCAGTTGCCACGGCCGAGGTCACAGCGACCCAGGGTTCCAGGCGCACCGGGGAACCGGGGATAGTGGAGATGGCGACAAAGAATGTGCCCAAGCCGCCAACAATGGCGATCCAGATTTTCCAGCTTCGCAGGTAGCGGTAGTCGCTGATGACGCGGTTGTTGTACCAGTTCAACTGAGGAACGAGGCGGAGTTCAACGTATTCACGGATATCCAACGTCTGGAAGCCATTGTCCGAATTGGGGTTGAACCTGTCGCGCTGAAGCCGGCGGGTGAGCTGAAGAAACAGCTTCAGGAAGCTCCAGCGCAGGCGCTGGAAGACGCTCGGATCACGGAACTTTTGCAGGCGGTTCCAGGTTGTCCAGCTAATATCGGCGATCAGTTTGCTGTCATCGTCGCCGATCTGGTCGGAGCGTTCGACGATGCCACCATCGACGAGCACGCGCTGGGCGGACTCGACAATGAGCGGGTTGTCCATCCGGTCGGTATCGTAGACTTTTTCGAGACGGCTGGCCTTGAGGATGTTATCGCGGAGGTGCTGGCGACGTTCCTCGACCGAGAGGTTGGCGTACTCACCGGCTTCCATGCGGTAGAGATAGATTTCACGGCGAATCATCTCCGCGCCCATACGGAAGACGGCCCAGGCCGTCGTCGGCGAAAACTCCGAGGCCAGCAGGACGAAGATGGCGGAGATGATCGGCAGGGCGGCCAGGATGATCTGCAAGACCAGCCGTATATCCAGCGGCGATTGGATGGCGACCTGTTCGAGCCGGGCCGCCTCTGCGCCGGGTTCGGCGGCAGCTTCAGCAGAAAGAGAGGGCGCAGTCACGACGGTCATGGTCGAAGATGGAGGCAGAATGCCCAGCAGCACCGCCAAGACGGTGGTTGCGACTGTCAGCAGGATCAGGATGACGCGGTTGCGGGTTCGGTTGGCTTTGGCAAGCATGGCGGTCTTGTCATAGTTGACGCAGCGCCGCCAGGCATTGACCAGGCCTTCATCCTCTTGGCTGAGATCAACGGGGGGGGGATGGGGCGACACAACCGAATGCGCCATGATGACTCCTGTGGAGAAAAGCAGCCCAGGCTGCTTCAGGTGGCGGATGCGGAACGGGCAGCGGGCAGCGCCTCGACCGCGGCGGCGGCTTTGACATCCCATTCAGTGACTTTGTTGCCCGCGTCATGGGTGGAAAAGGTGATGGTAACGCGCTTCCAGCCGATGCCGATCATCGGGTGGTGATCCATCTGTTCGGCGAGCTGGCCGACTTCGGTGGCGAGGGTCAGGCCGTCGAGGTATTTTGCCACTTTGAAGGTTTTGGTGAGGCTGTCGCCGCTGTGTTCCCAGCCAGGGAGGCTGGCGAGCGCGCTGGCGATTTCAGCATCGGTCAATGGGGTTCGAGCCACGATAACCGCCTCTCTACTCGGCTGACGCAGACAAGGTTCAGATAACAGTCATTATATCCAGAAATGGCGCGGCGCGATTGAATCCGGGGCAGGGATCGGCTAGGATACGCTCAGATGGAGCCTGATGAGAAGGACGCTCAACCGTCTGGCGGGGTTCTGTCGCTGATCCTCCCAGCGCTCTTTACTGCGTCTCCTGACGGGGAGGCTTCGCACTGGAAGAAGGCGAAGAGTTCGCTGTGCTTTGCGGGGAAGATCAATGTGGTGAATTCATAAGGCATTTTTAAGAGAGGGGTGGTCTGAGCATGACGGATCAATTGGCTGTTGAACGCTTAACTGGGGCGGAAGATGTCGTCTGGGATTTATCGATCTTTTACGCCAGCCCGGATGACCCCGCGCTGCAGCGCGATATGGACGCGGTGATGGAACAGGCTGAGGCGTTCGCGGATCGCTATCGCGGGCGGGTCGCCCAATTGAGCGCGGGCGAGATGCTGGAAGCGATTCAGATGTTGGAGCAGCTTTATGACCGGAGCGGGCGGATCGGCAACTACGCCTCGCTGCTGTACAGCACCGATACGAGCAGCCCAGAGTATGGAGCGCTCATCCAGAAGGTGACCGAGTACGGATCGCAGTTCAACCAGAAGCTGGTGTTCTTCGAGCTGGAATGGAACCTGGTCGAGGACGAGGCCGCCCGAAAGATCATTGAAGATCCGCTGGTGGCGCACTACCGCCACATGCTGGAAGCTGAACGGCGCTATAAGCCATTCCAGCTTTCGGAGATCGAAGAGCAGCTTCTGGTGGAGAAGTCAGTCACGGGTCGGAGCGCCTGGACGCGCTTCTTCACGCAGTTGGTGAGCGCCATCCGAGTGGATTACGACGGCCAGAAGCTCACGCTGACGCAGGCGCTGACGAAGCTGCACGATGCTGACCGTGAGGCGCGCCGCAAAGCGCAGGAAGCGATCACCGCTGGGCTGAATGCCAAGTCGATGGAGCTGACCTTCATCTTCAATGTGCTGGCCGCCGACAAAGCCGCCGATGACAAGCGGCGCGGCTATCCGTCGTGGATTTCGTCGCGGAATCTATCCAACAAAGCGCCGGACGCGGTGGTCGAGGCGCTGGTGAGCGCGGTGACGAGCCAATACGACATCGTGGCGCGGCACTACACCCTCAAGCGGCAGCTCCTGGGCCTGGATGAACTGACCGATTACGACCGGTATGCGCCGCTGCCGGTCAAAGAGAGCGACACGTTCTACCTGTGGGATGAAGCCCGTCAGATCGTGCTGAATGCGTTCGAAGCCTTCAGCCCGCGCGTGGCGCAGATCAGCAGCCGATTCTTTGATGAACGCTGGATTCACGCGCCGGTGCTGCCCAACAAGCGGGGCGGAGCCTTTTGCAGCCCCGGCGTGCCCTCGGCGCATCCATTCGTCTTCCTGAACTACGAAGGCAACGGCGTGCATGGTTACCTGGCGGCGGACGCGCAGGGCATCTTAGGCATGAGTCCACCGCTGACCACGGCCGAGATGGCTTCGACGTTCGGCGAGATGCTGGTCATCAACGACCTGATGAACAAGGAAAGCGACCCCGAAGCCCGGCTGGCGATGCTGGCGCACAAGGTCGAAGACAGCTTCGCCACGATCTTTCGGCAGATTTCGATGAACCGTTTCGAGGATGCGCTGCACACGGCCCGGCGTACCGAAGGCGAACTTTCGACGGCGCGGATCAATGAACTGTGGCTGGGGACACAGCGGGCGATGTTCGGCAGCAGCGTGACCATGACCGAGAACTATGCTTCGTGGTGGAGCTATGTGCCGCACTTCCTGAGCACACCCGGCTACGTATAT
This sequence comes from uncultured Anaerolineaceae bacterium, assembly GCA_964556745.1. Taxonomy (GTDB): domain Bacteria; phylum Chloroflexota; class Anaerolineae; order Aggregatilineales; family Phototrophicaceae; genus CFX2. Next base: position 8,460 of record CAZKXW010000122.1, read on the forward strand.
GCCTATGCTTTCGGTGAACTGCTGGTGCTGGCGCTGTTCAACCTGTATCGGGAACGCGGCGCGGCCTTCGTTCCGCAGTTCATCGAGGTGCTGGCGGCGGGCGACTCCGACTGGCCGGAGAAGATTCTAGCGAAGGTGGGCGTTGATCTGAGCGACCTCAACTTCTGGTCACACGGGCTGGACGCGGTGCGGTCGTTGGTGGAGCAGGAAGAGCAGTTGGCGAAGCAGGTGTATCCCGACCGGGTGCGGTAGCTGCGGCTCAGCGGTCGGCGGCTGGCGGGGCGCGGAAAACCTTCCAGGCGACGCTCTCGGCGTCGATCAGCGGGCGGTCATCGACATCATCGACGATGCCGACCACGGCGGCATCAACCGGGACGAATTGATTCGGCAGGGCGAACGCGGCTTCTTTGGAGGCGATGACGAAGACCAGTTCGCCCTCGCCCGCCTGGTGGGTGGCATCCACGGCGACGTAAGGCTCGCCGTCCGGCTCCCGGCGGATAGTGAGCGGCTGGACGATCAGGAATTTGATCCCTTCCAGTCCAGCGACTTTCTGGGTAGCGACCAGATTGCCGATGACCCGCGCAAACTTCATGGTATGCCTCAGCGCGTGAACTTCGAGGTGGTTGGGCCGCGCGACATCCACTGTTTGACGGCGTTGAGCGCCTCTGGCGAGCCGATGCGCTGGAGCATCTCCGCCGCGCCTTTGCTCTGGAGCGGGTCGCGGCTCTTGAGGGCTTCCAGCAGGACGGGCATCGCCATGTCGCTCATGCCTTCCAGGGCGCTGGCGGCGGCCTGACGGACGATATCGTTCTTGTCGGCCAGCGCCTCGACCAGTCCCGGCACAGCCGTCGCCTCGCGCATGGCCCAGAGGGCTTCGGCGGCGCTGCGGCGGACTTTCCAGTCTTCATCCTTCAGGGCGGCGGTCAGGCCGGGCACGGCGGCTGCGCCCATCTTGCCAAGGGCCCCGGTGGCCTGCCAGCGGATGTTGCCGTCAGGGTCCTGCACCATCAGCCGCAGCAAATCGGCCACGGCGCTGCCATCGCCAATGTCGCCCAGGGCTTTGCAGGCGGCTGCCCGCAGCCGGGGGTCTTCATCCTGGAGGGCATCCAGCAGGCCAGGCACAGCGGCGGCATCTTTGTAGTGCGTCTGCTTGGCGAGCAGGAAGGCGGCATCGACGCGGACATCGCGCATGGGGTGCTGGACGGCGCTGACCAGGGCGGCATAGGCGGCCGGGTGATTCATCTGCGCCAGGGTCATCAGGGCGGAGCGGCGTTCGTCGGCGTTGTGGCTGTCGAGGGCGGCGACGGCTGTCCGCACCGGCTGGGGGGCATCCCGCGAGACAGTGACGGTGTAGGGCTGCTGCTCGCCCTGGAGTTCCCAGAGGCGGCGCAGGAGTTTATCCCAGGACGGGCGGGCACGGTCGGTGAAATCGAGGTACTGGAGGATTTCCAACTGCGGATGGAGCTTCTCGGTCTGCTTGAGCAGCACGGGAATGACCTTGATGCCCGCGCCCTGGGCAAAAGCCCACTCGTAAGTGACGTACTCCGAGCGTTTGGAATCGGGCGAGATGACCAAGATGAGTGCAAAAGAATCGCGGATGGCGTCGTTGATGGCTTCCCGCCAGTTTTCGCCGGCGCGGAGCTGCTCGGTATCCAACCAGACGGGGAAGCCGGCGGCTTCCAACTGGCGGATGAGCATTTCCACGAAGTCCTGCTCTTCGTGCTTATAGGAGATGAAGACGTGCTTCGCCATCCTGGGCTCCCCCTGAATACATGAAGGCAGATGCGCGAGATGCGTTTATGATACCCTGAAACGCGGCAGAAGGGATAGGATAGTTCACAGTTAATGGTTTACAGGCACGCTGCTGCCGAGACACAGCCCTCACCTCCCTGCCTCTTCTCCCGAACGCGGACTGCCGCTGGGAGAGAGGGAAAACCCAAGGCCGACGCAAGGGGTCGGTATAGGATTTCGTGATGCCTGCAACAGAGCAGTTTATAATTGATAGAGAAATGCGCTGATATGAGAAGGATGATGAGAATCCTGAGAATGATCATCATACGATACGTGTGCCGATGAATAAGGGGGAATCCCGCGCCATGTCAGAACCTGCCCGCGAGACTCCCCCACGGCGGCGGCCTACTCCTGCCGAGGACACGACCCCACTTGTTCCGGTGGAACATCTGCTGCCGCTGCCCAATTACACGCTGTCGAGCGTCTGTCCGGCCTGCAATGCCCCGACGATCCGCCGCGCCTGCAAAGTCCGCTGCGAACGCTGCGGATTCGTCTGGGATTGCAGCGAGCTTTAGAGCGGTTGATCGGCGGGTTGTAAGGCTTCGTCAGCGGCTGTATCCACAGGCGGGGCGGGACTGGCCGCCTGCGCGTCATGATCGGGCAGGATCGTCTCGGCACTGCGGATAGCTGGGACGCAGTACCCCGCCAGCCCGACCAGGCCGGCCAGCAGGCCGAACACCGCGATCAGCAGCCCCAACCCGGCGGCTGTGCCGGTACCGAGCAGCCCGCCGAAGACCGGCGTCAGCGCCCCGCCCGGCTGCATCGCTGGGCCGAAGACCCGGTCGGCCAACAGCCCGGCTATTAACAGCCCGATGGGGCCGATGATCTGGGCGATCAGCCGCCGCGCTCCAAAGACGCGACCTTGCAGATCGGGCGGCACTTTGACCTGCCAGATGGCCTGATTGGAGCTGTTGATCAAGACCCCGGAGATGCCCAGGACGAACACGGCGATGATCCAGACCGGCAGGCTTTGACCCAAGCCGAACAGGGCCATCCCCGGCAGGCTGGAGAGAATCCAACCCACCAGCACGCCATCCACCCGGCGGCGCAGCCCGCCCCACCGCGCGATGGCGATTCCCCCCAGC
>CAZKXW010000123.1:0-11221 GCA_964556745.1 uncultured Anaerolineaceae bacterium
CCATTTACCGTCTGGCGACCAGAGCGCCCGGTTGACTCCGCCGGGGTGGGCTTCGATGGTGAAGAGCAGCGACCCAGTGACGTTCCAGATGCGGGCGGTTCCATCATTGCTGGCAGTGACGAGGGTCTGATTGCCCGGTTTGGGGAACCAATCGACGCTGACGACTTCGGCAGTATGTCCAGTCAAGGTATACTGGCCGAGGTGCTCTTTCATAGCGAAGGCCAGGGCGCGCTCGGCCTGCCAAGTGTAGCGGAAGTTCTGGAAGGTGGTCAGCGCCAGCAGCACGGCGCGGTCGGGGAGCGGGCCATCCAGTTCGACCTGGGCCTGCCCGGCCAGCGCGATGGACTGTGCCCGGTCGCGTTCGATGGCGACTTCGGTGGCCTGGGCGAGCGCCTGATTCTGGGCGGAGACGGCGGTGGCGGCGTTGTTTTCGGCGCGGATGGCCTGCTGCTCGGCGATGCTCTGCTGGCGGGTGGCTTCCCCGAACAGGGCCAGGGAGAGGATTGCCAGCGCCACCGACACGACCAGCGCCAGGCTCACCCCAGCCAGCAGACGCCGCTGACGGGTGGTTTCGGCCTGGCGGCTGGCGCCGATGTACTCGGCGTGGAGGGGGATGGGGGCGGGCTTCTTGGCGACGCCTTCGGCCAGCCACATCTCGGCCTTTTTGAGGTCGTCTCCATGCAGGAGGAAACCCCGGTTGCGCTGGCCGGTATCCCATTCACGGGCGCGCACCAGCAGGCGGGTATGCTCACGGACATGGCTGAGGTCGGTATCGAGAGCATCCATCAGCATTTTGAAGGCTTTGTTGAAATCATCGCCTTCGCGGAAGAAGAGCCAGTTGTGGGTGCTGATGGCCGGGTGCATCAACCTCTGGTCGGCGGGGTCGGTGACCGGACGGTGCAGGATGGGCACGAAGCGCTTGTTATTGGCGATGGCGTGTTCGATTTCCTGGCGGCAGACATCGGATTTGACCGAGTCAGGGCTGATGATGAAGACGAAGCTGTCGGAGGATTCGATGCCGCCCTGGACTTCACGCCACCAATCGGCGGTGGCGGGGATGTCTTCCCAATCGACCCAGGTATCCCGGTCGAGCGCCGCCAGCGCGTTATGCAGCCTGGTGACGAACTCTTTATCTTTCCGCGAGTACGAAATGAATACGTCCACCATAAGCGTTCCCAGCCTGTATATGTGCCGCACCTTATGATAGCACAGGCGGGGTATAATGTGGCGCGACCATCTCTCAAAATTGTGAGGCGAATGGAGCCATGTCCCAACCCGTACTTGCCATCAGCCTGTTCTTCCACATCGTCTCGACCGTGCTGTGGATCGGCGGGCAGATCATCATGGCGCTGCTGGTCTGGCCGGAGATGCGCCGCGTGCTGAAGGAAAGCCCGGCACTTTATCAACTGCTCAACCGGCTGCGGCAGCGCTTCGTGCCGATGAGCTGGCTGGCGCTGGTGGTGCTGGTGGTGACCGGTCTTTCGCAGATGACGGCTGATCCGAACTACGACGGCGTGATGCAGATCACCAACGAGTGGAGCCGGGTGATGCTGCTCAAGCACCTGACTATCGGCCTGATGGTGGTGTCTGGGCTGGTCTTGCAATATGGGGTTGTCCCGGCGCTGGAACGCACCAGCCTGCTGGTCGAACGGGGCAAGGGCGACGCGGCGGAGTGGGAGCGGCTGCGCCGCCGCGAGGTGCGGCTGACCTGGTTCAACGTCGGGTTGGGGGTGCTGATCCTGGCGTTCAGCACCTGGGCGGGGTCGCTGTGAGCGTGACGCGCAGCCGCGGGATGCTGGCGGCGATCCTGGGGGTGTATCTGGTGGTGGGCGGGTTGTTCGCGGTCTTGACCCCGGCGTGGCAGGCTCCTGACGAACCCGCGCACTACAACTATGTGGCGCAGTTGGCGCGGGTGGGGTGCTGCCCGGTGATCGAAACGGGGGACTGGGACTCGGCCTATCTGGAGACGCTCAAGGCCAACCGGTTTCGCCCTGACCTGCTGGCCGATCTGCCCGCGATCCAGTACGAGGATCACCAGCCGCCGCTGTACTACCTGCTGCAAGTTCCGGCCTTCGTGCTGACGAACGGCAGCCTGATCGCGCTGCGGCTGGTTTCGGTGCTGCTGGGGAGCGGGATCGTGATGTGCGCTTACGTGGTTGGGCGGATGGCTTTCCCGCAGCGGCCGCAGATCGCGCTTGGGGGGGCGGCGCTGGCGGCGTTCCTGCCGCAGCATGCAGCGATTCTGGCATCAGTGACGAACGACGCGCTCTCCAACCTCTTGATCGGGATCGGGCTGGTGCTGGCGGCGCGGCATGTGCGCGGAGACGGGGTGCGTCCGTGGCAGATGGGGGTGCTGGCCGGGATTGGTTTGCTGACGAAGGTTTCGACGATTTTCCTGGTGGGGCTGCTGCCGCTGGCGATCCTGGCGCGGTTCTGGTTGGATCGGCCGACGGGCAGAAGCCCGTCCCTAGCCGCGCGGCTGGCGGCCTTCGCAGTGCCCGCGCTGCTGTTGGGGAGCCTGTGGTGGGCGCGGAGCATCAGCGTGTACGGCTTCCCGGATGTGTTCGGTCTGCGGGCGCATGACCGGGTGGTGGCCGATCAAGCCCGCACCGCCGATCTGGTCGCCCAGATCGGGCTGGGCGAATATCTGAGCCGGGCGGCACAGACGACCTTCAACAGCTTTTGGGGGCAGTTCGGCTGGATGGGCGTGCCGATGCCGGGCTGGGCCTATACGCTGATCGCGGCGCTGCTGATCGCGGCGCTGGCGGGATGGGTGCTGGGGCGGAACGCTCTCGGCGGGGTGACCGCGCCGGAAGGGCGCTGGATCGCGGCGCTGCTGGGATTGACGGCGCTGCTGGCCGCGGGGCAGTACGTTTACTACAACCTGGAGTTTCTCCAGCTTCAGGGGCGCTACATGTTCACCGGGCTGATCCCGGCGGCGCTGGGGGTGGCCTGGGGGATCGAGAACGGGCGGGCGTGGCTGGCGCGGCGCATCCCGGCGCTGAGGGCGGAGCTGACCCCGCTGCTGCTGTGTGGGTTCGCCGCCCTGGATGTATACCTGCTGTGGCGGGTCATCGTCCCGGCGCTGGCGGCGACGGGGGGATGATGGGGAAACGACTCAGGATTGATATGATTTTGAGGGGCGACCCGCCGGATTGCCCCTACGATAAAACCGCCGTTGATTGAGTTTGTCTATTCGAGTTTTATGCCACCTTTGGTTCGGTTGCCCGTGAGGTTCAGCTCAGCCTGTGACCTTCATGCCGGCGGCGACACCGTTGATGGTTGCCAGGACAGTTTGCAGCGTCGGGGCGTAGGCGGGGTCATCTAGGCGCATGGCGCGGAGCCGCCGGAGCAGATCGACCTGAATGAAGTTCAGCGGATCGACGTAAGGATTGCGGCGCTCGATGCTGCGCTGCATAACCGGCGAGCGGAAGAGCAGTTCCGGCTGGTCGATCACCAGACAGACCTGGGCGCGGGCGCGGTCGTATTCGGCCTTCATGCCGTCGAAAATAGTGTGGCGGAGGCCGTCATCCTTCACCAGCGCGGCGTACAACGCAGCGATCCCCAGGTCGGCCTTTGCCAGATCAAGCTGGGCGTTCTCCATCAGGGCGCGGAAGAACGGCCACTGATGGTACATCTCCCGCAGAGTCTGCAACCCATCGCGATGCTCGGCGCAGAAATGTTCCAGGGCTGTGCCGATGCTGTACCAACTGGGGATGATGGCGCGGCTCTGCATCCAGGAGAAGACCCAGGGGATGGCGCGGACATCGGTGAAGCTGCCGCCGGCGCGGCGCTTGGCCGGGCGGGAGCTGATGGGCAGGTTGGCTAACTCATTGATGGGCGTAGCCTGCTGCCAGTAATCGACGAAACCGCGCGTTTCATAGACGAAGTGGCGAAAGGCTTTGCGGCCGCCCTCGGCCAGATTGTCCATGGCACTGCGCCATTCGGGGCGCGGCTCGCGGGCGGGTGGAACGGCCATGACGATCAGCACAGCGTTCAAGACCTGGTGCAGGTGACGGCGGGCGATTTCGCTATTGCTATAGCGGTAGGCGATGACTTCGCCCTGCTCGGTGATCTTGATGCTGCCCTGCATGGAGAGGGGGGGCTGCGAGAGGATGGCCTGATTGGTGGGGCCGCCGCCGCGTCCGATGCTGCCACCGCGCCCGTGGAAGAGTTCCAGGGCGATGCCGTGGGCGGCGCAGACCTCAGCAAGCGCCTGCTGGGCAGTATAGAGGTTCCAGTTGGAGGCCAGATAGCCGCCGTCCTTGCCGCTGTCGGAGTAGCCGATCATGATCTGCTGGCGGCTGCCGCGGGCGGTAAGATGCTTGCGGTATTCGGGGTTGGCGAAGAGGGCGGTCATGACGTGGGGGGCGTGCTGGAGGTCGTCGATGGTCTCGAAGAGCGGGACAAGATCGACATCATCGGCGATGCCGACTTCGGCAGCCAGCAGGAGCAGAGTCAGGATGTCGCTGGGCTGCTGGCTCATGCTGGCGATGACGGTATCGATGACGGCCTTGCCGTACATGCGGTGGGCCTGGGCGATCATGCGCCAGGTGGCGATGATGCGGTTGGTGGGTTCGGAGAACTTGGGTTCGATGGGGAAGAAGGGGCGCGGGTTAGCGATCTCCATCGTGAGGAGCATCTGCTTATCGGCCTCGTCCAACTGGCGGTAGTGGGGATGGCGGCCATAGTAGCGGAACATGTCTTCGAGGGCAGCGGCGTGCTGGCGAGCGTCTTCGCGAATGTCGAGCGGGACGAGGTGCAGGCCAAAGAGTTCGACCTTGCTGAGCAGACGGCGCAGTTCGCCGGCAGCGGCGTGGCGGCCTCGATTGCGGCGCAGGCTGGTTTCGACCAGGGCGAGGTCATCGTAGAGTTCGAGGCTGGTCTGGTATTCGTCGGCTTCCAGACGGCGTTTGATGAGGTTCATCTGCTGGCGGTAGAACTCGGTCGGGAAGCGGTCATCCAGGCCGCCCGCCGAGACGACGGCTTCGCGCAGTTCGTCGGTGACGGGGGCTTCGTCGGCGGACTGGGTGAGGTGTTCGGCCAGGAAGGTGACGGTTTCGAGATAGACCTGGCGGGCGGCGTCGCGCTGTGCTCTGAGGGTCTGGAGGGTGACTTCCGGGGTGACGTTGGGATTGCCATCGCGGTCGCCGCCGATCCAGGAGGCATAACGCAGGAGCGGGGGCAGATTGGTCCAATCGCCCTGGGGGTAATACTGTTGGAGGCTGGCGCGGAGGTCGTCGTAGACATCGACGACGGTGTCCATGATCGAGGAGGTGATGAAGTAGAGGCCGAAGTCGACCTCGTCAGCGACGGTGGCGCGGGAGGCGCGGGTCGGGCGGGTCTGCCAGAGTTCCTCGATTTCCCCGGTGATTTCGGCTTCTATCTGGGCCTGTTCGCGGGGGAGCAGGCTGGTGATACGGTCGCGGTTCGCCATCTGTTGGGCGATATGGCGCAGCTTGATGAGGACTTCTTTGCGCTTGGCTTCGGAGGGGTGGGCGGTCAGGACGAGGCGAATGGAAATCTGGTCAAGGATTTTGCGGAGGTCGGCGGCGCTGATTCCAGCCGCCCAGAGGGTCTCGATGGCCGCGCCGATGGATTCGTCAGTGCGGCCGGTGATCTCGCGCTTGCGCAGGGTGCGGATGCGTTCGAGGTCTTCAGCGATGTTGATGAGCTGGAAGTAATTGCTGAAGGCCTTGACCAGCACCCGTTTGGATTCCAGGTCGAGGCCGCTGATGAGTTCAGTCAGTTCCTCGGCAGCGCCGGGGTCTCCGTTCCGGCGGGACTTCGCCACGGCGCGGACTTTTTCGACCAGGGCGAAGGCCTCTTGGCCGTGCTGGTCGCGGATGACGTTGCCCAGGAGCGTACCGAGCAAGCGCACATCGATGCTGAGGGGACTCATCTCGCGGGTGGTCAGTTTATCGGCTGCGGCTTCGGTCATGAGGCTCACCTAATGGCTGCGGTTGGGTCGAGCGAGTATACCGCATGGGTGGGGATTAGGGGTTGGGGGTTGGGGATCAGGGAAGACCATTCATTCCACCACAGAGACACAGAGGACACAAAGGAATATGGAGGGAGAAAAGACTTTAACCACGACGGTGTAAAGGGCGCAAAGGAATGCGGAGGCGGGCGCTCCAATGAGCGAGGGCGGCGGCGGCGAAGACCCACCAGACGATTTCGGTTGGGAAGAGGTAGCGGGGGATGGCGTCCAAGACGAAATGCACCAGGGAGGTATAGACCAGGAAACCGATGAGGGGCAGAGTCAGCCGCCAGCGATGCCGGGTCAGGAACATCCCGGCGATGCCGACGATCAGGCCGGTGTAGTGGAAGAGGTAGATGGCCAGTTTGGGCCAGAAGGATTCGCCCTGGGTGAGGGCGAGCAGCCCGCCGAGGCTGCGGTCATCGCGGAACCAAGCAGCGACAAGATCACGCAGGCTTGGGCCGGGGAAGAGGACAGTGCCGTGCGGCTGAAGGTAAGCGGCGGCGAGTTCACGACCACGGCGGGCGAGCCAACCGAGCGGGTCACTGGCGATGATGCTGGTGGCGACGGACTGGAAGAGCGGGTTCTGTTCGTCGGGTTCGGTGAGGGAGTGGGGATCGACGCCGGCGGCCTCGGCGAGGCTGGCGTCCAACTGCTCGTAGCCCTGCCAGTCGGTCGCGCCGATGTAAAGGAAGGCGGAGAAGCCCTGCGCCCCGATGACGAGGCGGTTGTAGTGGACGAGGTTGTGGATGGTCCAGGTGGAGACGACGAGGGTATAGACGATGAGGAGGACGGCGGCCTGCTGTAAGCCGAGCCGCCAGCGGTGGAGCAGGATGAGGTAGAGGGCGGCCCCGATGGGGAAGGCCAGCAGGACGGCGCGGGTCAGGGTGGCGAGGCCGAAGCACAGCCCGGCTCCGGCGATTTCCAGCAGGCGGCGGCGGCTCAGGCCGGTTTCATCCAAGGCGCGGAGGGAAAGCCAGAGGCCGGCGGCGACCAGGAAGAGGTAGAGGGTTTCGGTCATGACCTGGGCGGCTTCGACGATGAAGACAGGGGAGATCGCCAGGACGACGGCGGCGATCCAGCCAGCGCGGGGGCTGGGGGAGATGCGGCGGGCGAGGCTGTAGGCGAAGAGAGCGGTGAGGGCGCTGAGGGCAGCCTGAATGACGCGGATGGCGATCACGGCGGGTTCCGGTTGGGGCAGGAAGGCCAGGCGCAGACTGCCGATGAAGAGCAGATAGACCGGGGCAGTGGGCAGGTTGGCTAACTCGATGGGCAAGAATTCCCCCGGCACGCCGGGAACGAGGATGGAGGTATGATCCAAGCCGGCGGCCAGGGCATAACCGTTCGCCAGATACCAGCCTGTATCGCCACCCTCGATCCGATAGGGCACGAGGGGGTCTTGCGCCAGTCCATAGATCAGCCGCAGCGCGAACGCCGCCGCGAGCAAGAGCAGCAGTCGGCGTCGTTCGGTCTTCATTCCGACTGTTCCTCGACGTTGAAGCGATAGAATTCGACCTGGGTTCCCGCGACGCGCAGCACCGGCTCGAAGCGGGGGTCAGTCTCCGCGCCCTTGTAGATTGGATCGAGCGCCGGGCGGTCAGGGGGCATCATCAAGTAATCTGCCCCGTAGCGACGCGCCACAGCCAGAATGGTGTCGCGGTCATTCATCGGCAGCATGATCGAACGCACGCCGAAGTAGCGCAGCATGAACTGATCCTGGGCCATCAAAACGATCTGACCATCGCCGTTTGTATCCGGCAGCGTCAAGGCTGCTTGTGCTGCCTGCTGCATGGTGGCGGCATAGGTATTGGTCATGCGCGCATCTGCCCGCACCAGTTCGATGGCATTGGCTGTCAGGAAGACCAGGGCCAGCAGCATCGTCCCGGCGCGCAGGCGCGCCTGGCTGATGGCGCGTTCCAGCGCAACACCAGCCAGCGGGAGCAGGAGCGGGATCAGCGTCAGATAGGCCTTCTTGAAGCTGCCACTTTGGCTCTTGTAGGGGATCAGCAGGGGATAGGCAATGACGATGCCGATGAGCAGGATCAAGGTTGGCGCGAAGCGCAGCAGACGGCGGCGGTCGCGCGAAAGCGTCAGCAGCAGCGCGCCGCCCAGCACGGCTACCGGCAGCAGAACATCCAGGGTGGTATACATCAGCTTGAAAGCAGCCGCCAGTTCAAACAGCCGCTTGCCGAACAACTGCGGGAGGGTCTGACGTTCCAGGAGGGTCTGGAGCGTGAAAGTGCCACCATAGGCCCAATGATCGAGGACATCGGCGTAGAAGAACATCGCGCTGGTTCCAGTCGGCAGTGGATGGCCGAGGGTGTGCTGATTGTTGAGCCACAGGGGCAGCGCGACCAGCAGCAAAACGACTGGCATGAGCCACACATGACCTGTCCCGCGCAGCCCACGGCCTTCAAAGCGCGCGATGAGCAGGAGCAGGACAACCAGCATCGGCAGGAGCAGGAGGCTGTCGCTGCGGGTGAGATAGGCCAGTCCGCCCATCAATCCGCTACCCGCGAAGGCCAGGGCGCGCTTCCAGCCAGGAATACTCGTGTTGTGCAGGCCATAGCCCAACAGCAGGACACTGATGGTGATGAACAGCACATTGGGAATGGTTGTATCCGTCCGCAGCGAGTTCAGGACGAATTCGGGCAGCAAACCAGCCGCCGCCGCGCAGAACAGGGCCGTGCCTTCGCGCAGTTCAAACTGCCGGGCCGCGGCATACCCTGCCAGCGGAATCAGCGCTCCCATCAGGATGAAGAGGCTCAGCCCGCCCAGGAGGTGTTCTCCAAAAAGGGTGAAGCCGACCGCGGCCAGGATTCCCGCCAGCGGCATCCAGTGGTCTTCGGCGTGAACCAAAGCGGGCGGTGGGCCAAAATACTGCCAGATGTAATCGATGGTCAGGCCGTGGCCTTCGACGAGCCGGAGGCCCAGGTTGTAGTAATGGTTTGGATCGGCGATGCCGGGATGATCGACGAAGACCAGCAGCGCCAGCCGCAGCAGGAGCGCTCCGATCACAATCAGCAGAAGTTTCCAACGGGTTTTCATGGAGCGCATTATACCTGAAGGAGAATTGAACCGCAGAGACGCCAAGAACGCAAAGGAATACGGAGGGGGTGGGGTTTTTCATGATCCTCACCCCCAAACCCCCTCTCTACGAAGTGGCGCGGGGCTAATCAGATGAAGGCGATGGGGAGGGCGGTGCGGCGGAGGCCGTGCCAGGCGAGCGCCAGGGCGATGACGCGGTCGTCGTGGAGGCCGGAGGGGGCGGTGTAGCGCCAGGTTCCGGCGGGCTGGCGCTCGACGGTATAGGCGGCCAGCTCCGAGAGGAGCGATTCATCCGGCTGGAGGGCAAGCTGGCGGCGTTCAATGGCGAGGGCCAGGGCGTCGATGAGGGAGGGCTTGCTGGCGGCGGTCATGGCAAAGGGGCGCATGGGCAGTCCTTCGGCCTGGAGCGCCTCGATGTTGGGCGAGCCGATGCTGTTGGATTCGGCCCAGAGGGCGGCGGGATGCCAGCGGTCACAGACGGCCTGGAGGCGGCCGCGCTGGAGGTTCCAGCCGATGCCGGTGAAGGCGTCGATGGCGACCATGCGGCGGTGATCGGCGTCGAGGACGACGATGGCGGTGAGGTCGTCTTCGCGGCCCCAGTCGATGCCGGCCACATAGCGGACGCCGGGGATGGGTTCGGCGTCGAGGGGGGCGGTGGCGGCGGCCTGAATATCGCGGAAGACGCGGCCACTGTCTTCGACGAACTCGGCCAGATACTCGGCGCGCCAGATGCGCTCCGGGGTCTGCTGGCGAATGGTTTCGAGTTCAGCCGGATCGATAAGGGGATTATCGAAGGTGGTGAAGTGGAAGCTACGCCAGCCGGTGCGGCGCTGTAAGCCGTGGTGATAAACCTCCCAGAAGGTATTGCGGCCGGCGGGCGAACTGAGGAAGAGAGCGCCGCCGGAGCGGTCGAGCAGCATGGGACGGACAACCTGCGGCCAGACGCTCGATTCCATGAAGGCGGCCTCATCGAGGACGACGAAATCGAGGCCCGCGCCGCGCAGGTGGTCGGGGAGGTGGGTGCTGTGGATGGCGATGGAGCCGCCCTGGCGGAAGTCCAGGCGGCGGGGTTGTTCATGCACGGCCAGGCCGGGCAGATCACGGCAGGCGAGTTTGAGTTCAGCCCAGACGTGATCGGCCATGGCGTAGGTAGGGGCGAGCCACCAGCAGGTTTTGTGCTGGACGGCGGCCTGCTCGACGATCTCGATCTGGCCGAGGGTGGTTTTGCCCCAGCGGCGGCCGCAGGCGACGACGCGGTAACGGGCGCTACTCTTGAGCACGGTGCGCTGGTTGCGGTGGGGCGTCGGGAGATGGATCGTCCAGGGGGTCTTGAGGGTCAAGGTCATCCTCCTTTTCCACATGATGGGCGACCCGGATTTCGTAATCCATGGGGTCGATTGGGGGTTGGACGGGGCGGAAGGCGCGACGGAAGCGCATCCGCTCGATGCGGTCGATGAGCTGGACGAGGGCAGCGACGCGCTGGTTGAGGGGGGCGTCGGCGACGGCCTCGCGGATGGAATCGAGGAGGAACTGGGCCTCGTCGATCATGGCGGGGATGAAGGGTTGGAGGGGGTCCTCACCCCCCGGCGTTCGCTCGATTGCATGGGAATCCTCACCCCCCGGCGTTCGCTCGATTGCATGGGGGTCCTCACCCCCCGGCGTTCGCTCCATGCAATGGAGAGGGGGAGCGGATGCGAAATGATAAGAATGATAAGAATGAGAATCCGCTTTTTTGCGAGAATTCTCATCGCGCAGCCAACGGTACAGGGTAGAGGGACTGACGCCGCTCTCTTCAGCGGTGAGAGCGATGCTGCCGCCATTGAGCATGAGGTGATCGAGGATGCGGCGTTTTTCCGCTTCGGTATGGTAGCGAGGCATGGGTGAGAGAGTCCTCCTTCATAGGCGCGCAGGGCGACGGGGATCACGAATGCCGAAGGCGGCGAAATGAACCGCACGACGGACTCTCAGTATAGAACAATTTTTCTATTTTAGGGTGACATTTTGGAAAACCATTTGGTGTCTTATGAATGCTTGCACAGTCTCTCGCGTGGGTGTTATTGGAAAAATATAGTTATCATACGTTTTTATGTATGGAGTGATAATTTATGGGGTTTGGTGGCTCATCCGGCGAGTTCTGCCCTCATCCCCCTACCCCCTTCTTTTCAGGGGCAGGTTTTTTCATGATCCTCACCC
>CAZKXW010000124.1:0-10949 GCA_964556745.1 uncultured Anaerolineaceae bacterium
GAGGGCATCGAGGTTTGGATCGACGAACGCAGTATTCACAAAGGTGAAGACTGGGCCGATGCCATCTTCAAGGCCATTGATGGCTGTGCTGCCTTTGTGGTCGTGATGACCCCTGAATCCCGGCGCTCCAAGTGGGTCAAACGGGAAGTCAACTACGCCGACAGCATTAGCAAACCGATCTTCCCGATTCTCCTGGCGGGGAACATTTGGGCGCTCTTCACCAGCACGCAGATTGAAGATGTGCGTTTATCCAGCGATCCAGGGCATGCGCCGGACTACAACGGCGCTCCTCTTTCAGAAAGCTTCATCACATCGCTCAAAGAAGCTTTGGCCGCTCCTGTACAGCCGTCGACTGTGCTCCCTCCGTCCATCACTGACACCGATGAGGTCACGCTCTCCAAACGACCGCGAAAGAAACCGGTCCCCCGTCGCTGGCTCATCACCTTGGTGGGGTTGGCCGCGGCGGTGATCGCAGCGCTGCTGTTCATTGCCAGGTGGCCCCCTAGCTTGCCTACCGCTGCCCCTTCAGCGACCGCCACTCAATCATCCGTCGTCGTCCTTGCATCGGCAACCGATCTACCGCCGACGAATACGCCCGTACCATCGACCTCAACCCCTATCCCACCGTCGAATACACCGGAACCATTCACTACGACGCCCGTCCCGCCATCCCGCACACCCCTGCCGCCCACCATGACTCCATCACCCGTTCTGCCGAGTGAGACGCCCGTCCCGCCCACCATGACTCCATCACCCGTTCTGCCGAGTGAGACGCCCCTGCCGCCATCCAGCACGCCACATCCACCGACCAATACGCCGCTGCCGCCATCTCCCACGGACACGCTGATTCCCAGCCGGACGCCAACCCATACCCCAAAGCCGCCGACAGCCAGACCCATCACCCTAACCCCTGCGCCGTCTCCAACAAATACAATGACGCCCACTTGGACACCAAGCTTTACACCAACGTCCAGTCCAAGTCCGACTCTATTACCCACACAACTCCCATCGTCCACGCCGCGCCCCACCCATACCCCCACACTGACCCCCGCGTCATCGACTACGGATTCCGTAATCAATCCTGGCGAGTTGAGTGGGGAAATCAATCTAGAGGAACCGCTGCGTTTTTATGTGTTCACTGCGCGGAAGGATGAGCGGGTGGTCTTCACGCTGGAGTCTCGCGACTTCGTGCCCGTCCTGATCCTGCGCTATCCCAGCGGCATGGTTGGCTACAGCCGCCGGGTCGATATCGAAGACTGGCCTGGCGATGACGAGGCCGTCATCAACATCCAGGTTCCCTTTGATGGAGTCTATGTTCTGATCGTCACTGGGGAAACGCGCCAGACCGCCGCCGGGCCAGTATCGCCAAGCGGCCAGTTTGAACTCAGCACCAGCGTGCTGCTCGATCCCACCTTTGACGAGGGGACGCTCCCGGCCATCACCGTCGATTTGGGACGGCGTGTGTTGGTCCGCCCGACGCCGGATGCCAACGCCCAGGCCACCAAGCGTATCGAACCCAATCAATTGGTCGTCGCTGTGGGACGGACAGGTGATAACGGTTGGATTCTGATCCGCACCCTCGACGGGAGCATCAAAGGTTGGGTGCGCGCTGATACGCTCACCCTCTACGGCAGCTTGGCAGTGCTGCCGATTTCTTCTGAGTGAGGTTAGGGGGCGTGAACCACGCCCCGCCTCACATCTCTCAATACCTTATGCAGCTCGCGCAGCGCGACGGCGCAGGAATACGTCTGCTCCCACCAGCAGCGCCGATAGGATCAGCCCCGCCACAGTGATCGCCGCTCCAGCCGCGAATCCCGGCATGGTGAAGCGGAATTCCACCGTGTGTTCCCCGGCCGGCAGATACACGGCCCGGAAGTCATAGTTAGCGCGATACAACGTCGCCTCCTGCCCATCCACCGTGACCCGCCAGCCCGGATAGGCCGCGTCCAGCAGCACCAGGAAACCGGGCTGTTCGAGCTGCGCCTGAATGGTGACGTGCTGCGTGGCATAGTCGGTGATCTGCACCTTCTCCGGCGGGGTCGCTGTATCCCCAGACGGCAGATCAGATGGGGCAGGCACTTCCAGGAGAACCTGCCGCGATGGGTCGAAGTCCGGCGCAGTCAGCCGCTCAAGCAGGGCCGCGTCGTCCGTGACCGTCTCTGCCTGATGCACTACGAAAGTTCGTGGCAGTACCTTCTGATTTTCGTAGACATACAGCCACCCATCTTCATAGACCAGCTGCAGCCGCCCATTGAGGTCGTCTTCAAGCGGCTGATAGTACATCACGTACTTGATGTTGAACAAATCCAGCATCTGATCTGTGACCCGCGTTGAGCGAATCCGGTACGAAGAGGCGAACTCCATCCCTAACGCCACAGCCATCTGTGAATACCGCTTGGCCGGGAAATCCGAACCCGTTGGAACCTGTAAACCGTAGGGCGTGCCGCTGTTCGGAGGCATCACATCATATAGATCCAGCACACGGACTGGCTCTGAATTTGCCAGCGACTGCCGCATGAACTGCGCGGCAGGCACTTCCGGATATACCCAGCTATCTGGAATCACCGGGTTGAAGTTGAACCCAAAGATGAACAGATCGAAGACCACGATGACCACCGATCCCGCCAGCAGCCCATTCAGACGGATGATCTGACGACGGTATAGAATCAGCAGCCCCACAAACATCACCGCGATAGCCGCCGGAAAATACACATCGGGATTGATCGGCCGGTAAAGTCCCTGGATCGTGTCGTAATTGACCGCCAGACGATTGAACGACATCAGCCGTTCCCTGAACACATTCATCCCGATGAATGCTGCCACCAGCCCTACGACCGAGATTACGGCCGCCGCGCCCGTCCCGATCATCAAACGGCGCAGGATCACCGGATTCCGAAGCTGTTGGATGAAGTAGTCAAATCCGAACGCCGCCAGCACAATTAGAAAGAAAGTGAAGGCCATACGATAGCGCGATGCTGATACGACATTGAAAAGCGGAAGCCGGTTGATGAAGTCGATCAGCGGGATTCCATAAGCCAGCGCGAGTATTGCCAGCCCTACCACCAGGAAGAAACGCATTTGTCCGCGCCGCTCGGGGGTTAATTCTGTCGACGAACGCCGCAGACACAGGATCGCCGCTAAGATTCCAAAGACCAGTGGGACGATGCCAATGTATATCGTCTGTTCAATGTAATTGGCTCCAAGGAAGACATCCATGTTGTTCAGCGCCGGACTGCCGAAGGCGTTCGGCAGCACCAATACAATCGCCCCGACCACGATGTTGGTGATGAAATTCAGGTTCAGGCCCTGGCCCGAAGCAGTCACCTGCTGCATCCGGCGCTCGGATTCGCCCGTCAGATTGAGCCAGTTCCAGAACGGCAGCACCAATACTGCCGCCAGCATGATCCCCAGCACCATTCCTAGCGCCAGCAGCCCGGCAGTCTGCGCCACCCCGCGCGTGTTGCGCTGGGACACATATGACGTGTACAGCCGGAACAGGCTGTACACCCCCAACATCAAGAACTGAATGAAGGAAATCTGGAGATGCCCCGCCAGTAGATCGTTGCCGACCACCAACCCCAACACCACCGCGCCGCTCAAACGCCTCTGGCTAACGATACGTTCCCCTGCCCAAAACAGCAGCGGCATCCAGGCATAACCCGCTCCCAGCGGATAGCTCAGCCACATCAGCATCGATCCGCCCAGCATGAAGGCGATGCCGCCGATGAGCGACCCCGTGAAGCTGATGTGCAGCAGCCGCAAGAACAGGAACATCCCGAAGCCAGCCACGAACATCCGCATCGCGGCTGAGAACGCGAACGAGACATTCAATGGTAGCAAGCTGCTCAGCACCTGGATGGGATACATCACCATGCTTTCGCCGTTGGCGAAGTGCGGTGTGCCGGAGTAGGTATACGGATTCCAGAACGGAAACTCACCGTCCTGGAAGGCCTCGCGCGTGACCGTTGCCCATGGATAGAACTTCAAAGTCATATCCGACATCAGGAAGTTGCCGGGGCGTTCAAAACCACTCGGAGTTCCTGTTCTGAAAAAGGCGAAGTCGAAGATCTGATCGGTTGACAGCACAGCCATGCCGCCAAACAGCGAGCGGCTGTAGAAGGCCACCAGAATCACGATCAACACAGCGGCAGCCATCACATTGCGACGCAGACCGTTCTCCTGCGTCGCGGAATCCGGCTTCACAGCATTGGCAGATGTCATTTGTAGTCCTCGTTTCGGGTGCTGAACCTGAAACCCAGTGTGGCCTAACGACCTCGCAGGCGAATAAAGACCACAACGCCAGCGCACAACAGCCCGACGATTACGATGCTGCCGAGCAGTGTTTGAGCCGCGTAATTGTCGCGCGTCGTCAGAGTCAACTGCGTTTCCAACGGCCGCACGGTCGGAACCGGCGTCGCTGTCGCTTCGACCAAGCGGAATGGTGTTGCCGTTGGCAGTGCTGTTTCCGTTGGTAAGAATGCTACCGTGGGTTGAGCGGCCATGTTGCCCGGAAGATAGCTGTAGTAAACCTTGAGGATTTCCGTGTTGGATTGAATACCGGCGAAGTTTTCCAGAAGTCCTCGAATAAAAAAGCTCAGATGAATGTCATTGCTTGGTCCAACCAACGCGACTGGCCACTCAGGCTGCTGTTCTGGGCTGTACATGATCCGCTGGGGCAAAGACCACGTGTTGGAGGCGGGTTGATAAATCAGATGGTAGAGGCCCGGATTGCGCGTAGAAGTCTCATTGGGTTGGGCTACAGCAAACAGATGGACAAATCCCAGCCGATCTGTGACCAGCGAATAGCGATCCAACTGAGCGAAGAACAATGTTCCTCTGCGGACAATGTTCGGGATAAGCGCTGGTTCCGACCAGCTTTCACCTGTGTCGTCGGAGATCTGATAGTAGATTCCCGCATCCTCATTCGTCGAATGGTGCCACACCACAATCAATTTGCGAGGATCAATTTCCGCGGCAGAAATCTGGACCGGCGGTGCTCCTGGTCTATTACCTCGGAAAATAATCGGTTCCGACCAGGTGGTCCCCCCATCGTCCGAGTAGACCATACGGGAGTCCACCGGTTGTCCTCGACCCTGAACCCAGTCTATGCCTTCATCCCAGGTAATATACAGGCGACCGCTGGCACCCTGGAAAATCCATGCCCGATCCGATCCTGAATCGGGAAGCGCCGAAATCGGTACCGGAGATTCCCAAGTTCTGCCACCATCCGTTGATCGTCGATAAAACAGATCAAAACAAAACGCACACGGACTAGCCTCAAGGTTAACCACATTGGTCGTTTCAATACTATTGAATCGACCGCTGGCGACTAGGTGCAGCACACCATTTTGATCGGCAATCATACTGAGGTAGTAGCCCAGATCATCAATTGAAATGAAGTCCGCTGGCCAATTGGCTGCGTTGTTGGCTCCGTTGATTGGGGCATTTGCAAATGCATGAGCTATATAATCACGGAATGCTGCGTGCAGCATCCCATCGGGGGTGGTCGCGATGCTATTACGGACGGTGAAACCGCCTGTACCGGTTACAACGACATCCTGAACTTCTGTCCAAGTACCAAGTCTGTCCCGCTTCCGATAGGCCAGCACATCGTAGTAGGCATTGTTATCATAGATAGCATCGTACCAAGCGACATGGAGGTTGCCTTCAATATCCAGTGCCATCGACTGCCACCAGCCATTGCCCAGGAACATGGGAATCGACCAGGTGCGTCCAAAAGAATCATCCTGAGCGAATACGGGTAGGGCAAAAACGAGAAGTCCAAAGGACAGAAGCATCAATCTAAGTTGGATCAGGGGACCGTATTTTTCGACGCGCATCCTGTGCATGGGAATCACCATGTCGGTACGACTAGTGCCAGGTTGTTTGAACAACATAACATCATGGCTCGGGTTGTTGAATTCATGCAGCTGGCGCTGGATGCTGGTTAGCTCGTTTGGTCTGGCTGATGCTATACAGCGCGAGGCTCATACCGGGCATGACCCAGTGCCATATGGTGTAGTCGATACCCGCCAGTCCCTGCGTATAGGTAAACGGTGTGATCCAATCCCCCAACATCATGGTCAACATGGTTACCGGCCAGGCAGTTAGTAGAGAGGCCTTTAAGCCTGATATGAACCCGGACTCATCAGCAGGCACGGATCGATACATTCTGAAACTGATGAACCCTAATGTTCCCCAGACCATTAGCCAGAGCAATAACCCGACCACTCCTAATTGGGCTAAAATGTCTACGTAGTTGTTGTGGGCGAGCTGTCCTGTACCAATAGCCCCCGAATACACCCCACGCACCAGAAAATAGAACTGATATCCGGCGGGACCTGTGCCCAGAAGGAGATGATCTGAGGTCACATCGAACGCTTGTGTCCAGGCATTAGCGCGGGTGACTCCTGACGCTTCACTCTCTGACCCCAACCTTTGTTCAAGAACCCCAAAGTTGGCGATCACATAAACCAGGACAGCCAAGCCAATCGGGATGAGCATTTTGCGTGAGTAGATCAGGCTGATCAGAACTAGTCCAGAGAAAACAGGTAGCCATCCGCTCAGCCATGAGAAACCCAGCCCCAAAATGATGTAGATCCAGATTCCAATGATCACAAGCAATACTATACGCAGAGCCAGCGACAGCTTGCGATTGAAAAAGAACTGACCAGCAGCAAATAGTACAACCCAAACAGAGAATTGGCCCCTGACATTCAATGGCCCGACGACACCGCCCAGCACAATTCCTATTGTGCCGAAGACAAACCCAACAGTCAGGAACCACCAGACGATGATCCGCAGTGGACGCACATCCCGAATGGCATTGCCGACCATCAGTACGGTCAAGGGCGATATCATCAATACAACAGCCGTCATCAGCCGCGGGAAGATCTTGTCGCTGAAATAGTAGCTGACACTTTTATCGGCATATACCGTGCTCCAAATCGTCGAGAGCACGACTACAACACAGAACGCCAGAATGGGCCAGTTGGCAATGGAGGGAATGACATTCAGCTTACGCTCTACCACAAACATCTTGAACAGCCAGATGAACAACCATAAGTTCAACGTCAGGAAGGTAAATGTCAGCTTGGTTCCCGTACCCGTTCCAATTCCATCGGCCAACAGCGTTGAGATGAGAATCAGTACCACCGGCATCCACGACATACGGGTGTATATGAAGACGACAATACCCAGCCCAACCACCGCGACAGCCGGCAAGAATCCCTTGATGATATCGCTGGGTCCCCAGATTTGGCGTAAGAGAAGTGCTGAAGCAATTGTGCCAAGCAGGCACAGCGCCACCATTGCTATATAGAGAGTTCGGCTGAAGTGTCGATCTAGCAGCAGATAGCGCAGCCGCCCGAACCAGGACATTCGCCTGAGGAAAACCGATCCTAGAAGAGTCTCCATTTCAATCCTGTCGCATCATAACAATAAGAACTCATCGCATACAGACCAAACCAATCACACCTCAGGACGATTTATCCTCTGGTGAGGATTCGCGCGCCGCAGCCAGTACAGCTTCGCGCTGCGCCCCGCCTAACAGCTCACGGATCTTGCCGCTGGTACGAGTTCCCGCTGGTCTCTTCTTGGGTGTCGGTTCCTGATAGCCGGACTTCAGATCGTATTCATAGCGCGGCAGACGATCCAGAAGCTGGGAGATTTCCACATCGGCAATCCAGTCCTGGCGACGAAAACGCTCGGTCTTGATGTACCCGCTCTTGATCCACTCCTTCATGATCGATTCGCTGACCCCGAGCTGCACTGAAGCAGCTTGAACAGAGAAGTAGCGTCCGCCATCGGCTGCAACACGAATGTGCTTGTTGCGACGGAATAGTCCAGGTGTCTTACTGGCTTTGAGCATTTCTTCGTTGAGTTTGTCGGGGCTAATTGCCAGGGTGCGCCTATAGTATGGCTGTGAGTAGCTGCCAGTAACTTGAAGTGCTACGCGGTTGAACACCAGACCGTAGATAGTCACCGCGTGCCCCTGCCGCAGTGAAAGCAGAGTTCGCTTCAAACCACGCAGCGTTGTGCGCTGGCCATGCAGGACAATCAACAAACCATCGCTGCGATCCGCCAGGAACGCGGAGTCAGTCCCACCGACCGTCGGGACAGAGTCAATGATGATCGCATCAAACTGGCTCTTGAGCGCGTCAATGACGGCAGCAAAGCGCGGACGGCTCAGAAGAGCGGTTGGGTCGGTTGTAGCGCGACCGCAGGTCAGGATAGTTAGGTTTTCATGTCCACTGTCCAGTAGGGCGCGGGACAAGAGCAGATGAATATCATCGCGACCAGCCAGAATATCGGACAATCCCATCACATTGGGCAGGCGAAAAAACTCATGTGAATTGCCCTTGCGCATATCCCCATCGACCAGCAGCGTGCGCAGGCCCGATTCGGCGGTTGCCACAGCCAGATTGGCTGACGTGACGCTTTTACCATCGCCCGAGTCATAGCTTGTGACTGTTAACACCCTCGGCATGGTTCCGCCAGCCGCAAGAACGATCTTTGACCGAAGCTGGCGCAGTGCCTCGCTTTCAACCGCGTCTGGTGAGGTCGATACGTACAACGGAAGCTTGTTGGCGGGGACCATTCCCAGCGGCCCCAATACCTTCACCCCGGCAATCTCGTCGATATTTTCCTGCCACTGGAGTCGGTCATCCAGGAAGGCAATGAGCACAATCGTGCCCACTGCCAGCAGCAGTCCCGCTGCGGCTGCCAGCACTACGCTGAGCATCGACCCTGATACAACGGTCGTGTTCTGTGCCGTGGCGAATTCGTAGATCTGGATGAAGTTCCCAGTCTCCGGCAACCCAGAACTCATATCGGCGTACAACTGCTGGATGCTCTGAAGAGTCTCCAGAGTCGCCTGAGTTTCATTTCGGTTCTGGGCGATCTCGAACGCTGAGGTGAGCGTTGCGCCTTTTGCCAGCAGAGCATCATAGGCCGCTTGCAGCTCGGTGATCTGCTGCGCCAACTGCCGGGCCTGCTGGCGGCGGAATTCAATATCCTGGGATACGACCTGATTGGGGCTTTGGTCGATGATTTCCTGGGCCACATTATTGGCAATAGCGGCTGCCCGTACCGGATCGGTATCGGCCACGTAGACTTCCATGAGCGGCAGATCGGTCACCTGGGTAATGTTGAGCCGTTCATTCAACTGATCAACACTGACCCCCAGGTTCATCTTTTCGATCACCGGCTGGAGCGTCTTGTCGCGCCGGGCAAGGCCCGTGTAAATCGAGATCAGATCTTGCACTGCGCTGAACGTCTCGGCCTGCTGTGTGATATCACTGAAGGATTGGCCGAACAGCAGCGTCGTCCGAGCATAGTACACATCCGGTTGGTTGCTGCGAACGAAGTACCCAACCCCACCGCCGAGCGCCACGGCAATCAGGATCAGCCACCACCACTTCAAAACCAACCGCCAGATAATCATGACAGGCGAGGTGGAAGTATTCACGTTGGGTGCCTCTCACATTCCAAAATATCAGCGATAAAGCAGATGAACACTACGTCCCTATTCTACACCAACATAGGGACACGGCATTGCACGTACCTAAATCCTAGCACCCATGTACTTGGATGCAAGATTAAGGAAAGTCCGAACAAAGTTGGAATTTGATAAGTAAGGAAGCACTACGTCGAACAGGGGTCGATCAGCGACCCCTGGCACGGTCATGTAACGAAGGAGTAGACGGATCAAGTACGGCGACTTCAACCTTGGATCAAGGCCGGAGAGGATCAATAGTCGTCATCGTCCTCGTAGTAGTCCTCATCTTCGTCGTCATCGTCATCGAAGAAGTCATCATCATCGTACAGGTCATCGTCTTCGTCGTCGAACTCCGAGATGTCATAACCTTCATCGTCGATGAACTCGTCTTCATCATCAATATCGTCGAGGATATCCTCTTCCTCGAACTCGACTTCTTCCAGGTCTTCTTCTTCAAACTCGATGTCCTCGTCGTCTTCAATCACTTCTTCTTCGTCATCGAGTTGGTTGTGGAACAGCAGATCGTCGTCGTACATGCGCATCGCCCCTGTCGAATAATCGTTAGGCCCCGTCCATTTTTCGGGCGGTATTTTAGCATGCCGCTCCCAATTGTGAACGGCATAGTTCGCCCGATTCTTTGCTCAATTTACCCCTGACTTCCGTTCCGCGCTAGATGCAGAAAATAAGCGTGCAGACGTGTATCATCTGTCAGCTCAGGATGGAACGCCGTTGCCAGCAAATGGTCGCTCTGTACGGCTACAATCTGGCTGTTTTCCAATCGGGCCAGCACCTTCACCCCCGGCCCGACTGCCGTCACTACCGGCGCTCGGATGAATACCGCATGGAACGGTACTTCGCCCAGTACCGAGATCGGCAAATCTATCTCAAAGCTGTCAATCTGCCGGCCAAAGGCATTGCGGTTGACCTGCATGTCCATCAAGCCCAAGATCGGCTGGCGGTCGATGCCGATGTCGCTCGCCAGGAAAATCATTCCGGCGCAGGTTCCCCAGGTTGGCTTCTCGCGGGCGAACTCTCGCAGCGGCTCGATCAGCTTGTATTCCACCGCCAGCTTACCGATGGTCGTGCTTTCTCCGCCGGGGATAATCAAACCATCCACTCCATCCAGGTCTTGCGGCAATCGCACTTCGACCGCTTCTGCGCCCAGTTCGCGTATTTTCTTCTCATGCTCAATGAAAGCGCCTTGCAGCGCCAGCACGCCGATCCGCATTCCGTTTGAAGTCCTTTTCGCCTGTACTCACCTTGTCCTGATACAAATATCTTTGCCCCAGCTTTTGCCCAGCGTCAAGGGTGGAATAGCGCCAACATCTCTAGTCGACGAGCTGATTGAAACTTTTGAGATGTGAAAGGGATAGTGCATCATGGAAGGAAAAACCTGACCAAAGGTGAACCCCATGAGCACTATCCCAACGGGTGTAACGCAAGAACAGTT
>CAZKXW010000125.1:0-10777 GCA_964556745.1 uncultured Anaerolineaceae bacterium
CGATGGTGAAGCTGCCGCCGATGTCGGCTGAGGTGGGCGGATCCACCGGTATCTTTACCCGGTCGATATCCCCCGTCCCATTGCCGTAGAAGCGCAGCGAATACCCGGAGGCCTGGGCGTGGCTTGCTGTCACGAGCAACCCGCTGATGAGCATCACCACGCCAACCAGCAGAAGGCGCCCATGCTTACTTTCAACCACAGCCTAACTCCTGTTATCTATGCGTTCATCGCTGTCATCATCCATTTACCATTTACAATCGCACCGCGATGAACACGCTTCGGGGTTATAGGTAACTCAAGATTACATGTCTACGCCTTAGATTACGATACCAGGCGCAAACAGGAAGGAGAATAACAAAAGTCAAACCGCAGTCGATGAACAAACGGAGCAGCGCGATGTCGCCAAGCCAGGATGAAGGGATTATCGCCCCGTCCTGGAAGAGTATGACCAACAGACGGTAGAAGAGCATATGGAAGACAAAGAAGAACAGCGAGGTCTGACCGAGTACACTCAGCGCCCAGCCCAACCGGGTCTTGCTCAAACGCGATGATATCGCATTGATGAATACCAGCAGGATCAACGACCAGGACATGTTGAAGAGCAGGAATGTGAGGCTTGGTGGATGTTTGTTATCGATGAAGAAGTCAATCCAGGGAGCGCCGGCCTGATACGGCAGGAAGTCGCCATAGCCTTGCAGTAATCCCAGACGCAGGACGCCCCAGGCGATGAAACCCACAAGCGCGACCCAGAGCCAGCGGGGAGAAATACTGATTTTGCCTTGAGACAGGAGACGCCCCATCACGTAGCCTGCGAGCATCAGACTCAGGCGGCCCAGGAGCGGATCTTCGACTTCGGGAAAGCCCTGGTCCCGATGATTCTGGAAGAGGATAGTGGTAATGGCCGAAAGGGGTTGATCGGGGTTAGGAGGAAAGATCTGTACGAACAGGGGGAACAGAATAAACAGGGCAGCCGATAGAAGCGCGATGATTCGCAGTGGGAGCAGACGCACTATCGACAGGATGATCATGCTGAAAGCGATCGCAGACAAGACCTCGAACAGCGGTAAATTTGTCACGCGCCAGCCGATAAAATTGACCACCTGATCGAGTACCAGCAGAATAGCAGCGCGGATCAAGAGAAAGCGGGTGATATCCCACTCTGACCAACCGCGCTTACGACGGCTACGCTCGAAAAAGGCAATACTGGTACCAGCCAGTGTAAAGAAGATACCGGATGACAGATTGGTGACGAGGCCGGTGAAGATTTCCGCCCAATTCCCCAATGGAAAACGCTTGCCGTTGTAGCCTTCGGCCGTCACATTGATGCGGGCAAATGCCGCCCAGTGATCGAGCGCCATCAACAGCATTGCGACGCCGCGCAGCATGTCGATGGCAGCGAGGCGTTGTGATCCTGCCCCTTCGGCACTATCCGAAGCAAGAGGCCGAGTCTGCGACTGAAGGGACGAGTCGGAACGAAGAATGCTCGTCATGATTCATCCTAGACCGGAGTCAAGAAAGGGTGCCACAAGCTATAGTGGCATTGTATCCGGGGCTACCTTGCTGACACCTTAATAGCCGCGCGCATTGAGGAGAAACGCTGTGGGACGCAGGCAACCATGTAGTAGATTCAGGTATCGCACTTCCCACAGCGTGGAATAAGGAACCGTTGAGAAGAAGCGAGACCGGTCACAGAGCATTGAGGTCGATCTCCACCATACAGGACGGGATTCCACCGAACATACAGGGCGTCAGTTCGGCGCCGAGGGACTGATAGAACAGGAGCGCGCGCGTGTTATCGGCATCCACAATCATCCGCGTTCGGTCGAACCCATGCTGCCGGAAGTAGTCAAAGGCATGATCGAGCAAACGCATACCGACGCGCAGCCCTGTTTCCTTGACGAAGGCGGGGGTGAGATACTCGGGGCGCACACCAAAACAGACGACCTCGGTCTTGATGTTCGCGGCGGAACTGGGAAGTTCATCGCGTGATAAGATAACTTTCAAGGCGCGTGGGATGTGACGGAGACGCGCTGGATTGGTGATCAGAGCGAGGGCCATCGTCCCAACCGCTTTGAGCAGATGGTTGCGGATCAGCAGCGCGTGAAAGTCATGCGGCTTGAGCGTATAGGCTATGAAACCCGCCGGACGGCCATCGACTTCCGCGACCGCCACTTCCAGGAGACCATCCTGGAGCGCGCTCACGTAGATGGTATCTCGAATCACACGATCACCGAACTGCGCCATCGGCCCGAACCCAAGCAGGTCCATGTGCAGTTCGGTTGTGCGGTCAATCCCAACCGTATCGGTGATAGTGACCTGCCGAATATGAAAACGGGCGCTGCCATGCTGTTGGGCGGCATCCCTCGAGTGTGAATTCTCAGCGACTTGCATTGTTACCTCTTAGTTTCTTGAAGCGATCGCTGTGCAGGGAGTTATCTGACAGCACCACTTTCTGGGGGATTTTGAAGCGAGGCAGGCGATCCTGGCAGAAGGCCATCATGCGACTGCGGAACTGTGCCAGCGTTTCATCGGTCGAGAGCTTGACCTGCACTTCAACGATGTTTCCCATGATGGGATTGGGGGAACCGACTACGATTGCGTCCTCGACCCCCTCCATCTGAAGCACAACGCTTTCAACCTCAGCCGGATAGACTTTTTCTCCGCCGACATTGATGATCTCGGACTTGCGTCCCAGGATACGTATATACTCGCCGTCCACCTCGACGGCATCGCCTGTACGGAACCAGCCGTCCTCGGTGAAGGGACTCTCATGGTTAAGGTAGCCCAGCATGGCGGACTCGGCTTTGATCTCCAACATACCATCGACGATGCGTGTCTGGAAACCTTCTCCCCCCACCTTGATCCAGAGGGAGTCGGATGACTTCGACTTAGAGCGGAGGATGCCTACCTCCGACAGGCCGTAGGTTTGCAGGAGATTCACCGAAGGCAGAATGCTGTGCATGCGCAAAAGCGTGCTTTCCGGCATCACCTCAGTACCATAGGTAATCATCTTGAGCGATGACAAGTCATGGCGCTCATAAGCGCGGCTCAAGAGCAGCAGATTAAGAAAGGTTGGCGAAGTGGGCAGCAGTTCTGCTTTGAACTTTTCCACAGTAGCGCCCACGGAGTCGGGCGACCGGTCATTCACAGTGATGACGCAGCCTGCATTCGACAAGGTGTACAGCAGGGTGTTGACACCGCCGATGTGATCAAACAGGAGAAAGGTGATCGTCCTCATCGAGTGCCGTGGAACTTTGAATTTCTCCAAGAGCGGCACGAAGTCATGAAGAGCCGCCTTGTTCTTGCCGGTCGAGCCGGACGAGAACAAGACCAGGCCGGGATGGCCAGCTTGTTTGAGCCTGAGGATCAATTCGTGCGACGCCTGGACGCCCGTAGGCCGATGCTCCATCCGGTCATCACTGGTGATCTCGATGATTGACTCGACCTCGGCGATAGCGCGGAACTCAGGCTTCTTCTGGCCTACCGAGGAAGTCAGCGGAACCAGAATGCAGCCTCGATCAATCAGCGCGAGCATGAGAGCAATGGCATTGGGAGAAAAATCGGCTTCCAGGCTGACGACCGATCCACGGGGCACATTCTGGGTTTCCAGCGTGTCGATCCACTGCGAGACGGTATCAGCCAGCCAACCATAGGAATACTGCCGGTCCGACCAGACAATGGCGTCGCCATCGGGGTTCCGGCGGAATCGTTCAAGCAAGAATCCGATGTATGTAGCGCTGCTCAATTCACACCCCCCAGATAGAGGATCTGTCCAGTAATAAAGGCACTGGCTGGATGGATGAAGAAATCCACCACGTGGGATACGTCTTCCAACGTACCAAGACGGCGAATGGCCTGCCGGGCGACAAGCTGCTGAATCTTGTCGGCAGGCACGCCCCGGATCAAATCCGTCTCGATGGGCACAGGGCCGACCGTATTGACGGTAATGCCGAGCGGAGCGAATTCCCGCGCCAACACCCTGGTCAAAGCCTCTACAGCCGACTTGGAGGCCACGTAGGCGGACTCGCCTTCGAGGTTGAGCGGTACGGCCACGGTGGAGAAGTTGACAATGCAGCCCTTGCGCCGTCCCTGCATGAGCTTGGCAGCTTCGCGACAGAAGAGAAAAGTACCAACAACGTTGGTTTCGAGCACCTGCCTCACGCTGGCTGCCGGCGTGAGGAGTGAGTGGTTCATGGCCGCAATACCGGCATTGTTGATGAGATTATCAACATAGCCAAAGCTGCGCCGGACAGCGGCGAACATTTGGCGAACAGCTTCTTCATCGGTGACATCCAGCGTGAAATGCGTATAGTTCTCGGACTGGAACTCGGCTGGTGTGCGACTGCAACCGACCACACGATGCCCCAATTGCAGGTAATGCTCAGCCAGAAATCGTCCGATTCCTTTTCGGGTTCCTGTAATCAGGGTGATGGGTGCGTTCATTTTGCCTCAAGGCCAATGATGGTGATGGCGTGATTCACCAGCGTGGATACTGAACGGAAAGGAGTCCTGGTCTGCGACAGGGCCTTTTCATCAGACAGACTCACCGAGATATTGAGCCGATCCTGAATGCCCTGCTCAACGGCAATGATCAGTTTGACTAGACTCAGCGAATCCAGCTTGCCATCCCTGCCGTAGAGGGGAGTATCGACAGTCAGTGAATCCTCGTAGGCGAATTCTCCCGTCTTCTGCATTTCCTGGAGATTTTCGAAGATAATGGCGACGAGTTCTTCTTGCATTGCGGCATTTCCTTTGACCGGATAGTGATGCTCTAAAGATTTCGGATTGAAGGTTCCAAAACCAGATCACCACGAGTGTATTGGTAAGGCGATAAAGCCCCTATGTCAACCCAAGTTTCAACATGGGATGCAGACTTCTTATGGGAAAACCAAATCAAAGGCGAATCATCGTGGAGGGCGACCCGGCGGTCGCCCGCGCAAGAATCATTCGCATTTGAATGCTTCCTTCCATTAGGTGCTCTTGTGATACAAGACCCAGAACAGATCAAAGTTGGGATAGGGTACGGTCGTATGCTTCGGGAACAGACCGAAAGCAACCGACATCATCTTCTTCATGACAGGATGAGAAAGCTTATAACTCAAGAGCGACTCAATGTGATCGAGGTTGATCCGTTTGTTTGGACGCCCTCGAGCAACTGGTGTGAAGCCGAACTTGGCTGCTGCTCGATTCAAATCGTTTGGGCCGAACCAGCGCAGGACGCTGGGTGGGCTGTATTCATGCCAGTTCTGTCCAAATCCACGAGCGACGAGGCTGTCCTTGTTCCACGATTCAATCAGCCAATATCCACCGGACCGGGTGGCTCTGGCCGCTTTTGCCAGAGCCGACTCCAGATCATAGAAATGACCAATGACTTGTATCATGCTCACCAGATCAAAAGTTTCATTCGTCTCGAACTGTTCCAGTGAGCCAGCGCGGACATCGACATCGAGATGTTCGACGGCATAGGCGGCCATACGCGCATTGGGTTCTACTCCCATACCCCGCCAGCCTGTGGATTGAAGACCTTTGAGGATGAAGCCGGCCGCAGCGCCGATATCCAGCACGCAGCCTGGTTTCATATACTGATTCAGGAGCCTGGCATAACGCTCCCCATGAGCAATCAGCAGGTTCGCTTCACCCAGATAGTCAGGGTATCCGTCCCCACCCTCGAAGAAGTAAGCATCCGAATAGACGGTATCCACATGATCGTGTGCCGGCTCCAGCTCGCAGAAGCGATGTTTGCAGCCGGTACACTCGCGGATCCAATAGCCATACTTCTGGAACAGGCGCTCGGAAATCCTTCCGCAAACCTGGCAAACCATCAGCGCAACCCCAGAATGGGAAATGTACTCGCCTGGGCAAACCGCAGGGCGTGTTCCTGCATCGTGACCAGTTCGAATTCACCGGCCATGATCTGCAGCGCTTCACGGACAACACCCATCTTGCGGTCGGCTTTCAGGCCCATGGCAGGGAAGAAAGACAGTTCATTCTGGTTGTCATCCACGCCGAGGAAGTCGAGCGGGTGCAGCAGGATCGACGGTTCCAGACCGCTGAGCTTGCACAGCTTCAGAGCCGTGCGGAAGTAGGTCAAGGCCAGCGTCTTGGAGAACATGCTCAGGTAGAGGACATAGCTGATGTGGATCGGAACCTTGAAGATTGGGAACGTTGTCACCGGGATTTCAATCAAGTCAGAGCCGTTGTAGCGCCAGCGGTAGGCAGCATTGGTGCGCAGCCCGTCCTTGAACTTGCCGAACAGCTCGCGGCGCATGGCCTTCTCTTCCGGAGTCAGACGGGTGGTCATGAAGTAGTAGGCGCGCGCCAACGGCCCCAGGTAGGTGGGGAAGGTCGAGGCATCATACAAATAACCACGCTGCGCCAACACCTGCATAATGTTGTAGGAAATGCTGAAGCCGGGGCCGCGGAATCCCACCGGACGCTGGCGGGTCGCGCGTTCGATGGCAACTTCGGCTTTGACCAGATCGTCAACAATCTGGTCTTCGTGGTATAGATGCATCCACGATTCATGATTGTAGGAATGATTACCGATCTCATGCCCAGCAGCGACCAGGGATTGCAGCAGCGGGTGATTCTGCTCTCGATCCGCGTCCTGACCCACGATCATGAAGGTGATGTGCAGGTTATTCAGTGATTGAAGAAAACCCAGCACCCGCGGAACGAAGGTCGGCAGATAGGTCGGCAGTGATTCCCAATCCTTGTCGCCGTGGATCTTGAGATAACACCACTTGTCATCCATATCAAGAGAAAGACTCGCCATGGTTCGCTGCGTGTTCATATAGCTATTCACCCCATCCTCTGGCGGGCTGATAAACTCAATTACAGGTTAGATGAACTACCCTAACGGATTCCTAACAGGGCGCAGCGCAGGAACGTAAAAGTGGGAAGCACGGGAGTGTTTCGCGTGGATGATCGAAGTCGTAAGCGATCCTCAACGCACCGGGATCGGCGGCGGGGCGACCATCGGGATCACGCCGCAGTTGCCGCCGGCCGCGGTCAGGTTGGCGGCCACCCAGACTCCCTCGACCAACCGCCACCAGATTTCTCCATCCGAGCCAACCGCGCGGGCATCCGGCTGACCGTAGAAGCCACCTGGCACGCCCCGGCGGATCGGGTAATTCGTGCCCGGCCCGGCGCGGAGGTTGACATCAACCGTCCAGGCGGCAGTACAGGGACCGTCCGCGCCGATGCCTTGCAGGAAGCCTGTGCCGGGAGTGAACGGGAAGACCACACCGCCGAGCGAAAAGGGAAGTTCAAACTCGCGCGGGAGCAGCGGTAGGGGTTGGAAGCGGGCGCGGGCGAAGTTGTACTCGCCGTCTTGTTGGATGAATACCTCGGCTCCCTGGAAGCCATAAGTAAACTGCGTCCCGGCATCAAAGGCCTCGGCTGGCGTCACCGGTTGGATCGAACCTTCCAACACCTGGGTGACGGTCGCGCCTTCGGCGGTGGTCTGGAACCAGATGGTTCCGGCAACGATCCAGGGGATGTTGTTGATGACCAGTTCCACGGCCTGACCGTCTGGCGTCTGCACCAGCAGACCGCTGTCCGGCAGACCGGGGCAGCCGGCGTCGGCCTGGACGGAGCGGAAGCGAACGGTCTGCATCGGGCCGTACAGCGGCAGGGATTCATCCAGACTGGGCAGCGCCGTTGAAAGGAGCATCACATCAGCGGCAGGATCGACCAGCGCGGTCGAAACCCAACCGCTGATCTCGCCGCTGACGACTCGCAGCCAGGCAGCGTCCTCGGTGCGCTGCACCGCCTGGAACGCCGCGCCGAAGCTCAGGCTCCCGACCAGGGCCGCCGAGTCGAATGGCTCGGCGCGGATGTTCGCGCCCTGAGTTTCCTTGACAGTGACGGTCACGGAGATGAAGGCGTCGGCGGCCTGGCTCTGGTTTTCCAGACGGGCATCGCCGATGAGCAGCATGGTCACGCCGCCTTCGGGCAGGCTGGCGCGGACATTCAGGATCGCCAGACCCAATGTCTCGCCCTGGGCATCATACCCCGCGCTGCTCAAGCCTTTGAGGGCGCTCAGGCTGACCTGATCGCCCGGATCGGCGAAGCGCAGCCGAATGTTCTCACGCGGCTCCGGGGTCAGATCGCCAGCCGCGTAGCAGGCCCGGTTCACCTCAACCGATGGGCAAGCTTCACGGGCGGCTTCCAGCAGGCGCTGAGCGATGGCCGGGCAGTCCAGCGATTGGGCGGCAGCGGTCCCGACGATGAGCAGCAGGAGCGCCAGAGACGTGAGAAGTCGTTTCATCCCGATGACCTTATGGATTCACTTCTTGACTTCGTACAGCTCCACCATCACGCCACCAGTGCTTTTCGGATGCACGAAGGCGTAGCGGGTTCCATCCTCGCGGGTGCGGAGGGCAGGCTGAATGATTTCGATGCCCCGCGCCGCCAACTGTTCCAAAGCGGGTTCGATG
The DNA here is from genome assembly GCA_964556745.1 of uncultured Anaerolineaceae bacterium. GTDB lineage: Bacteria > Chloroflexota > Anaerolineae > Aggregatilineales > Phototrophicaceae > CFX2. The sequence goes on from CAZKXW010000125.1 coordinate 8,442, forward strand.
GCTTCCACGGCCAGGCACAGGTGGTGCATCCCTGGCCCGCGCTTGGCAAGGTACTTGGCGATGCCGCTGTCTTCGGTGATTGGCTTGAGCAGTTCCATCCGCGACTGCCCGACGGGCAGAAAAGCAATATCGACGGCCTCATGCTCGTTATGTTCGGTTCCGCCCAGCGGCAGGCCGAGCGCATTCTGCCAGAAGTTCAAGGCAGCGTCCAGATCATCTACGACAACAGCCACATGGTCTATCTTGATCGGCGTCATGAGTTTTCCTCGTCTAGGTTGTCTGCGATGTGAGCCAGCCGGGGGCAATCCACCGCCGCCTGCTGGAACAATCCAACGACGGTATTATAGCGGCGCTCGGTGCTATAATCGGAGTGAGAAAAGTCATTTATCGGAGGTATCAAAGCTGATGGTTGCCGCAGTTGAACCCACCGCTTTGTCTGTCAGCCTGACGGCAGAGCATATTGCTTTGCAGGATGCGGTTCGCAAATTCGCGCAGAAGGAGATCGCGGCCATCGCGCCAGAGTTTGACGAGACCGGCGATTTCCCGCAAGAGACCATCCGCAAGATGGGCGCGATGGGCTTGATGGGCATCGAAGTGCCGGAGGAGTACGGCGGCGCAGGCATGGATACGCTGGCCTACGTCCTGACGATGGTCGAAGTAGCGAAAGCCGATGCCAGCCACAGTACGATCGTCAGTGTCAACAACTCGCTGTACTGCCACGCCATCATGCAGTTCGGAACCGAAGAACAGAAACGCAAGTACGTGACCCCGGTTGCCAGCGGCGAGAAGATCGGCGCTTACAGTCTGACCGAGCCAATGAGCGGCAGCGACGCGGGCACGATGGAAAGCCGGGCGGTGCTGAACGACGCCGGGACGCACTACGTCATCAACGGGCGCAAAAGCTGGGTCACGAGCGGCCCAGTGGCCGACTTCGTGGTGCTGTTCACCATGACCGAGCCGGAGAAGAAGCATCGCGGCGTGACCGCCTTTCTGATCGACGCCGACCAACCGGGTTTCATCCGCGGCAAGAAAGAACCCAAACTGGGAATCCGCGCCAGCGCCACCAGCGAGATCGTCTACGAGGATTATCTGTGCCCGGTGGAGAACATCCTGGGCAAGCCGGGCGATGGCTTTAAGATCGCCATGGCTGTGCTGGATGCCGGGCGGATCGGGATCGCGTCGCAGGCATTGGGCATCGCCGAGGCGGCCTATGAGGCCAGCGTGCAGTATGCCCGTGAGCGGCAGGCCTTCGGCGGTCCCATCGGGCAGTTCCAGATGATCCAGCAGAAGATTGCTGACATGAAGACGCGCATCGAAGCTGCCCGCCTGTTGATCTACAACGCGGTGGCGGCCAAAGAACGCGCCAAGCGCACGGGGGAACGTTACACGCTGGAAGCGAGCATGGCGAAGCTGTTTGCCAGCGAGACAGCGGCCTATGTCACCGACGAGGCGGTGCAGATTCACGGCGGGATGGGCTACAGCAAGGAACTGGCCGTCGAACGCTACTACCGCGATGCCCGCATCACCCGCATCTACGAGGGGACGAGCGAAGTCCAGCGCATGGTCATCGCCCGGCAGGAGCTCGGCCTGCGGTAGGCCAACCGACGGCCGTACAGCGATACTGGAGGAATCGCCAATGGCACTCCCCCGACAGCGTATGACCCCGGAGGAGTATCTCGCGTTTGAGCGCGGCAGCGATGCGCGCCATGAGTATTTCAACGGCGAAACCTATGCCATGACCGGCGCGAGCCGGCGGCACAGTCTGATTCAGACCAGCATCTCATCATCGCTGTTTCAACAAACTCAGGAACGTCCATGTGAGGTCCATGGGAGCGACATGCGCGTAAAGGTGTCTGCCACCGGCCTGTACACCTATCCTGATGTCGCTGTCGTTTGTGGAGAAGCGGAGCTAGAGGATTCAGGTCTGGACACCCTGCTCAACCCAACCGTGCTGATCGAGGTGCTGTCGTCATCGACTGAAGCGTATGATCGCGGCAGGAAGTTTGAGCACTACCAGAAAATCAGCAGCCTTCAGGAGTACCTGCTGGTCGCGCAGGACAGGCCGCGCATCGAGCAGTACATTCGGCAGCCGCAGGGATGGGCATACCGAGAGGCGGTTGGACTCGATGCGGAACTCACACTACCTTCGATTGACTGCACGCTTTGGCTCAAGGCGGTCTATCAGAAGGTATCCTTTGATGCGGACTCCGGTGGAAGCTTGCGCGAGGGCTGACGACATGGACGAAAGGACTCACTGATGGCACTCCCCCGACAGCGCATAACCCCGGAGGAGTATCTCGCGTTTGAGCGCGGCAGCGATGCGCGCCATGAGTATT
>CAZKXW010000126.1:0-10593 GCA_964556745.1 uncultured Anaerolineaceae bacterium
TCAGGTCACGATTGAAGCGGTTCTGAAAGGCGTTCTGTATATGGATGTAGCCATCCCGGAAAAGCTCGGCCAACCGCCGCAGCGCCGGGTCGGCGCTCTCCGGCGCTTCAAAATAGGCCATATCGCTGCGGGCCGCCGCGATCCGGTCGTTCAGGTATTGGTCGAGATGATCGAGAATATCGGAATCGGCCAACTGCTCAGCCAGCACTGGGGTAATGCCCAGCGTCAGCCGAAAGAAGACGCCCTGCTCTTTGAGGTCATACAGCGTTTGCAGCAGGGGAATGTAGGTCTCGACGGCAGCTTCGTGGATCCACTCCTCGCCATGCGGCCAGCGTCCAGCGAGACGGGCATAGGGCAGGTGCGAATGCAGCACAAAGGTAAACGCGCCCAAGGGTGGCACAATAGCGTCTCCAAGCTCCAGGCGTCTCGCCCAAAATTGTAACGTTTCAACCGACGATGGCGCAACAGATTGGAGGCTAGGCCCGGTCGCCTGGATTTGAGTCTGTATTGGCCGGAACCCGCGGCAGCACCATCGTGAAGACGCTGCCCTGACCGACCTCGCTCTGTGCTGTCAGAAAACCGCCGTGGGATTCCGTCACCGTTTTGGCGATGAACAAACCTTGCCCCAACCCCCGCGGATCGAGCAGTTTGCCGCTGCGCGTGCGGGGTTCGCCCCGATAGAAGCGCTCGAAGATGTGCGGCAGATCCTTGCGAGAGATGCCGACGCCGTTGTCAATAACCTGGATGGCGACCTGATCCTCACCGCTCAAGCCAACCAGCAGGACGATGTGACCGCCTGGCTCGGTATAGCGCACGCTGTTTTGGAGCAGGTGCCCCAACCCCCAGCGCAGGCGTTGATCATCACCGACCAGCGTCAGCTTCTCAGAATCATGCACGATAACCTTCACGTCCAGCCGCGCCCGTTTGACCTCCGGCGTCATCCCCCGGACGACCTGCCAGACCATATCCTCGACGTTGATTGGGTCGTGCCGGACGGCGAAAGCCTGGGCGCTCATCTCGGCGATGTCGAGCAGTTCGACGATCATCCGGTCGAGAATATCGACATTGCGCGTGATCGTATCCAAGAAGCGACGGTTCGGTCCGGACTCAGCTTTGCCCAGCAGGACATCGCTCATGCCCTTGATGACGGCCATGGGCGTCCGCAGTTCGTGGGAAATGGCCGTGACGAACTGATCCTTCATGCGTTCGGTCAGGGCTTCGCGGGTAACATCCCGCAGCACAATCATCGTGCCGAGGCGCTGACCATGGCTGTCAGCGACAGCAGCGAAGTGGGCCCCAATGATCTTGCTGCCGATCTGGACGCGGGTCGGTTCTCCAAGCGGGGCCAATTCCGAATCGACCTGGACGACATCACGATAAGCATTGAAGAGCATGCCCAATTCGCTCGTCCAGAAATCCTTGCGGCTGCCGATCAGTTCACGGGCGGCAGCGTTTTCCAGCACCACACGGCCTTCCATATCCTGCATGATGATGCCGGCATCAATGACGTGGATGATGCCGCTCAGCCGCTCGATCTCGGCGTCACGGATGGCAACCATGCGCCGAAGCTGGCGGGTTCGTGACTCGTCCGTGTTGGGAGGTTCGGCAAGCGCAAGCTGCTGCTCGGTCTTCGACCCACGCCGCAGTCCTCCGTACAGGCGGCTGAAGAGCTGCTCGGTGGCACTGCCCAACCGGTTCACGCGCGTAATCACACCGCTGATTTCACGACTATCGTTCGACATCGCTTACAACCCACTCCATCCGACGCCGGACATTCGGCGCAACCGTGTTGAACTCTTCTCCAGTATAGCCTGAGACGGCAACCCGCGCTGGAAACCTCAAACCTTTAGGCGTTTGCACGTTTCCAGAAGTATAACTGTGGTTATAATTGAGGTGATTTTCTATTTCAATCCAGCGAGAAGGAGCTTCCTCTTGTCAACGTGGATGGTAGTCGAAGACGAACCCGATATTTACGAAGTGCTGCTTGCCATGTTCGAGATGTGGGGCATCGATGGCGTCGCGTTTGTAGACGGAGAGGAAGCCAGCGCCTGGATCGAAGAAGTGGGCGAAGGCCGCTTCAAGGGCGAACTGCCGGAACTGGCCCTGCTGGATATCCGCCTGCCGGGACTCATCAGCGGACCGGAGGTCGGGGCCAAACTGCGCAAGTGCCCGCCCTTGAGCCAATCGGCTATCGTGCTGTTCACAGCTTACCGGCTGACCCCCGAAGAAGAGAAAGTCTTCATCGCGCAGGCTGATGCGGACAAGCTCATGTACAAGCCCCTGCCCCGCCTGAACGAACTCAAGGCCATCCTGGAAGAAGTGATCGCCGCCCGCCGTGCTAAGGCATCCTTGCAAAACCCGAAGCCCTGATCCGGCCAACGAGAATATCGTATGGACAATCAAGCTCCAATTCGCGCCCTCAATCGCCGTTCGCTACAGCTTCTCCAGTTTGGCTTTCCGGCGCTGGCTGTGGGCGTCCTGGTGGCGATCATCGGCGCGCTGCTCCGCACCATTCGTCTGGTGCCGCGCGGGGACCGGCTGGACGGGCTCTACGAACTGTTCTGTGTAGCACTGATTATTCTCGGCCTTATTCTGCTGATTATTGGTGGCGCGGTCATCATCCGGGCGATCACGCGGAGGCGCAGCAATGAACTGGCCTCGCTGACCGGGGACTTCTTGCAGCGCACCGGCCAGTTCGATGAGCAGTATACCTTTATCAGCAACATCAACCGCAGTGGGCTGGGCTATATCGATGCGGTGCTAGTCGGCCCACCGGGGGCGCTGGTCTTCCGCATTCTGGATGCCCACGGGGTCTTCGTGAACGAAGCCTCCACTTGGATGCTTCAGAAGTCAAGGGGTCAGCTTGGCTTATGGCGCACCAACCCCACCAAGCAGGTCATCGACGACATCGAGCACCTCCGCCAGTATCTCATCAAGCATAAGCTGCGCGATGTGCCGGTCTACGGCATTATCGTCTTCACGTCCAGCCAGCAGACGACCCACATCACCGAAACAGCCGCGACTGTCCCGGTCAGCCACCTGGAAACGCTGCCACAGAATCTCTATCGGGAATACCTCAAGACACCGCAGCGCATCCCGCCGACGGCTGTGCAAGCCGTCAAACGCCTGCTGCTGAACTGATGCGCTATGCCGACGACAGTGCTTCTGGGGCCGGTAGGCTGCGGCAAAACGCGCGAACTGCTTTCGATCCTCAAACAGACTGCCCGGGAGCATCCCCTTGCCCCCATCTGGGTGCTGCTGCCCAGCCGCCGCCAGGAAGATGCCTTCCGCGAACGGCTGGCCACCGATCCGGGCGACACTTTTTTCAACATCACCTTCTTCAGTTTCTATACGCTGTATGCCCATCTGCTGGACATCGCCGCCCGGCCGCAGCGCCAACTGGACAGTGCCTCGCGCCTGCGCCTGATCCGCGCCCTGTTGTTGAACCTTCAGGCACAAAACCAACTGCATGTCTTCGACCGCATTGCCGATAAGCCCGGCTTCGTCCCGGTCATCGCCGATTTCATCTATGAACTCAAGCAGAGCCGAATCGAACCGGAAGCTTTCAGCGCAGCCGCCTCAATCGGCAGCCCCACCGACCGCGACCTGGCCGCCATCTACACCGCCTATCAGGCCATGCTCCTTCAGAACGATCTGGTGGATCGCGAGGGCGAGGGCTGGCTGGCGCTGGATGAACTTGGCCGGCAGCCCGTCATTGCCACCGATGTCCGGCTGCTGCTGGCCGACGGCTTCGACCAGTTCAACCCGCTCCAAGCGCAGCTTCTGGCGCGTCTCGCCAGCCGCGCTCGTCGCACCTTGATCGGACTGCCGACCGTGCCAGGGCGCGAAACCACCATCGGGCGGCGCTTCCAGGAGGCGCTCGACCAGCTCCAGGCCGCGCACCAGCAGATCGGAGCAGCGCTGACGGTCGAACCCCTAGCCGCCGCTGATGGCGTCCACCATCGGGCGCTGCGCCATCTGGTCGAGACCTGCTTCACGCCCAACAACACCATCCCGTCGTCGGAGGGTTCTATCGCCCTGATCGAAGCGCCCGATCCTGTCCTGGAGTCGGCGGTGCTGATGCGGCAGGTCAAACGGCTGCTGGTCACGTCAGGCACTCTGCCGGAAGACATCCTCATCGCCGTGCGCGATTGGGAACGGTACAGCGGCCCTCTGGCGCAGGCCGCTCAGCGCTTTGGTGTCCCCGCTGCCTTCCATTATGGTGGAGCCATCAGCGCCGTCCCAGTCATTCAAACCCTGCTGCGCCTGACCGAACTGGCGGGGCTGGACTTCCGCCAGCGCGAAGTCATCAGTGCGCTGCGCTCCCCATATGTCCGCGCCGATGGACTGTCCAGCGAAACGGTCAATCTGCTGGAACGGATCAGCCGGGCACAGCAGGTCACAGGCACGCGCGGCCAGTGGGTCGAGGCAATCCGCCGGGCTGCCCAGACTCAGCAGACTGAGGACGGCGAACGGGCGCAAATGATCGACGCAGCCCAGGCCGCTTCTCTGGAACGATCCTTGATGCGCTTCTTCCAGGCCGTCACACCGCCAGAAAGTGGCTCCGTTGCCGAGTTCGTCGCCTGGATCGAGCGGCTCATCGGGAACGATCCGCAGGCCGACCCCGACGAAGAGGCCGAGCCAGCGGCTGATGGGCATTCATTGCGCCTTCTGGAAGCCATCCGTGCCGAGGATGCGCCCACCGAATTCGTCAGCCGCGATCTGAGCGCGATGCACGCCCTCAAACAGGTGTTGGCCGGCCTACTGGCTGCTCAGCATCTGTTCGGCGCACTGAACCTGGCCGGTGACGATCACCTAACCGCCGCCGAATTCATTTATGATCTTCGGATCGTCTTGGGCGCGACCGCCATCGACAACCACCCCAATCGCTTTGGTCGCGTGCTGATTACGACCGTCACCGATGCCCGTGGGCTGCCGCACGCCCATGTTTTCGTCCCTGGACTGTCCGAGGGCATTTTCCCCGCGCCCGTCCCCGAAAACGTCCTCTATCTGGATACCGAACGCGAGCAGCTCCGGCAGCGCGGCATTCACCTGCAAACCCAGGCCGAACGCGCCGCCGATGAAGGGCTGTTTTACGAGGTGATCGGGCTGGCGCGGGAGTCGCTCACGCTCTCGCGCCCAACCGTGCAAAACGGGACGCTCTGGCCGGAAAGCTACCTGTGGCGCATGGTGCGGCAGACCTTTGCCGAGAGCCAGGCCCTCATCGAACGCAGCCGCCTCCCGCTGGGGGCAGTTCCCAAAGCTGAAGATGCCGCCTCGCTGGAAGAAGTCCTCCTGGCGACCGCTGAGTCGCTCAATCGCGCTGAGCTGCCCCCGGCCTCTATCGCGGTTTATAACTGGCTGATGACATTTCATCCCCAGCCATGGGCGCATATCCGCGCCATGCGCCAGATGGAATACCGCCGCGTCAGCGGACGTCCGCGTGATTCGTCCAACGGCTGCCTGAGTGATCCGCGCCTGCTGAATTGGGTGGCGGAACAGCTTGGCCCGCGGCGCGTCTGGAGCGCCAGCCAGATGAATGATTATGGAATGTGCGGCTTCCGCTTCTTCGCCAAACGCCTGCTCAAACTCGAACCGCTGCTGGAACCCGAAGAAGGACTGGATGTCCTCCAGCGCGGGACGCTCAACCACGCCATCCTGGAGGCAGCCTACCGCCGCCTGGCCGCTGAGAACATCCCGCTGACCCCGGACTATGCTGAAACCGCGCTGATGATCCTGCGCGAGGTCGCCATCAAGCAGTTGGCCAACGCACCCCAGCAGTACGGCTTCCGCGCCTCGGCGCTCTGGCCGCAGGAACAGCAGGCCATCCTGCGGAAGCTTGAAACTGTGATTCAGCAGGATTTCAGCGAAGACAGCCCGGTGAACGCGCTCAGCGGCGGACTGCCCCGCCAGCCCTACCGCCTGGAACAGCCCTTCGGACTCGATCCCGCCACGCCGCTGGAGATCACGCTGCCCGAACCCATTGGAGGACTGCGCGTCCAGGGGTACATCGACCGGATGGATCGCGTCGGCGATGCAGTCGTGGTCATCGACTACAAGACTGGCAGCACGGCCATTCCAATCGACGAAATGCGCGACGGCCGCAACTTTCAGATGCTCCTGTATGTGCTGGCCGGTCAGCGTATCCTGGCCGCGGACCCCGATCCGACCGCGCCCAAACAGATCGCGGGTGGGTTATTTTGGCATCTCGGCAGCCAGTCAGCTAGCGGCAAGCTCGACCTCCAGACCGAAGAGGGACAATCTGCGGTACAGGAGGGGTTGACCCACCTGAGCGAGCATATTCGGCAGGGACGGGCGGGCATCTTCCCGGCGGAACCCGGCAGGCGCGTCGATGGCGCGTGCAGCCACCTCTGCGACTACAGCCAGTTGTGCCGCGTCCGCATCCGGCGGGGCTGGTGAGGGAACAACCGACGATGCAGCTTACCCCCGCCCAACATCAGGCTATCCACGATCACCAGCACAACCTGATCGTCACCGCCGGGGCCGGTTCCGGCAAGACCTTCGTGCTGGTGGAACGCTACCTCGCCCTACTGGACGCCCATCCTGAATGGCCGCTGAACGCGCTGGTCGCCATCACCTTCACGCGCAAAGCCGCCCAGGAAATGCGCGACCGCGTCCGCCAAGCTTTGGAGCAGCGTTATCAATCGGCGGGGAATGCCGCTGCCCGTGACCTGTGGGCCGAGCGGCTTCGGACGATGGACAGCGCCCGCATCGATACCATCCACGGGCTGTGCGCCTCGATCCTCCGTGCCAACGCCGCCGCCATCGGCATCGACCCCGGCTTCGAGGTGCTGGATGAAGTGCAGGCCCGGCTCTGGCTGGAAGATGCCGTCGATCTGACGCTGGGCCAGATCAGCGAAAGCGGTGATCCCGCCCTCGACCTGCTGGCGGAGTTTTCGCCGCAGCAGGTGCGGTCGGCACTGCTGGAACTCAGCCTGGCCGACATCCCGGATTTACCTCCGGACTTGTTCGCTCACTGGCAGGCCGATTGGGAACTGGAGGCCGCCCACGCCCTGAATCGACTGCGCGATAACCCTCTGTACCGCGCCGCTGTCGAATGGCAGCCCCCGCCGGAAGAAACACCTGGCGCGGACAAACTGAGCGAAAATTGGCTGAACTGTCAGGAGTGGGCGCGCATCCTCGACGGCGTGGCGGATTTGGGCGCTCGTCTGGCGGCACTGACCGAAATCAGCCGCCTTCGGATGCCCGGCGCGACCAAACGCGCCGCCATGAAGCAGACCGTCCAGCAGCTTCGTGACCTGGCGAAGGCCACCCTTGAACTGATCGGCGAGCCGCCCGACGAGATCGACCACCGCAGCGCCGATCGCATCCCGCTCTGGGGAGCCTTGACCCAGCAGGTACAGACCGCCTATGCCACCGCTAAACAGACCGAAGGCGTGCTGGACTTCAACGATCTCGAACGCCTGACCCGCCAACTGCTCGAAATCCATCCTTCCGTTCGGGCGCGTTACCAGGGCACGGCCTTCCAGCACATTCTGGTCGATGAATTTCAGGACACCAACGCCGCCCAGTGGGCCATCATTGATGGTCTGATTCGGCTGGAACAGGGCGGCAGCCTGTTCGTCGTCGGCGATCCAAAGCAGTCGATCTACCAGTTTCGCGGCGCGGATGTGCGCGTCTTCGAGCAGGTGCGCGACCGCATCCTCGATTACGGTGGCCAGTCTGTCGCGCTGTCAGATTCCTTCCGGTCGCATCAAGGACTGGCCGAGTGCTTCAACCACCTGTTTGAACGCATCCTCGTGCGCGATCCCGCCAGCCCAGTCGCGGCCTACGAGGTCGAACATGGCCAACCGATGCGGGCCAACCGCCAGAATGCGCCCTCGCCAGCCCCGCCCATCGAACTGCTGCTCATCGGCGAGTCGAACGAAGAGCCCAAGGCCAATGCCGAAACCCGCCGCCGCGTTGAAGCGGCCGCTTTAGCCCAGCGGCTCCGCGAAATCGTCGAAGTCGAGAAGCGCCCAGTCTATGACCGCCGCGGCGGGCCGACCCGCCCCATCGGATGGGGCGATATCGCTGTGCTGTTCCAATCGACGGCAGCCATCACGCTCTACGAGGATGCCTTCAAAGCCGCCGGTCTTCCCTTTGTAACCATCGCCGGACGCGGCTATTACAGCCGTCAGGAAGTCTGGGACCTCCTCAATCTGCTGTCGGCGCTGCACAACCCCGCTGATGATCTGGCGCTGGCCTCGGCGCTGCGCTCGCCGCTCTTCGGCCTGAGCGACGATGCCCTGCTGGCACTCCGCCTGGAACGGGATGGATCCGGCGGGCGGCTGCCACTCTGGATGGCGCTGGATCAGGCCGCGCCTGTCCTCTCCGAAGCCGATGCTGCCCGGACAAGTTTCGCGCGGGAGTGCCTGCGCGAACTGCGCGGGCTGGCCGGCCGCATCACCATTGCCGATCTGCTGCGCGAAATATTCCGGCAGACGGGCATCCTGGCGGTGCTGACCGGCCTGCCCGATGGAGCGCGACGGCGCGGCAATGTCGAAAAGCTGCTCCAGCAAGCCGAAGCCAGCGGTGAGGTCATGCTCGGCGCATTCACTCGCGCCCTGCTCGACCTGAGCAGCCGTGAAGTCCGCGAAGGCGAAGCCCTGACCGAGATTCAGGCGGCTGTCACCCTCATGACCGTCCACGCCAGCAAAGGGCTGGAATTCCCGCTGGTCGCGCTGGCAAACACCGATTGGCGGCGCGGCAGCAGCTCCACCCCACCCGCCTTCTGCGATCCGACTTACGGGCTGGTCTGCAAAGTCCTGATGCCCGACTCCGGGCAGATCAAGGCCGGCTACGCCTGCGGGCGCAGCGTCCGGCTGGCCCACCTCCGCGAACAGGCCGAACGCAAACGCCTGCTCTACGTCGCCGCCACCCGCGCCCAGGACTACCTGCTCATCAGCGCCGCTGCTACCCCCAAAGCCAACCGCCGCGCCGATCCAACCTGGATCGAGCAGATCGCCCAGGCGCTCGACATCCAGCCTGAAACCCTTGAAACGGGCGATCAGCAGCTTGATGGCTTCCCCTGGGGATCACTGCCCATCCGCGTCGTCATCGCCACGGCCGACCAGCAGGCTGCGCCCGACGCCGAAACCCTCTGGGATCACCCGGCAGTGCAGCGCGGCGAGCCGCTCTCAGACACGATCCTCGCGCCCCCATTGCTCGCCGCTGTCCCCATCGAACGTGGACGCCTCGCCCATCACCTGAGCGCCACCCAGATCGCCGACCTCGGCAGCGCAGCTCAAAGCGACGCCCATGCCCGGCGGCTGCGCCGCAGCCTGCTCCACGACGCCCCTGATCACGTCGCGGTCATCACCCGGCGCGACCCGAACCGCGTCTCTGACCGCATCATCGGCGAGATCGTCCATAAAGTCCTGGGCCGCCCCAATCTACCGGACAGCCAGCGCCTCGATGACATCCTTGCCAAATATGCCTGGGAACAGGGCGTCATTGATGACCTCCAGCGTTACACCCTTCGGGAAGCCCGCAAGCTCCTGCGCCAGACCCTCCGCAGTGATGCCTACGCCTGGCTGGAATCGGCACGGGTGGTCTACCGGGAACTGCCCTTCATCTACCGCGCCGAGCAGCGCACCATCCACGGCGTCCTGGATGTCCTCTTCCAGCGCCCGGATGGAAGCTGGGCCGTGCTGGATTACAAGACCAGCGCCGTCCAGGGCTACCGCGCCGGCGGCGACCGGAGACTGGTCGAAGACCACGCCCGGCGCTATCATTTGCAGGTCGGCATCTACGCGGCGGCAGCCCAGGCTCAGATCGGACTCGACCAGCCGCCTGATGCCTATATCCATTACATTCGCGCCGGACTCACCATCCACGTCCCAGAAGCGGATTGGCGAACGGCGCTGGATCGACTCGAACAGTCCATAGGTCAGTTGTTGACGGATTAAAAAGGCGCAGTTATGTTCCAGCGGCTTTCTATGCAGCTTCCCGCCTGGGCGCGGTCCAGCCATCCCCACCTGCGCTATGAATTGGGGAGTGCGCGTCCCAGCACCCGACGATCCCGTTATTTCCGGGGCGCTCTGGCAGTCATCGCCACCATCCTGCTGTTCTGGTTCGGCGTTGCCATCGCTACCAACTTCTTCCAGAACCCACCCGGTCAGAATCTCACCGAGAGCATGATAGCCGTCGTCTACTGGCCGACGCTGGCGCTCCAGATGGTCATGCAGGTGGCCGTGCTGGCGCTGACCGTCAACCTCGTCACCGAGCAGAAGCGCCGTCTGGCCTGGGATAACCTCCGTGCCACCGAGGGCGGCGTAGCGCTGGCGCTCCGCACCCGCTGGGCGACTGTTTACTACCGTCTCCGCCTGATCCTGGCTGCTGTACTCCTCATCCGCGCCGGCCTGATCTTCGGTATCCTCTATGACCTGACCGCCTTCCAGGGCCGCTACATCGACCTGCTGCTCAATGATGTCACGCCCACAGTACCGCCGCTGGTCGGAGCGCTGCTGTTGGCTTTCCTGATGACCGCCGCGCTGCTGCTCCCCATCACCAGTCTGGGACTGATTGCGGCCGTCGGCCTGCTCATTTCGGTCAACGTCCAGCAGCGCA
>CAZKXW010000127.1:0-3357 GCA_964556745.1 uncultured Anaerolineaceae bacterium
GCGTTGCGCAACAGGTGCGGGTCAGCGTTCGTGGGATCGCGGCGCGGGCGCAGACGGGCCAATTCCTGACCATCGCGGATAACGGTGAGTTCGGCAATATCCATCAGACGACCATCTTCGGCAACCTGATCGACATGGAGGGCATCGTAGCGGATGGTGTAGCTGCCGATTTGCAGGCTCTGACCAACCGAAAGAGTCTGCTGGGTTTCCAACTGGAACAGTGTGCTGCCGATGACTCCGAGGCCAATCACAGTGATGCCGAGATGAATAAGGTAGCCACCGTAACGGCGCGGGCTGCGGCCGTAAAGGGCACGCAGGGAAGCAATCACATTTTCCTGATGCACTTTCTGACGCACCTGGACGCCGCGAACGGTTTCCCAAACGGCGACCCATCCAGCCAGGAAGACGATGCCGTAACCGAACAATGCGCCGACATCACGGGTCGAGGTAATCGCAAAGAAGGCGACCGAAGCAGCAGTCAAGATCAAGGGAATGACGATGGAGCGCCCCAGACGCGCTACAGAGGTGTAACCCCAGGCAGAGAGCGGGGCAACCCCCATGAGGATGTACATCAAGACGAAGAGGGGCGGCGTCACCCGCAGAAAATAATCCGCGCCGAGGGTGATCTCGGTGTTCATCACGAGTTCGCTGACGATGGGAGCACCGAAGCTGCCCCAGAAGATGGCGATGAAGAGCGCGACAAAGACGAAGTTGTTCAACACGAAGAGGGACTCGCGGCTGAAGACACTGGTAAAAGCGTGTTCATCGTTGAGTTCGCCCCGGCTGCGCCGCCAGAGAGTCAGGTAGACACTGATGATGGTCATCGCGAACCAGAAGAAGAACATCGGGAAGCCGATTTCGCTGCGGGCAAAGCTGTGAACACTATCCACGAGACCGCTGCGGGTGGCGAAGGTCCCGAAAATGACGGCGCTAAATGTCCCCAGGACGAGGAACATGTTCCAGGTCTTGAGCATCCCGCGCTTCTCCTGGATCATGATGCTGTGGAGGAAGGCCGTGCCGATCAACCAGGGCAGAAAGGCCGCGTTCTCCACAGGGTCCCAACCCCAGTAACCGCCCCACCCCAGCACATCATAAGCCCAGCGACCGCCGAGGATCAAACCGAGACCGAGGAACAGCCAGGCCAGCAGCGCCCACTGGCGTGAAACTTTGATCCAATTGGTGGTGAGGTCTCCAGAGGCGAGCGCACCAGCGGCAAAAGCAAAGGGGATAACAAATCCCACAAAGCCGAGATAGAGCATGGGCGGGTGGATCGCCATGCCGAAGTGACGCAGGAGCGGGTTCAAGCCATTGGCGGATTGCGCCAACAGAGCCATGTCCGGGGCGACGGCTCCAGCAGGGGCGAAGACAGCCTGAACGACCTGCTGATCCGGCGGGTTGGTGGGAATGACCCACCAACGCTCAAAGGGGTTCTCGAAGAAGAGTACCAGTGCAATGAAAAAGACGGTGGTGGCCATCATAAAGACGATGGCATAAGGCATCAGCCGACGGTATTTGCGCCAATTGACGAGGACGCAGATGGCTGAGAACAATCCCATCAGGAATGTCCAGAACAGCAGCGAGCCAGCCTGTGATCCCCAAAGGGCCGTAAAACGGAAGAAGTCAGGCATCTGGGGATTGGTGACTGACCAGACGTAGGCGATGTCGTACTGCTGGGTCAAAATAGCAGTCTGAAGGGAGACCAGGGCGAGGGTCAGCAAGACTCCCGTCAGCAGCACAGCATTACGGCCGCTGCGAACCCAGACTTCGCTGCGGGCGATGCGCTCACCATAGAGGGAGGCCGCAATGGCATAGAGGGCGGTTATCAAGGCGAACGTCGTCACCAAGAGACCAATCTCAGCAAGCATGTCTCAATCCTTTGCGATGACTGGCATCGCTCACGCCAACCTCAAGGCCACAGGCCGAGGTCTGGCTATTCAGCAAGGTTGTCGATTGTCGATACCGGAGCCAATACGACCTGTTAGACGCCACCCTGGGACTGCTCCGGCACAGATTCTTCATAACGGCTGGGGCATTTGAGCAGCAGTTCGGTGGCACGGAAGACGCCATCCTCGCCCATTACACCAGTCAGAATGGCCTGAGCCTCGTGTTTGAGCAAATCGGGCATGACCTGGTTTTCGACATGAACCGAGAGGCGCGTGGCATTCGGATCGTTCACGGCGTCATGGAGGGTCGCCGCCAAGTCGGTCGTGTTTTCGGGAATATTGGCAATGGTGAAATCGATGATAAGGTTCTGGCTGTCATAGACAATAGAATCGCCAATCACCGAACCAGAAATGCGGACGGTCTTGCCTACGTAATCGGCGCTCTTCACCAGTTCATCGACTGTAATGAAGTAACGCGCGCCGCTGGATGTTCCAGAAATGATCAAATAGACCACACCAACCAGGAGCAGCAAGCCACCAATCATGAACTTGATTTTCTCGCTGCCGGCTGTTTTGACCTGCGTCTGCGGCTGATTCGCTTTTCCCCAACTAAGTTCCGCCATGCGTACCTCCGGCCATGCAGATACCGAAATATTACACGCAATCCCTTTCCGTGTGAAGTAAATCTCATCTATGAGCAAAAAACATCTTTTGTTCAGCACCAAAAAAGGATGAAAGATGTCATGAAACAAATGCCAGATTCTTCGTCACAATGGTGGAGAAGTGGGGAGTGGCAGGATGACCGCAGTACTTTGGCCCAAAACGCTACGCTTTCGGCTCATGTCCAGCTTTCTGCTGCTGCTTGTCATTCCTCTGGCCGCAACAGCGCTTTATGGGCACCTCTTCGCGCGGGATATCCTTACGGCACACGCAGTCGACAAGTCGATGAGTGAGGTGCATCTGCAGGCCGAAACGATCGCGGATTCGCTGCGTCAGGCTCAGGGAGATGCACTGTATCTGACTTCACTGCGAAGCCTGGGGATGCTCCAGCAGCAAGATCAGCGCGATCAGATGGAATTGTGGCGCTATGAAGTGTCTCAGGATTTCATGATTCTGCTATCAGCACGGCCGATGTATCGAGCGCTGCGGTATCTGGATAGAGATGGGATGGAGGTTATTGCGGTTGAATCAGATGGAAGAACTGTAACGCAGCGAAACAATCTGATGACGCGATCATCGACAGCGTACTTTCAACAGGTTATCAAACTACCCGAACAAGGTGCATATGTGTCTTCATTCGGTGTCGAGTCCGATAATGGGACGAATGCAGCACCTCTGATTTTCTATGCGATGCATGGAGCCAACGGCGGGGTAATTGTTATCGATATTCATGCAGGATGGATGCTGCGTAATCTGCCTGCCGATCTGGGCGAGGACATCTGGGCACTGGTCGATCAGGATCAACGGTATCTGG
>CAZKXW010000127.1:3367-10246 GCA_964556745.1 uncultured Anaerolineaceae bacterium
GAACACTTCCGTCCAGAAGAGAACGAGGACAATCTCGCCCCGATGATGGATGGGAAAACCGGGAGCTTCGAGACCAACCACAGCGTGTACGTGTATGACACCGTATTTCCATCTTCCAGCAGGTCAGATCAATTCTGGGTGATCTACCGCGAGACCCCCAAAGTCATCCTCTTCGCGGGGTTGAATACCTTCTATGCGGCGGCGGGGGGTTTTGCGCTGGTGGGGGTGACGCTGGCGGTGCTGCTGGCATTCATGGTGAGCCGGCGACTCACCAAACCGATTGCCTGTCTCCAAGAGATGACGACCTCGTTTGGTCGAACAGGCACAGTGCCAGCATCTCCGATGCAGCTAACCGATGATGAAATTGGGGCACTCACTAAGACTTTCTGTGAGATGGCCCATGAGTTGGAGCGCAAGCGCAAACAAGAACATCGTCTGATCGAACGGCTGATCCGCGCCCAAGAAGAAGAACGCAAGCTCATCGCCTATGACCTGCATGATGGGCTGATTCAACAACTGGTTGGGACTCGGTTTTATCTGAGCAACTGCCGGGATCAGTGCCCGGTTGGAGAAGAAAACACGCGAAGCGGCATTCAGCGCGGGTGTGATGCGCTGACAGCAGCTATCGTGGAAGGGCGACGGATCATCGAAGGGCTACGGCCGGCGACACTGGATGATCTAGGACTGACAGCGGCCATTGAAGATCTGACTCGGTCGATTGCTCAAGCAACAGGGTGGGAACTGGACCTGAAGATCGAAGCGCTGCCTAAAGAGCCGGACACTTCAACGGCAGTGACGCTGTTCCGCATTACGCAAGAGGCGCTGAACAATGCCCGGCGCCATGCCCAGGCAAAGCATGTGAGTCTTCATCTACATAACGGACAGGGAATCAGCATACGGATCGAGGATGATGGGATCGGGTTTCGACAGACGGCGGTCGCCAGTGAGGGCCGCGGGCTAGGTATGAAGACGATGCAGGAACGGGCGGCGCTCCTGGGCGGCAATTGCAAAATTACGAGCACACCGGGAAAGGGAACGCAAGTAGAAATCTGGGTTCCCAATGGTTTGATGTCGAATGTGACGGTCTTCGCAGACATGCCTGTAGAGGCAGAACCTGTGATCGCCTAAGCAGTAAGTTTGAGGGAAAGAGCAATCTCAATGAACAATGAGCCTGCAGGGTGTGTGCGGGTTGCGATTGTCGATGATCACGGCATTGTGCGGCAAGGTCTGCGCGCACTGCTGACCCGACCGGGTATTGAGGTGATTGGGGAAGCAGACAGCGGAATCAGCGCAGTCGATCTGGCACGGGATCTTCAGCCAGACGTGATGCTGCTAGATATTCGGATGCGGGATGTGGATGGTTTACAGGCGCTGCCCCAGATCAAAATGGCCTCTCCAAGTACCAGCGTCATCATGTTGACGACATATGCCAATCCAGGGTATCTGGCACGCGCCATCAGCGGCGGTGCTTCCGGGTATCTATCCAAAGAAACCGACCCCGACCAGATTGTGCGGGCAGTGCGGGCAGCGGCGGCAGGCGATGAACTCATCGACCGCAACCTGCTCAGTACTGCGTTAAGCCTGGCAGACCACTCATCGCTGCCAAGCGAAGTCCCGGATGCTGAGATCGAGCCACTTTCCGACAGGGAACTGGATGTGCTACAGCTCATGGTGCAGGGCTGCTCGAACAATGTGATTGCCGACACGCTGAGCATCAGCCTGCCAACAGTCAAAACACATGTTCAACACATTCTTCAGAAGCTGCACGTCTCCGACCGGACACAAGCAGCACTGCTGGCGATGCGACTGCGGCTAGTCGAACTCGAATGAATCTGGCAGAGAATGCAAAAATCATCCAGCAGGATGAGCGGGGATCATACCGGGGATTGATGTATAACGGGAAAGTTCCGGTGACAATGGTACAAGAGGGTATTACAGCCGGAGTAGTAAGATATCCAGAGAGGTCTCCAGGGAAAAGGCGCGATGACACGGCTCCAGGTTATTCTGGCGGTAGTAGGCTGTATAGGACTGCTGATGGGTGGGCTGCTCATCGCCTTGACTGCTTTTGCTGGTCCGCTCATAACAGCAGCGCAGACCAATATCTCTACCGAAAATGCCACTTATGTTGGTTCGAAGACCTGCTTCACCTGTCACATCGAAGACCACCAAACGTGGGATAGCAGTCTCACCCCTATCGTCATTCAAGAGCCGCGGACCAATCCGCAGGCCATTACGGTGCGTTACAGCGGGGCGGAGACTATCCAGGTTGGCGGAGAAATGCACGCGTACACCGCAAACGACATGGCATTCGCGATGAGCGACCAACAGCACCAGCGCTACGTGATGCAGACAGATGCCAGCTTCCTGACGATCCCGAACGACTGGGATGCAATGGTCAATTCGGAGGGCTGGCAGGAAGCGTGCGCAGAATGTCACACCTTTGAGCCCGAACTGCAAGGATCCCAATCGGCAGAGACCCAACTAGGCTGTGAGACGTGCCATGGGCCGGGCAGCATCCATATCGAGACCGCGACGATGACGCCTGAAAACCAGCGCGCTATCCGCAGGGCAATCATCGCCTCGATACCAGATGATGTGTGTACGGGCTGTCATGAAGACATACCTGGCCTCACCATCGATTCCCGACTTATCGCTAATGCACTGTTCGGTCAGACAACGAACAGGGAGTAAGGATTTTGCATTTCATCCAGGAAAGGCAGCAAGGCACTATGCAACAGAGACCCATTTTGCTGCTGTTGACGTTCGGACTTATAACCATCCTGGCCGGAGCAGCGATGCTCTTCTTTGGAGGGAGTGTGGCGCTGGCACAGGACGACGATAAAGCCGAATACATCGGCACGGATGAGTGCGAGTCGTGTCATCGAAAGGTTGTGCAGGCACACGGCAGCACGTTCCATGCCCAGACATTGCAGGATGTCGAGCGGAGCAAAGAGGCGATTAAGGCAGACTTTAGCCAGGGAGAAGACCTGCGAATGGTCACGTTCCCCAATCAAACTACCGCGCGCGCGTTCACGATTGACGACATCGCGCTGGTGGTTGGCTCTGGGAAACGGGTACAACGCTATCTCTACGAAGTGGAGAGCCGGGTATACCAAGTCCTGCCGGCGGAATGGAACGTGGAGACAAATTCGTGGCAGCCGCTCAGCTATGCGGCCACATGGCCTGATCCGGCGTATGACTGGGGTCAGAACTGCGCGTACTGCCATGTGACAGGTTATGATATCGAACGGGGACGGTGGGAAGAAGAAGGCGTCCAATGTGAAGCCTGTCATGGCCCCGGCAGCGTCCACCAAGAAAAAGCTGATGATGCCGGACGTAATGCCGACGACGACGAGTTGGCGGAGCTGCGCGGCGCTATCAATCCGGCAGTCGATCCGCAGGTGTGCGGACAGTGCCATGCGCGCGGAACCAGCGCGAGCGGGCAGCCCTACCCCGTCGGATACCTCCCCGGCAGCAGTCTGACAGACAGTTACACGTTGGCTGCACCGGAAGACAGCGCCCACTGGTATTCGAGCGGGCACGCGCTCCAGGCCAACATGCAGTACAACGAGTGGCTGCTTAGCGGTCATGCCACTTCGTTGACCAATCTGAGGAACAGCGGCGAGATTATCGAGGAAAGCTGTCTGTCATGTCACAGCGCCGATTATGCCTATACGAGCCAGTTGATTGCAGCGGTGCAAGCCGATGATCGGAGCGGGACTGCGCCGGAGATGCCCACAGGCGAGACGGCCCTGTTCGGCGTGACGTGTGTTAGCTGTCACGATCCACACAGCGAGGCAGGGCGACCAACGCAATTGATCAACGAGCCGTATTTGCTATGTGTAAGCTGTCACAGCAATGCGCTGATCTCGAACGGCGTGCATCACCCGGTTCAAGAGATGTTCGAGGGGACTCAGATTGTAGGCGAAGTGCAATCCCGTCCAAGCGACCACTTCGCGGATGTCTCCGGGCCGGACTGCCAGACCTGTCACCTGGCGACAATGCCGGTCGAGAGCGGGACGCGAATGAGTCACGTGATGAAACCGCTTCTGCCAGGCGCGACACTCGACCTCGAAGGCGTGATCGACACCTGCGCCGAGTGTCACGGCGATCAGGTCGATCCGCCGACGATGCAGAAACTCATCGACGATATTCAACAAGATACCAAAGCTCGCATCGAGCAAGCCAGAGCCGCAGTGAATGCGAGTACGCCCGACTGGGTCATCACGGTACTCGACTTCGTGGAGGGCGATGGCAGCAACGGCGTTCACAACTATGCCTATGCTGATGAGCTGCTCGACGCGGTTTTCGCCGAGATGGGTCTGTTCCCACCGGCGCAGCCATAGAGGGGTGATGAAACATGGCGAACAAACGTCGAAGCCTGATTGTCTTCTTTGCGGGGGCAGGCATCACCCTCCTGATCGCTGGACTGCTGCCGTTCATCGTGCTGGCTCAAGAAGGGACAAGCGAACCCAGCCCAGAAGCCACGCCAGAAGCGACAGCACCCGGCTTCTACAATCTGGAAGAAGCACCGGTCATCGAAGCTACTGGGAACAACAGCTACTGCATCATCTGTCACACACAGCCGCTGCACACGGTGACGCTGCAGGACGGAAACATCCTAAACCTGTACGTTAATCCAGAAACCATTGCCAACTCGGTTCACGGGACTAGCAATCCTGCAGGACAGCTGGGCTGCGTGGACTGCCATGGCGAGGACAGCTTCCCGCACAACGGCCCTACCCCGGTGGACAGCCGGGCGTATGCGTTGCAGTCAGTGCAGTTCTGCATCAACTGTCATGCCGATCAAGCCGACGCACTCCAGCATGGTTTGCATGAACAGGCGATCCTGCGCGGGAACACCCAGGCAGCGGTATGTACGGATTGTCATGGAGCGCATGGTATTCAGGAAGTCGCGCGCTTTCCAGAGCTGGTCGCCGGGGTATGCGGAGACTGCCATGAAACCACGCTCGCCGAATGGCGTTCAAGTCTGCACGTCGATATTGGACCGCTGGACTGCGCGACCTGTCATTCGCCGCACTCGCAGCGCATCCGGATCGGGACCAGTTCGAACGAGCTGTGCCTGAACTGCCACAAAGAGATGCCGGCCATATTCTCACACAACCAACATGTGGTCGAAAGCTCGACTGTTGAGTGTGTGGACTGCCATATGTTCATCGCCCAGGAGGATAACGCTCAGTTGGTCTCCAACAGCCAGGTTGCATTGGGCGCGACAGGTCACACCATGCAGGTGCAAACGCTGGCCTGCAATACATGTCATCAGGATATGGTAGACAGCGGCGAATGGGCGCAGATTGTGGGCGACATCGAGACCATTCGCACAGAACGAGATGCGCTCCAGCAGCGTGTTTCCGAGTTAGAAGCAATGCAAGTGACTGAAGGCACGCCACAAGACACGACCTTCCTGCAACTGATACAAGGTCTGATTCTGGGCATTGGGTTCGGAGTCACCATTGCGGCTGTGTTCGTCGCCAGAGGGAATCGCCAGAGTGCTTCTGCTGCCAGAAGTTCAGAGGCAGCAGGAGGAGGGGACAGCCATGAATGAACGAGACCCCCAAGGGAGCGTGCCTGATCCGGCACCAACCGACGCAGTTCAGCCGAAACAACTGCATTTGCTGTCGCGGCGTGAGTTCATGACGCTGCTGATTGGCGGTGGCGCAACGCTGGTTCTAGCAGCAACATTGGCTGAACCCTTAAACACATTCGCACGGGAGATCGCGCAGCGGCGGCCCGACGAGCATGGGAATGATTCAAGCGTCCGTTGGGTCATGGTGATCGATCTGAGCAAGTGCATCGGATGTGATTACTGCGTCTGGGCATGTCAAGCAACCAATGACACTGCCGACGACATGCGATGGAACATCCGGGTAGATGATGAAACGGCGCAGGGCAAAACCTTCCACGTCACGCGACCATGCCTGCACTGCGCCCATGCTCCATGTGTGGAGGTCTGTCCGGTAGCAGCAACATATCACCGGGCAGATGGGCTGGTGGTGATGGACTATGACAAATGCATCGGCTGCCGCTACTGCCAGACAGCCTGTCCCTATGGGGCACGAAGTTTCAACTGGACGGAACGGAGTGATGTGAACCCGCGCATACCGGAATGGGGCACACCGGAAGTAGCGCGGCGTCCACGGGGTGTGGTCGAAAAATGCACGTTTTGCATCCATCGTATTGACGCGGGACTGGCAAAGGGGTTGATGCCCGGCGTGGACGAAGAAGCCACGCCTGCCTGCGTCAATGTATGTCCGGTGACGGCACGGTTCTTCGGCAACATTAACAATCCAAACAGCACAGTGTCACGAATCATCGCTTCGCGGCCTACGATCCGTCTGCGCGAAGACCTGGGTACAGAACCAAACGTCTACTACATTCCGCCGGAGGGACTGGTGTAATGGCTGCTACTGCACCTGCAATGGCCCCGCTTCAGAAGCCGCGCTTCAAACCGCTGGGGGTGCGGAAAAGTTCAATCTGGCTGCGGCTGTGGATCGGAGGGCTAGTCGGCGCATTGGGAATCGGCGTATTCAGCGCGCTGATCGTGCTGACGAACGGTCTGGGCGTCACTAACCTGACTGACGAGCTACCCTGGGGCCTGTGGATCACGGTCGATCTGTCATCCATCGCGCTGGGAGCCGGCGCGTTCACGCTTTCAGCAGCGGTCTACTTGTTCGGCTTCAAGAGATACGAGGCGATTGCCCGCGCGGCGGTGTTCATCGGGCTGCTGGGATATTCATCGGCGATGATCGCGCTGTTCATCGACATTGGCCGGTTTGACCGCTTCTACCACCCGCTGATTTACTGGAACGTCCACTCGGTGCTCTGGGAAATCACGATGTGCGTGGTGCTGTACTCGAC
>CAZKXW010000128.1:0-9839 GCA_964556745.1 uncultured Anaerolineaceae bacterium
GCAGCAGCTCGATGGTCGGGAACCCGCCGAAGCAGTACCCGTGAGGATCAAGCCGGTCGTACTTTTTCAGTCGCATCGCTCATCTTATCTTCGCTGCCTGTCCTCTTCAGTGTACCGCAGCCTCGACGACGAGACCGAATCGCGAATCTCCCATCTCGGTAAGCCAGGCAACCGGGAGTCCACTTCTCACCACCCCATAAGGTGACGCTCCCCGATTTCGGCTATAGTAGGAGCGCGGTGGTCTCCGTGCCCATCTGGGTGGAGACCCCCCCCTCAAACGATCTGTTCAGGAGTGAGTTAAATTGTATGCGTAACCTGATAATCTGTGTGCTGCTCCTCGGCCTGACAGTTCCTGTGGCCGCGCAGGATGCAACGCCGGCTGTTCCCGCCTGGCCGCCGAACGGCTCCCAGTATGCGCTGGTGCAGATTGCCAGCGGCTTTGAACGCCCGGTATTCGTCACCGGGGCGAACGATGGCCGCGACCGGTTATTCATTGTCGAACAGGGCGGGCGCATCTGGATCATGCAGAACGGCGCGACACTACCGTCGCCCTTCCTGGATGTCTCCGCGCTGGTCAGCCGTGATGCCAATGAACGTGGCCTGCTGGGATTGGCCTTCCATCCCGACTACGCCGAAAATGGCCAATTCTTCATCAATTACACCGATGTCAACGGCGATACGGCCGTGCTGCGCTACCGCGTCTCAGCGGATAATCCCAACCTAGCCAACCCGAACAGCGCCGAGTATGTTATCCGCGTCGGCCAACCGTATCCTAACCACAATGGCGGCGATATTGCCTTCGGCCCGGATGGGTATCTCTATGTCGGCATGGGCGACGGCGGCTCAGCGGGCGATCCCCAGCGTCACGGGCAAGACCCGCAGTCGCTCCTCGGCAAGATGCTGCGGCTGGATGTGGACGGCGGTACGCCCTACACCATCCCTGTCGATAATCCCTACACGAATGATCCGCGTTTGCTGCCGGAAATCTGGGCCATTGGGCTGCGAAATCCCTGGCGCTTCAGCTTCGACCGGGAGACGGGCGACCTGTATATCGCCGATGTCGGCCAGAATCAGTGGGAAGAGGTGAGCTTCCAGCCCGCGGACAGCCCTGGCGGAGAGAACTATGGCTGGAACATCATGGAAGGGACACACCGCTATTCCGGCGAACCGGTCATCGAGGGGCTGACTGCGCCCTTCGCCGAGTACAGCCACTCGCAGGGCTGCTCAGTGACAGGCGGGTATGTCTATCGCGGCGCAGCGCTGCCTGACCTCCAGGGGGTGTATCTCTTCGCGGACTACTGCTCCGGCCTGATCTGGGCCAGCGCCCGCGATGCCAGTGGCGCGTGGCAGACCAGCCTCCTCAAGGAGAGCGGGCTGGTGATCAGTTCCTTCGGGCAGGATGACTCTGGCGAACTGTACGTCGTGCATCACGGCGGGGGCATCTGGAAACTGGTCGCGGCCGGGTAGACCCTACGCGACCTAAGCGACAAACGAAGAGGCGCAGCCACATGGCTGCGCCTCTCTGAACTTTGGCAGTATAAAGAGCCTGTGACAGAAGTCACGGGCTGTTTTTTTGGAAAGACAAGGGAGAGGGTGCGAAAACGGGGTCAAGAACGGGCGGCAGCGAGGACAGCGTTGGCAAAGGCGGGTAACCAGCGTCGTTTTTCGCCCCAGTCGTCGGTTATTGAGGGACGAAGGGGGTGAAAATCGGGGAGGTGCCACAGTTCGGCGCGCAAGGCACGCCAGAGCGTGTTGAGCGACCAACGGGGTGCGCCACGCCACCAGCGGGTCGGAACGGGAGGGGCACCTAGTAAGCCCCACGTGCGGTAGGCGGACAAGAGCAGCAGGGCATAGACCCACGCCGACCACTGCACCGACAAGACAGCGGCATATGGATTGAAGCACTGCTTGTTGCCCAAGCCGAAGTTGGACTTGAGTTCACGGTGACAGACCTCGACTTCCCACCGCTGCCACGCCCAAAACAGCAGCGTCTCCAATGGCAGCGGCAGCACCCAGTGACCCAGCGGGTTTTGCATGGCATTGACCAAGAATGGCAGCGGTTCACGGCGGGTATGGGCGTTGGACTTGCCACGCACGACAAGCAGGAAGAGCGGACAGTGCGGCGCGCCTTTGCGCAGCAGCGGCGGGCTGACTTTGACCTGCAGATGGCGGGTGCGTCCGCGCACTTCCAAGGTGAGCGTGTGCCATCCGCTGCGTTCCTGCCACACGTCTTGCGGGCTGGGTGCTCGCTCCCCATACAAGCGTGGACGACCGCGCTGGGCGACGGCGGGCGTGGGCAGGAAGTGCAGCACGCGGTTCTTGGCGCTGCGTGCCAGCACCGTTACGCGCGCGGGCAGCTGCTGCCACAGTCCGAGCGTGTCGAAACTCCCATCCACCACCAGCAGCACGCGCTGGTCCCGCCGACCGTGCCGATCCAACTGCTGCACGACCCAGCGCACAAAGTCCAGCGCTGCTTCCCATTCCTTGCACGCGCCTTCCACCGTCCGCTGTGCTTTCTCGGTGAACGCTGGCAGCCACCGCAGCGGCAGCGCTCGGCTGTATCCCTGCTCAGGCGGCAGCAGCCAACTCCCATTGAACCAGCGCTGCGCGTGGTGAATCCCCACCCGAAACGCCGGTGTCCGCAGGTTGCGCAGCCAGCCCACCCCTTCCAACTTGGCACTGCTGCGTGCCGTTTGTGTCCCGTCGCCTGCCACGACATAGACCGTGTCGCTTCCAA
Source organism: uncultured Anaerolineaceae bacterium (assembly GCA_964556745.1). Lineage (GTDB taxonomy): Bacteria > Chloroflexota > Anaerolineae > Aggregatilineales > Phototrophicaceae > CFX2. The sequence goes on from CAZKXW010000128.1 coordinate 2,738, forward strand.
CATGCTGCAAGCTTTCGGCAAACACCTGCTCGTTCGCCCGCTCGATATTGAACCGCCGTTGGCTGAACAACCGGTACCATGCACTCCAATCCTGCTCCGTCCGCCCCAACGTCATCAGCAGCTGCGTCACCGTGTGCCTCGACAACGCAAACACTTCCGCCAGCACCAACGCCACGACGCGCTCGAACACCCGCTGCTGCCCTGTCACCGACCGGTGCCCTTGCAACAGTGCTGCCAATTCCTTGAGAAGGGTTGTTTTTTGTGGGATAGTTTTCATGGGATGTACTGGGTTGAGTTTGTTGTGTGGAAACTCAAGCTTGACCCATGTTCATCCCTTTTTCAAATAGCCAAAGTTCAGAGAGGCGCAGCCACATGGCTGCGCCTCTTTTATTTGTTTTGACCGAGCGGGCTGGCAGCTAGTCAAAGAACGCCCATATGACCATATCGGAGGTGATGAGCGGCGCGATCTTGCCCAGCATCCAAAGGTTGGAGGGGAGTTCCGGCTTTCGTCTGATCCCCTGGTGGCGGCTTTTTCCTACACTGGGGTTGTCAATTAGACCTAGACCCATGAGGAAATCCATGCGCTATCTATCCCTGTTGTTCACATTCTTCATCGTCCTCGGACTGTCCGCCACGGATCGTCCTGCCGCTGCCCAGTCTATCTGTCGCCCGAATCGGGATTATGTCGAAATCGGCCAGGAAGCGATGGACGAAGGCGATTACCCCGCTGCCTACGAGGCTTACTCGTGTGCGGTCGAAGATGAACCGGATAATATGGCACTCTACATGCGCCGGGGGGAAGCAGCCCTGCTGAGCGTATTCCTGACCGACAAAATCCCCGTTGTCATGGAAAACTACGACCGTGTCAGCGCCACGGAACCGGATGTCATCTTCGAGACACTCGACGACTATACCCGCCAAATTGAAGACAATCCCGATGATGTGACGCTCTACATGCGCCGCAGCTTTCTGAACTGGTTCATTGGCAACGATGCCGAGGCCTTCGCTGACTACGAAGTCATCATCGAGGCGCTGCCAGACAATGCTTTCGGCTACCTGTTCCGGGGATCATCGCTTCAGTTCATGGGCGAAATCGACGCTGCTACCGAGGACTTTGACAAGGCTGTCGATCTGCTGCCTGACCGAGGGCTGGTCTACACCACCATCGCTCGCACTTTCATCGAGACGGCAGCTTACGACTGGGCTGTCGAATACCTGAGCCAGGGCATCGATGAGCTGCCGGAATCGCAGGGACTCTACTGGTATCGCGCCCGTTCCTTCGGCTTTTTGGGAGAGTTCGAGTCCGCGCTGGACGACATGGATACCCTGATTGATCTCGACCCAGAAGCCGCGCCTGCCTATTCACTGAGGGCTGTGATCTACTTCGAGTTGGGTGATTATGAGGCTGCCCTGGATGATCTGGACAGCGCCGCCAGACTTGACCCAGAGAACACCTACCCGGGGACGAGCAGCGTGCTGCTGCGCGGGCATGTCCTCAACGCAATGGAGGAACCCGAAGCCGCCGCCGAATCCTTAGCTGACTACATCAGCCTGGTCGAGACAGATACCCAGCGCGAACGTGGCTTCGGCCTGGATGATCCCATGACCGTCAAAGTGGGCCGCGGTCTAACGTCCACGCTGACCTTCAAGGCTGAAGCCGGCGATGTGCTGAGTTTCATGGCTGTTGGTGAGCGGGATGACAGCGGCGCGATTCAGCCCCTGCTGGTCATTCTCGGCCCGGATGGAGACCCACTGGCCGGGAATACGATCTTCAACTCCCCGATCCACATCACAGCCGGTCTGACCGAGACCCGTATTGAAGCCTTTGAAGCGCCAGAGTCGGGACGCTATACCCTCCTGGTTGCTACCGTCGGCTGTGAGTGCCAGGGTGAAGTCGAAATCACCATGCTGCTGGATGAATAGACGATACAATCTGCCTAATCCAGCGAGGGGATGCCGATGGCATCTCCTTTTGATTCCAAATGCGGGCTGCATGGGCGGGCAATTTGGACTATTCTAGATGGTGGAGCGGAACTAGCTGAGGGTTCCGGTTGGATCACAGGATGGATTTTACGGCTATGTTCCCAGCCTCACCGTTCATGCGCGCGCCGCTGCCGGATCGGGCGCGGCAGCCCGGCATCGTCCTCGATCTGGAGACCCGGCTGGATGACGGCACGCCCTGGTGCTTCGGCTGGCAGACACCGGACGACCGCTTTCACATCCGGGTGGTGGATCGCTACTACGAAGGCCAACCGCTGCCTTTCGGCGACTGCGAAATCGAGATGATCTCCGACGAAATCATCGGGTGGGAATTGTTTGCGGAAGCGGCGGCGCTCTGGCCGGGGCCGGTGCATCATTGGGGCAGCTTCGAGAAGGGTGTGCTGCGGAAGACCGCGCCGGAAGCAGTCATCGCCGCGCTGGAGGAACGCCTGTATGATCTGAATGCGGCGCTGCGCCGTTCGATCCTGCTGCCGTTCAAAGGAAGCGGTCTGAAGAAAGTTGCTGTGTATCTGGGCTTCCGCTGGCCGGAGTACGACAGCGCCCTGCGCTGCTGGGCAGATTATCAGGGCTGGCTGCTGGACGCCGACGATGACGCGCTACGCCGGGCGTGCGCTTACAACCGCGCTGATGTGGAAGCGACCGTGCTGGTCTGGCGCTGGATGAATTCGCTGGAGCGGTTCTAGCACGGGATTTGCGATCAAGGCTATACTGAACACAGCAATCAGAGGAATTCATCCGCACCATGCGCGAAACGCAGGCCATCATCGAGCGCGTCTCCCGCCTCAGCGACTCCGTCCAGCGGCTGCATCTGGCTGTGGAGGACTCGCTGCTCCAGATCAAGCCCGGCCAATCCCTGCTAGCGCGGATGCTGCCAGAACGCTGGGACCCGTACCTGCGGGAGCAGTGGTGGCCGGTCGGCATCCTGGAAGGCCAACTGGTGGTGGAGCGTCCCGGCAACCTGGGCTATGAGCCGGGGCAAGCTGTCTCGCTGCTGGGGCCGGTCGGGCAGCCGTTCCGTTACAAGCGGAATCTCCGCAACGTCCTGCTGATCGCTGACCATGCCCTGCCCATCCCGCTGCTGATGGCCGTGCCCGCGCTCATCAGCAACCGGGTGAGCGTAACGCTGGTGCTAGCGGGGATGGAAGCGCGGCGCTATCCGACCCAGGTGCTTCCGCCCGAAGTCGAAGTGATCCATGCCGATGACGATCTGGGCTGGCCGAAGCAAGTCATGACCTTCGGTTGGGCGGATCAGATTTTCGCCACGGTCAACGCGGATGATGAGATGGGACGGATGCAGCGCATCTGGACGCGCATCCGCGCCCTGCGGGCAGAAATTCCGCAGTATTATCTGTTTGCCGTCGCCCAACCGATCCTGCCATGCGGGGCGGGAGCCTGCGGCGCGTGCCTGGTGACGCTGCGGGAAGGCGCGATCTGCACTGTTTGCCTGGATGGGCCGGCCATCGATATGACCAAGCTGCCGTTTGAGTGACCCGGTTCGAGGAGCCCCGATGGCGATTCAACTGACCCGAGCGGACAAGAACAGCCTGATTGTAGAAAACCCGGTGATGCCCGCTGCCGGAACGCTCGGCTTCGGCGATACGTATTCCGGGCTGATTCAGTACGAGAAGCTGGGCGCCTTCGTCACCGCGCCAGTGACGTATCACCCGTTTAAGGCGGCCGTGGGTACGCGCGTCGTCCACCTGGACGGCGGGATGCTGATGCACACCGGCCTACCCAATCCGGGCATCAGCAAGGTACTGGCGCGTCACCGGCAGGCGTGGGAGGCCATGCCAGTGCCGATCATCCTGCACATCGTCGTCACCAGCTTCGAGCATGTCCGCAAGTGTGCCAGCCGCGCCGATGCCGAACATGCCATCGATGCGCTGGAACTCGGCCTGAACGATGACATCAACTGGAAAGAAGCCGAGCAGATCACCGCGGCGGCGGTCCGCAATACCGAAAAGCCGGTGCTGGTACGGCTGCCAGTGCAGGATGCCTTCAACATCGCCGGGGCGGTGGCCGAGGCGGGAGCCGGGGCCGTGGTAGCCTGCGCCCCACCGCGGGGCAGCGCCCGCGATCCTTACAGCGGGCGGATGGTAAGCGGGCGGATTTACGGGCCGCTGGTCAAGCCGCAAATCCTGCGGATCGTTGGGCAGTTGGCCGAGCAGCTCCCCGTGCCTGTGATCGGTTCCGGCGGCATCCACAACCAGCAGGATGCGCATGACTTCCTGGATGCCGGGGCGCGGGCGGTGCAGGTGGATGCAGCGACCTGGATTCAGCCGCGGCTGCTGGAATTCATCGCCCGCGATCTAGGCGGGCTGGTGCTGACGCGGGAAGCCGGAGCGCTCGGCGACGAGTGGCATCCGGGCATCGGCCTAACCGAGAAAGAAGGCCGCCTGGACCCGTGGGAGAAGCCGTCGCGGACGGGCCGCTGACCTCATCCGAAGGCGGTGTGATGGGCGGCCTGGGCGAGCAGCGGGATCATCAGGCCGAAGCCCTCGAAGCGCTGATCCTGCGTCTGGCCGCGGCGGTAGCGGATGTAAATCTGGGCGCAGATCACCACCAGACGGTACAACCCCAGGGTGTGGTAGAAGCGGATGTGGGAGACATCGCGGCCGCTGCGAGCAACGTAGCGTTCGACCAGTTCGGCGCGAGTCAGAAAGCGGCTGTCGCCGACGGGCATCATGGCCGTCATTTGCAGGAAGGGCGGATCGTCCGGCTCCGTCCAGTAGGTCAGCAGCGCCCCCAAGTCGGCCAGCGGATCACCCAGCGTACACATGTCCCAATCGAAGATGGCGACCATCTGCCCCGGATCCGCGGCAGCCAGCATGACGTTATCGAGCTTATAGTCGTTGTGAACCAGGGTGGGCGCAGGCTCCGGCGGGAGGTTACTGCGAAGCCAGCCATAGACGGCTTCCATCTCCGGCAGAGGGTCGTCATTGGCTCTCTGCCAGCGGGCGTACCAGCCTTCGATCTGCCGTTCGATGAAGCCCGACGGCTTGCCGAGCGTCTCTAACCCGATGGCGCGGTAATCGACGGCGTGGAAATCGGCCAGGGCATCCACGAGGGCCGCGCTCATCCGGCGGGGCGCATCGGGGAAGGCGGCGTATTCCGGCGGGAGCGAACGCCGCACGACCAGGCCATGCCGCCGCTCCATGACGAAGAAGGGCGCGCCAATCACATCGGGGGTGCCGCAGAAGAGGTGGGCACGGGGGGCATAGGGGAAGACCTGATGCAGGACGGAGAGGACGCGGTATTCGCGGGACATATCGTGGGCGGTGGGGGCGACCGGCCCTAACGGGGGGCGGCGCAGGACATATTCGTGCGTTCCGTAGTCGAGCGAGTAGGTGAGGTTGGCTGCGCCGCCGCCGAACTGCCGGACGGTCAGCGGGTTCTCCGAGCCGGGGAGTTTGCCGCGCAGGAAATCGGCCAGGCGGGTTTCGTCGAAGCGCTCGTCGGGGCGGACATCGATCAGGTCGCTGGTCATGGGGGGTTGATCCTGTGGAGAAGACACTCAGAGAATCCACTTGATGGCGTCAAGCCAGATGTCGTCCAGTTCGATCTCGCTGACGGCCTGTTCGAGTTCGGCGCGGATCCAGTGCCAAGCTTCGTCGGGGTCGTGGCTGTCATCAATCTGGACGACGATGCGGCCGGTAGAGCGGGATCGCTTGAGGGCGGCAACGCAGTTCATACTGCGGACGACGGCCAGCAACTTCTTGTCGCTGGTGGTGAGCCAGAAGGCGTAGCGATCCTCGGTGAAATATGCGCGGGGAATCCCCATTGAAAAACGGGCTTGCGGTTCCATTGGTGTTCCTTTCTCCCAACCCCCAGTCTGACTCTACCGCGACATCGCTCCTAGGCCAAGAGAAGAAAAGTTCATCGTTGATAGTTTATAGTTAATAGAAAAATGCGGTAGCTATTAGTCGATAGCTTATAGCTTATAGCCAGGCGGAATGCTCCAGGCGGCGATGAGAACACTGATAAGAATGATAAGAATGAGAATGTGAGAATCTTGAGAATCGTCCAAAATGTTGTCCAAGTCGTCCATGCCGGACGGACAAATTGGCATAAATGGCGGCAATGGCAAAATGGCAATTGTGTGCCAAAGGCCTCGCATGTCAGCAGCGCTGTGCCAGAAGTGCCGGTAATCACAGGGTAGCACAAAATGGGATGGTTAGGGTGACATTTTGTCTACTTTTGCGCCATAAAATCGGAGGGAAGAAGAATTCGACCACAGTCCCTAAAGGGAGGCTTCGCACAGGCACGGAGAACACAGAGAAAAGAGACGAATTGAACCGCAGAGACGCAGAGGACGCCGAGGGATGTAATCCCTTTTCAGGGGCAGGTTTTTTCATGATCCTCACCCCCAACCCCCTCTCCATGACATGAAGAGGGGGCTTAAGAGGTCAGGAAGGTTCAATCGGTGGTCATGAACTGATACCAGGTAAAAAATCTACCCTTGAGAAGCGGCCCTCTCCCGAACGCGCGCTGACGCTCGCTGGGAGAGGGAGTTTCCTGCCGGTAATCACAGGGCAGCACAAAATGGGCAGCGCTGTTCATTCGCTGGTGTGCAGCATATCCGTTACAATGGGGACAGTGTCTGGGACCTTCATCATTGGAGGAATTCATCGTGCGCCGCCTATTCATTTTCGTGCTGCTGACGTCAGCGGAGGGCGCGCTGGCGGAAACCGGTGTCGTCGATCGTGTCAGCGCCACAGATCGGCAGCACCACCCAGACCCCAGTGCATGGGCCGCGGCTGTGGCCGGTTTGGTTCACCGACTGCCGGGGGCTGCCCTGGCATGACAGCTTTATCTGGGGAAGGGGCATTCTGCCTTATCCTGTCGTTGTGAAGTTTAACGAATGACAATAAGGATGAACGCAGAGAGATGAGGAGATCGGCCGTGGTTGGAAGTAAGTACAGACGCCTTCTGCTGGTTGGCGCGGTGATGCTCATCGGTGGGCTGCTCATGGCAGCAGTTCAAGCCCAGGCCTCCGGGTATTCGCTGCGCTTCTACGGCAATGGGACGGGGGACATCGACCGGGTGAAGATACCGGTGGATCCGCCCACCTCAGCCGACATCGGCGGCAGCTTCACCATCG
>CAZKXW010000129.1:0-9764 GCA_964556745.1 uncultured Anaerolineaceae bacterium
GGCGGAGACGTGATCTCGAAGGTGTGGATGAGTTCGGTGGCGATGGTTTCCAGTTGGCTTACGTCAATCACGTTGAGTCACTCCTGTCTTCATCAAGTTGAACCGCATCGTCCTGCGCGCTGAAGAACATCAGGAGCGTGCTGCCGTAGCGCCGCTGGTCGAACTGTTCAAGGCGCTTCAATTCAATGATCTGTTCTTCTTCCGGGTCGATCTGCACGATGATCGTCGTTTGCGGCCGAGACCATTCCGGTTGGGAATCGATCTGCTTAAGGGCTTCGACCCATAAGCCCTTATACTGCGGCGGCGCGATATAAATAAAATCATACGGTTCGGCTGGCGGTTGTTTCAAGACCTGAAATGCGTCAGCACGTTTCAAGACAGCGCGGTTCAGCAGGCGGGTCATCTCCAAGTTTTCCTGGATGACCTGGCAGGCTTTGCGGTCAATTTCGATGAAAACGGCTTTTTCCGCGCCCCGGCTGAGAGCTTCGATGCCGACGCTGCCCGTCCCAGCGAAGAGGTCAAGAAACACCGAGCCGACAATATCCTGACCGATGATGTTGAAGAGGGCTTCCTTGACGCGATCCATCACCGGCCGCGTACCGTCACCAGCCACCATTTTCAAACGCCGGCCTTTGGCGCTGCCGGAGATGACGCGGATCGGCATGGTCAGTTCCCTGCTGACTCAACGACATCGCGGAGGGCGCGTAAGTTGGAGAGCGGCGTGGTCACGAGAAGGGTGCAGCCTGCCGAAAGGATCAGTCGGCGGTTGTTGCACTGCGCCATGGCTGCGCGAGCCTGCTCGCGGACGGCGCTGGGCGTGCCGTGATGGAGATGTCGCCAACGCGCCAATCCGCCAGAGACGGCTCCGTTGAACTGGAGCTTGCCCTGGGCCAGGGTCGGTTCGGTCTCCTGATCGTCCCAATTGATGGACTGAACCGGAAGCTGGCTGCACAGCTTGAACATGGGGGCCTGCCCGTGGAGGTGCATCATATTGAACCACCAGCGTTCGGGAAGGGACTCAAGAATCTTGCGGTCATAAGGCAGTCCGAAGGTACGATACTCTTCTTCGGACATCACGTCGTAGCTAGCATGCTGGGTGGCGTAGAAGATTCCAGCGATGGGCAGTTTCTTGAGCGCATCCAGGAAGCGGAGGGTACTCTCTGTGAGGGCATTCAGTGCTGTCTGGACGCGATCTGGATGGGTTCGCATGTGGCGGATGAGAACTTCATCGCCCGCCAGATGCCGCGCTTGGGAGAGGGGATTGAAGATGGTCTGCAAGACAGGGACTTCATCGGATTGCAGTCCTTCGCAGACCAATCGCACGCAGTCGATCTGACGACCGAGGGCACCGCGCTGCGGATCGAGCGGGCGGAGTTCCGTCCAATCCAGCGAACGGTAGACACTGCGACGGGTATAGGTGCGGGTTCCCTCGATATTGCCTTGCCATTCGTCCTGCACGCCATAGTCGGTGACCGAAAAACTGCTGGCAGGCGTGATCTTAGCGAAATCCCAGTCGAATGTCCGCTGGAACTCGATGGTGGAGCGCGCGAGGTCGGCAGCGCGCTGGTCATCTCCCGGCCAATGCCGCCAGACCGAAACGGGCACGCGGTCAGTGGCTTCACCCGCTATCGTCCTGGTCAGGCGTTCTCGCTTGTTCATGGTGGATACTGCTGCTGGCCGGTGATATTCAGGCGCCCAACTCGGCCAGGCGCTGGCGGATCATCCGGGTGAGCATCAGCCAGCGATCCATATTGGCATCGGTACGCTCGCTGGCATGGCCCTGTTCGACGAGGTTGAGCGCCTGTTGGAAGTATTGAATGGCTTCGGCCTTCCTACCGGCGTAGCGCAGGGTGAGACCCAAACCATAGAGAGCATCGATGTCATCAGGGGCGGCTTTGATAACACGCTCGAACTCGGCTACTGCCTCGGCGGTCTTGCCGTCACGTTGGAGCATCCAGGCCTGATTGATTGGGGAAGCGGTCAAGCTAGACATCGGTTCATATCCTTACATAGTCTAAAACAGCTTAATTCTACAGACTGGGGTAAGGGAACACAAGCAGATCACCGCCCGGGATGACATGGCAGATGTTTCAAGGCTGGACTTGAATGAGGGTTGGGAGGGTGAGGGCGAATCCGGCGGCGCGGCCAGTTGGTGTGAAGAAGTTCAGTGGGGTCAGGAGGGTACAGTCTTCCTGGCAGGCGACAGCCTCGACCTGAATCTGGTAGTTTCCGGGAATGATTGTTGTGGGAAGCGAGATGGTGTAGTGGTCGATCACAGTCTGAGTGGTGTTCCAACGTCGGGTAGGATAATAACCGGGATGACGCAGGGAGGTCTCCGCCCATCGGGAACCGTCACGGTTGTTGACCAGCACGACGCGAACGCGGTAGTTCTCTGTTAGAAAACGCTGCGTCTGCCAGAAGAGGTCAAGATCGAAAACAGCGCCGGGACGTTGATGCTGACTGCTCAAGCGGAAGCCTGTCAGGGTCAGCCCGGAGTCACTCCGGTAGGTGATGGGGTAGGCAGAAGAAAATTCTGATCCTGGCGTGATTCGCAGAGGGAGGGCTGCCAGTCCGGTCGCAAAAAGAAGTGTTACAAGCACGAAGGATGCCAATGGCAGCGCAATCAGACGGATATCTTCCATGGGGAGCAGTCGGAGTTCATTAAACGGGCGTTTGCGTTCGGTACGAATACGACGCAGCACCAACAACGTGAGAACACCCAAGTCCGCCCAGGCGATAATCCAACTGCCCAAACGCACCGGGGTGGTTCCCAGGGTGATTTGGAGTTCGCCGAAGCTGCCCGGCAGATTGGGGACTTCGACCCGGATCAATCCGGTTTGTTCGTCACGCCAGAGCGGGATTGGCAGCGCGTCGAGGCGGGCATACCAACCGGGGAAATAGGCAGTCAGCACGGTGAGCTGAACGGCCTGTTCGAGATCGCGTACTTGGAAGCGGTCAGTGTGGGTACTGTCTTCAAGCAGGCTGACGGGGTAGCTTAGGCTATTACTGTCTGGGAGGAGTTTGTTGGTCTGCCCCGATTCGGTCTGCTGGATGATGGCTTCAAGAAGTTCGTTGTAGGGGGGAACACTGATTGGGATGGGTTGACCCGGAGCTAGAACGCTGACACCGTATCCAAGCCGCTCATGCTGTTCCTGGGCCTGGTCATCGACAGCGTTAAGGATGTTCTGAGAAGCGGGGACAAACCAGACAGGGGCGCAGGTGATCCAGATGAGAATGAGCAGGATGGGCAGTATCAGGCGGCGTCGGGCGGGAGGCAGCTTCGCCAGTATGTAGGGGAGGGCGCTGCCGACTATTGCCGCGCACAGGCTCAACAGTCCGACGACCCAGCTTTCTGCCCGGAGTACGGTCAGGGTAAGGCCAATGGCGACTAACCCGGTCAGGGCAAAGAATCCCTGTATGGCTCGCCAGCGCCGCGATACAACGATGCCGGCCATGCCGCCAGCAGCAATCAAGGCATGGATGAGGCCCAGGGTCACCTGGGGGTTGGGGCGGAGGATTTCAGGGTCAATCAGAGGGGGCGGAGCCAGCAGGTTGAGCAATCTGAATTCAAGCGGCTGCGCTTGGACATCCGGCGTGATCCAGGTGATGGTATCCTGTTCCAGCAGGGCAGGAATCCAGTAGAAACTGGCGGCTCCGATGCCCAGGATCAATGGAATCCAGACCGCGCGGATTCGGAAGCGAGTCAGAGTGGTCTGCCGAAGCCAGATGGCATAGCCCAGGCTGGCTGCCGCGCCGATGATGGCCGCAACCGGGTTGGTCAGGATCATGGCGGCGAAGAGCAGTGTGGTCGTTGCCAAATCCATTGGATGTCGGGTCATCAGCAGACGATCAAGTGCCCAGAGCAGCGCTGCTACCAAGGCGGTGATGGTGATGGCGGTGAGGTCGCCCAGGATATGGGGGGCGGTGATGGCGAGGTAAGGACTGTAAACGGTTAGCACGGCAGCCAATACACCGGCAGCGGCATTGACCCGACGCAGCATGAGCGCGTAGACGGCGATTCCCGCCGCGCAGATCATCAGGACATACGTGATTCGTGCTGCACCGATAGGTTCATTGGTGAGCAGAACTTCGATGAGGGCGGCGAGGTAGGCTGGGCCAGGCGGATAAAAGTTGGGGATGGGGGCGCCAAGTTCGCCCAGCACATGTGGTGACCAACGCGGATAGAAACGACCTTCCAGGATGGAAGCAGCGATATTGGTTGTTTGATAGATGATCTGTTCGCTGCCGTTGGTCTGGGGAAGGTTCGGGTCGATCAGGAACGGCCAGGCGGCCAACAGGCTGAAGGCCAGCACCAGGAGCAATCCCCAATCCACACCCTGGCGGGCCTGACGCATCCAGTCGGGTAAATCGTGGGGCAGGGTTTCCTCATCGTTCCACATGCTTCCGATTGTACACGATGCGCTTGATTTAGGGGGGGCGCGATGCTATGCTGACAATCTGTGAACAGGCCAATCAGAGAAGCTCAAGGATGAGTTCCTCGACAAGCTCAGCCCAAAACCGGGCGATCCAGGTTCGCGCGGCAGTGAAGAGTGATCTGCCCCAAATGGTGGCTATCTGGCACGAGAAGACCCTGCTGCAATCGCAGTTCGCTCCCAATCTGCGGCTGCTGCCCGACGCGCGGAATCGCTGGTCTGAGGCGGTGGGAAATTGGTTGGAAGCGCCGGACTATGGGGTCTGGGTTGGCGAGTATCAGGGGACGTTGACGGGCTACCTGATCGCGCAGATTCAGGACTCGCCGCCGGGTTGGGACCCGCCGAGACACGGTGTGATCGTCGATCTCGGCGTGGATATACACATCACGCGCGGTGGTATGGGAAGATGGCTGCTGGAGGCCGCGCTGGAGTGGTTTCGGGCGCAGCAGCTTCGATACAGCCTAGCGGCGGTGCTGTGTACACAGCCGGTGGAGCAGGCTTTCTGGCGGTCACAAGGGACAATTGAATGGCAGAACGTGTTATGGCTGAAGTTGTGATCCGCGAGGCGACGCTCGATGATGCCGATGCGCTGGCGGACATGTGGCTGGCGCTGGTGCAGTATCACCGGGCGCTGGACTCGAACCTGCCGACCGCGGCACGGGGTGGAGAGCATCGGTATGTGCGCCGTCTGTTTGACCGGTTGGGCGATCCGACTATGCGTGTGCTGATCGCCGAGGCTGATGGGCAGGTGGCGGGGTATGCACTGGGCATGATCGTCGATCTGATGGCAGATGTGTTCGCCCAGGAACCAGCCGGGTTCCTGGCTGATATCTACGTTGAGGCGGAATATCGGCGGCATGGAGTGGGGCGGCGGTTGGTCGATGCTCTGCGGGATTGGTTCATTAGCCAGGGAGTGTCCCACTTCGATTGGCAGGTCGCCGCCCAGAACACGGAAGGCATCGCCTTCTGGCGGGCGATGGGCGGTCAGGATGTGATGGTGCGGATGCGGGCGGAGGTTCGGAAAGAACCATGACCGAATTGCTGTATCAGACAGACAGCTATTTGCACGAGTTTTCGGCGGTTGTCAGCGGTCATGATGCTGAACAAAACGGTGTGCTGCTGGATCGCACGGCCTTCTATCCGGGCGGCGGCGGGCAGCCGCATGACCTGGGAACGCTGTGTGTCGGTGAGCGCGCCTATGCCCTGACTCGCATCGGACGGGGGAATGTGCATGTTGTGGATGGCGAACTGCCACCCGTCGGGGTGACGGTTCGCGGCGTGCTAGACTGGGATCGCCGTTACAAACTGATGCGGACGCATACGGCGATGCACATCCTGTGCGGGGTGATCTGGCGGGATTATGGGGCCAGCGTGACGGGCGGCAATATGGATCCGCTCAGCGGGCGCATGGACTTCGAGTTCGAGCGGCTTCAGAAAGAACTGGTGGGTGAAATCGAAACGCAGATCAACGCCGAGGTGGAGGCTGCCCGCGACATTCGTGTGCGAATCCTCGCACGTGAAGAAGCCTTCCAGATTCCCGATCTGATCCGCACCAAGATCAACCTGCTGCCGGAAGGGATCGATCAAGTGCGTACCGTTGAAATCGTCGGACTGGATTTGCAGGCAGATGGCGGAACGCACGTCGCCAATACACGCGAAGTTGGCCGCATCCGCATCACGGACTACAAGAGCAAGGGCGGGATCAACAAGCGCATCTATATTGAACTGGATGAAGCCTAAACGATCATGCTGAAGCGGGCGCAGGTTTTCCTCGGCCCGGCGATGAGTCGGGTGTTTGTGGCCTGGTTTGCCATTACGGGGTTGGCGAGTCTGGCACTCAATGTGGTGGTCACCCAGTACGATTGGGTGCGTCCGGTTCAATCGCTGATCGTCATCGTATTCCTGGCAGGCGTCCTCCTTATCGTGATGGTGCGCCTTGCGCCAGAAGAGCGGCGGCGCTGGTTAGCGATCGTCGTGCCCGCACTGATCGCGTTGTTCATCGGGCTGCTGATTGCTCCACAGTGGAGCGGCCTGTTTCTGGGACTGGCAGTTGGTTGGGTGATTGCCGGAATACTTATCAGCCGGGGGCGCGGCCCGATGGAATACCGGACGGCCATCAAACACCTCCGCAAGAACCAATATGCGGATGCCATCCGCGTGATGGATGGACTGATCCGCGCTGATCCCGACCAGCCGAACCATTATCGCTTCCGCGCGGAAGTATACAGGCTGTGGGGAAAGCTCAAACAGGCGACAAAAGACTACCAGAAGATGACTCAACTTGCGCCGGACTCAGCTCAGGCCTTCAACGGACTGGCCGAGGTTCATCTACAGGCGGGTGAGTATCAGGAGGCGTGGCAGGCTGCCGAACGGGCGAACCAGCTTGCGCCGGACGATTGGGTGACGTACTACAACCTGGGCATGATCGAGGACCGGCTGCGCGAGTCCAAACGGGCTGTCGAACACCTGAATCGTGCGCTGGAACTGAAAGTCAAGGATGCGCGTCACCGCGTTCTGATCCATCTGTATCTGGCACGGGCGTATGGCCGGATGGGCGATTTTGGTCAGGCCAGCACCCAGGTGCAGGCGCTCATGAAACTCCAGAACGGTCTGGACGAATGGGAGACGATCCTGAAGAGCGATCAGGCGGCGACGCTCCGCGATGTGATCGGCGATGATGTGCAGACGGCGCAAGAGCTGGTTAACGGCGAACTTAACGCCGAGGATTTGAGGCGCGCATGAACCGGCGCATTCGCTGGTTGGCGATTTTCCTGGCTCCGTTGTTCGCCGTGTTGGGGATCATTGTTTTTGTGTTTGGGCTGGCTGCCGAACTGCTCACTGAACGCCAGCAGTTCGCTAACTTATTGTCGCCATCGATGCAAATCGCGGCAGCGGGGCTGTGCCTAGCGGGGACGATGTTCCTGTTCTGGTTCATCGTGGTGGGGTGGCTGTTGGTGCGGCAGTCTCGACAGCTTGGTTCCGGTTATGGCGATGCTTACCGGCTGATCGAGTCCTTCCGGTTTCGGGAAGCGATCCCTCTGCTGGAGCGTTCGATCAAGGAGGGTAAGGAGACTGCCGAGGTGCTGATGTTGTTGACCAGCGCTTATGCCTATGCTGGGAAGCTTGGCAAAGCGCAGGATACGGCGGATCGGGCGGTGCGGCTCTTCCCGGAGGACCCAGGCTCGTACATCACGCTGGCGAATGGCTACCGTCTTCAGGCGGCTTATGATGAGGCGGCGCGGGCGCTGATGAGAGCGGCGGAACTGCAACCCGATCTGCCCGTGATCTGGGCGGAACTGGGATTGACGCAGCAGATGGCAGGCGATGCGGCGGCGCTGGACTCGTTCAGACGGGCGGCGCAGTCAGCGCTGCCGCCGATGTATGGCGTGCGTGTTTATTACCATTTGGCGCAGGCATGTGCGGCACAGGGTGACGCAGCCCAGGCGATGAGCGCGACCGCGAAGATGATGGCCGCGCGCGAAGGGCTGGCGACCTGGCAGTCGGGTCTGGCGGCGCTGGAAGGCACGGCCTATGGGCAGGCGCTCAGACGCGAGCTTGACGCGATCCAGCAGGCGCTGGCCGAGGCTGACGCGAGTAAGTTGGGTTGATAGGGCAGCTATGGGACGGTTCAGCGCCTCACTGATGAGGATGTTCAGCGCCTGGGATCGGCCTACGCGGCTCGGTTTCGTGCTGGCCGTCTGCCTGATCGTCCTCTCATTTCTGGCGCTGCGTTTCGGTGGCGAGGCAATTCGCCAGCCTGCGCTCATCGGGCTGATCGGGTCGATCATTGTGGCACAGGTGATCTTCATGTGGGGCAGCCGCCATCTGGTGACGCCGTATACGCAGGCCCAGCGCAGCTATCTGGCCGAGGACTTCCAGCAGGCGCGGGACGTGCTGGAGCGGCTGCATGAAGCGGGCAAGGCGGATGTGAACAGCTTGACTTTACTTGCCAACACCTACAGGCAGTTAGGAGACCTGGACAAAAGTGAGGAAATTGTCAGGAAAGCTATAGCAATGAGACCTTCTGACCACTTTCCTCTCTATGGGTTTGGGCGTACACTGCTAATAAAGGGAGCCTACGCGGCAGCGGCAGACGCCTTCCAACAGGCAGTCGATGCTGGCGCTCCATCCATCGCGCAGATTGATCTGGCTGAGGCGCTGTACCGGGACGGTAATTCCCAAGCGGCCAGGGAAGCCCTAGAGGACGCTCCGCGCGACCCGACGGAACCTTTTCGGGCGCTACTGGTGGGTTATCTCCGCTACCGTATGGGTATTGGAGAGATGCCAACGGCGGTTGTGGTTCGAGAAGGTTTAGCGTACTGGCAGGACACAGCCAGGCGTTTTTCGCATACGCCGTATGGTCGATCTCTGGCCGAAGATGTATCAGATATGCAGGCGCTTCTGGAGGACATATGAGATTCCTGTTAGGGCGTGACGGCAGCATTTCCATCATTCGCGTAGGCACGCTGGCGGCCATCCTCGGCATTATGCTGGTATTGGGCGGGATTGTGCTGTTCTTGATCGACCGCGCCTCGCATCAGGTTCCGCTGTCCATCGAACCGTATCCGGGTGCGGCGTTGTGGTACGAGCAACCGCGGGCGGAGAACTCCCGCGCGGTGGTTTATCAGGTGACAGGTGCGACCGCGGAAGACGTGGCGGCTTACTACCAGCGAAAGCTGCAAGAGTTCGACTCCAGCAGCCAGGAGACCTGTCTGCGACTGCCCACTGTAGGGAACTTCGCCGACTTTGACAAAGGTGAACCCAACATACCACCGTATCAGTTCAGCTGCATGTTCGACCGCTCGGGTTTTCAGATCACGCAGTATACCCGCGTGAACATCCAACCGGGCATTGCGTCGCTTCAGACCGAGGGCAAGGTCATTATCGAATATGAGCAGTACTGGCAGCGCTGAACCGCGTCGAGATGATGCGGTTCGGGTGCCGGTGCGTTTGGTTGTCATTGGGATCATTACTCTGATTCTGGCGCTGGTCATCGGCACGCAGGTGATCGGCGTGCTGTACGCCATCCTGTTTCCGCCCCAACCGCCCCTGCCTTCCGCGGCGCAGTTGATTTCGCACACCCACATTGATTACGGGGTGGACGAGTGGCTGTACACGGTGAATGATGCGCCCTGTGATGTGCTGCGGTTTTACTGGGATCAGGCCGATGACTGCCGGGTGGTTCCCCTGATATGCGATCCGGCGCAGCCAGGGAGCGAGACCGTGACAGCGGCTAATCAGCACATTGCCCGCTGTGAGGCGGAAGTCCAGTTTTCGATTTTCGCGCTGCGCTGGGAGGTCGTCATCGGGACGGGCGCAGGCGCGGAAGAT
>CAZKXW010000130.1:0-9600 GCA_964556745.1 uncultured Anaerolineaceae bacterium
CACGACCGCTACTTCATGGACGAGTTCGCCTCAACCATCTGGGAGATGGACTTCGGCACGCTGGAAACCTACCGGGGCAACTACAGCCATTACGTCCAGCAGCGCCAGGAACGCTATAAGCGCCGCTTGATCGAATACCAGACCCAGCAGGAATTCCTCGAAAAGGAGATGGACTACATCCGCCGAAACATCGCCGGCCAGAACACCCGTCAGGCCAAAGGCAAGCTTCGCCGCCTGGAAACCATGAAGAAGCGCGGCGATCTGCTCACTCGGCCCCGCCTCCGCCAGACCGTCCGCATCCAGATGGCCAAGACCAACCGCAGCGGCGATAAAGTCCTCATGACCACTGGCCTCACCGTTGGCTACCCCGACGGCAAGCCGCTCTTCACCGTCCCTGACCTGACCCTCTGGCGCGGGGAAGTCGCTGCCCTCATCGGCCCCAACGGCGTCGGCAAGTCCACCCTGCTCAAGACTCTGACCGGCGAACTCGCGCCCCTGGCCGGGGAGGTCCGCCTCGGCGCGTCCGTCCAGATCGGCTACTTCGCCCAGGCGCACGAACTGCTGAACCCCAAGAACAGCGTCATCGACGAGATTGTTTCCGCTAAACCGATGACTCCGGCGGAAGCCCGGAACTTCCTCGCCCCCTTCCTCTTCCAGGGCGATGAGGTCTTCCGCCCCATCGAGACGCTCTCCGGCGGAGAACGGGGACGGGTCGCGCTGGCGAAGCTCTCCCTGACCGGAGCCAATCTGCTCCTGCTCGATGAACCCACCAACCACCTGGACATCGACAGCCAGGAAATCCTCCAGAACGTGCTGGCGACCTTCAACGGAACCATCCTGCTGGTCAGCCATGACCGCTATCTGGTCGAGGCGCTGGCGACCCAGGTCTGGTCGGCTACTGCCGGCAAACTGGATGTCTTCGAAGGAACCTACAAGGAATTTCTGGCCGCGCATCAGGCAGCCTCGAACGCCGCTCGTTCACCCAACGGCGCGGAGAAAACAGCCGCCCAGCCGTCAGCCGCTCCCGTTTCCCGTAAGAAGCATGGCCTGAATCCTTACCAGTTGGAGAAGAAGATCGCCGAGGTCGAGGGGCACATCCATGAACTCGAAGCCCGCATGAAGGCGCTGCATGATGCCCTCACCGAAGCCAGCACCGCCGGGAACGCTGCCCGCGTCCAGTCCCTCGGCGCCGAGTACACCCAGCTCGAGCAGTCCCTCGAAGCCGCGATGGACGAATGGGCATCTCTGGCTGAGTAGCTTATACCTTCCGCGCGGCGATCAGGGCGCAGTTGGTCGCCAAATCAAGGCAAGCCGCCTCGAAGCCGACTTCGGCCAGCAGTTTCAGATGGAGCCGCAGGCCAAGCGGGATATCCCCGCGCTCTTGTTTGATGCGCTTGTGGTCAGCCGGCGTCATGCCCTCGTGGGCATATACCTGCGAACCGCTCAGTCGGTCCATCCGCGCCCAGAGCGCCTGGTAGCATCCGTAAAGACCAGGCGCGTCTACCGCGATGCGGTCGAGCGTCAGCAGCAGCCCGCCCGGCTGGAGCACCCGCACTTGGCTGGACTTAGGCGACCTGTTCGTGCCGGGAGGCGATCAGATGGGCATATAGGCCGATGACCTCATCCATCATAGCCGGCCAGCTTTGGGTTTCAGCGAACGCGCGGGCGTCCCGTCCCATCGCGGCGATCCGCTCCGGTTGGCTGATGATCCGCCGCACTCCGTCGATCAGGCCGGCTGTGTCGCCGACCTCAAAGGTGTACCCGGTGATGCCTTCCTCGACCACATCGGGGATGCCGCCTACGCGCGAGGCCACCACCGGCAGCCCAGCAGCCATCGCCTCGACGACCACTAGACCGAAGGTTTCCAGCGCTGAGGGGAAGACGAACACATCCGCGCTGGCATAGGCCTGGGAAAGCGCTTCGCCCTTGAGATAGCCGACGAAGGTCGTAGGAGTTCCAGCAAAGGCGGTTTGCAGGTCTTCGCGGGCTGGGCCATCCCCGACCAGCGCCAGCCGCACGTTGGGGATCTGCTCCAGCACCGGCTTGAGCATCTCCAGCCGCTTTTCGCTGGAAAGACGCCCCACATACAGCAGGATCGGATCATCCGGGTGTCCCCCGGAAAGCCGCTGGCGCATCTCGGCGCTGCGGAAGCGGGGATTGAACTTCTCGGCATCGACGCCGCGCCGCCACAGCCCGACGTTATGGACGCCCATGCGGAGCATATCCTGCTGAATCAAGCGCGAGGGAGCCAGTGTCGCGTCAGCCTGGTTGAAGACCACGCGGGTAAACCAGTCGGTGAACGGTTCCATGAAGCCGATGTTGAAGTGATGGGTCAGCCGCGCCAGATCAAGGTGGAAGGAAGCCACCGTTGGGATACCCAGCCACTTCGCCATTACCAGACCTGCGCCGCCAATCAGCGCTGGGTGAATGCAGTGGATCACATCTGGCTCAAAGTCGCGCAGGCGGCTGTAGGTTGTGTAAGTCGGCGGACCGACGCGCAGTTCGGGATACAGCGGCAGCCGCACCCCTGGCACGCCGATGATCGGGCTGTTCCGGTAGCTTTCCACGCCCATCTTGGGCGCGACCACGACCGATGGAATCCCGCGTGACTCCAGGTGGTCAATCAGCAAACAGATGACGGTGACGATGCCATCGATCTTGGGCAGAAAAGTATCGGTGAAGAGAGCCACGCGCATGGACAGTTTCCCTCAGCGGTGCAGATTTGAAGAAGATTTTGGGCAGTGTCAGCCTTGTCCCTATCAATAACACCATTGAGGTCGAACGGTCGCGGGAAGGCAGCCCTTGGGGCGCCTTTCAATTTAGGAACGGCTCTCTTGCCGGACGCCAATTCTCGGCGTCCTTACCCAGGCGGGAATTGCAGGGATGGGCTTCTGGTTGTCTATCAGCAGCGAAATCTTGGAAATATCCCCCGTTTTATCGATTTCTTTTCAGTATGTGAACCGTATATTTCGTCCGTGCGCCACAATCAAAGGGGCGGATCGTGCTGATCCGCCCCTGGTGTTCTGACTGATGCGGTGTCGCAGTTAGGCTTACTGCTGCGTGCTGGCTCCGACCATGCCGTCGAGAAGCTGTTCGAGATACCAGACGCTCGGCGCTTCACCCAGCTTGGCAACCATGGGCAGCTTGACGCCCTCTTCGGCCAGCACCGTGCCATCCTGGTAGGCCAGCGGGCCTTCCCAGAGCAGGAACGTGCCTTCGTTGGCCGGGTCGGTGGCGTAGGCGGCGGCTTTGGCGATGAAGTCTTCCAAGTTAGACTTTGACTCGTCGCTCAGACCAGGTCCCTGGACAAAACCGACGGCAGAAGTGTCCGGGTTATTGATGTCCGCCCAGTCGGGTCCGACATAATCCCAGCTTTGGACGTAGGTTCCGCTCTTGACGGCTTCAACGATCTGCTTGTAGACCGGACCCCAGTGGAAGTAAGGGACGCCCAGGCAGACTTCAGGGGCGACATCACAAGCGCCCATGAAGTCGTAGGGAACGGCCCAGACCTGCTGGCCTTCGGCAGCGCGCTGGCCGGTAACGACGATGGCCTCGGTGGTATCGATGCCGGAGATGACCACATCGGCGCCGTTATCGAAGAAGGAGTTGGTTTCTTCGGTCGGGTCGAGCGTCACGCCGGGGATATTGAACCAGAAACCGATCCAGGTGACGGTGAAGGTCAGGCTGGCGGGGTCCATACCGCGATAGGTTTCGTAGCAGTACTTGGCGCCCAGATAGGCCGAAGCGGCCAGACGGCGGGTCTCGAAGTTGATCAGCGGGCCGAGGTAGCCGATGCTGCCAGTCTGGGTGGTGAGGGCAGCGGCGCAGCCGGCCATCATCTTGGCCCATTCCATCTGCCCCATGACGTTGCCGAGGTTGGCCGGGGCTTCCCCGGTATAGGCATCGTCACCCGACACATTGATGAAGGTGATATCGGGATTATCCGTTGCGACGCCGGCGGTATCTTCTTCAAATTCATCCGACGAGGTAATGATGAGCTTCGCGCCCTGATCGACCATTTCGGCCACGACATCAGCCAGCGTGGTCTCCGGGGCGTCGGCTGGGTTCAGTTTTTCGAAGACCAGCATCTTGGTGCCGGGCACATTCTGTTCGACATACTGGCCGCCCTCAAAGTGGGCTTGGCTCCAGCCGCGGTCATTCTGGGGGCCAACCAGCACCATCCCGAAGACGAATTCATCCTGCGCCACAGCCGGGACAACGCACATCATGCCCAAGGCTGCGACGAGGACACCCAACAAAATGAGCTTACGAGTCATGGTTTCCTCCTCAAGGATTGCACCGTGTTAAGGAGAGTTTAGCGCGGGGCAGGAATCCGGCAAGTGACAAACTGCACAAAAATTCGCCCGGCGCCGCTATGGGATTCGGCAGGTGGGGTATGATGAGAAGATGTCACGCCAATGCGATTATTTCAACGAAGCTTTCGGTTCAGTGTTGGGGGTTCCAGGACGGTTGATCCGAATCAATTGTCCTATTAAATTGGCATTCGTTTGAAGTACCCTCTGTATCCGTTGAGCCAACGCCTGGAAATCGGGGTCAACAGAACATACTATAATTCCAAAATGATTTGGATTGACCTCATGCAAACGAGTGAAGTGCCGTCTGTTTAGCGTGATGAGGGTACGTTTCTGTTCAATCGCGAAGGCAAGCACCTGGTCATCAGGGATACTTTGACCACTTTTGCCTACTTCTGTCGTGGTTAAGACATCGTGACCGAGGCTACGCAGTTCTTGAACGACGGGCTGCGGGAAGTTCTCGTTGGAGTACAATCGCATCGATCTCAAGCCGTTTCGTTGGCGATGATCTGGCGGTCGATTTCGTCGGCGTGGAGGCGGGCATAGGCCCAGGCATTTGCCAGGTCTTCTGCCCGCAGTGTGGGATAGCTGCGGAGCAGATCGGCCTCACTCATTCCCAGGCGGCGCGACTGCACCAGCACCCACACCGGAATGCGCGTGCGGACGATGCAGGGTTCGCCGCCGGATACCCCGGGGATGCTGTCAATGCCGGGGAAGGCATCGCCAAGATCACGCGCGACCCACTGAAGCACCTGGGCTTTCTCGGCGCGATTCAGATCGGCCAGCAGTTTTTCGATTTCGCGCAGCGTCGCCATGACCGCACACCTCCAGGCTGCCTACGGCCTATTCTACCGATTTCCCATGTGGGATGCAGCACGAAATCACGCCGCGGCTTTCAGCGCCCGTTTGAAAAGTCCACATCCGCGCCATCCTCAGCCGTTTCAAACGCGATACAGGCGGCCAGAAAAATCCCCTCCCCACTCCGTGGAGAGGGGATTTAGGGGGGGATGGCTTCTCAAATGGCTTCTCAGATGCACTACAGCGAATCGCTGCGGTGGCCCTGCCCAGGACGCAGCAGCGCGACCGCGCCGATCACGATCAGGATCACCGGCCAGAATCGACCCCAATCCACGTCCGGCAGGATGTCGATCTGCAAGTTGAGCAGGAAGATCCCACCGACGGCGATCAGGATGATCCCTACGACCAGCCTGCCGAGGTCCAGGCTGCCCGAATTCGAGCGGCGGACGGCTTCGGCCACCATCAACGCGCCCGGAACCAGGATGAAGAACGCCCACCAGTTGAAGTTGCTGGGGATGAGGTTCTGCTGTTGAAGCAGGAAGAAGATGCCGAGTCCGATGAAGATCACGGCTCCCCCAATTCTCGATGAACGGTCGTTAAGTCTTTCCATGAGGCTGCTCCCTTTCTTGGAACTGGTCTTTTCAGCGCGTTGAAGCGCTTGGGCGGCGATCAGCCGCCCAGTAAAGTTGAGTCAAAGAATGCCACCACCCGCCGGGCATATTCCGTCGGATCGCCACCGAAGCCGCCGATGTGCCCAACACCCGCGATGCTCCAGACTTCGGCCCGACCGGGCGCTGCCGCCGCGAAGGTGGCGGCAAACTCGACTTCGTCTTCTACAGCTTCGCTGGCGATCAGCAGGAAGCGCGTCTCGGTCGTGGCTTGGATCGATTTGACCATCGGCAGCGGCGGACTCTGCCCGGTGAGCAGGCCGACGGTCAGATAAAGAATTCGGGATTGGAAGCTGACGAAGGGGTTGTCGTGCGAAGGCAGCGCCCGGAACTCTTCCAGCGAACGGTGAGTCGCGCCTTCGCTGACGATGGCCCGCAGCGCCGGGTTTGCCCAGGCCGCGCCGAGCAGCGTCTCGCCCCCCAGCGACAGTCCCAGCCCGCCAATGCCGCGGACATCAGGCTGCCCTTCCAGGAAGGCGACGGCGGCCTTCACATCCAGCCCGCTCTGCCAGCCGAACAGGTTGACCTGCCCGCCGCTGGCCCCCATGCCGCGCAAATCCAGCGCCAGCACGCCATAGCCTGCATCTACCAACATGGGGATATGGGCGCGAACGCCTTCGCGGGAGTTGCTCGCGCCGTGCAGCAGGATGATGGCCGCGCCGTTCTGCGGCGGACGATACCAGGCAGCCAGATCGACCCCATCCTCCGTCGTCAGTGTGAGAGTCTGGAAGCCATCCGGCGGCGCGCCAACAGTTTCAGGCTGGGCGCTGGTGGCCCAGACGGCTCCGCCGGCCGGCAGGGCGATGAAGAAGATCACGAACAGCGCCGCCAACACGATCAGCGGAACCCACAGCCACCAGCGCCAACGCCGCCGGGGTGCTGCCGCTGCGGGGGCAGGGAAAACCGAGTTTGAGGATGTCATGGCGCGGCCTCAGCCTACTTCTGCTGGGTGATGGTGGCGCTGCCGCTGATGTCCTGGGTGATCGACGGGCTGCCCAGGTAGCGGATGGTTCCCTGCCCGGCCACGTGGACATCCAGTCTGCTGCTGGCCTTGACATCGACTGTGCCCGTACCGGCGATATCCACCGATACCGTCGTGCTGTCCAGATCGAAGTTATTGACGAAGGCCATGCCTTCAATGCTGATCGTCTGGGTGACGACCCGCCCGGTCATCCGCGTCGAGCCGGAGCCTTTGAAGTCAATCGCCAGCGCGTTCAGGTTGAGATCATCGGCGGTGACGGTGCTGCTGCCGTAAACATCCACAGCCGTGAGCGCCTTGAAGGTCAGCGTGAGCTGAATAGTCTGGCTGGGCGACATGCTGGTGTTGTTGGGGAAGTCGATGATCAGCCTGCCGTTCTGCACAGTGGACCGGATGAAGGGCATCAGGTTGTCGTCGGCTGCAATGGTCAGCCCTTCCTGATCGCTCTGGATCAGCGTGAGGTCGGCGGCCAGGTTGACCTGCACGCTGCTGAAGCCGCTGACGCTTCGTTCCTCGGTGATGATCGTCCCCGACCCTTTGGTGGTTTCGGTGGTTGTAACGGTTGTCTGGCAGGCCGCCGCGAACAGCAGGCCGACCAGCACGATGATCAAGATCGATCGCTTACCCATTGTTGAAAACCTCCTGAACTGATGGAGAAATCAAATCAACGACGCATCATCGTAGGGGCGACCCGCCGGGTCGCCTGTGCAAGCGTTATTTGCATTTGAATTCTTCCCTCCATGATGTATAGCGTCAGCGCGGCGGACGAGGACAGTCCTGCGGTTCAATGAAGTTCCGCAGCAGCGCCAGCACTCTCTCCGGCGGATCACCCTTGTAGATGAAGGCATCCGCTCCGGCGGCCAGCGCGTCGCCGCGCTGCTCCATGTCCGCGCCCACGATGATGATGACGAGAGACCTTATCCCACGGATCGTTCGGATCAATTCGGCAGGCGGCGTACCGGTCAGTCCCCAATCCAGCAGCAGCATGTCCGGGTGCGTTGTCCGCACCAGTGCCGGCAGCTCCGGAGCATCGGCGGCTTCGGCAGCAACCGTCAGATGCAGTCCTTCCTCACACACTAACCACAGCGCCTGCCGGACGTTCGGATCACGATCCGCGATCAACACGCGCACCGCGCCTTCCTGTCCGTTCATGGTGAAACCATCCCTGGTAAGTCAAACGGATCGCACCAGCGCATCCACATCGGCTCGCCGCAGCCTTCGGCCGACCGAGATGCGGTGATGTCCATCCACGACCTAGTAAATCCCGTCGAACTGAGTCAGTTCGCCCGGCAGCAGCGTGACATTCCCCTGAAGCATGATCGAGGCGATGCGAACCCAGCGGGTTTCCAGGTCATCGCTCAGCGGGTAGAAATCGCAGTCGTAATCGCTGGCATGGTTGATGCTGCCCTGGATCAGGCGGATCGGAACCTGGGCAGGCACGGGTTCAACGTTATGGAAGGCGACGCCCGGCGCGGGTAAGGCCCGCAGCCGGCGCGACCGCCGGAACAACCGCGCCAGCCGCCCATAGAAGTCCGCGGCGAAGCGCGCGCGCTCGAACAGCCCTGGCGCAGCCGGATTGAAGGCTGTCACCCCGGAGGCTTCCGCGTCGAACTGCGAGGGCATCAACGGTGAGTAGTTCATGATTGAGACTCACGCTCCTACTTCTATGGAACAACAAAAACTCCCCGGTTGCTTCGTGCAGCCGGGGAGTCTTATGCCCTTCGCCCGATGGGGATATTGCCTGGTCAATCGACCAGGTGGTGCTGGACAGCGAGGGTAGCCGCTTCGGTACGGTTGGACGCGCCCAGTTTGGAGATGACGTTGCTGACGTGGTATTTGACCGTCGAGACGCTGACGGTGAGATGCGCGGCGATCTGCTGGTTGTTCATCCCGGCCACCATCAGCGCCAGCACTTCGCGCTCGCGCTCGGTCAGATCGCCGCCCGGTACGGGGGGCGCGGTGGCGGCATGGATCAGCGCCAGGGTCGCTTCCGGCGACAGCGTGGGATGTCCCTGGTAAGCGGAGCGGATGGCCTGGGCCAGTTCGTCCGCCGAGATGTTCTTGAGCAGATAGCCTATCGCACCAGCCTTGAGAGCAGCGTTAATCAACTCTTCTTCACGGAAACTGGTCAGGGCGATAACCTGGGTGGAGGGGCACTGCTGGCGGATGATGCGGGTGGCGGCTGCACCGTCCATCTCCGGCATCACCATGTCCATCAGCACCACGTCTGGTTTGACGCGCAGGCATAACTCGACGGCAGCTCTACCGTTCCCGGCTTCCCCGACCATTTCCAGATCGTCATAGACCATCAGGAAATCAGATAGCCCACTGCGGACGACAGAATGATCATCTACTATAGCAACTCGAATACGTTTTGCGTTCATAGGATTCAGCGCAGGAAACCACCTGCTTCAGCGGGGGGCACATTTCAATCTAGGGGCCGCTCTCTTGCTGGACACCATTCTTGGAGTTCCTACCCAGACGGGAATTGTAGGGATCGGCTTCTGGCCATCGGCCAGCGACGAAATCTTGCCCCTAATTTGGAATACACCCTTGAGCGGGAGGAATGCGCTTTTGCTCCTTTCAGACTAAGATTTGTCGATGGAAAGCCAAATACGGCACATGCCTGACGCAGTCTATCCATTCAGTGAATCACAGATTCTATAGATCCTCACTCCACAACCCCTTCTCCAACTCGTGACCGAGGAGGATCAATGGATACTTCCAAATAGTCGCATGTCCCGGAAATGGGAAAGAATATCCCCATTCGTGATTCACCGAGATTCACTCACGTTACGCAGCGGAGAGATGAGATAAACTATCGGCATGAAAGACAAAGAAC
>CAZKXW010000131.1:0-9141 GCA_964556745.1 uncultured Anaerolineaceae bacterium
AGCGAGGGCAGAGGAAAATTCGTTACCTTTTCGCCAGACGGTAAATGGATCGCCACTGGCGGCGATGACTTCACCGCCCGCATCTGGAGCATCACCAACAACTACGGCGTCATCACCGTAGCGGCTGGCCCAGTGCTGAGCGGGCATACCGGATCGGTGATCAATCTGAATTGGTCGCCAGATGGCACGAAGCTGGTCACGGCCAGCAGCGATGACACCGCCATTGTCTGGGATACCACCACCGGCCAACTGCTCTTCACCCTGGCCGGACACACTGGAACCGTCAACAACGCCGTCTGGTCGCCGGATGGAACCCGCATTGCCACGTCCAGCGACGATAACACCGCCATCATCTGGAACGCAGCCACAGGCGAAGTCCTGCTCACCCTCGAAGGCCATCGCTCAGCCGTCAGCCGCGTCGTCTGGTCGCCGGATGGAACCCGCGTCGCCACCGGCAGTGATGACAGTACCGCCCGCATCTGGGATGCCATCAACGGCGGCGATCCGCTGATCCTCATCGGTCACATCCGGCGCATTAGTCGGCTGGCTTGGTCGCCAGACGGGGCACGCATCGCCACTGCCAGCGCCGACCAGACCGCCCGCATCTGGGATACCACCACCGGCGAGATGCTGCGAACGCTCTTCGGCCACACCAATGACATCAACGGGCTGGCCTGGTCTCCAGGCGGGAGCCGCCTGATTACGGTCAGCGAGGACGGCTCAGCCCGCATGTGGTACACCGAGAGCGGCGGCGAACTCCTCAGCTTCACCGGCCATACCGGGGTGGTCTACAGTCTGGCGTGGTCGGCAGGCGGAGAATTTTTCGCCACGACCAGTTCGGATGGAACCGCTCGCGTTTGGCAGATCTGGAGAAACGCCCAGAACCTGGTCAGCCTAGCCAAACAGTGCTGCGCCACCCGCATCCTCACCGACGAGGAGAACATCCAGTTCGGTCTGGCCACCGCCACTGTCGCGCCCACGCCGACGCCTGCCCCGGCCAGCTGCCCGGATACCACGCTGCCCTCGCGGCTCTATCCTGGTGCGCGTGGACGGGTGCTGACCGAAGGCGATCCGTCGCCCGTAATGGTACGCGAAGGGCCGGGCACAGGCTTTGACCGAGTCGGGCGCGTCTCGCCAGGACAGACCTTCCAGGTAGTCGGTGGGCCGCAGTGCAGCCAGGGAATCACCTGGTTCCAGATCACCTATGGCATCGGCGCGGTGCAGGGCTGGATGGCCGAAGGGGTCGATGGCGTCTACTTCGTCGAACCGATCCTGAGCGGATATTGAATGCGGGCAGCAGCGCGCTGCTTTCACCGTCCCCATTCCCGCCGTTCCGACTGCCAGGAGCTTCAACCAGCAGCCTCTGCCCCGGCATTCACCAGCAGCAGGAGCATCACCAGCGGCGTTTTTGCCAGGACACTGTGCTTCAGACGGGGCGGCAGGCGCATCCAGGCTCCGCTGCCCACCTCGAAGGTATCATCACCCAGGCTGATCGTAGCGGTCCCCGACAGGATGTGAATGATGGCCGTCTGGCCCGCGCTGTGTTCCGATAAGGACTGCCCCGCGTCAACGCCAAAGAGCACCGCCTTGAACTGGGCATCTTTGTGGAAAGTACGGCTGACGATGCTGTCTGCCGGGATGTCAGTCATCATCCCAACCAGATCCGCGATGAAGCTGTACCCCGTCTGCGATGGCTCGACCATTGCGCTGTCCTCCTACTAGGCTTAAGACCTACTCAACCAGGATTAACGTCTCTCACACACGCTTAAGGTTTACTGAATATTTCAATCCATCGAGTTCCCATCGGTCGTAACACAGTGTAGAATGCGACTATACCCAATTGAACGTGTCGCCCCGCTGTGTGGTATAAGTGTACAGAGTCGTCTGGAAAGCGGATAAGCCTATGAAAACCAGTCTCCGATTCTCCCTGTTCCTGCTGCTGGCCGTCCTGTTCGCCGCCGGGTGCAGTGCCCTGCCCGGTTTGCGCGTCCTCACCGGGGAAGACACCGGCGACGCGGCAGCCAATAATGCCGTCCAGAATTCGGAACTGGTGATGGCCGACAAATCCGGCAACACCGATCCAGCCCTGACCGCCGCTGCCGACCGTATTGAAGCGGCGACGAACGCTGCCTTCGACATCGTGGAAATCCGCAAGGATCTGACCAGCGATGTCTTCACCGTCTATATGCTCTTCGCCCCCCCGGATGCCAACGCCTCCCAGGATCAGTTTGTCAACGCCCTGCGCCGCGCCGTCGAACTCACCTGGCAGGGCACGCTCCAGCAGAGCCAGGGTTCCGACCTGCTGCGGGTGGTCTTCCTGGATGTTGGGCAGGTTCCGACCCTGGATAATGGCATCAGCTTCATCGGCGCGGTGTTCGTCAACACGCAGATCGCCCGCGTGGACGCAATTGCCTATCTCAAGCAGCGCCCAACCAGCCTGGACGCCTTCGCCAATCTGGTGGCGGAAGGCAAGCTCATCTTCGAGCAGCCGCAGCAGACCGAGTTCTATCAGGGGCAGCCGAATCATCCGGTGTTCCTGCTCGGCCAGATCGCGGCGTCACAGGGTGGCTGATCGATTGCTACCGCTCCGTTCCCAATTGTTCGATTGAGTGCTTACCGTTACTGAGTTCGAGGATGGTAGGGTTATGAGTCTGACGACCAAGACCGAACAGCAGCTTTCGACCGAGAAACGCTTTGCCTGGGAGAGCGAGGAGACACTGGTAGACCGGCGGAAACGCCTCAGCTACCGTATCCGCAAGCAGTTCACGCTGCGCCGTGTGATCCTGCTGGCGATCATCGCGGCGGCGCTGCTGGATGCCGAGGTGATGCGCGGCATCAGAAATTTCATCGACCAGAGCGCCCAGGTATTGAACCAGTTCTTCGCCATCGACCTGAACAATCTGGCTCTGGTGCTGATCCGACTGTTCGTTGGCATCACCGTCGCCGTTGGCCAGTTCGCCCTGATTTTCTGGTTCCTGGGCCGCGCCCGCACCTACACTATCTGGCCGGGCACGACCAGCGAGGGCGTCAGCTTTAAGGATTATCGCGGCCAACCGGAACTGCTGGAACAGGCCAAACAGATCGTGACGCTGCTGCGCGGCGTGCGCGTCTTTGAAGAAGCCGGCGGCGAGCCGCTCAACGGCTTGCTGCTGGAAGGACCGCCCGGCACGGGCAAGACCTGGCTGGCGAAGGCCATCAGCACCGAAGCCGGGGTACCCTTCTTCTACCTGGATGCCTCCTCCCTGCAATCGATGTTCTTCGGCATCGCTCCACTCAAGGTCGGCAACCTCTATCGCAAAGCCCGCAATGCGGCCAAAGACTATGGCGCAGCCATCATTTTCCTGGATGAAATCGACGCCGTGGGTTCACGCGGCGGCGTGGCGACGGCCGGCAATCGCGGCGCGGAAGACAGCAGCCGCCTGCCGATGTTCTTCGCCCCTGGCGGACAGACCGGCCTGCTCAGCACACTGCTGGTCGAGATGGACGGCTTCAGCGCCGAACACGGCTTCTGGGCCAAACGCCGGACATGGTTCTATAAGACCATCCTGCGCCGCAAGCCGCCTAAGCCGCAGAAACGCCTGCTGACCATCGGCGCGACCAACCGCATTGCCGCCCTCGATCCGGCGCTGCTCCGCGCCGGGCGCTTCGACAAGAAAATCCGCGTAGATGCGCCTGATCTCGAAGGCCGCCGCGACATCTTCGATTACTATCTGTCGAAGGTCTCGCATGACGAGACGGTGGACTCTCTGGTGCTCGCGGCGGAAACCCCGAATTACACCCCAGCAGACATCAAACACCTCCTTAACGAGGCGCTGCGCTACGCCCTGTTTGATGGCCGCGACCGGATCAGCATGAGCGATATCCGCATCGCGCAGCCGGAACACGAGAAGGGGCTGCGCCAGCGGCACAAGAACATGACCGTTGAGGACAAGTACCGTCTGGCGGCGCACCAAGTCGGCCACGCCATCGCTGTGCGGATTTACCTGCCGGAACACCGCATCGCCCGCATCACCATTGTCTCGCAGGGCGGCGTCAATGGCTATGTGACTCACTACGCCGTCGCCGAAGAATTCGACGCGCTGGGAACCTACGACGCGCTCATGAACCGCCTGCGCGTCCATGCAGCCGGCCGGGCGGCGGAACTGGAATTCGTAGGCGACGACGGACAGAGCATGGAGGTCGGCCTGGGTATGGGCGACCGCACCGACTTCGGCATGATCCGCGAGACGCTGATGTATATGGCAAACGCCGGGATGTTCGGGCCGCTGGGTGGCAACCTGCGCGGCCAGAACTATCCACCGGAGATGCGCGAGGCAATGGAAAACACCTTCCAGTCGGTCATGGAAGAAGTTCGGCTCGTCCTGCGGATGCACCGGCCAATGGGCGAAGCGCTGATCCAGAAGCTGGTCGAGAAAGAAGAAATCTTCTCTGACGAGGTCGAAGCCTTCTTCGACCAGTACGGCCTGTATACCCCCAAGGTCGATCTGGAACCTTATCGTAAGCAGACCCCGTTGACGGCAGTGGCCGGAGGACAGGCCCGATGACCCACATCAAAAACGCGCCCAACCAACCCTATATCGATACGCGCGGGCGCTGGAACTGGGAACAAGAAGAGACGCTGGTCGATGTCCGCAATCGGCTGCCCAACCGCATCAAGCGCTTCCTGCGGAGCGGCTTCCTCTGGAAGTCCCTCCTGGCGCTGTTCATCGTCGGGCTGTTCGTCCCCAGCGTCATGACCTTCCTGCTGACTGTGGTCGGCGCGATTGTCTCCATCGGCGTCTTCATGCTGACCATCGTCGTCCAATTCGTGGCGATCTTCTGGTTCCTCAGCCGTTCCCGAACCTACGAGGTCATGCCGGGAACCGAAGGCGTCGGCTTCGGCGACTACCGTGGCCAGCCGGAACTCCTGGAACAGGCGCGGCAGATCGTCACGCTGCTGCGCGGCGTCAAGACCTTCGAGAAAGCCGGCGGCGAGCCGCTGACCGGCCTGCTGCTCGAAGGCCCACCCGGCACGGGCAAGACCTGGCTGGCAAAAGCCATCAGCACCGAAGCCGGCGTCCCCTTCTACTATGTGGATACTTCCTCCCTGCAAGGCATGTTTGTGGGCACGGGCGCACTCAAAGTCATGAGCATGTTCGGCAAAGCCCGCAAAGCCGCCAAAGAGTACGGCGCGGCCGTCATCTTCCTGGATGAAATCGACAGCGTCGGTTCGCGCGGCGGTGTGAGCAGCGTCGGTGGCGATGGTGGCGACCCGCAGATGCGCGGTTTCATGGGCGGCGGCGACCTCAGCGGCCTGCTCAGCACACTGCTCGTGCAGATGGATGGTTTCGGTCAGGAACACGGCTGGCGGGCGCGGCTGAAGGCCCGCTTCTATCGCCTCATCTTGCGGCGTGACCCGCCCAAGCCAGAACGGCGCGTCCTGGTCATCGGTGCGACCAACCGCATCGCCGCCCTTGATCCGGCGCTGCTGCGTCCCGGACGCTTCGACAAAAAGATCCGCGTGGATGTGCCCGACATGCAAGGGCGCACCGATATCTTCACCTATTACCTGTCCAAGATGGCGCATGATAGCAGTATCGATGCGGCCGTGCTGGCCTCGGAAACCCCCGGCTACACACCAGCGGACATCAAGTATCTGCTCAATGAGGCGCTGCGCTACGCGCTCTTCAATGGCCGCACCTATATCACCTATGACGATGTGCGCTACGCCCAACCGGAACACGAGATGGGGCTGCGCTCGCCCATCAAGCACATGTCGCCGGAAGCCAAGAAGCGCTTGGCCTATCACGAAGCCGGGCACGCCGTGGCCGTGCGTCTGTTCCAGCCGCACCACCGCATCGCCCGCATCACCATCATCCGGCAGGGGCAGGCCTACGGCCATGTCTCCCACTATCCGGCCCAGGAAATGTTTCAGGGGTCGTATACCAAGAAGATGCTCAAGGAATATCTGATGGTCTCGGTGGCAGGCAAGGCGGGCGAGATGGAATTCTGCGGCCTCGGCAGCCAGACGCTCGGCGTCGGTGGCGACTTCCGCAGCATCCGCAGCATCCTGACTTCAATGGCGCTGGCCGGGATGCTCGGTCCGTTGGGTGGCGCAGTAGGCCGTACCCAGGACATCGCCCAGACGGGCACGACCGGGGTTGCGCCGACGCCGGAAATGCAGGCCGCGATGGAAGAGATGTTCCAGGACATCCTGCGAGAGACGCGCCAGGCGCTCCGCGACAACGCCCATATCATGAATGCGCTGGTTGAGCGCCTCCTGGAAAAAGAGGAACTGCTGGCTGACGAAGTGGCAGCCTTCTTCGATGCCTTTGGGTTGCATACCCCCGCGCCGAGGGCGCTCCCGGAAGGCGAAGAGGTCACGCTGCTGCCGGAGCCTGTACCCGCGCCAAGCGGGGATTAATGGATTCCCCTCTCCAGGGACACCATCAAAGATGACCATCGAGGGGACGGCTTCCGTCCCCTTTTGATTCGGAGTTGGGACTCTCGCGGATCACTTCAGCGGCGGTCGCGGCGAGTGTGGACGCGGATGTGCCGGTCGGGCTGTTTGCGAACCCAGTCCAGATAGCGGGCGATCTCCGGCTGCTGGCGCAGCGCCTCCAGGGTGTGAAGAGCCTTGAGGAGCGTGTGGTTGGAATAGAAGCGGTGTAGGGTGTGGTGGCAGGGGAGGCACAGTTCAACCACGTCGCGCCCACCTTCCGAACGCGGGATGAGGTGATGCCGCGTCGTCCGGCTGACGAGCCGTTCACACAAGGCACAGCGTTGAGGTTGGCCTTTCGCGGGCATCGGCCTGCCTACGGACGGGTGCTGGTGAATTGCAGGCGAGCCGGTTCACCGGCAACCGGCTCCGACCAGCTCAGATACAGGTGGCGGTCGCGGTCGCTGGCGAATCCGGGCGCGCCCAGCAGACCCTTCACCGGGACGACAGGCTGCCAGCCCACGGTTTCCCCGGCCTCCAGATAGACGACGCCGAGCATACTATCCAGCAGGGCAGCGGCGGGCAGCGCATCGAACAGGCCATTCAGCGGGCGCAGCCAGCTCAGGCGTCCTTCACCGGGAGCAGCATCTATCCCCGCGCCACCATTGAAGGCCGTCTCGAAGGGCTGATCAGCCGCAAGGCTAATCCCCAGGCGGGCCGGTCGCGTCCAATTTCCCCCGCGCGGCGCGGCGCTGACCCAGGTCTCGGCGGTTCCATCGGCACGGCGGATGTTCCACAACAGCATCTCGTGCGTGCGATCCTGCCCGGCCATGAAGTCATCCAGGCGGTCGCCTGATCCCAGCGGCGGGGCTTCGGTGATCACCTGGGGACTTTCCGGTTGCCCATCGACGAAAGCGGCGCGATAGACCTGCCCGTCGCGGTTCCCCAACCAGAACAAATAGCGTCCGTCGGGCGCATCCAGAAAGGCCGGCCAGACCGCGTCAAACGCAATCTGGTAAATGTTCTCTAGACGCGGACGGCCCTGCCCATCGACGAACCGAGCGAAGAGTCCCGGTTCGGACAGCAGCCCACCCGTCGTCACCGCCCAGACGGAACCGTTGGCGTTGGGCAGCAGAGTATACCCCAGCGTTGGCTCATCGCTGACAATCGTCGGGCCGCGCTCGGCGATGAGATCAGGCGTAATAAGGGCGTGGAACAGGCGCGTCTCATCTTCGACGTTGGCATCCAACCAGAACAGGTGCAGCTTGCCTTCGGCAGCCGGGACAAGTGTTTGCGCGTAAGGGCGCACCGGCAGCGGAACTGATCCGGTAGCGACGACCTGCGCGCCAGAAAGCTGGGCGATCCTGTTGGTCACACCTGCGCCATCGGCTTCAACCCAGGCAAAAGTCAGCGTCGATCCCGGCCAGAAGGCGGGAGCGACCATTTGTTCCGCCAAAGCCAGCGTGAAGATGCTCCCCCAGGCAGAGCGCAGTGGGCCGGGAGTCGCGGTTGGCTCCGGGTTAGTGAGGCCGCATCCGGCCAGCAGCAGGACTGCTCCGAGGAGGATAAACCTCATGGCTCCTCCACGGTGGGCGAGAGGCCATCCGGTCCGCGATAGCGCACCGGCAGCGGGGCATAGTAGGCAACCGCCTGTACCACGAACCGCGCTGCGTTCAGGCTGATGTTGGGCAGCACGGCTTCACTGCGTCCAAAGTACAGCCCAACGTGGTAGCGTTCATCTCCGTGAACGAGATAGCGCACCAGCCAGCCAGCCGGACCAGCCGCGCGGGGAGCCGTAGCAACCTCGACTTCTTCGATTTCTTCCCAGCGGATCGGCTGCCCATTGACGACGACTTCGTTGGCGGCGATGTCAAACCGCTCATAAATCAGGCGGGCTTCGTTCTCCGGCAGATCAGCCGGATTCGGGCGGACATTAGTTCGCTTCAGGATCGTCATAGAATAGTCAAGGCTCCCTTTGAACGGTGTGTATTCTACCTCATCAGCTACAGTGCAAAGCAAACAGGCAGCGCGAGGCTGCCTGTCTCAAATGGGCCAGTTCAGGATTTAGAAGGGCAGCGGAAGCACGCGCTTGACCTCAGTGGCTGCCAGACTGTCCATAATCGTCACCCAGATTTTTCCGTCATGGACAATGTTCACCTGAATTTCGCCTGTGCTCAGCACATAAGCCGTTACCGTGCCGCCACAGGTTTTAATTAAGGTGTTGATCTCCGGGGCGCTGGAGGCGTAGACGCCCAAATCGGCTTCAGTGATGGTACACAGCAGGTAGCCACGCGACTCCATCCCAATCCCATAGATGACCAGCGAGGGTTGTCCCTGACTGTCAGTACCCTGGTAGATGGCAGCCTCAAAGTCTCCATGGCGCCAGTTTAGGCGACCGTCAGGCTGGGCGCCGCCCGCGGAATTTGGCGGAGCGGAAGGCCCGGCAACGACCATATCTACTGCCTGTGCAGGCGCAGCAGTCAGCTCTTCAGTTGGCGCAGCGGTCGGCTCTTCGCTCGGCGCAGCAGTTGGCTCTTCGCTCGGCGCGGCAGTTGGCTCTTCGCTCGGCGCGGCAGTCGGCTCTTCGCTCGGCGCGGCAGTTGGCTCTTCGCTCGGCGCGGCAGTTGGCTCTTCGCTCGGCGCGGCAGTCGGCTCTTCGCTCGGCGCGGCAGTTGGCTCTTCGCTCGGCGCGGCAGTTGGCTCTTCGCTCGGCGCGGCAGTCG
>CAZKXW010000132.1:0-2841 GCA_964556745.1 uncultured Anaerolineaceae bacterium
GCATGTGATCCTGATGGACATCCAGATGAGTGAGACGAATGGTGTCGAGGCAACCGCGCGTATCCTCAAACAACTGCCCGACACGAAGATCATCATGTTGACGATGATGGAAGACAGCGAGTCGCTGTTCGCAGCGATGATGGCAGGCGCACGAGGGTATGTCCTCAAAGGGGCAGACAAAGCCGAAGTGCTGCGGACGATTCGGGGGATCGCCAATGGTGATGTGTTGTTCGGCGGGGTGATTGCCAATCGCGTATCTGACTACTTTCGTAGGTTGAACAGTGTTCAAAGCCCGCAACCGACGGCAGTGCCTTTTTCAGAGCTTTCTGAGCGAGAACTCGAAGTGCTTGACCGGATTGCATGCGGCCTAAACAACCACGAGATCGCCGCACAATTGAATATTACGGTTAAGACAGTGAGCAACCATATTTCCAGCATCTTCAGCAAATTGCAGGTGGCTGACCGCGCGCAGGCAATCATCAAGGCGCGGGAAGCGGGGCTAGGGAAAGGCAATCAGCCTTGAGTACCCACGCCTTCTACGAACGATTGCAAACCGAACTGGTCGCGTGGTCTGAAGGCATCGCTGAGATTCGGGCGATCCTCGTCGTCGGCTCACAGGCACGGCAGGTCAAACCGGCAGATGAATATTCCGATCTGGATGTGTCGCTTTATGTCGCGGGGGGATTTGAGCAGAAAAGCGAAACATATCTCGAATGGCTGCGCGCGTTTGCGCCCGTCTGGATGATCCTCGAAGAGCATCACGGTGAGACGAAAAGTTGGCTCATCCTCTATCAAGGCGGTATCAAGGTCGACTTCTCCGCCACACCGATCAGTGCACTTCAGCCGTTGATCGCCGCCCAGCGGTTGTGGGACGATCAGCAGCGCGGCTACAAAATTCTGCTGGACAAGGACGGGATCGCCGCACAGCTTCCACCCCCTACCCCATTTGACCCGCCGCCGTATACGCCGCCCACACAGGCACAGTTCGCCAAGCACGTTGAGGGCTATTTTTACGGCGCGATCTACGTTGCGAAACAGATCAGGCGTAGCAACCTATGGAAAGCGAAGTGGGCCGATCAGATCCAGCAGAGAATGCTGCTAGACATGCTGGAATGGCACGCTCACGCCACCCATGATAGCCCGCTGGACACCTACTATCGCGGTGACTTCATGCGCGATTGGGTCAGCGAAACCACATGGCAAGAACTGCATGAAGTCTTTGGGCACTTCGATGCGGATGACAGCCGGAGGGCGCTGCAGGCGGCGATTCGTCTGTTCACGCGCTTGGCAGAAGAAACGGCAGCCAAGCTGCGTTACGAATACTCGCGCAGGATGGTGGAGGAAGTGACCGCCACCATCCTGGGGCTGGGTGAGCAATGAAGCTGACGCTGATCGCCATCGGCTCGCGCGGGGATGTGCAGCCGATTGTCGCCTTAGGGTGCGGTTTGGCGGATGTCGGGTATACAGTCCGCATGGTCACGATGGTCGGTTTTGAGCCGATGGTGCGTGAGCAGGGATTGGAATTCTTCCCGGTTGAGGGCGATGCACAAGCACTCACAAGTGAATTGATCCTTGAAGGGGTTAAAGGTAAAGGGCTGAGTCTGCTGCATATGGTACGTGGCTTTATGCGGACGTTCGGCGCGATTACGCAGAGTTATCACGCAGCTTTTGCCGCTGACGCGCTGCGCGACTCTGACGCGATCTTGAGCCAACTACCGGGCGGTTTCTACGGGTACGATCTGGCGGAGGCGCTGCGTGTGCCGTATATCGCGCTGTCCGTCATCCCGCAGGAAGTCACAGGGGCGTATCCGCTCTCGCTGCTGCCGATGCAGTTTTCGCTGGGACGGTGGTACAACCGACTGACGTACGCTTTCGGTCAGCAGTTGGCATGGCATCCGTTCCGCAAGGCGATCAACGACTTTCGGCACAAGCTCGGACTTCCCCCTGCGTCATTCTGGTGGGGCAACATGCGGCGTATGAAACGCGAGCGCGTCCCCGTCATTCAGGGATTCAGCGAACATGTCATTCCGAAGCAACCAGAGTGGGGCGATCATGTGCATACGACCGGGTATTGGACACTTGACGAGTCTGATTGGGAACCATCCGCCGCGCTAGTGAAGTTTCTCGAAGGAGGTGACCCGCCCGTGTTCATTGGTTTTGGAAGTATGCCCGTCCCCGATCCAGCAGTAACCACACACCTGATTCTTGAGGCGCTCCAGCGGAGTGGCAAGCGTGGGGTTCTAGGCGCAGGGTGGGCGAAAATCGGCGCGGTCGATCTGCCACAAACGGTGTTTGCGCTCGATTACGCACCGTATGCGTGGCTGTTCCCCCGTATGGTGGCGATCATCCATCACGGTGGATCGGGGACGACCGGGTTCGCGCTGCGTTCGGGCGTTCCCTCGATGGTCGTTCCCTTTACGGCGGATCAGCCGTTCTGGGGACGGAGGACGCAGGAACTGGGCGTCGGCCATGCCCCCATTCCGTTTGCGAAGCTGACCACCGAGAATCTCTCACAAGCGATTGAAATCATGACGAAAGACGCCTACATGAAAGATCGAGCTGAACGTTTGCGCGGCGCGATGGCAGGCGAAACCGGCGTGCGGGGCGCTGTTCAAGCGATCCAAGATCATCTGGAAATGTTGAAACCAACCACCTGAGATGCGATGCGATATTGGAAATCCGAAATACGGAAATGATCAACCTTCTCTTGTTTCAGAAAAAGCGGTGTGAACTCAGATGGTAGTAGACAAGCGAGGATTTACAAAAGGGGTGCGGGGAACAGCAGTTCCCCGCACCCCAGCGCGCCCAACAGAGCCACGTCAACAGCGTCAGCAACATTCC
>CAZKXW010000132.1:2851-8720 GCA_964556745.1 uncultured Anaerolineaceae bacterium
CTGGTTTTCTCACCCTTTGCTTTCCACCTACTCTCTAAAAAACTTGGGGGGGGGCCGCCCCCCCCGCCCCCCCCACCCCTGCGCGCCGAACTGCGCCTCGTCTACTGCGTCAGCATCATGCCCGGTGAGAAGTCAGCCGTGCCACCAGTGAACTCGACCACTTCGACCTGGAGCATGCCGGGCAGGAAGCGAGCATTGAGCCGCACCAGATGCCCTTCGTCGAGATAATCCATCCACACGCTGAGTTCGTTATCTGCCCGCCACTGCGCATGGCTTGCCAACAAACCGAACGGCGTATCGGTGACAGCATCCAGCCCGTTGAACGCGGCTGTCACGCTGATGCTGTCCCCGGAGACGGTGTTCAACGTCACATTGACGTGTTCATCGTCCGGGAACGCGAAGCTCACCCTACTCACCGCGATCGGCTGACGCCAAGTGGTGCCAGCGGCACCTTCCACCGGCAGGGTGAAGGGTGCTGCCAGCCCGAACACGCGCCCGTCGATCTGGGCTGCGGTCTCCGGCAGCGGATCGACTGCCACCGGTTCGGGATTGGCGATCCGGGCAATCTGCGCCTCCAACTGGGCAAGCGCCTCAGCGTTCTCCGGCAGGGCTTCGTCCGCAGCGGTCAGCGCGCCAACGGCGAAATTGAGCGGGTAGCCCTGCATGGCGGGACGCACCGCCTCGGTGATGCCGCCGCCTGTCATCACCAGCATCAGATCCTTATCTGGCGCGAGAATGACATAGATGCCCGACCGTCCCAGCATCATGGTCGTACCCGCCGGGACAATGTTCCACCAGAAGTAGCCGTAGGCAGCGGCAGGCCAACCCGAGTCGACCGCGGCGCCAATCGACTCCGCGACGTACTCCGCCGGGATGATCTGTTCGCCCTCCCACATGCCGCCGTTGAGATACAGATAGCCCAACTTGGCGAGATCGCCCGTATTCAAATGCAAGCCGCTGAACCCCATCGATACCCCCTGCGGGCTGGTTTCCCACCTGAAGTCGGTGATACCAAGCGGCGCGAAGAGGTGCTCGGCAGCGAAATCGACCGCGGGCATCCCGGTCAGCTCCGTCAGAATGACCGATAAGAGGTAGGTGTTGATGTTGCAGTAATGGAACTCCGTCCCCGGATCAGCCATCATCGGTAGGCTCAGTGAATACTGAAGCCAGTCATCGCTGGCGAAGATGCCATCACCGGGATAACCGGGCAAAAATACATCGCACTCCAGCCCCGATGTCATCGTCAGCAGATGGCGCAGCGTGATCGCTTCCTTGCGCGCATCGACATTGTCGAATGTCCGATCCGGGAAGAAGCTGAGAACGGGCACATCCAAGCTGTCGAGATAGCCGTCGCGCAGCAGAATGCCGACCAGTCCACCCGTGACGCTTTTGCTGACTGACCACAACTGATGGGTCATATCCGCTTCAAACGGCGTCGCATACGCTTCGGCAACGACATAGCCATGACGGACCACCATGATGCTGTGCGGGTGATGCGGCGACTGCGAGAACTGCGCCAGCAGGTTGGCTAATTCAGCCGAATCCATACCCTGTGCTTCGGGCGTAGAGGTACGCCACTCCGTTGTGGGAAAGTAGACCGCTTCTTGGGCGGATAGCGGTGCGATCATCAGCCCAAGAACGACGATGAAACTGATCAACAACATTCGTTTCGCCAACATGGTTCAAACTCCTTTTTGGATGCAACCTTTCGCATGCACGTGGTTCACTACCTTGCCTTCAGTATGCGACCACCAAATGTTTGCGTGGAAGATTGGGAAAAGATGGCGGGGGTGGGGAAAAGTATAGGTTGTTCAAATGGGGCTTATAATGGAGCTAAAAATAGACTCCCCTATTTGCGAGGCTCCCCCAATGAGCGCATTCCAGACGATCAAGGGTTACGAACTGCACGAGCGCATTGGCAGCGGCGGTTTTGGCGTCGTTCACCGCGCTATCCAGAGTACGATTGGACGCGAAGTCGCCATCAAGATCATCCTGCCCCATTTTGCCAACCAGCCCGATTTCATCCGCCGCTTTGAAACTGAAGCGCAGATCATCGCACGCCTCGAACACTTACATATCGTCCCCTGTACGATTACTGGCGTGATCTCGATGGCGCGTATCTCGTGATGCGCTGGCTGCGCGGCGGCAACCTGCGCGATGCGCTGGCAAACAGTTCGTTTCAATTGGAAGCCGCCGCCCTGCTGATCGATCAGGTGGCGTCCGCGTTAGCGGTCGCGCATCGCAACGGCGTAATTCACCGTGATTTGAAGCCCGCTAACATCCTGCTGGATGAAGATGGCAACGCTTACCTGTCGGACTTCGGGATCGCCAAAGACATGGCAGCACCAGACAACGCGCTCACTGGTACGGGGATAGTGTTAGGCTCACCGGATTACCTGTCCCCCGAACAAGCGCGCAGTGAATCGGTGACGCCGCAAACCGACATCTACAGCCTCGGCGTGATGCTGTACGAACTGCTGACGGGTCAGCATCCGTTTCCGAACTGCTCCTCGGTCGAACGGATGTACAAACACCTCAACGAGCCGCTGCCACCGATCACGACGTTACCGGCAGAGATGAGCGACGGCATCAACGGAATCATTCAGAAGGCGACGGCAAAGAACCCGGCGCAGCGCTATACCGATGTGCTGGCGCTGGCTGCCGATTTTCGTCGGGAAGCGGCGCTCACGCAGCGGTCAGGCGACAGCATCGTCGAGCAGTTGACCTTCCGCGAACAGGAAATCCTTCAGATGATCGTGGATGGGTGCAGCAATAAGGAGATCGCGCAGCGTCTTTTTGTCACGGTGGCGACGGTCAAGTGGCATATTCACGGGGTCTATCAAAAACTGCATGTTCGCAGCCGTGTGCAGGCGGTGGTGAAGGCGCGCGAACTCAACCTGATCGTCTCTGAGAGCGCTGCCGAACCAGCCGCCGCCGAATCGACCTTTGTCGCGCTTGCCGAACCCGAAAACCCGTACAAAGGACTGCGCGCCTTTCAATTCGCCGATGCCCGCGACTTTTTCGGGCGCGAACGGCTGATTCAGCGCATCATGCAGCGGCTCGGCGAACGGGATAAGCTGGCGCGTTTTCTCGCCGTCATTGGTCCGAGCGGCAGCGGCAAATCGAGCGTCGTCAAAGCCGGGGTGATGCCGGCGCTGTGGCGCGGCGATCTGCGCGGCTCAGACCGCTGGTTTGTGATCGAGATGAAGCCCGGCGCTCACCCACTGGATGAGTTAGAGATCGCGCTCACGCGGGTTGCGGCGAACCAGACCGCGAGTCTACGTGAACATCTAGAACGTGATGGGCGCGGGCTGGTGCGGATCGCGGGCTTGATTCTGCCCGATGATGAGAGCGAGTTGGTCATCATTATCGACCAATTTGAGGAGGTCTTCACGCTGGTTGCTGACGAAACCAAACGCGCCCAATTCATTGATCTGATCTGTCAAAGCATCATCGATCCGCGCAGTCGAGTGCGCGTCATCATCACCCTGCGCGCCGATTTTTACGACCGTCCTTTGCAGTACCCGGAATTCGGCGAACTGGTGCGCAGCCGCATGGAAACGGTCATGCCGCTGTCAGCCGATGAACTGGAAGCGGCGATTGCCAAACCCGCCGCGCGAGTCGGCATCGAGTTCGAGCCAGGATTAGTCGCCACCATCGCCGGGGATGTTCATTACCAACCGGGCGCGCTTCCCCTGCTTCAGTATGCGCTGACCGAATTGTTCGAGCAGCGGGTCAATCACACACTCACCCACGAAGCGTATGCGGCGCTCGGCGGCGCGGCGGGTGCGCTGGCGAAACGCGCCGAAGACCTGTATCACGAACAGGCTGCCGCCGGGCAAGAGGCAATCCGCCAGATGTTTTTGCGTCTGGTAGCGCTCGGCGAAGGGGCAGAGGATACGCGGCGGCGGGTGCTGCGCTCGGAACTACTGGCGCTGTCGGACAGCGAGGAATTGATGGACGAAGCACTTGACACCTACGCCGCTTATCGCTTGCTGACGCTCGACCATGATCCGGCAAGCCGCCGCCCGACGGTCGAAATCGCTCATGAGGCGATCTTGCGCGAATGGGAGCGGCTGCGGACATGGTTGAATCAGAGCCGCCATGATATTCGCCAGCAGCGGATGCTGTCCGCCGCTGCCGCTGAGTGGAGTCAGGCGGATCGCGATCCGAGCTATTTACTGCGCGGTGCGCGCCTCGAACAGATGGCGGGATGGGCAGCCGAAAGCAAGCTGGCGCTCACCCCCCATGAACGGAGTTTCCTTGAGACGAGCAGCGCGGAGCGCGCGCGACAGGAAGACGTCGAACAGGAACGGCAGCGGCGCGAGCTAGCGACTCAGCGTCAGCTTGCCGAGCAGCAGCGTCACGCCGCGAACCGCTTGCGCTATCTGGTGGCGGGGCTGTCGGCGTTCATGGTCGTGGCAATCGTGCTGACCCTATTCGCCTTCAGCCGCGAACAACAGGCGCAAACGGCGCAGCGAGCGGCAGAGCGGGCAGCAGCGGTGAATCACAGTCTGGTGTTGGCTTCGAACGCCCTTGACGCTTACGAACATGGCGACTCGATTCTAGCGACGCAGCTTGCGCTAGAATCGCTGAACATGGATGATCCGCCGCCGGAAGCCGAAATTGCCTTGCGCGAGATCGCGCAGCGCGCCGGCATTCGGTCGATCCTTCATGGCCACGAGCAGCGGATCAGCGCCGTCGCCATCAGCGCCGATGGGCGGTTCATCTTGTCGGGAAGCTGCGCCGACGCCGAAGCAGCGTGTACGAGCGGTGAACTCATCCTGTGGGATGTTCAAGAACAGGCGGAAATCAGGCGGATGCAGGGGCATAGCAGAGGGGTGACGGGGATCGCCTTCAGCCCGGATGGGCAAACGGCGATCTCCGCATCGGCGGACGGGACTGCCATTTTGTGGTCACTGCCGGACGGGGAGGTGCTGCGCCGCTTTGAAGGGCACACCACCGGAATCAACAGCGTGGCGTTCAGCCCCGACGGGGAAACTTTCGTCTCTGCTTCCGATGACATGACCCTGATTCAATGGAATATCCAAACAGGTGACATCATCCACACCCTTGAAGGGCACACCGACGCGGTGGACTGTGTCGCCTTCAGCCCGGACGGCGCGGCGATCCTGTCCGGTTCAGCGGATATGACCCTGATTCAGTGGGATGCCGCGAGCGGCGAGCGCCTGATGACATTTGAAGGCAGCAACGCGCGAGTCACCGGCGTCGCCTTTGTGCCGAATCAGCGCATTGTTTCTATCACTCGCGCTGGCGGGCTGTACCTGTGGGATGCGGCGACCGGAACTCGTTTACGCGAACAAGGCTTCATCGGCAACCCGACCGAATTGGCGCTGTCATTGGATGGGCGTACCGTATTCTTTGGTGAAATGGGACACCTACGCGCATGGAATATCGATCAGTGGCAGTCCGTGTATGGACTCTCTTTCTATCAATCGGGTAAACAGCAGATCACTGCGCTGGCGACCAGCACGCAAGGGAGTTTCGGGGTCTACGGCAGCGAAGAAGCCACGCTCATCGTATGGGACTTGCCTTCGACGGGCGAAATCCGCCGGTTTGGGGATGCTGCGACACGCTACACCTTTGCCGCCGTTACGCCTGACAATCGCTCGCAGATGCTGGGCACTGCTGCTGGTGAGGTGATCATGCAAGATCGGGTAACTGGCGAGGAAATCCGACGCTTCAGCGGCGCTGACGGTTGGGTCTGGCGGATCGTCTTCAGCCCCGACAGTCAGCACATGCTGGTCGCTTCGGCAGATTGGTTTGGCGGTTCCGGTAGAGGCAGTTTCATGCTTAGGACTTACGCAAGTTGCATCTTGATGGCAGGAGAACGAAGTTGAGAACGCAG
>CAZKXW010000133.1:0-8558 GCA_964556745.1 uncultured Anaerolineaceae bacterium
TACTTTTGCGCCATAAAATCGGAGGGAAGAAGAAAAGACGAATTGAACCACAGAGGCGCGGAGGACGCTGAGAAAAG
This sequence comes from uncultured Anaerolineaceae bacterium, assembly GCA_964556745.1. Classification (GTDB taxonomy): domain Bacteria; phylum Chloroflexota; class Anaerolineae; order Aggregatilineales; family Phototrophicaceae; genus CFX2. Next base: position 78 of record CAZKXW010000133.1, read on the forward strand.
CGAGGAATTGAACCACAGAGGCACAGAGGGCACAGAGATCATACGGAGGGGGTGGGCAAAAAGTCTTAACCACAAAGTCCCTTTGAAAGGGCATCACACCCAACGGCGAAAATCGAATGCAATTTGAACCACAGAGGCACAGAGGACGCTGAGAAAAGCGAGGAATTGAACCACAGAGGCACAGAGGGCACAGAGATCATACGGAGGGGGTGGGCAAAAAGTCTTAACCACAAAGTCCCTTTGAAAGGGCATCACACCCAACGGCGAAAATCCAACGCAATTTGAACCACAGAGACACAGAGGACGCTGAGGAATTCAGAGGGTGGGGATTGGCGACGTCGATATTTTTAAGGGAACCATAGACCTGGAAGGCGCGGGCGGGGGATTCGGAAGGGATTGGGGGAAGAATACCCCACCCCGACGCGGAATACCGGTGGGGTGGGGTTTTGATTCAGGCGGGGATCAGAGGGTCTGCATGAACCAGGCCAGGCTGTTGAAGATGGCCTGATCGAGGACTTCGGGGCCAGTCGCGAGTACGTCGAAGATGTGATCGCCGTCGAGGACAACCAGGGCTTCTTCGCCGTCGTGGTAGGTCATGAAGACCTCACCCTGCTGCGGCATCGGGAAGACGGTGGTATCGCGGCTGCCGACGACGACCAGCATCGGGCCGGCGTAATCGGTGATGGCGGCGACGGGATCGACGGTGAAGAGTTCCTCGAAGAAGCCGCGCTTCATGCTGGTTTCTTCACCCCAGGGCAGGGTGATCGAGAGAGCTTCGCCATCCGGCAGGGCCAGCCCGGCCTTGATGGTCTCCATGGGGAGGAGGTTGGCGAAGTTCGAGGCCGGATTGGCGGCCGCCGACCACAGCACCAGCGACTTGACGCGGGCATCCTGCCCGGCAGCCGAGGCCGCGACCAGACCGCCCTGGCTCAGGCCAATGATACCGATGCGCTCAGGATCGACGCCCTCGAGGGTCTGGACGAAATCCAGGGCGGCGATGGCATCGCTGATCTGGCTGGTGAAGGTGGTGTCTTCCCAGAGGCCTTCACTTTCACCGGAGCCGCGGAACTCGATGCGGAGGGTGGCAACGCCGCGCTCGGCAAAGAGGCGGGCGGTACGGCTGTACATGCCTTCTTCGGTGTTGACGATGGGCAGTTCGTCACGTTCGCCCTTGAAACCGTGGAAGAGCAGAACAATCGGCACGGCGGCATCTGACTTGGGCATGGCGAGCGTACCGACAATATTCAGGCCTTCATTCTCGAATTTCACAATCGATTCGGCATACTCAAAGGACGGCTCGGCGGCCATGAGCGTTTCGGCCATCGAGGCCAGGTCTTCCTGTGCGTGGAGGACGGGCACAGCCAGCGCGAACAGCATCACCAGCGTAATCCACAAGAGGCAGAGACGGGACATGATCGTTTCCTTTCCAAATGAAGGGGTCGAACCGTACCAGCAGGGATTATACCGTTTGCCGAGGCGATTTAGGCAAGGAATGGATATGATGCGGACTGACTGCTGATCCGTCCAAAGTGTGAGGGGAGAAATCTGACACTGGTCAGTTCTAAGAGGCGGCGCAGGCATAGTACGATAACGACTATGGAGAGGGAGCTTAAGCGGTCATGGCGGGAAGCATTCCAACGCGGATGATACCTGCGCGGGCGACCCGGCGGGTCGGCCCTAGGATGCGTCGGGGTGGGTTGGGTTTTCGCATTCAGCTGTATGCCAAAGCGCGGCCGCCGGACACCTAAAACAGCGCCGCGCTGTCTCGCCTGCTTGACACGGTAGAACGTCAGTGCTACCCTAAGCATCGTTAGAAACAGGTATGTTTAGGGATGAGGTGGCGTTGGCGCTGGAATTCAACAAACTGGTCGAGCAGATCCGCAAGATGGGACGGATGCTCCAGGAATTGGACTTCGACCAGAACGACCGCCTGCAGATGGCGCTGGAACGTTTCCAGGCGGCTGATGACCTCGACGCCATACACCGCCGCATCGAGCAGGTTCGCAGCCCAGACATCAGCGGGTATCGCGGGGCGGCTCCACTCGACCCCGAATACCACGAACCGATCTGCCAGGTGTATCCGCGGCCGCCCATACCGGAACGGGCGATCGTCATCGCCGCCGACGGCTCGCAGGTGTATCCGAGCGAGCAGTGGCGCATTCCCTACTACCTGACCAACATCGGCATCTTCGTGTATCACCACGGGGAGATGCGGACGCCGCAGCAGCAAACGCTTCCCCGGCTGGTGTATCACCCGGAGCGGGTGCGGGATCGCGGCAGGCGGGTGGTCAGCAGCCGCACCATCGATGCCCAACGCACGCTGCGGGAAATGCAGGAACTCGGGAATGCCGCCTGGGAACTGCGCGGGCAGGGTGTGCCGCTGGTGGCGCTGTATGACAATCACCTGATATTCTGGGCCAGCGCCGATGTCAGCGATCATATCGAGATGATGAAGAAGTATCAGGCGGCGCTGGTTCACCTCCACGATGCCGAGGCGCTGCTGGCTGGTTATGTTGATAACCCGACTCGGAGCCGGTTAGTGATCCGCCTGCTGCATTTGCTCAGTTTGGACGACGAGCAGCTCAAAGGCAGCGACTTTGGCTCCGGCGAATTGGAAGGGCTGAAAGACATCGACCTGTTCAATGTGCTGCTGGAACCGGGCGAACGCTCCGCCCTGATGGTGCAGAACTCACCGCGCAACCTGAAGTATCGCCAGCGCGGAAAGAGCTACGAAATCGCCTTCTTCTACGTGAAAGTGTCCAGCGGCTACCAGTCGGCCATTGCCCGCATCGATGTACCGATGTGGGTGGCGCGGGATCGTCAGGCCGTCGATCAACTGCACGGGCTGATTGTGGCGCAGTGCGCGCTGCAAGGACGGAATCCGTATCCCTATGCGCTGACGCGGGCGGATGAACTGGCGGTGGTTTCCAGCCAGGACAAGCGCAAGCTCGAAGAGATGATTCGGCTGGAATGGCACCTGAACCGCCCGGATGTCGATCCGATGGTCTTTTCGGCCAAGCTGTTTGGCAAGCGGCTGGCCCGCAGTCCCAAACGGCCCTACGAGGTATAGGGGCGCGGCAGGTCGCGCCCGGTGACAGGATGGCGACGATGGTCGAAGCACGGGATGAATGGATGGTCGGGCGGGTACTGCGTGCGAGCACGCGCGGATTTGCCTGTGGAACCCAGAGCAACCGGGTTGATAACAAGCACGACTTCGGCGCGTTCGTCAGCGTCCCGATCGCCAACGAAACCGCCATCCGAGTCATCGGCCTGATTTACGCGGTCGAGATCAAGGACGATCTGCTGGTCAACGAACTGGTCATGGCGGACGCGGTCAACGACAATATCCTCCGCGACCAGCGCGAAAACCGCATGGTTCCAATGGAGATCAGCGTCCTCAATATTGGCTACGTCTATGCAGATGGCAGCACGTTCCACAGCCTGCCGCCGCGCCCACCGATGAGCTTGTCGGCGGTCGAGTTGTGTTCGCGGGATGTGATCATCCGCTTTACGCAGCGGCAGGATTTCTTCACGCTGGTGCTGAACGCGGCGGAAGTTCCCTCGGACGATTTGCTGGCGGCGGCCATCCGCTACGCGGCGTGGCAGCATGATCGCTCGGAGGATCGCTACGCCTTTTTGGTGCGCTGCGGCCGGGCAGTGGCGCGGCTGCTTTCACATGATCTGAAGCGCATGGAACACGTCCTGGCCCTGATCCGCCCGTGAGGAGCTGCGCTACTCCGGCTGCGCGCGCGAGCAGAACGGCCCGCACGGGCGCGGCGGCGTGAAGCTGAGGTAGGCTTCGACGGTGTTCGGACCGGCGAATTCGACTTCTACCGGGGCGTGCCAATAGGCGCGGAGGCTGGCTCCGCGCGGCAGCGTCACCCGCAGGATCAGATAGGAGTCGGGATAGACCAGGACAGTGGTCAGGCTGCCACCCGGATCGCTGACCGACGGGACGCGGATACCGGCGCGGGCCTGCCCCAACATCAACCATAGATCACCCAGGGCCAGCCGGGTTTGCAGCCGGACGCTGGCCGCGTGAGAGCGGTAAAGCAGGAGTTGGCCGCGCTTGCCGTCATCGATCTGGTTGGGCTGCTGGCCGCTCCAATCCCAGACCCAGTAGCTGGTACTCAGATCGGCCAGGGGGCGGATGTAGAGCAGATTTGGCCCCACCCAGGGATGTCCCCGCAGGCGCACCAGCGCGTCCGCGCCGGAGCTTTCGCCCATCTGGAGGCCCCAATAGCAGGGCGCAGCACAGCCCGGCCAGCCCAGCAGGGCGCGCGTCGGGGCATCATCATAAGGCCGGACGCGGATGACGCCGCTGATGGCCGCCAGCGACAGCCAGAGCGCCGCGGCGATCCGCAAAAGGAGCCAGAGCCAGAGGTAATGGATCGGGGGCATGGGGCCAGCCCTCGACTTTCTGCTGACGACTGATCCTCTACTTGTCTCGGCTGATGGCGAAGCCGCTCATGAACTGCTTCTGCAGGAAGATGAACACCAGGATCGGCGGGATGCTGGCGATCACCGCGCCCAGCATGATTGGGCCGAAGACGAGGGCGGCGTCGCCGCCGATGAGCGTGCGTAAGCCCTGCTGGACGACCTGCCGCGCCTGGTCGCGCATCACCAGCACCGGCCAGATGTACATGTTCCAGACGTAAACGAACTGGATCACCGCCAGCGCGCCGATGGTGTTCCAGCTGATGGGAACCAGGACGCGGTAGAGGAACTGGAGCGGCGTGGCTCCATCCAACTGGGCGGCTTCGGAAAGCTCTGCCGGGATATTGGAGAAGTGCTGCCGGAAGAGGAAGGTTCCGGTCGCGCTGGCGAGGAAGGGGACGATCAAGGCGGTGTAGGTGTTGCCCCAACCGAGGCTGTTGACGAAGCGGTAGAGCGCCAGGATCAGGATTTCGGTGGGCATCATCAGGGTGATGAGGACGAAGCCGAACACGATCCATTTGCCGGGGAAGCGGAAATAGACGAAGGCTAACCCTGCCAGCAGCGACAGCACCGTCTTGCCAACCGTCACCGCCACGGCGATGAAGATGCTGTTGAGCATGAAGCGCCACAGCTCGCGGTTGTTCATGACGATGTTCCAGTTGTCCCACAAGGCTGTGCCGGGCGTGAACTTGTAGGCGAAGATTTCCGCCTGGCTTTGAGTGCTGACCAACATGGCGTAAAACAGCGGGAAGCCCATCACGATGCAGGCGATCCACAGCACCAGATGGGCATACCAGCGGGAGGGCAGCCAGCGGCGCAGCCCGCCTTCGCGCTGGCGGGTCTGCGGCATCTCCACCGCGGTCGAGATCAGATCACGCGCCATAAGTCACCCGCCTTTCCTGGGTGCGGAACTGGAAGTAAGTCAGACCAACCACCATCAGGAACAGGACGATGGACTGCGCCGCGCCCTTGCCGAGGTCGTTCTGGACGACGCCGACCTCGTAAACCCGGTACATCATGGTGGTGGTCACTTCCAGCGGGCCGCCGCCCGTCAGGAAGTCAATCGTGCCGAAAGTTTCGAAGAAGGCGTAGGTCAGGTTGGTGATGACCAGGAAGAAGGTGATCGGCGAGAGTGAAGGGATGACCACGTACCAGTAGCGTTGGAGGGCGTTGGCCCCATCGATGGCGGCGGCTTCCTGGAGTTCTTTGGAGACGTTTTGCAGCCCGGCGATGTAGAAGAGGATGTTGAAGCCCATCGATTTCCACACGCTGGTCAGGATCACGGCCCAGACGGCCGCGTTGGAAAAGGGTGAGGGGTTGGGGTCGTTGAGCCAGGGGATGCTGACCCCGACCGTTCCCTTGAGGAAGTAGTTGATGATCCCACCGGTGGGGTTAAACATGAGCACGAAGATGATGCCGGCGACAACGGGCGAGATGGCATACGGCCAGACCAGCAGCGTCCGGTAGATACGGGCGCCCTTGACGGGCTGGTAAGCCATCGTCGCGATCAGCAGCGAGAGGATCAGCCCGATGACGACTACGGCGATGCCGATGATAAAGGTAATCAGCACCGTCCGGCCATAGCCGGGGTCGCTCACCAGACTGGTGAAGTTATCCATGCAAACGAAGGCCGTCCGCCGCGCCCCTAACCGCGCCAGCAGCGTCGAGAGCCGCAGCGTATCCAGCGAGGGGTAGTAGAGGAACAGCAGCAGGATCGCCAGCGTGGGAGTGAGGAACAGCCAGGGGAGGAAGCGGCTGCGGAAGGCTCCCTGCTGGCTGACCGGAGCCTGGGATTCTGGGCGGGAGCGGGCGGCCTGCCAGCGGATGAAGGCGCGCAGCGGCAGCAGCGCCAGCAGCAGCCCAAGCGCCACCAAGACAATACCAAAGGCGAAGTCGATGGTTTTGCGTTCAGCCTCGAAGGTGCAGAAGTTGAGCGGCAGCATGAAGATGAGCGGGCCGAGCGCGCCAGCTCCTGCCCCGACCAATGCGCCGATCCAACCCGCGCAGCCGCTGCGGATGAAAACCCGGCTGATGAACGCTGCGCCGATGCCTGCGCCAGCGATCACGATGAGCAGTGGGATCGTGATGGACATGCCCCATACCCCATGAGAGCAAAGAACGTTGAACGATTATGGCGCCTGACCGGGCCTCTTGCCAAACACAAAGGGCGCGAATGATTCGCGCCCTTTGTGAATTGCAGGGTCATCTAACCGCGAGCCTTAGCCCGCATTGAGAAGGTTGTACTCACCGAGCTTGGCGTTGGCTTCCGCCGCCGCCGCAGCCAGCACTGCCGCCGGGTCTGAATCCGGGGTGAGGAGGACAGTATCGATGGCCTGCGTGACGATGTTACGGATGGCCGGGAAGTCGCCCATCAGCGCGCCGGCGGTGGCGGCGGTCTGCTGGCTCTTGGCGAGCTGGTCAGCGGCCACGACGAAGTTGGGGTTTTCGGCGAACCAGACCTTACCCTGGCTGGCCTGAACCGCCGGGTTGTCCATCCAGACCTGGCTGGCAATCGGAGCAATCGCTTCGTACCAGCCCTCGGTGTTGAGGAGTTCGACCGCGCTCAGACGGACGGGCAGGTAACCGGTGACCTGGTGCCATTCGGCAGCATTCTCGGTGCTGTTCATCCAGAACAGCCAGGTCAGCGCGCCGTCTTCAACTTCCTTGGACAGACCATCGACCAGCCACAGGCTGGCGCCGCCGATCAGGTTGCCGGTCCAGCCACCAGGGGCATCCTGGTTATAGGGCAGGAAGGAAGCGACCACTTCGTAGCCGTTTTCCTTGCCGGTGTTGGTATAGATGGCGGTATCGGAGCTGCTGTAGACAGCCATCGCGACCTGCTGTCCCTGGAAGACCTGATCGACGGTTGCCCAGGAGTCGCCGTTGCGCGCGCCGCTGTAATACAGGTAGCCCTTGTCCTTCATGTCCTTCAGCCAGCTCAGCAGCGCCACAGCCGCATCGTTGTTGAAGGCAACTTCGGTGGCGCGTTCGGTACGGCCGTTGTCATTGTTGGCATACAGGGCATTCTGCTGGGCGAGCCACTGCTCGAAGAACCAACCGTGGTTCGGCCAGGTGAAGCAGTATTCGGGAGCGCCATCCATGGCCTTGACCTTCTCGCAGGCGGCCTCAACCTCGGCCCAGGTGGCGGGCGGGGTATCCACGCCAGCAGCCTTGAGGATGTTCATGTTGGAGAACATGATCGATGAGGAGGCGTTCCAGGGCATCGAGTTAAACTGGCCGTTGATGGTGTAGTAGGCGGCCACCGGGCCGATGAAATCATCGAAGGCGGCGGGGATGCCGTTCACCTCGGTGCGGTCGCCAAGCGCCTGGGCAATCGGCTTGAAGTAGCCGCTGTCGATGGCGTTCTGTGAGGCAACCTCGAAGTACTGGACGATGGCGGGCAGGGCATTCTGCTCGGCAGCCAGGTTGGTGGCGTTGAAGAGTTCTTCGTAGTTCGCATAACCTTCGACGACCACGTTATACTGCGGGAAGGCCGCGTTGAAAACTTCAGCCTTCTGCTTGGCCCAATCGAGACGATTATCCGTAAAAGCGATCCACATCTTAATTTCGGCAGCAGACTGGGCGGCGGCGGGAACCATCGCCAGCAGCATGGCTACCAGAACGATCAACAAAAGCGTATGTCTCCGGGTCATGATTCTCAAAGTCCTCCTATGGAGATAGTACAGAGACCGCAGCACTGTGCCGTCTGCACGTTAACCGCGCAGACCCGACCGCATTAAAAAATGGGGACAATATTGTTAAGGCTTCTTAAAGATTAGCCTGAATTGCTGGACTTTTCCAGTCCTGGCCTGGGATTGAGGTGGGCGGAGCCTTTGCAGAGTCAGCACAGCCTGTCTTGCCCTCACCCTAAATGGCTCATCCGGCACGTTCTGCCCTCATCCCCCTGTCGGGAGAAGAGGGAAAACCTTCCGGGGGCGTCCCCCGCAGCCCCCTGTTTTTCTCGACGATTTACCGGATGCACCACTAAATGGCGCATCCGGCAAGTTCTGCCTTCATCCCCCGGCCCCCTTCTTTTCAGGGGCA
>CAZKXW010000134.1:0-8221 GCA_964556745.1 uncultured Anaerolineaceae bacterium
GGCCTGATCTGGCGGCGAGCGCGCCAGCCAGCACACCTGCGCCTGCTGTGAGCGCGCCCGCCGGCGCACCGCTTCCGAGTGCCGCGCCGCAGACGGTTGCCCGCCTGGAAGATGCCGATCGGGTGCCGCGCCGTGTGGTTATACCTGTACTGCGTCCAAGTGTGAGCGAGTGCAAGCCGACCCACATTCGGTTGGGCGAATCCAGCCGTGTGGTGGTCGCGCTGGATCGCGGAGGAGTGGGCAAAGCCCTGGTCAGCCGTCTGGAGAGACTGGGCGTGACAGTGCTGGTGCTGGATGATCCGGCAATCTCAGCGGATCATCTGGTCGCTCAGTTGCAGACCTGGCTGACGGAAGGCGTGATCCAGGGGGTTTACTGGCTGCCCGCGCTGGATGTGGAACCCGATCTGGAACTGCTCGATCTGGCCGACTGGCGCGAACTCAACCGCCAGCGCGTCAAGAATCTGTCGATCACCATGCGGACGCTGTACAACACGGTCAGCCAACCGGGAAACTTCCTGGTCAGCGCAACCCGACTGGGCGGTCTGCATGGCTACGGCGACGAAGGCGCAACGGCTCCCCTGGGCGGCGCAGTGGTAGGGTTCACCAAAGCCTACAAGCGCGAACGCGGCGATGTCCTGGTCAAGGCCGTGGATTTCGAGGTAGGTCGCAAGACGGCCGGCCCGGCTGAGGCGCTCATCGCTGAGACACTGTCTGATCCCGGCGTGGTCGAAGTGGGATACCGGGACGATGACCGCTGGTCGCCTTCGTTCGTCGAGCAGCCCGCTGTGGATGGGCTGCCGGGGTTGAGCTTCGGCAAAGAGAGCGTCTTCGTTGTGACCGGGGCGGCAGGCGGGATCACCAGCGCCATCGTGGGCGATCTGGCCGCGGCCAGCGCCGGAGTGTTCTACCTGCTCGATCTGGTGGCGGCTCCGGCAGCGGATGATCCGCTGGTGAAGCTGTTCCGTCAGGATCGGGAGGCGCTCAAGGCGCGGCTGATCGAAGAAGCCCGCGCGGCCGGTGAGCGGCTGACACCGGTGCAGATCGAAAAACGGATCGCGGCCATTGAACGCGAAGAAGCAGCCTTGCGGGCGGTCGAATCGGTGATGGCGGTGGGCGGAACAGCTCACTACCGCAGCGTCAACCTGCTGGACGGGGCGGCGCTGACCGCAGTGATCGATGAAATCCGCAGCCGCTATGGGCGGATCGATGCCCTGATCCATGCGGGCGGGCTGGAGATCAGCCGGGCGCTTTCCGACAAGGATGCAGCCCAGTTCGATCTGGTCTTCGATGTGAAGGCCGATGGGTTCTTCAGCCTGCTGAAAGCGGCGCAAGGGATGCCCATCGGCGCGACGGTGGTGTTCAGTTCGGTGGCCGGGCGCTTTGGCAACAGCGGCCAGACTGACTACAGCGCGGCCAATGATCTGCTGTGCAAGCTCAGCAGCAGCCTGCGGCGCTGGCGACCTGAGACACGGGGCATCGCTATCGACTGGACGGCCTGGGGCGGGATCGGCATGGCGACGCGCGGATCGATCCCGAAGATCATGGAGATGGCCGGGATCGAGATGCTGCCGCCGGAAGTTGGTATCCCGACGGTGCGCCGCGAACTAGTCGCGGGCGGGTTCCGTGGGGAGATCGTGGTTGGGGGTAAGCTGGGCATCCTGGGGCAGGAATGGGACGCGAGTGGTGGGCTGGACGTGGAGAAGGCCAACGCTCGGCTGGCAGCGATCCGGCCGCAGCCGGTGATGCTGGGAAAGGTGACTGCTGCTGGGCTGTACAGCGGGTTCCAGGTAGAAACCACGCTGGACCCGAAAGCACAGCCGTTCCTTTACGATCATGCGATGGAAGGGACGCCGCTGCTGCCCGGCGTGATGGGCACAGAAACCTTCGCGGAACTGGCGAGCCTGCTTGCCCCCGGCTTCAAGGTCGCGGCGGTGAGCGAAGTGCGCTTCGACAGCCCGCTGAAGTTCTACCGGATGGAGCCGGGAACGCTGCGGCTGAGCGCGGCGGCTTCCCCCGCGGACGATGGGGAACTGATGGTGCGGGCGGCGCTGCGTTCGGCGCGCACGCTGGCTACGGGCGAGACCCAGGAGAAGACCCACTTCACTGTAGTGGTTCGGCTGAGCCGTGAAGTGGCTCCGACACCGGAGGTTCCGTTCAGCCCGCCGAAGGGCGAGGAACTGGTGATCCGGGCCGCAGACATCTATCGGGTGTATTTCCATGGGCCGGCCTACCAGGTGTTGGAGGCGGCTCAGGTGAGCGGAGACCTGGCTGTCGGGCTGTTCGCGGAGAATCTGCCGCCGAACAGCGACCCGGCTGAGGCGGCCTCGATCATGGCTCCACGGTTGATCGAACTGTGCTTCCAGACGGCGGGGCTTTGGGAGATGAAGACGAAGGGCGTGATGGCTCTACCGCTGGCGATCGGTTCGGTGGCGACCTATGGGCAGCCGGAAAGGGCCAGCGGACGGCTCTACGCCGTGGTGCGCGCGGTCGATGGTGGGGCGTCCTTCGACGCCGAGGTGGTGGACGCGCAGGGCCGGGTGTACGTGGCGCTGCGGGGCTACCTCACGGTACAGCTTCCCGGCAGTGTGAGCCTGTAGTATGAGGTGAGGCCGGGTTTTCCCGCGAGGGGAGGCCCGGCTTTTCTTTTCCCCATGATCGACTGGCTGGTTCAGACGACCGCTGATCTTCCCCTGGATGATCCTTCGAGCTGGCTGAGCGAAACCGAGCGTGAGCGGCTGGAGAGCCTGCCTACTCCTAAACAGAGAGCAGATTGGCTGCTGGGGCGGTGGACGGCCAAGCGGCTGGTTCAGGCTGTGATCCTGCAGGAAGGGGGTAAGGTTCCGGCGCTGAGGGAGGTGGTGATTGACCGGGAGCCAGACGGAGCGCCCCGGCTGCGGGACTATCCGGGGTGGAGCCTATCGATCAGCCACTCGCAGGGGAAGGCTCTGGCCGCGCTGCTGAAGGGTGGGGTGGTGGGGGCCGACCTGGAGCGGGTGGAGGGACGGGATGCGGCCTTCGCAGCGGATTACTTCACCGAGGCGGAGAGGGCTGCGGTGGCGATGGTTCCCGTGGGGGAACGGGATGGGTGGATCACGGGGATTTGGAGCGCGAAGGAAGCCGCGCTGAAGGCCCTGCGGATCGGGCTAGGGGTGGATACACGGGCGGTAAGCTGCCTGGGGACGCGGCTGGACGGGGAGTGGAGCGCGGTAGAGATCACGGCCGATGCGGGGCGGCTGGGGGAGGCAGCCCGGCTGCGGGGGTGGTGGAGGCTGGAGGGGGGATACGTGTTGAGCGTGGCAGAAAAAGTTAATAGTTGATCGTTTATAGTTGACAGAAAAATGCAGATATATATTAGTTAAAAGATTACAAATTTTAGCGATGTGGAATACGCGGTGTGCTGGGCAATGAGAAATCTGATAAGAATGATAAGAATGAGAATGTGAGAATCTTGAGAACAGCTGATAGCCAGAGAAAGCGAATTGTCGCTACGGTTGTCAGTGTCGGTGACGCTGAGCATCATAGCGGATACTCGGTGCTGCACAAATTGCGGCAATTTTGGCAATTGCGGAACGGCAGTGCTGTGCCAAAACCCTGGCATGTAAGCAGCTTTCTGCCAGAAGTGCTGCAAATGCAAATCGCACAAGTCGCCGCAGTTGTTGCAGCAGTTGCAACTCGGTGATTCTTGCAACAACAACGGATCGCGATATTTGTAAGCGATAGGTTGTGAAGCTGCGAGCGCCGCCAGGCCCTCAATGGCGTATCCGGCACGTTCTGCCCTCATCCCGCAGCCCCCTATTTTTCGCGACGATTTACCGGATGTACCACTAAATTGATCTGGCTGCCGAAAAACCCTGTCCACTGAAGGGACATGGGGACTGGCAACGGCCTGCGCGTGTCCTGGGTGGGCGTGACGTGCCTCTGCGCAATCCCCGCGTAGTTCTACGATAGCACAACATGGGACGGAAAGGGTGACATTTTGTCTACTCTTGCGGTTTGAAGTTGGTGAGAAAATCTAAAGATTTAATTCAAGTTCAAACCGCAGAGACGCAGAAGATGCAGAGATATACGGAGGAGCTGGTTAAGGTGGGGTAGGGAAGGGGTTGATGTACTCAGGAGGAGCATGATCCTCACCTCCAAACACCCTCTTCACCGCATCCCCTGACGGAGAGGATTCAGGCTGGAGAGGGAGCTTATGGAGGGAAGCATTCCAGTGCGAATGATTCTTACAGGGGCGAGTCGCCGGGTCGCCCCTACGGTGAGTCGCCTTTGATTTGGTTTTCCCATTAAGAGATCAGAAAGGTTCAATCCGTGGGCATGAACCGATACCGGGCAAAAACCTGCCTTTGAGAAAGAGGGGAGGGGCGCGGCCGTCCCGCGCCCCTGGGGGTCGGATCAGCCGCAGCCGCCGCTGGTGGGACCGCGTTTGACGGCCAGCTGCACCTTCGGGGTGAACTCCAGCTTGAAGACATCCGGGTTGGGGTCCGCCGCCGGGTAGCGATCACCGAGGGCGGCGGCGAAGGCATAGCCGAGCTGGTCGTCGGCGTGAGATGCCAGGCGGTACTGGGCCTGGAAATCGGCATCCGAGAAGGTATTTAACCAACCGTTGACTCCTCCTTCCAAGATGTAGACGTTGGGGACAGCCTCGGCGGTGAGCATCTTCCAGGCTTCAGTGGCCTGAGCCTCGTCGTTGCTCATCAGGACGAAGACGGTGTTGGCCGGCTGCAAATGGAATTCGGGAACGCTCGCCATGAGTTGATCAAAGGGGATGTGGCGGGCGTCCTGGATGTGGAACAGATTGAAGTCGGCCTCGCTGCGGACATCGATGGTATAAGCGATGATCTTGCGGTCGGCCTTGAGGGCGAGCAGTTCACCGGGATGTATCTGCACGAGGCGGTCGGTGAGTTTGACTTCCTGCTGGGCAGCAATGGTGGCCCAACGGTCGGCGTTGGTGGGCTGGCCGATGGCGATGCTGGCGACTCCGCCGACGACGAGGACGCTGGCGGCGACATAGCGCCACTTGGGTTCTTTGGACTTGTCCATCTTGCCGATGACGCGCTCGGCGAATTCACTGGCGGCAAAGGCAGCAAGGGCCATGAGGATCACACCGAGGACGACCACGCCGGTATCGACGCCGAACAACTGCGGTAGGGTGAAGCGGCCGAGATAAGACGAGTGCCAGAAGTCCTCATAGAGGCCGACGGTTTCGCCGAACATGAAGATGCCGAAGAAGACGCCGAGGGCGAAGACGATGCCGTCGATCTTGAAGGTGGCAGCGGAGACCAGGGAAGTGCCGGGGCAGAAACCGCCGATGATGAAGCCGACGCCCATGATGAGGCCGCCGAGGATGCCGGGCCAGAGGTAGGTGGGGTTGACCCAGATAAGGTTGTAATCCAGCAGGCCGAGGCCGGAGGCCAGGAAGATCAGGGTCATGGCGACGATGATGGCGCCGAACATGACTTTGAGGACGGTGGCTTCCTTGAAATAGAACTGGGCGGCAAGCTTGGTGGATTTGCCAAAGCCGGCGATCTCCAGGACATAGCCGAAGGCGAAACCGATAATCAGGTAGACGACATATGCGCCGCCCTGACCGAGCAGACTGGCAAGAGGCAGTGGGAACGGAGCCATGATCGTCCTCCTCAATTCCACAGGCGGCGCACGAAATAGGCCAGCATATAGCCGCCCGCGAAGACGGCCAGCATGAAGGCCCAGCTGCCGACCGACAGCACTGCTCCACCAGAGAGGGCCTGGCCGGAGGTGCAGCCACGGGCGAGGCGCGCGCCGTAGCCCATCAATGTGCCGCCGATGAAGGCGGTCAGCAGGCGGGTGCGGTTGGAGACGTTGGGGCCTTTGTTGATTTCCAGTTTGAGGCGGCCGTTGCGCCAACCGGAGAAGAATCCGCCGGAGATTGTGCCGATGGTCATGAAGACGACCCAGCTATCGAGCGGGTTCTTGTCACCGCCGGCCATGTCGATAAGATAGGGCACGCGGTCGATGTGGCCGGGGGCGATGATGTCCTCGACGTAGACCAGCAGGCGGTTCATGCCGCCGGAGGCTCCCAGGCCGTTGCCGGTGAAGAAGAAGGCCGCGAACAGGACTATTCCCAGGAGGATGCCGGCGAAGTAGGGATTGACGTAATCCCGCTCGACGCGGCGAACCTTGGTGCCCACAGCGGCAGGGCTGCGCCCCAAACTCGGATTATAGGTGGTCATAGTGTGCTGCTCTCCCCTGAGTGTGCCGGACGATGTTCAGATGCGCTCGATCCTTCGACCTCGTCCCAGCCGAGCATCATGGCTTTGATGCTGCCGAGCGGTGTGTGACCGGTGGTGGTCAGATACATGTGCATGACGATGAAGGTGGCGAACAACCAGGCGATCAGGGTATGGAAGGGAGCCAGGAAGGGCAGTCCGCCAAGCTGGAGGGTGATCTGCGGGAAGTGCTGCGCGCCCCACATCAGCGCTCCGGTGAGGATCTGGAGGGGGAGCAGCACGTTGAGGATCATCAGGTAGGTGACCTGCTGAAGGGGGTTCATCTTGCGGTCAGGGGTCTTCTCGATGGGGTGGGGTTCACCCTTGAAGATTCCGCTCAGGTAGTATTTGGCCTGGGCGAAAGCCTGATCGAAGAAGCCGTAAGGCCGGGGCAGGAACTGGCGAATCTCGCCGCTGACGATGTGGTAGAAGGCCGAGAGGGCGGCGTTGATGACCAGGAGGACGGCCAGGGCGTTATGCACCAGCACGACCAAGCGGAAGTCGAAGAGGCTGAAGAGGGTCGGGCGGTGGATCACGAGGCCGGTGAAGAGCAGGCCGAAGATCGCCACGGTTTGCAGCCAGTGCCACTGGCGCTCATAGATGCTGTACATGTAGACCTTGCGGACTTGGGTGGGTTGATGGTGGACGAAGCGCCGCGCGGCCAGATAGCGCAGGCCGCCGTGGACGACGGCGACGAGGCAGACACCGAGGAACAAGACCATGCCGAACAGATCGATGAGGGCGACGCTGTCATGCCCCAAGACGTAGAGATTGGTGGGTGGGGCGCTGCTGGCGGGTTGGTAGCGGAGGATGCCATCCGCTCCGCTGCTGATGGAGCCCGTGGGAGCGGCCTCATCGGAGAGGAGGGTGGGCTGTACGCCGCCGGGGGTGTAGGTGGAGAGGGTGAAGGCCGCGTTCAGGCGGGAGCCTTCACTGTGGCAGGCCTGGCAGTCGCTGGTCGCCCATTGGCCCTGGGTCACGTTGTGATGGATTTCGTAGGGCTGGGCTACGGCGATGATGCGCGGGGTGCTGAGACCGAGCGATTCGAGCCGTGCTGCGATGAGCGCGACTTTCGTGTCCGTGTCGAGGCGCAGCTCCAGGTCGTCGAGCGTCCCGTTGTGGTCGGCATCAAAGGCAGCCAGAATGTCCGGGGCATAAGCGCCACTGGTGAGCCAGGCGTTCTGAAGGTCACGCAGAGTGACGGGACGGGCTGGGTCGCCATAGACCCAGTACCAGGCAGTGACGAGGTTGTAAGGCGCGAGTTTGGCGCTGCCGTCGTCGTTCTGATCGGGCAGGAGGACCGGCTCAAAGCCGCTGACGATGGTCTGACCGTTTTCGGTCTTGACGCCGCGCATCTGGGTGAGGGGCGTGCCGTCGGCGTGGAGGGCCGTCCAGTCGATCATCTCCAGGGCTGGGGCATAGAGGGTTGGGATGTGACAGGTTTCGCAAGCCAGCGCCGCGGTGTGTCGCTCGGCATAGGGCAGCCAGGTATGAGTCGAAACGGCGTCATGGCAATTGGCGCAGGTGCGCTCGGCCCCGCCGAACTGGGTATCGGTTTCCGCGCCAGCGTTGGCGAACTGATGGAGCGGTCGGTAGAGATACTCGCCAAAGTCCATGCGGCGCGGATCAAACTGAAGGTGTTCAGGCCGGGTGACGGCGGCTTCGGTGTCGAAGACCGGGTTGTTAATGGCGTAGTGGCAGTCGGTGCAGCCGACGACGCGCTCGGCGTGGATGTCCCAGGAACGGCCGAGCGTGTCCTTGCTGGCGAGGTTGACACCGCTGTTGATGAGGCGCTGTGGGGAGAAGACCTGCCCGGTGGTCAGAGTCACGCGCTGGCTGGAATCGCCCGGCTCGAAGGCCAGCGGATCGCGGACGTCTGTGTGGACGGTTCCGTGACACTGGCCGCAGTTCTGATCGGTCGGGTCGCCGACGAGGATCAGGTCTTCGCGGACGGTTCCATCGGCATTGAAGGCATC
>CAZKXW010000135.1:0-7999 GCA_964556745.1 uncultured Anaerolineaceae bacterium
CCGCCGTGCCGACAGATCATCTTCAATCTTCTGGTCATCAACCACATCTTGCACAGCCCCTCCAGTCGTCGAGGATTCCGGTTCAGTCTGCGCCGTCACCGACTCGCCAAGTTGTGCGATCCGCTCGCGCATCTCCCGCAGCACATCCACCAGCATCTTGCTCGGATCGATCACGATCTTGTTGGATGACCCCATGCTGTCCTGCCCTGCTTCCGCTTCTGCCCGCTGCGCATCCGCGACCGCCGCCTCCAATTCGTTCACCCGTGTGATCAGTTCTTGAGTAACCAACCGGTGTTCTTGTAGGTCCGCCTGCGCCATCGTCAATCGCTGTTGGGCCACTTGGAGCTGCTCCAGCGCATATCGCGCCGCCATATCGTTCGCCGAAGCCACGCTGCGGTCAGCCTCTTCATCCAGATGTTCTACGTCGGCCTGGAGGTCATCAACCCGCCGCTGGAGTTCGTCCTCGTAGGCCAGCGCCTCATTCACCCGCTGCCGTAAACTGGCGACTTCGCGGTCGATCCCTTTTCCGAGTTTGATCGGTTTAGGGGGACGTTCCGCGCCAGCCGCCCCGCCGCTCAGCGCGTCGTTAAGTGTCGCCTTGACCAGGGTGTTGATCTTCTTGAATAAATCGTTCATATCGTCATTCTACAGGCTTTATCAGACCACATGCAACCAACCAATAATTAAGGCCCTACCAGCCCTCGAAATCGCCTACCACTTGCTTTTCCAACCTTCGCCTAATCCAGCTTGTTTTTGAGGTCAACTGCCTGTTTCGCGCAGCCAATCCATATTCGGACATACTCCATTCCAGGTCAGCGCATATACCGCCATATTTGGCCCCCCAATGGCGCGCGCCGTTGGCCCATCCGTCGTATAGACCGGACACAACCGCGAGTCTTCGGCTTTATCCCCCGGAATCTGGTCGGGAAACGCCATCAGGAACTTCGCATCGTACCCCTTCAACCAGCTCCACAGCGACTCCGCATCGTTGATGAACGGAATCACCTCCGGACTGACCAGGCCCGCCAAGTCAACAATCGGTCGCGGCGCGAAGTAGCCCACCGCCCCAATATCGTGTATCGCGAGAAGTTGGTCGGGAGGGATGTGCTCTGCGATCCAGTGTGCCGTCGTCACCATCTCTTCATTGATAATCGTGACATCTTCGACATAAACGCCCCTGCCCGCCACCAGTGCAAAGTACACGTAACCCAGCACCGTCGATGCTGCCAAGGCCCGGCTCAGCACCCGGCCAGCCATCGTTCGCCCGCCCACCCACAGCATTTCCAGCGTACCGACCGTCCCTAAAACGATGAGGGCTGGCAGCGCCGGTATGACATAACGCCCATGATGATAGTATGCCGGAAGCCGCGCCGCATACAATCCGATTAGCCCTGCTCCCCAGAGCAGTGGCAGCCACACCACAAGGGGTTGGCGATTCATGCGTCTGGCCTGCGTGACCGCCCACCACACAATCCCCGGAATCAGAAATAACAGTGTTCCTGCCAGCAGCGGCAGTACCATACTCACCACCCGCGACGGAAAGCTCTCTTTCATCAGCGGCGCATTCTGCGCGATCTTGGCCGCGGCCGTATCCGGCAGCAGTCCCCCCGTAATCTGGAGATTGAGAATGAGATACGGCGTTAGCACGACCATGAACACCACCGCCGCCGCGCTGCCCCAGATGAACAGGCGTCGCCAGCCTCCGCCAGAAAAACTCCCCATACCCTCCGTGTTCCTCTGTGTCCTCTGTGCCTCTGTGATGGCATCGGATTGAGCTTTCTTCGTTGCCTGTGATGCCGCTGCACGACGTCTTTGCGTCTGAGCCATCACCATCAGCAGCCCGGTCAATCCAACCAACATCAATCCTTCTGGGCGGGTCACAACCGCTAACCCCGACACCAACCCGAAAAGTGCCCCTCGCAGCACCACGGATCGAGTCGCGCTCGACAGATCATCTCCTTCACGCCACGCCAGTGCGATCAACACCACCGTCCACATCGCAAACAGGCCGGTCTCCATGCCCGAAACCGCTGCCCAGATCAAGTGCCATGTTCCAACCTGCGCCACTCCCCCGATCAGAAAGACATAACGTCGCCCAGGCAGTAGCCCTTCCACCAATCGTGCCCCCAACATGGCCGTCACCCACAGCGCCACTATACCCAGGAAGTGCGTCCACAGCGTATACGGAATATTCAGCCGGTAGCCAATGGACAGCAGCACCGTGTATAGCGGTGAGGTTGAAGCAGCGCTGGGTATCCCAGGCACGAACGACCAGATGCCTGTCTCGGCCAGATTGCGCCCATACACCTGATGAATCCAACTGTCATCCAATGGAAATCCTGGCCCAACCGACAGCACATACATACCCGGCAGCACCGCGGCCAGGATCAGGAAAACGAGGTCTTCGCGGCGGAACTTAGTCCAGACGAATTGCATAGAGACGCACATCCGGCATACTAAAGAGTAAAGGTTCGAGGAATGCTGGCGGAGCAGTCAGCAGCGGCCATAACAGCGGAGACGCGCCCCACGCTTCACGGCCATCCGCCGTGACCCCTTCCAACACCAGATAGCTCACCTGATACTTGCGGGCAATATCCAGGATGATGGCCGGTTCCTCGTTGGGCAGAACCACCCCGCCTAATCCAGTGTAGTAGTAAAGCTGTGCTGGATCATTGATCATGACCTGACTGCCAGGGGGAATTGTATCGGCCAATGCCTTGTAAAGTGCCGGAGTTCCCCCGTCTACAACCCGGTTCGGCAGCGCCACCAGCAGTCCCAGTGCTGCTGCCACACCGAGTAAACCAACCGAGAACACTGGCCGCGCCGTACCGACGTTCCAACGCCGTCGCCGAGCCATCCACTCAATGCACGCATCCAATCCCAGCAGTCCCAGAATCGCCCACCACGGGGCTAATGCTGCTGCCGAATGCAGCAAACCGCCTCGGTAGCCTGGAAATGGGAACACCAGCGTCATCGCCACATGGAGTCCCAGCGCATACAGACCAAAGGGCAGTATAAACGGGTCACTGCGCCGTCGCCACAATCCGATCAGCATCAGCGGAGCCACCACTACCAACCCCTCCACCACGATCAGCGTTCCCAGGTTGTTGGTGAAGGCCGTCCAGCGCGACGACAGGAACACCCCGATTCCATCCGCGAACAGACTCGCCCAGGATGCGTCGGGTGGATAGTTAAAGATTTCGTCATATGTCCGCAGCCAGATGGTTTGTGTTCCCCCTAACGGAAGCAGCGTCCCAATCACCGATAGATTCCGCGCGAACCACGGCAGCATCACTACGATATACCCAGCACACAGCCCGATTGATGCCGCGATCGCCACACGCCAGGTCGTGCGTCGAAAGGCCGCTAATTCCACCACTGCTGCCAGCCCAACCAACACCAGCAGCACCCCGTCTGCCCGCGTCAAATGACCTAGCGCCGCCCCCATTCCACCCACAAAACCCACCGCGATGAAACTGACAACCCGCATCGGCTGCTCGTTCGCAGCATCCTGTAGAGATACGCTTCTCCGCGTTCGCTCCTCAGCCATCCGGCTGCACATCCATCCCATCGAATACAGCGCCGCTGCACCCACAAACGCATACGGTGCGAAGGTATCCGTCGCCCCCCAGAAACGAATGTAAAACCCGCTTGCCAGCGTGATAAGACCCGTGAACCACGCATGCCGTCGTGATTGTCCCAGCCGTTCGCCCAACAGAAACCCAATGTACACAGTGCCCGCAAACAGGAGCGTGAGCGGGAACTGTGCGGCGGCATAGCTGCCAGGCGCGTTCAATGCGGCCATCCCCAACGCCGCGATGATGGACGTGAGCGGCATCCAGTACAGATGAGAGGGCGCTGGCAGCGAGTCCGTCGCTCCAATGTACGTCCAGAAATACGGATCGGTCAGCCCGTCCCCACTGACCAATCGATTGGCCGCGTTGAAATGGTAGAACGCATCCGTGAAACCCGGCCGTTCGACCAGCCCCCGCGTGACGAGGAACGCCCCCAGCAGTGCGATCCCGATGAAGATCCGCCGTTCACGCCGGGAAACCATCTCTTGTTGCACAGCGGAGTGCATTGAGCTTGCCCCTTCAGCAGTACCTATTGATCCCACACGTCCGTCTTCTGTGCCTGTCCAATACCCGGTTTCTTGAAAATGTAGTTCGACGTTTCCCCATGCGAGTCGAACCCGATCAATTCCCATCCCTCACGTCCCAACAGGTTCAGCGGATACTGAATCGGTTGATCTTTCCACTCAGCTTTGCTCTCACTGTTAACCCGGTACTGGATGCCATACGACCGTTTGACCTCTAACACAACATATTGCCACGGTGACGTCTGCCCGTTGAGGATCGGCTCCGAATCCGCTTCCGATGGCGCGATCTCGTCCAGCTTGGCAAGCCACTTCTGCGCCGTAGGATCATCCTTCATTTGGAGCAGCAACATTCGCGCTTTGTCAAACTGTTTCTCTGAGATGAGTTCTTTCGCAAGCTGGAGTTCCTGGCGGGCCATGACGTTGTTCTCCTGACTATATGGTTAGCGTTGTCAAACAGATGTGTCGGATGACTGCCGCAGCAGCCGGTAAAGCGCCACGCACAGCGCCAACAGCGCCATCGTGCGCGCCACAATGAACATCACGAATGCGGGCACAAGCGCCCCTGCAATTGAGCCATCACTGCGAATGAACAGGAATGGATACTCTGCAAACGCCACAAAGCTTAGGAAAAGCAGCGCCAAGACCCCATTCCGCGTGGGGAACACCAGCAGCACCAGCGGAATGATCTGCGCCAGCCACTGTGGACTCCATCCTTGTGCCTGAATGAAGAAAATCAGCAGCGTCATCGTCACGAACGCGACCAGCCCCCGCTCGCTGAAGTTGCGTGTCCGTGCGTACACGAACAACCCCACCACCAGCGCCGCCCCCAATCGCAGCCACCCCGGCACGACCGCTGCATTCCCGTGCAGATCGTTCGCCCGCGCCGGATCAAGCCGGTCTTCTATCGGCCCGAAGTTCCCGGTTCGCATGTTCCCATCCAGCAGCGCCCAGACCGTCTGGTACGATGCTTTGTTCCACTGCGCCGTCAGGGAAGGCAGGCTCATCCCCAAATTCTGCGCCAAGAACGCGCCGAACACGACCGCCGCCCCACCAACCGCGACCACCGTGTAGCGAACCGCGCCTCTTCTCGGCGCATACCGCCACACTGCGCCGGTAATCAGAATCGGCGTCAGCTTGAACAGCGTCCCCACCCCGGCTGCCACCGCCGAAGCCATGGAGTGGCCCTTGAGCAGCCACCACACCCCTAACAGCATCGTGAAGATCACCAGCACGTCGAATGTCCAGAACAGGAATACCAGCGGCGCAGCCATCACCGCATACACCCAGCCGAGCATGAACCCTGTCGCTGGAGTGTATATCCGCGCCGCGAGAGCACGGATCAGCGCCAGATTACCCACATCGGCCAGCACGAATAACCCCGCCAGCGTCAATGCGAACGCGGGGTAATTGCCATCGCGCCCCACCGCCTGATAGATAAAAACCGTCAGATACGACCACACCGGAGGGAACTCGCTCCACCAATCCCGCAGCGGCAAACCGACACTGTCCGAAAGCGCAGCCAGATTGTAGTACGTCTGAAAATCCCCTCCAGCCGAGACTCCACGTTCAATCCCTTGAATCGTCATCGGTTGGTAGACCATCAGCAGCAGCAGCCGCAGCCCAATAAACGTCATTAACAGCAGCCGCCAGTCTTCCATCAGACTCGGCACGGCAGCCGCAGCCGCGTTCTGCGCTCGCTTCATGAAGCGGCCCCGGCGCGGGTGAACACCACCGCCAGATTGTCCTCGTAATCCAAAGTCCAACCGGACTGATCCCGCAGCACCCGCGCCAACCCGCTCTCTGCCTCGACCACCACCAAACGGATGCCGTACCGGTCAAAGATCGCTTCCCAGCCTGACGAGCCGCGAGCCGCCTCCAGGTAATCCTGGCTGATGAACACATCGCCATACAGATCTGTCCGCCCATCGATGAACACCGGGCGATCAGGCAGCGCGAACATCAGATACCCGCCCCAGTTGTAACTGTTGAACATTGGCCCTGGCGGATTGACTGTCTTGAGGTACTCCACCGCCTGAACCGGCAGGAATTCCCGCTGCCCCTCCTCGACCGTTTCCACATCCAGCACCAGCAGCACCTTCGCCAGACACCCCAGCAGCACGACCGCCACCAGGAGCGCGTTCAGCCGCGCCATTTGTGCCGTCACCCGTTGAACCGGCCGCACGGTCCACCCGCGCTCCGCCAGCACATCATCCAGATGAATCGTCAGAATCGGCGTCGCCACCACCGCGAACACCGCGATATTTCGCCCTGCCACCAGCGACATGAGCGCCGTTCCCGCCGCCAGGATGAAATCCGTCCAGCTGAGGCGTTTGCGACTAGCCCCAGCCACCCCCATCAGTCCCAACAGCAGCGCCGCAAACGGCCACACCTGCCGCTCATGAAAATTCGGCGAGTTCCATTCCTGGATGAAGTCTTGCAGCGCCCCGATGCTCACCGTTTGGAACGGGACGCCGAACATGTGCAGCCCATACGGATTGATGACCAGTGCCACCATCGATACCACCGTCACCAACACCAGTCTGCGAATCTTTGCCCACGAGAGCGTCTGCGGCCCGGTCGGATTCAATATTCGGTTGATGGTCTCTCCCGCAATAGTTCCCAGCAGCAGGATAAACCCAATCGAGAACCCCGCATGCAGATTCCCCCACACGGCCATCACTGGCGGAATTCCCCACAACCAGTCCCGCTCCCCGCGCCGGAAGCGCACCAGCACGTAGAGCAGCGCCGCGCTCAGCGTAAACGAGAACATTTGTGGCCGCGGTGACCAGAACACCGCCGCTGTGGCCGCCCCCAGTACGATAGCGAATGCCCGCAGATACGCGCTCCCGGACGACATCCGGTACACGAACACCATACCCTCTGTCGCCAGCGCCGCCGTATAAATCGCCAGCCCGAAGTTCCCGCCAATCTGCCAAGCAAAATACAGCACAATCTGCGACAGCCAACTGTGGTTGATCCATGGCGCTCCCACTTTGCTGAAACTGAACGGGTCGGCATAGATCATGCCCTGAGTCAGCGTGTATTCCCCTGCCCGGAGATGCCACCACGTATCCGTATCAATGGGCACGCGCGTCGCCAGCGCGAACAACAGCCCGAATAGAATCACGATAGCCGAGCGTTCAATCGTCAGTTGGCGCATGGTCACGGATTCATCCCGCTATGGTCGATCAGATACAACAGAATCGGGCTGCCCATCGGATAGTTTGCCTGGGGTAGGAAGAACCGCGGGATGGCGGTACGCATGTACTGCGCATAAGCGATGTTCAGCAGCGCCTCGTCATCCGCGTCCAATGGCCCGCGCTGAGCTGCCGTCCGCGCCGCCTCGATCTCTTGTTGCATAGTCAATGTATCACCATCGAATTGAGCCAGACGCGCTTTGCCCACTCGCAGCCACGTCCGGTCGATCTCGTCAAACGTCCAGTTTTCAGCTTGTTCCAGGGCTTGTGCCGCCCGTGGCCGATCCCCCAGCGCCAGCGCCACCACTGCGTCCATCACCCACCCAGGCCCAGAACCCCACACCCGGTTGGCCTGCCATACTGCATCTGCCGCTTCAGGTTGTCCTTCGTCCAGTAGCAGCACCACCTGCGCGACCGCGCTCATGCTTTCTGGATCGGCACTCCGCGCCACAGGTTTACTCTCTTCAGGATAAAGGCTTGCGTCAGGATTAAGCCTTAAGACTTCATTGAAGCTCTGTTCCGCCCCGGCTTGGTCACCCAATTGCGCCTGATAAACCGCCAGCATCCAGTAGGTGTACCACAGCCCAGGATCGATCTGGATCGCTCGCCGGATCAATTCGAGTGCCCCTTCCCTGTCCCCAGCCTGCCATCGCAGCGCTGCCAGATTCGCCCACCCAAACGAATATCCCGGCTCCAGTTCGAC
>CAZKXW010000136.1:0-7732 GCA_964556745.1 uncultured Anaerolineaceae bacterium
GCGAGGTACTGGAGAAATCGCGTAGATTGACATAATTTTCAGGGCGACCCGGCGGGTCGCCCCTACGATAGAACCGTCCTTGATTGGGTTTCTCTATTCGAGTTTCATGTCACCTTTGTTTCGATTCCCCATAAGCTGACAGACAGACAATCTACATGGACGAGGGAGCATCATGCTGGAAAAGCCCGAAGTGGCGGCGGTGCGGTGGCCGGACGCGGTGGCAGTAGAGATGGCGGTGGCGCTGCGGGAACGGCGGGATGCGATCCTCGACCTGGTTGAGCGGGCGGAGCGCTTGGCCGGGCAGCTCAGCGCCGATGCGGCGGAAGGGGTGCTATGCCACGCGGATATTCACGCGGGGAATGTGCTGATCGATGCACACGAGCGGTTGACCATTGTGGATTGGGACCATCCGATCCTGGCGCCCAAAGAGCGCGATCTGATGTATGCGGGGGGCGCTCAATTCGGTCAGGCGCGAACGCCGGAGGCGGAGGAGCGGCTGTTCTATCAGGGGTGTGGGGCGGCGGCGGCGGATGCGCGGGCGCTGGCGTACTATCGCTACGAACGGATCATCGAGGACATCGCGGCATTTGGCGACGCGGTGCTGCTGACGGAGGATGGTGGTGCTGACCGGATGCAGGCGGTGGAGTACGTGCGGGCGAATTTTCTGCCGGGCGGGACGGTCGGAGCCGCTTACCAGGGGAATCGGTTTTCGGAAATCAAGACGAATTGAACCGCAGAGACGCAGAGAACGCAGAGGTCATACGGAGGGGATGGGGCATTGTCAGGGCAGGAGGTGAGCCGATAGGCGGTGGAATGCACCCTGGCGCGACGGGGTGGTGGTACGAAAGGGGCAATTCGACTATAGTTAAGTTAGAAGATAATGGGATTCTCGATCATCTGACCAGCAGCGGGGCCTCCGTGACCACATTTGCACTTGATCACTTTTACTACGGCCAAAAGGCTGGACAACCTGACAGCGAAATGACTCTGCTGGCGACGTCCTACGGGGTGTCGCCGGAGGTGGTGGCAGAAGCGACCCGGTTTGGGGCGATCCCGCCGATGCAGGACAATCCTACAGGCTCGTGGGCGCTGGTGCGCGGGCGGCAGCATTTGCCGTTTGTGCTGGTACAGGCGCAGACGTACCGCGCGGGCGGGACGGTGATGCATTACATCCTGACGGCATCGGATGTGCTGCGGGCGGTGGGCGGCAACCTGAGGGCGCTGGCGGCGCTCGTGGAGGCGGAGATGCCGGTCTTCGAGACGACGCCGGCTAAGCTGAACCAACTCACTTTCGACCAACCGGAACCGGTCTCGGTGCATGAGCAGGTGGACAATATCCTTGACCTGATGGGATACGCCCACAACCAGATCGATCTGATCGAAGCACTGCTGGCGGCGATTGTTCAGGGCGTGCCGCTGGTGGTGCAGGGCGCACCGAGCGATCTGGAGACGCGGGTGAAATTCATCCAGGGGCTGCTGGCGCTGCTGCCGCCTTCGGCGCGGTTCGGGGTGACGTTCTCGACGCATACGCTGGAGGCGACCGACGCCGACACGCAGATTCGGTTCTTTGGCGGTGAGCGGGTGTCGCGGCAAACGCTGGTCTATAACTGGCCGAAGGGGCGGGTGGGCGGCAATGAAGTGGCGGATACTTACAGCCACTTCATCACCAGCCAACTGCGGCTGGACGCGGAACTGGTCACGCAGCGGACGCGGGAACTAACGGGGGTGGCGGCCTGGCGCATCCGGCGGGGGGAGGGGTTGGCAGACGCGCTGGCGTATGCGGCGAAGCGCTTCAAGATCGATGAGGCACTGATCAACAACCAACCGGTCGAAGCGGCGGATGTTTCGAAAATCCTGGCGGATGATCCGACGCTGACGGACGATCTAAAGCGGCGCTATGTGGATCACCTGCTGGCGTTCGCGCTGGCGCTGGAGGATATGCGACACGCCGATCCGATCGCGGTAATGCTGCGGCAGCGGCCTGATCTGGAAGCGGCAATCCAGCGGCAGTTCGATGAGGCCATCGAGCAGGGCAAGGCTGGGCTGGTGTATGACGCGCTGGCGCGGTGGATGGGGAACCCGATGGGGCCGGAAGGGGTGAAATGGGTCGATCTGACGCACCGGGCGACGGTGGCGCACGTTGAGGGATTGGCGCAGCGGCGCGATGTAGCCGGGATCAATGCATTTCTGGAGCAGCTTCACCGGGCGAATCCAGGACTGGAACTCAGCCGGATTGTGCCGCGGGTGATTGAGAAGGCGCTGCCGCTGGCGGTGCGCGACCGCGATCTATCGCTGACGGTGTTCCTACTGGGGATCAACTACCTGGAGCTGGATACGCTGCGGCGACTGCTGAGCGCCCAGCAGTTCACGGCCAATCTGCCGCCGAGCCTGGGACGGTTGGCTCCGTTCATCACGGGGCAGGACGCAGGGCTGGCTCCGTCAGGTCTGCTGGTGGGGACGGCGGGGGATTTTGGGCCGGATTGGAATGCGCCGGTGCTGATCCGGCTGGCGGAGGCGGCGATCCGCGCGGGACGGCCAGATATTGTGGATACGCAGGCGCTGGGAGGGCTGGTCGGACTGATAGGATCGAACTGGGCGACGCAGTACCGTGAGTCGCTGCGGTGGATCGCGGCGAATGTCTCGTCGGATGAGATTCTGACACGGTTGGAGCCACCGGGGCCGACGTATGTGCTGCAACTGCTGCTGGCTTCCGGGGGGTACGATGAACTGGCGGGGGAGATGCTGCATCAGGCGCGGGTGCTGTATGCCGGCGAGGGGCAGTCGGAGTATGTGCAGGTGATTCAGCAGGTGTTCGCCAGCACAGCCGTCCCGGTAGGGCATGTGCAGGCGCTGCTGGACGCGCTGAAGAACGCGGGCATCCGGTCGCTGCCGCTGATGATGGCTTACGTCGGGGTATTGGAAGGCAATGCCTGGGCGTCGGCGCTGGATGATGTGGCGGCGGAGGCGACGAAGATTCTGTTAGAGACGCCAGGGATCATCGAGGTTGTGCCGTCGTCGGCGATGATCGCGCTGCTGAAGTTCCATATCAAGCGGCGGGATGTGGAGGATACGATCCGGATTGCGGCGCACACAGCGCGGGTGGCTGCCCGCGACGGGCAGAAGGGGATCGCGCTGATCGGGCGGATGTACAAGCTGATGGATTGGGAGCCGCGCGTGCAGATTGCCGGGCTGGAATTGATGCGGCGGTTTGTGCGGCAGGTTTCCGACGCGGACGCCCGGCGGGCTATCGGCGTGTACGGACGGGAATTCGGGACGGCAGTGGGGCAGGCGCTGGAGGCGACCTATCTGGTGCGGCGGATGCTGGATAATGTGGATCTGCTGGAATATGCCGAATTTCTGCACATCACGGCGGGAATCCTGCATGATACGGCGGCTGCCTATGTGGACAAGAATCGCATACCGAGCGTGGGCGCATTGATGAACAACCTGGAGAGCCTGGGCGGTGGGATCGAGCCTGATGACCGGATGTCGCTGGCCGAGGACATCTTGGAACTGGGGCGGACGATTCTGGAACTGGGGAAGTATTGGACGGCGGTGCGGCTGCGGGATGATGCGCGGTACATCGATGAACTGCTGCAAAACCGGCGTTCTCCGGCGTGCGCGGTGGACCTGTTCTGGATCATCGGGGGGTATCTGACGCGGGGGAAGCGACAGACGCTCGACCTGAAGCGGGTTCTCAGCCAGCATATTTTCGGGGAACGGTCGGCGATGACGGTGGTGGAAGAGGTCAAGATCACGACGGCGGTGCTGCAAAGCGCATTGAAGGCCATGCCCGGCATCCGCAAGACGCCGCTCACGATGGAAGCGATTCAGGGCGAACTGGACAGCCGTTGGGGAGACATCCCGCTGGAGAAGCAGCGCATGGTGGTGCGCGATCTGGCGACGGATTTCCAGAAGGTGGCCGAACTGGTGGCGCTGATCGCGGCGGCGGGCAATCCAAAGGCGATGGAGGATGGCGGGTTCGCGCGGAAGCTGGAAGAGGGCAGCCAGCAGCCCAAGAACACCATCGAGCTGTACCGGTTCATCTCCGGGTATTTCCGGTCGCGGGCGTAGAAATAAACTCCAAGGCGAATTCTACCCCAGAGGCGCAGGGGACACAGCGGAATTCGGAGGGGGTAGGCGGTTCTCACCCTCAACAGGCTTGTCCGGTATTTTGTCCTGAACCGTTGTGCATCTACAGCGTCCTCACCCTAAATCCCTCACCCTGATGGAGAGGGACTTTAAGAAGCGTTGTGGGCGCGATCATCCGACAGGCGCTCACCAGCGTTCCCAGGTCATTTCTCCCTGGTGGCGTTCGGAGGCGCGGGGGTATTGGCGCTGGTGGGCGCCGGCGGCCACGTCGGCGGTGTGGTGATCACTTTCCTCATAAGCGACATTGCGAGAGACGACTCGGCGCTGCGGTGAGGCGAAGAGGATGACATCGGATTCGATCATGCGGCCGGGGAAGATAATGAGGCCGGAACCGATGCGGCAGTTGTGGCCGATGGCGCTGCCAAGGACGGTCTGGCCGACCTCTTCGACAGCGCCGGTGACATTGGTGGCTTTGATCGAGCGGGGGACGACGCGGCCACCGGGTTCTTTTTCGCCGATGAGGTTGAAATCAGTGAAGGTGTTGCCCGCGCCGACGAAGCTGTTGCGGCCGATGACGCACATCTGCAAGCAGGTGTTCTGGGCGACGATGGAGTTTTCCATCAAGGTGGTCATGAAGAGGGCGGCGCGGAAGGGCAGGAAGCAGTTGTTGGCGACGCTGCTGAGCATCAACTGGCAGCCTTGAGAGATGTTGACGTTATCGCCGATGGCGCAGTTGTCGATGACAACGCCGGGGCCGATGGTGCAGTTGTCGCCGATGGTGGTGGGGCCGTTGATGATAGCCGATGGGTCAATGGTGGAGTTCTTGCCGACGCGGACGACGGCCGAGGTATTCAAGACCTGGCGCTGCTCGATGATGCCGCGCCAGAGGAGCTTGAGGGCAAGAAAATTGTGCGTCTTGATTTTTTCCTCGAAGCGGCTGCCACGCGAGAAGACACCGAAAATGACACTGGCATAGTAGATATGCACCCAGCTTTCGATGGAGAGGACGGCGCGTTCGGCCAGATAGTGGGTGAGATCGCCTCGATCCTGGGCCATGAAGTCGGGGACGCTGTAGAAGCCCTTCTCTTTATAGCCGCTGGGGACGATGATGGGGGTGATGTCCTGGCTGTAGCCGTTGGGAAAGTACCACAGGTCGATCAGGTAAATGGGGCTGCCCTGGGGATCGAAGGCTTTCTCGAAGCAAGTGGTCAAGGGGAGCGCGTAAGAGTGGAAGGCTTTGTCGTCGGCGGAAAAGGCAGCGCGACAGGCACGACCGGCGCGGCGAGCGTGATCCATGAAATATCCAAAGAACTCGGCATCGAACCAAAGGTTGTCGCGATAGACCACGGCCTCGCCAGGGCCGATGAACCTGACCTCATCGTCGGACTGGAAGGTGTTGCCGAGTTCAAGCTCGCCTTTGAAATAGTGAGCGAGGATTTCTTCCTGCTGGAAGGTCAACTGTGACGTGCCCACAGTCAATTTGCTGGCCGGTTCGTTGAACGGCGGCACATCGCGTGTATCTTCAATCACGTAGCGGTACATGCTATTCCCCCAATACATTGAACCACAGAGACACAGAGGACACAGAGATGATACGGAGAAGTTGGGTTCATTTTCAGGGTGGGAAAAGAGTCGATGCGCATCATCCGGCGATGAACTGGCCGCGGCTCGATTGAGATCACCCCTTCGTGGATTCCTGAGAAGCGCCCAATCATGCGTGATTGATCCCTTTGGATCAGGCTGCCATTATGAGTCTGATAGGCAGTATAGCACGTTGCACACGTATGGGCTGAGAAATGCCGAGAAGTTGGGGGGTCAGCCGTTGTGGAGGAAGTCGCGGACGCTTTTGTAGAAGCGTTCGGGTTCATCGAGCATGGGGAAGTGACCGGAGTTTTCGAACCAGGCGATCTGGCTCTGGGGAGAATACTCTTTGAGGACCTGGGATTGGTTGGGGTGGACGATCAGGTCGTGTTTGCCGTAGATGCCGAGGATAGGCAGCTTGACCTCGCGCATCCGGGGGCGGAGGTCGGTCTGGCGAAGGGTGGCGATGCTCTCGAAGAAAGGACCGACGGTCAGCTTGGAGAGGTCATTCTGGAACATCTGACTGAGGGTTTTGCCATCTTTGGAGAGCAGGTAAGAATAGCCGCGCAGGGAGACCTTCAGGCCGCTCATGAAGGTATCGAAGAGGAAGGGGGCATTTTCGGCCAGGGCGATCCAGTTGCGGTTGCCGGCGATTTTGAGGAGGGGGCTGAGGGATGAGCCGTGGATGGGGGAGCCGATGACGATGATCTTGACGACTTTTTCCGGTTGGTGGATGGCGCAGGCAAGGGAGACGGTTCCGCCCATGGAGTGGCCGACGAGGGGAGCCTTGACGATACCAAGGCGATCCATGAACTGGTTGACGAGGCTGACGAAGTTATCGACGGAGAAATCCGCGCCCTGGTCACCGGAGTCGCCAAACCCCCAAAAATCGAGAGCGTAAGTGCGGAAGTCCTTGCCGAGTTCCTCAATGGTGCGCCGCCAGAGCATCCAGGAACCGAGCCATCCATGCAGCAAGAGAACGGGACGCCCGCGACCGTAGGTCTGGTAATGAATCGTCCCTTGATCGGTGACGAGAACTGGCACAGTGATGCCTCTGGTGCACGACGCCAGGAGAAGCGGTGAACTACTGCTGGGTGTCCATCTCCTCCAAGATCGAGTAGAGGAGTTCCAGCAGGACGTTCTTGACGCTTTCCTTGTCCTTAGCTACGCAGGGAAGGAGCTTGACCCCATCTTCGATGCGGAGCGCGATACGCAAATCCTCGGTCGTCCAGGCATCCGGGTGATCCTGCTTATTCGCGGCCACGACGTAAGGGGTGGGCGCATAAGCACGGAAGGTTTCAAGGATGCTATTGGCTTCACGGAAGGTTTCGGGCTTGGAGCTATCGACCATAACGACGAAGCCGAGCATACCTTCGGCCAGGATTTCCCACATGAAGTCGAAGCGGCGCTGACCGGGCGTACCGAAGAGGTAGAGCACGAGGTCGTCATCGACTGTGATGCGGCCAAAGTCCATGGCGACGGTTGTCGCATCCTTGACGCGGCGCTCAGCGTCGGTGGTAATTTCCTTTTCGGTGGAGACCACTTCGATGTCGCTGATCGACCGGATAAATTCGGTCTTGCCGGCGCTGAACGGGCCAGTAATCACCATTTTGACAGTTTGCATAGGCTGTGTTCACTCTTTCAGCGGAGTTGCCCCTCAGGGACTAGATAGACCGAATCTTGTCGATGAGCCGGTTGACGACGGCAGCCTGCACTTGCGGCTTCTGGGTTGGGCGTCGGCGCTGCATGGCATTCATGGCCTGATCCATGCCCGGCGGTTTGACCAATTCAACCAAACCAGCCTGTTCAAGTCCATAGACCACTCGGCGGATTTCCACTTCCGACATATTGTTGGCTTTGGCAATCTGTCGAATGGAGTTCTTGCCGTTGACAAAGGATACCACGCGCCATTCTTCGACGCTGAGGTGGATACCTTTGAACTTCTCTTTGGGATTTTCGGGGAACTTGAGCGCCATATCCAGGTTGGGGAGGTGCTGGGTGAGTTCCTCGATTTCTTTGATGCGGCGGGCGCCCTGGATGATGACGTTTTCGAGGTCGA
>CAZKXW010000137.1:0-7461 GCA_964556745.1 uncultured Anaerolineaceae bacterium
AAACCATTTGGTGTCCTAAAGATGCTTGAATAATGCGAAAGTGACGGACGAGTGGAGTGAGAGAAGAAAGTTGGAACAGGGTTTAGAGGGCAGGGTTAGATGTTAGGGAACACAAAGACGTGAACCCTGGAGGGATCAGGACTCTCCGCCGAATCGCCTTCACTCCGCTGTTGGTTCGCGGTTGATACGGGCGACCAGCACCTTATCGACGCGCTTGCCGTCCATATCCATCACCTCGAAGCGCAGCCCGCCCCACTCAAAGGAGTCGGCGGCATTGGGGATGCGTCCCAGCCGCTCCATGATGAAGCCACCGAGCGTCTGGTAGTGGCCGTCGTCCTCGCCGGGCAGCGCCTTCAGGTCGAACAGGTCTTTGAACTCATCCACCGAGATCAGCCCATCCAGCAGCCACGAGCCATCGGGACGCTGGATCGATTCAGGCGCGCCGGTCTCGCCGAAGATCTCTTCGATCAGGTTGTTGAAGGTAATCATCCCTTCGATGCCGCCATACTCGCTGATGACCAGCGCCGCATGCTGGCCGGACCGTTTGAAAAGTTCCAAGGCCTGGGTCGCGGTGGCGCTTTCCGGGATGAAGAGGATTTCGCGGATACAGGTGTTGAAGTCGACGGATTGGCCGCGCAGGAGCCGGTCGAGCAGGTCTTTGGCGCGGACCAGCCCAACCACCTGATCCAGCGAACCATGTGCCGCCGGGAATCGCGAATGAGGGCTGTTGATCACGATTCTGAGGTTGTCTTCGACCGGGTCATCCAGGTTGATCCACTCGATGTCCAGGCGCGGTGTCATGATCTGATCGACGCGGCGCTCGTCCAGGCCCATCACGCCTGCAACCATCTCCTGTTCCTGCGCCTCAAAGACGCCGGCCTGAATACCCAACCGGATCAAGGCCTGGATTTCCTCTTCGGTGACGGGCGCTTCGCCCGAATCCCGCGCCCCGATCAACCGCAGGAGGGCGTCGGTAGAGACGCTCAGCAACCGAACGAAAGGCGCGGTTAGGATGGAGAGGCCGTGCATCAGCGGCGCGACCAGGATCGCGATCTGTTCGGGATTCTGCATGCCGATGCGTTTGGGGACAAGTTCGCCGATCACCAGGGAGAGATAGGTCGTCAGCGCCACTACGATGAACAAGCCCAGGACTTCGCTGATGGGCTGGAGCAGCGGAATCCGCGCCAGCGTCAGCGCCACGGGGTGCGCCAGCGCCGCGCCCGCGAAAGCGCCTTGCAGCACCGCCACGACTGTGATTCCGATCTGAACCGTTGAAAGGAAACGGTTGGGGGCTTCGGCCAGTTCCAGGGCGCGTTTGGCGCCTTTGCTGCCGTCTTCGGCCATCTGGCTCAGGCGGACTTTGCGCGCGGAGACGACGGCGATCTCCGACATCGACAGCACACCATTCACGATGTTCAACAACAGGATGATGACGAGTTCCATCAGGCTCCAGGATCACAAGGCATTGACTGAATGGGGCAAATTATACACGCCGCGGCAAATGGAGTGGAACAGGGATCAGTGCCCTGCCGGCCAGCGCATGTGAACGACTTCCCGCCGCACGACGAACTGGTAGCGCCGCAGCACGGCGCTGGTGGCGGCTGCGGCGCTGGGATGCTCCAGGCTGAGCGCCCCACTGCCGTAGCGGCGGACGACCGTGTTGATGAGCGCCTCGTCATAGGAGCCTTCGTAATCGGGCTGCACCATCAGCGTCAAATGCGTGCTGTGGTTCAAGCTCGTTTCGACCCACATCGAGGCGAGGATATCGCTCCCATCCGCCGACCGGATAATCAGGCGTTCGCAGCGCCGGAAGCTGATCCAATCCCGGAATCCCTGCCACAGGCTGCTGCGGAAATGGCGTTCGTGCAGCGGGCGCAGCCAGCCTAACCCGCCCAGATGGTCCGGCCTGACCTGCTCGGCCAGGCGGTATTCCGCTGCCCATTCATCGGGCCGCCGCCGGGTGATGTGCAGGCGGGGTTCACGCTCGAAAGGCGGCGGCGTGGTGTAGGCACCGCCGCGCCGCCAGGTCGTCCAGGCGCGTTCAGCCACAAAACCGAGCCGCTCATAGAGGCGCTGCGCGACCGCGTTATCGGCATCGACCTGGAGCAGGACATGCTCGCCGCCGCGCTGCGCGATCATCTCCAGGCTGGCACGCATGAGGTGTTCAGCGATGCCCCGGCGCTGGTAGCTCGGATGGGTGGCGACGTTGACGATCACCCAGGTCTTGCCGTCGAAGCCGATCCCAGCCGCCGGATAGGTGGAGACATTCCCAACCAGCCGTCCACCGGCGATCCATACGTAGCCCAGCCCCAGGCCGTGCATGAGGCTGTTGGCCCCGCTCAGGAGTCCCAGCCCCGGCATCCGGCTCATCGCCCGCATTTCACGCACGGCAGCCCGCCCGGAATTATCCATGCTGCTGGCAAAGGCGACTTCAATCAGATCGGCCAGCGGGGACAGATCGGTGCGGAGGTTTACCGGGCGAGGGCCTTCGACAGAGGAGGTGGTGGGATGGGAGCTGGAGAGGCTAATCACGTACCAGAAGTTCCATATGTCTATTTCATTCAAGCGTATAGGTGGAGGGGCGGCATGTCAAGCACACTGGATGGATACGATGACCGAAACAACCTGACGACTCCTCGACGCCGCGCGCAACGGTCAAATCAGCCGTTGGAGAACCCGTTCCAAACCGCTATGATTGGAGGGATGGCTCGCGGTTTGAATGCGATGCCGTCTTCAAGTGGGCACGTGCCGCTTGAATCAACTGGTCATGGAGAGTGATGGGCTATGACGCGACAGAATTATGGAACGCTGCGCACTGGGGGTGGACGCCGGAGCGGAGCCTGGCAGTGGGTGGTGATCGGATTCGTGATGGGTTTTGGCTGCGCGGCCATCGTCGGCCTGCTGCTGGTCATCAGCGGGGCGACGGGCGCGCTGGACAGCCTGCTTGCGGCCAGCCGTCCTACCCAGACACCCTTTGTGATCACCACCACGCCGCTCCCGGCCACCAATACCCCGCCGCCCACCGAGGTGCTGGTCGTGCCCTCGCCAACGGTTGGGCAGGCCGCGGTCCTGGTTCCGACGCCGACGCCGCTGCCGCCCACGCCCGATCCCAATCTGGTTCCGATCGTACCGACCGCGACAGCGACTCCCCAGGCGCTTCCTACCCTAGCGGTTGCTCAGGCGCAGACCGTCAGCATTCCGCCCCTGCTTCGGGACAGTCTCTCGCCGCTGCGCCGGGTGGACGGCGCGACCTATCTGATGGGCACAACCGTCGATGAGGTCTTCCAGGCCGTGGACGAGTGCGTGAACACGTGGGAAGGCAACTGCACACCTCAGTACGGGGAAGACTCCGCCCCGGCGCATAATGTCACAGTGGATTCCTTCCAGATGGAAGTCACCGAGGTCACTTACGATCAGTACATCCGCTTCCTGAACTCGCTCTCCGGCCAGACGCCGCACCGCAACGGCTGCGACGGTCAACTGTGTGCCGCCACCCGCGCTGAAGACCAGAACAGCAACATCATCTTCGACAGCGAAAACTACCGCGTCAACCCGGCTATCTCGAACTTCCCAGTCGTCGGTGTGACCTGGTACGGCGCCAAGGCCTACTGCGAAGCCATTGGCCGCCGCCTTCCGACCGAGGCTGAATGGGAACGCGCGGCCCGCGGCCCTCAGAACTTCATCTATCCCTGGGGCAACACCTTTGAAGTGACCCGCGCCCGCACCAGCCGCCCGCGTGAAGAAGACCCTACGCTGATCGGCCCCCGCGCCGTCGGCACATATCCGGGAGGCGCAAGCGTATTTGGCATGGTCGATATGGCCGGCAACGTGGCTGAATGGGTGAGCGACTGGTACGGCTCCACTTACTACACCGAACAGTCGCAGCAGCCGCAGGTGCTCAACCCAACCGGCCCGGTGGTCGGGACGGAGAAGGTCGTGCGCGGCGGCTCCTGGGATGCCGTACCCTTCTTCTCGCGCAGCGTCCACCGCCAGAGCCGCGATCCGCTGGCTCCGACGGCCTGGATCGGCTTCCGCTGCGCTGCGCCGCTGGAAAGCTCAGTGCCCGCCGACACTTCCAACAGCCAGCTTCCGCTGGTCGCGACTGTGCCGACCACGGGCGGCACGAACGAAGAAGATACCGCCAACAGCCAGCCGACCCTGCCTCCACCCCCGGTCCAAACCACTCAGGCCGGCCCGCTGCCCACGCTGAATCCGGGGGGCTGATCCTGCCGATCTGATCTGGGGCAGGCTGCGCGAGGCAGGCTGCCCCGGCCTCACGACACCGCAAGGTCTCCCAGACTGATTGAGCGGCTCGCACACAGTGCGCGGCGAGGCGGTCATTTTGCCCTCACCTGCTGCCCTGGCAGGGGTAGGTTTCTCATGATCTCCAATGCGAATGATTCTTGCACGGGCGACCCGGCGGGTCGTCCTTACGAGGATGCGCCGGTGATCTGGATTTGCCATGAGTAAGAACGACCACTGCCGCGACCTGCTCCAGCGCGCTCATGAACGGGGGTTTCATCCGCTGCTGGCGGCGTTCGACAGGGGGGTACAGCAGCCTGGAGAACCTCAAAGCGGTGCGCAGCTTGGGATGGGAGCGGCGGACGCGCTGGGTTTTTGTTGTACAATCTGGCCGATTTGTGCATAATAGAAAGTAGTGGTGCTGAAGCATGACCACCACGGCTACTGTTGACGAACGAGCTTTGCAACCTGACCCGCCATCATAAGGCGGATGTGGAACCTGTGCCGAACAACAAAAACGGGATCATCAACCGAACCGGGGCACTAACTGCCCTGTTGAAGTCCTATCCAGAGGTGGACATGGGGCCACCGGGTGAGAGGCACTGCAGCACCTAGGCGGATTCCGCCCAGGCGCGCCGACAGGAGGCGCGACGATCGAGCGTTCTCAACTGAGCAAGGGACTGGCCAGCCGTGGTTGTGTACTGTTAACCACGGCTGTTTGCTTTTCTGAACGAGGATAGCGCGGCGTGTCCAGAGGCGTCATCACCCGGCTGGAAGTGCAGAAACGCAGCAACGAGCTCGTCAACGTGTATATTGACGGCGCGTTCGCATTCAGCCTGAGCCTGATCGAGGCTGCCCGTCTGAAGAAGGGACAGACGCTCAGCGACAGCGAGATCAGGGCCCTGCAACGCGCCGATGAGGTCGGCAAGGCGATAGACCGAGCAGCTCGCTTCCTGGGCGTCCGCCCGCGGAGTGTTGCCGAGGTCCGGCGCAATCTGGCCGATAAGGACATCGAGGCGGAGATCATCGAAGCAGCCATCGAACGGCTGACGATGATGGGGCATCTCGACGATCTGGCTTTTGCCCGCTTCTGGATTCAGAACCGCAACGAGTTCAAACCAGTCAGTCGGCGCGCCCTCCGGCAGGAACTCCGCCGCAAGGGGATCGAACCGGCCGTGATCGATGCTGCGCTGGATGGGCAGGACGAAGCCGGCGCGGCTTATCGCGCGGCGCAGAGTCAAGCGCGGCGCGTCCATGAACGATCACGGCGCGAATTCAAGGCCAAACTAAGCGCGTTTCTGGCTCGGCGCGGTTTCAGCTTCAGCACAATCGACGAGGTGGTCTCCCGCCTGATGGATGAACTGGAGGCGGCAGACCCGGAACGTTTTACCCGGACGGCAGATTATGAGGATTAAGCAAAATGGAAGGTGGAGCACTCGGCACGGCCCTGGCCCTGCTGATCGATCTGATGGTCGGCATTGCGCTGGGCGCGGCGATCTTATACTACTGGCAGAATTCGCGCGGGAACAACCAGCGGCAGAAATCCGAGGCTGAAGCGAACGCAATCCTCGCCAAAGCCAATGAGCAGTCCAAGAACATCATCGTCGAATCGGAAGAGCGGGCCAGACAGGTACTGGAAGAGAGCGAACAGGCGACCCAGCGCCGCCGCCGCGAATTGGATAAAGAGGACGAGCGCCTTCAGCGCCGCCGCGAAGACCTGGATAAACGGCTTGAGCGGTTGGAACAGCGGGAGCAGCTTCAAAACAAGCGTCAGAGCAAACTGGATAAGCAGCAAAACGACTTGCAGAAGCTCGAATCGCAGCGGCTGGAGGAACTCCAGCGCATCTCTCAGATGACGATTGACGAGGCTAAGAAAGAACTGATCGCTACCGTGGAACAGGAAGCCCGCAGCGACATGGCCCGGATTATCCGGCAGGTCGAAGCGGATGCCCGCGAAGAAGCCGATAACCGCGCCCGCGACGTGATCGCGCTGGCGGTGCAGCGGTTGGCCTCGGAACATGTGAGCGAGATCGCGGTCAGCGTTGTGCCGCTGCCGAGCGACGAGATGAAAGGCCGCATCATCGGCCGGAGCGGGCGCAATATTCGCGCCTTTGAGCTGGCGACCGGCGTGGACGTGGTGGTCGATGACACCCCCGAAGCCGTGACCATCAGCAGCTTCGACCCGGTGCGGCGCGAGGTGGCGAAGCGGGCGCTCGCCAAGCTGGTCGTCGATGGGCGGATTCACCCGGCGCGCATCGAGAAGCTGGTGGAGGATGCCCAGGCGGAAGTCGAGCAGATCATCCGCGAGGAGGGTGAACGGGCGGCCTACGAAACCGGCGTACCCGGGCTGCATCCTGAAATTCTCAAGCTGCTGGGGCGGCTGAAGTTCCGCACCAGCTACGGGCAGAACCAGCATGCCCACGCCATCGAAACGGCGCACATCGCCGGGATGATTGCTGCTGAACTGGGCGCGGATGTGAGCCTGGCGAAGGCAGGGGGTCTGCTGCACGACATCGGCAAGGCCATCGACCACGAGGTGGAAGGCACACACGCGATCATCGGGGCGGACTTCGCCAAGCGATACGGGGTGAACGCCAAGATCATCAACTGCATCGCCAGCCACCACCACGAGGTCGAGCAGGAATGCGTCGAAGCCTACATCGTGGAAGCGGCGGACGCGATCAGCGGGGCGCGGCCAGGGGCGCGACGGGAAAGCCTGGAAACCTACATCAAGCGGGTCAAGACGCTGGAAGAGATTGCCAACAGCTTCGACGGCGTGGAGGCCAGCTACGCGCTCCAGGCGGGGCGCGAAGTCCGCATCATCGTGCGGCCAGAGGCAATGGACGATCTGGCCTCGCTGCGGCTGGCGCGGGATGTGGCGCGGAAGATCGAGGAGACGATGCAGTATCCCGGCCAGATCAAGGTGCAGGTGATCCGGGAGACGCGGGCGGTCGATTACGCCAAGTAGGTTTACCCTTCGACAATTCAAGGCAGGGCAGCGATGCGCTGCCTTTTTTGTTGGGGCAGCTTTTAGCTGACAGCTTTTCGTGGTGGGTCCGGCACGTTCTGCCCTCATCCCCCTGCCCCCATCGGGGAAAAGCTATTCGGGGGCGTCCCCCGCAGCCCCCTGTTTTTCTCGACGATTTAGCGGATGCACCATTTAGTGGCGCATCCGGCAAGTTCTGCCCTCATCCCCCGGCCCCCTTCTTTTCAGGGGCA
>CAZKXW010000138.1:0-7401 GCA_964556745.1 uncultured Anaerolineaceae bacterium
GCGCTGATTTCTTCGCAGAAGTAAATCGCGGTATCGATGCCTTTGCGGAACATCTCGATGCTGAAGTGCTCGTCCGGGCTGTGGGCACCGTCGTCATTCAGGCCGAATCCCATCAGGATGACCGGCAGGTGCAGTTCCTTCTGGAAATCGGCGACTACCGGGATGCTGCCTCCCTCTCGCATGAAGATCGGTTTGCGACCCCAGCCTTTCTCGTAGGCGCGGATGGCTGCTTTCATCGCCGGCGTGTTGATATCCACAAATGCGGGAGGAGCGCCCCGCTTGACCCGGACTTCGCAGCGGACTGTGGGTGGCGTGACGCTCAGGATGAACCCTTCCACCAGCTTACCGATGCGGTCGGGGTCCTGGTTAGCAACCAATCGGCAGCTGATCTTCGCCCAGGCTTTGGCGGGAAGAACTGTCTTGAAGCCGTGTTCATAGTACCCACCCGCGATCCCGTTGATTTCCAATGTAGGACGTGCCCCAGTCCGTTCGTGAATGGCGAAATCCGGTTCGCCCCAGGGCTGGGAAACTCCTGTCACCTTCTTCCAGTCCTCCAGGTTCCAGGCCGAACGGCGGAGTTCAGCGCGTTCATCGTCGGTCAGCGGCAGCACCTCATCGTAGAAGCCGGGTACAGCGATGCGTCCGGTTTCATCATGCAGCTTGGCGACGATTTCGGCGATAGCTTGCGCTGGGTTGTGAACTGCGCCCCCGTAAGTCCCGCTGTGTAGATCGACAGCCGGGCCATGAACTTCGATCTCCATTGTGACCAACCCACGCAGCGCGTAGACCAGCGATGGTTGATCCGCGGTGGGCATTCCGCTGTCGGAAATCACGCACACATCCGCCCGGAGCAGGTCGCGGTTGGCTTTGACGAAATCGCCCAGGTGAACCGATCCGATTTCTTCCTCACCTTCGATCAGGAACTTGAGGTTGACGGGGGGGCCGCCGCTGGCGAGCATCGCTTCTGCCGCTTTAAGATGCGCGAAGATCTGTCCTTTGTCATCTGATGCGCCTCGTGCATACAGGAAACCTTCGCGCTCCGTTGGCTCGAACGGGTCGCTGCGCCAGCCGTCGCTGAGGACGGCGGGCTGCACGTCGTAGTGGCCGTAGATCAGCACCGTGGGCGCCCCCGGCTGCGCCCCCAACCATTCAGCGTAAACGATGGGATGACCGCTGGTTGCAAAGATTTCGACGCGGGTCATACCTATTTGCCGGAGATCATCCGCCAGCCAATCCGCCGCCTGCTGTACATCCCCCACATGTTCGAGCGCGGTGCTGACGCTGGGAATCCTCAGCAGATCGTCAAGTTGTTCACGGAATCGACCGAAGTAGTTCCTGACATAGGCATGGGCTTGGCTCATCCTGTTATCCTCTGCTTCAACTCTTCGTAATAGTGGGTCATGATGGTCATGCCCTTATACCACATATCCAGGTAGACATGCTCGTTGGGGCCATGCGCAGCACAGCCTTTATAACCGAAAGAGAACAACACCATTGGCTTGCCGAGTTCGCGCTGGAGATCGACCACCACCGGAATGCTGCCGCCTTCGCGGACAAAGAAGGGCGTTTTGCCCCAAACCGTTTCGTAGGCGCGGACGGCAGCCTGTACTGCTGGGCTATTCCGATCGATCACAGCCGGTTCACCTATTTCGATCAACCGAAGTTCGGACTTGACCGTGGGTGGGGTGATTTTCTGAATGTAGTCACGCAGCCGCTCATAAGTGTGCTGAGAGGTCTGATCAGGAACAAGCCGGCAGCTGATTTTGGCTCTGGCTTTACCCGGCAGCACCGTCTTAAAACCATCCCCTGCAAAGCCCCCAGCGATGCCGTTGATTTCCAACGTGGGGCGTGTCCCGATCCGTTCGTGCAGGTTGTAAGCAGTTTCGCCCCACTGCTGCGGCGCGGCCGCGACTTCGCGCCATTCCGCTTCGATCCAGGGCAGGGCGTGCCGAAGTTGTTCGCGCTCGGTTTCATCCAATGCGCGAACTTCATCGTAAAAACCTGGAACAGCCACGCTGCCGTCAGGATGATGAAGCTGCGCGATGATCTCAGCCAATGCCTGGATCGGATTATGCACCGTTCCGCCGTAGTGCCCGCTGTGCAGGTCTTGCTTGGGGCCATGAACTTCCAGTTCCGTGCAGACCACACCCCTCAGGCCGTAGGCCAGATCAGGCTGCTCGCGGTCGGCCATGCTCCCGTCGCAAATGGCAACCACATCGCAGTTCAAACGCTCGTGGTTAGCTTTGACGAAAGCCGACATGTTACCGGATGCCGACTCCTCGTCACCTTCAAACATCAGCTTGATGTTGACGGGAGCGCCGCCGGTCTGAATCAGAGCTTCAGCGGCCTTGAGCTGCGCCATGACATTGCTCTTGCTGTCGATAGCTCCGCGAGCATAAATCTTGCCATCGCGCTCGACTGGCGTGAATGGATCCGTATGCCACCCATCGACCATCTCCGCAGGCTGGACATCGTAGTGACCATAGACCAGTACGGTTGGCGCATCAGTTCCAGCGCCCATCCACTCGCCAAAGACAATCGGATGCCAACCCACATCGAGCAGATCGACCTTGTGGAAACCTGCCCGGCGCATGTCCTCAGCCAGCCACAGCGCCGCGCGTTCACAGTCGGCGCGGTGGCTCTCCAGTGTGCTGACGCTGGGGATACTAAGGAGTTCCTTGAACTGCGCTTTGAAACGCTCGGCATGAGTCTGAATATAGTTTCGCGCGGCTGCGCTCATAGGTTCCACCTTTACTGAAATGCTTTCGCGGCAGACTGCCAGATGGACTGCTTATCGGTTTCATCGGGCACGAATGGAAAATAGTAGCCCACTCGATCCAGCAGACCTTCATAACGTGCCTTGACCTGATGGGGGAGTTCCTCTGGTGGCGCGACCACCGCGAAGGCACGCAACATATCATCGCTGATTTCCTGCCACATCTCCGCCCAGCGATTTTCCCGGATAAGCAAACCAAGTCGCTCGGCCAGATCAACCCAACCATGCTGTTCCAGGACGGCTCCATAACTGGGCGTGCTGGCGTAGAAGGCGATCTGTGACTTCGCCATGATCGCGTTGTTCTGCATTTCCTGGGCGTCGTGCCCGGTTACAACGAAGACCGCACAGGTCAGTTTAATATCGGCACGACTGCGTCCTGCGCGTTCGGCTCCGGCTTGAATGTTGGGGATGATGACTTTCTTCAGGTAATCTGTGGTATGGAATGGATGCACATGGAACCCCTGGCAGAGTTCACCCGCCAGGCGGCATAGTCCCTCATTCACCCCCGCGATATAAATCGGAATATCCGAGAACGGCATCGGATCAGGTGCGAAAAACGGTGTCATCAGGGTGAAGCGGTAGTGTTCACCGATGTAGCGCAGCGGTGTGCCTGTTTGCCAGGTGTTCCAGATGGCCCGCATCGACTGGATGTACTCGCGCAGTCGCGGAACCGGGGCGCTCCATTCCGTGCTGAAGCGTTTAGTGATGTGGGCTTTGACCTGTGTACCCAAGCCGAGGATGAAGCGGCCTTTCGACTGCTCGGCCAGGTCCCAGGCCATGTTTGCCATGACCATCGGACTGCGCGGGAA
Source organism: uncultured Anaerolineaceae bacterium (assembly GCA_964556745.1). Taxonomy (GTDB): domain Bacteria; phylum Chloroflexota; class Anaerolineae; order Aggregatilineales; family Phototrophicaceae; genus CFX2. Next base: position 3,586 of record CAZKXW010000138.1, read on the forward strand.
GGCCACCGCGATTCCAGTTCCCACGCTGATGCGTGAGGTTGCTGCCGCCGCGTGCGTCAAGGGTAGGAACGGATTATGTGAAGTCTCCGCCGTCCAGAGGCCAGCGAAGCCGTAATCTTCAACCTGCCGGGCGACTGCACCTGCGCTATTCAAGTCTTTCGGAAAAACAGTGACGTCAAAAAGCATGGTTTGTTTTCTTTTTCTATGGGATACGATTCTGGAGCGCAATGGTAAATCGTCCGAGGGGAATTCGCCAGAGCAGCGGCCTGATGTGCTATAATCGCAGACGGTATCCAATGCTCCTGCAAGGGAAATCATGGCTGACCAGATGCTCTCGACCAACCTCACGCCGGAACATCTCAAGACTCTCTATCAGATTTCTATGACGATGAATTCCAGCCTGGAATTCAACGAGGCGCTGGATAATGTCATCGATGCCATGATGCAGGCCACGAAAGCCGAACGCGGCGTACTGATGAACTATGAAGCCGAGACGGGACAGCTTCGACTGCTGGGAGCACGTGGCATCAGCGGCGAGAAGCTGGAGCAGGAAGAAGCCTACAGTACCACCATTGTGAATCAGGTGGTCGCGTCGCGGCAGCCGCTTCTCACCAACAATGCGATGTTTGATACACGCATCGTTCCAGGCCAAAGCATCATCATGCGCGGTCTGCGCGCAATTCTGTGCGCGCCGATGATGGTGCAGGATCGACTGGTCGGAGTCGTTTATGTGGATACCTCGATGCGTACTGGGAATTTCACCGAGGCCGACCGCGATCTATTGAGCGCGATTGCTAATCAAGCCGGCATCACCCTCGAGAACGCGAGGCTGTACGGCGTTGCAGTCGAGAAGGGGCGGCTCGAACACGAGTTGCAGCTTGCTCGCCAGATTCAGCAAGGCCTTCTGCCTAAGCGTAAGCCGGAACTGCCAGGCTACGAGATCGAAGCGGTGTGGCAGTCAGCCCGTGAGATGGCCGGTGATTTCTACGATTACTTTAATCTCAACGATCAGGCTTTCGGTGTGGTTATTGCCGATGTCTCGGACAAAGGCGCTCCATCCGCGTTGTTCATGGCAGTGGCGCGCAGCATGATTCGCAGCCATGCGGCAGCCGGGCTTTCTGCCCGGGAAACCCTGAGCCGGACGAATGATCTAATTCTTGAAGATGCTGTCAGCGGCATGTTTGTCACGGTGTATCACAGCGTCTTCGGACGTGACGGCCACAGTGTTCATATCAACGCCGGACATAACCCTCCCCTGGTATATCGTGCGCGGGCGGGTGAGGCTGTATTGATGCCGCTTGGCGGGCGCGCGATTGGTTGGTTCCCGAACAATCCGCTCAAGGAAACCGAGTTACAGCTTGAACCGGGGGACGTTGTGGTCTATTACACTGACGGCCTGACTGACGCCGAAAATCCGACTGGCGAGTCTTTTGGAGAAGCACGCATCGCTGAGACTCTTCGTCAATGCGGGAACGCATCCGCATCGGAAATCCTTCAGGCTCTTCTGAGCGCGGTTGAATCTTTCGCTGAAGGTGTTGTGCCATTCGATGATCTCACTCTGATGGTCGTCCGTTATACGGGCTGACGCTCGTAAGGAGCAGACCTGTGAATATCCTGCGACGTTTGATCGTGCTGCTCATGGGCCTCGCTTTGATTGGGGCGACGGCAATCTTCCTTCTGTTTCCACAGCTTGTTGGCGCATGGGCTGCTTCCATTTCCGAAGCGCCTCTCTTGATTCGCCTGCTGCTGACCGTAGTAATCGACGCTGTGCTGCTGATACTGATTTCTACCTTGATTCGGCCTGATCCGAAGGCAAAGCTTTCAGGGCTAGTGATGCGGACTTCTGGCGCTCTGGCTGATGTGAGCGTCGAATCGGCTCGCGAACGGATTCTCAAAGCCGTAGGTGATGTCAAGGATGTGGTTTCTGTCGAAGCGCAGGTCAAACCGGTGCAGGGACGCGCCGATGTGGAACTGCACGTGACCGTTTTTGGTCACGATGTGCGGCTTCCTGACAAACAGAAGGAAATCAACCGGGCAATCTCTCAGGTGGTCGATAAACAGCTTGGACTGCGGATGGCTGGACAACCGCGCGTGCACATTCACATTCACACCGAGGAAACCCCTCGTCAGCCTACTGTGATTGCTCCACCAGCCGCGATACCAGTGGCTGCAATGCCACTGGCAGATGCCCAAGATGATCTCAAGACCGTGCCACTTCCACTGCCGGTGCGTGATGTGGCTACACCTTCGGTCGAACCTGATTCTGAATCCCTCGTCCAAGCGCCAAAGTCTGAACTTTCTCCTGACCTTGAAGAAAAAGATGAGAAGCAACCGGTCGCGAATTCAGACGACCTTGAACCGCTGCCGGAACCGCGACTGTTTCTTGCTGCGGAAGATGACGGAGAACCGAATCAGCCAGTATCAGAGAGCGAAGACAAAGTGAAGCCTGAGGCGAACCAATCCCGTCCTTCGGAGGCCATATGAATCGCGCCACCTCAATTACGGTTCCTGGACAAATTACCCGCTGGGTGATGGTGGCAGCTATTGTGGGGATTCTTCTGCTGGCCGTCTGGGAAGTGCGGACGACTCTGCTGTTGATGCTGGCGTCAATCATCCTGGTGGTGTTGTTCACGATGCCGATCCGATTTCTGGTGCGGCATGGTGTTAGTCGAACTCTGGCGACGATGATTTCGTTGGTGGGGGTATTTGGGGTCTTCGTCTTGTTGTTCTTATTGGCCCTTCCCTCGTTGGTTGAACAGTTTGCTGCGTTAGGAGTTGACGCACAACAAGGTGTCGAAGAACTGGTACGCCAATGGTCGGCCATCGAACAAGACCCCCAGCTGAAGGAAGCCTATCCTTTTGTAGCAAGTTTGCAGGATTTGATGCGAAGCACCTTTGGTCTAAGTAGTATCGATCAACTCATCAGCGAACTAACCCGTCAGTTTGGACGAGTGGCAGGGCAGTTGGGCGGCTCAGTGCTGCCAGTGGTCGGTGGCGTTGCTAGCACACTGCTGAGCCTTATCATCGTCATTTTCCTGAGTTTGTACTTCCTTTCCGAACCCCGCAAATACGAGGATGGGGCGATCAAGCTTTTTCCAATTGGCTACCGTGAAAGGGTACGCTACATCATAGATCGGATCGATTTTACGCTTCGCATTTGGCTTCAGGGGCAGATTTTGCTCATGGTCATTGTCGGCGTAGCGACGTGGCTAGGGCTGGCGTTGTTGGGCATAGAGCAGGCTATTGCGCTCGGTGTGTTAGCTGGGCTGTTTTCATTTGTCCCTAATTTTGGGCCGATTGCAGCCTTGATCCCGTCCCTGGCCGTCGGGTTTGCTCAGGCTCCACAGAATGTCTTGTGGATTGTCTTGATTATCTACGGCACGTCCTTCATCCAGAGCCAGCTTATCGCACCACTTCTCTTCAAGGAAAGTTTGAACCTACCTCCAGTATTGGTGCTGATTGGGCAGATTTTTGCAGCGGTTTTCTTCGGTTTTCTGGGAATCATGTTAGCAGTGCCGATCATTGCGATTCTGATGATACTGGTACAGGAGGTCTATGTGCGGGATATTCTGGGAGACGAACCCAGAGCTGAACGGGCTATCATGGAGGAAGAGCCGCTTCTTCCAGATGGGACATAAGCCTGTTTCTTTCGGCCAATATGACTGAGAGAAACCGTTTAAGGAATCTTGAAAATCAGTATTGACAGGTATGTTTGCGGTTGGTATCCTAACTTCACGTCGCAAGCAAACTAAGCGAGTGGCCGCAGCTTAACAACAGGATAGTGAGAGAGAAAGCAGTGAAGCAGCACTGCTTGGT
>CAZKXW010000139.1:0-7364 GCA_964556745.1 uncultured Anaerolineaceae bacterium
CTGGCTAAGAGCTACAAGCTAGCGACTAATACCTACTGCATTTTTCTATCAACTATAAACCATTAACTTATCTGGTCTGGCTATCAGCTACAAGCCAAAGGCTGTCAGCTTCATCGACACTGACGACATGAGCGACACGTCACCATCCGTTTTTTATTGCTCTAAGCTATCAACTAATAGCTATCAGCTTTTCCTACGCTCTGTTAACCCCCCTTCCTCCGCGCCCCGAACACCCCCGCCGCCCCGCTCACCAGCCGCAGCGCCCGCCTCCAACTATCCGCTTCCGCCCCCATCCTCCGGTCGGCGTGGTTGATGTCGTACTTCTCCGCGAACATCTCCAGTTCGGCCTTCAGCCCCCGCCACTTCTCCACCTGCATCTGGAGCAGCAGATCGTGGCGCTCAGCATCCGGCGCGGCCTCCAGAGCCAGCCGGAAATGGGGCAGGCACAGCCCCTCCGACTGCTCAAAAGCTGTCTTCAGCCGTCCCTCGTGGATGTGTCCGGCCAGCGTCCAGACGTGCTGGTGTTCCGCCTGCTCCATCGCTTCACAGGCCATACACCGCCCGGAAGCCTCAAAGCGCCCAGCCGCCGTCTCGCCGCTCCCCCGCAGCCGCCCCAACCGGGACGTACTCCGGGGAACTGCCGCCTGCTTGAGCAGTTCATCCAGGATGGCCGCGTGCAGGATCGCGATTCCCAACACCTGCGCCCCGTAATCCACCAGTTGAGCGCTGTGGATCGCGCACAGCCCCCGCGAGGCCCGCATCGCCGCGTGGGTCTCCGGCGTATTCACGTACTCGTACAGGTGTGAATCCAGGAAGCGGGCTGTATCCCGCTCGACCAGCGTGCAGATCGCGCAGCCCGGCTGCGGCAGCATCTCCACCAGATCATAGAAGTTCAGCGGCCGGTTCGTCATCTTAGGTGGATTGCCCCGGCGCGGTGGTTGGTTCCGCTCCAGCCCCCGTGGAAGCCGCCAGCCCATACCGCGCCGGGTAATCGGTGTTGTCGCTCAGCCCGGAGATCGCCAGCAGCAGGATTTCACCCGGCTTCAGGCTGAAGTCCCAGGCCCCGCTGGTCAGCGCCGACGATGGGCTGATGAGCTGCCCCACCCGGCTGTTGCTGATCGTGGTCGTGTCCAGCACCGCGAACTGGAGCAGGAACCGCTGCGCCACCTGATTGGTGATCTGCTGCCAGCCGTTCAGCGTCCAGCCCTGTACCCCGGCCTCGGCATCATCCAGGTAGCCGATTTCCGGGATAGCAATGTGATCGATAGCCAGCCCGCGGTCGGTCACGTCCGAAGCGCTCACCGTGTCGAAGCGCACGATCACCGTCTGTCCGGCGAACGCGCTCAGGTCGATGGTCTGCGTGACCCACACTGGATCAGGAACAAAGCGGCGGGTCGGGTGTGCGGCCAGCGTCACCTCCACGCTGAAGAACTCCTCCCCCCGCAGGATGTACAGATTGACCACATCGCCCGGATTGAAGTTGGAGAGGAATCCGATCAGATCGGGCTGTCCCTGCCATACCTGCTCATCGAACCCGGCGATGGTATCGCCCACCTGAACGGTCGTGCCCACCAGCGGGCTGTCTTCCCGGATGCTGGCGATGGTGATCCCATCCGCTTCCAGCCCGATACCCAGGAACGGGAACGGGCGCGGAGGCTCGGTCGAACTGATCCCGCTCAGCCCCGGCCCGTAAGCCAACCCGTAGACGTTATTCGCCGAGGCTGTCGTGGGACGGAGCAGCGTCCACGTCTGGCCTCCGTCCACCGACGCGCTCACATAGCCGTAGTTCCAGCCGTCCACCAGCATGTACCACGCATCGAAGGTCAGCGTCGCCGAACTGACGCCGCTCAGATCGAACGCCCGGTACAGCGCCGTGTTCTGGTTGATCCCATTGCCCGACCAGTAGAAGTGGTTGTCCACCGGGCCAGGGATTGGCATCCGCGGTGTGGTCTCCGCCCCCTGGAAAACGAGCGTGAAGTCCACGCCGTCGGTCGTCGCCAGCCCCAGGTAAGCCGTCCCAAACTGGTTGATGGTCAGGTCGGGAAGCTGGAAATCGAACTGGTCACTAACCAGCGAAGCGGCCGCGTTCAACCCGTCCACCGCCGCGAGACCAGTATAGGCGTAACGCCCATCGCCGAGCGCGAAGTTCAGCACATTCGTCAGCGCGAAATCGGCGAAGACATCGCGTGCGCTGATCGCGCTGCCCGTTACCAGATCTGTCAGCCCGCGAGCTTGCAGCACCCGGTCGAGCGCGGAAATCCCCGCCCCCGGCTGTGCCAGCAGTTCCCGCATGGCCGGCTCGCCGAAGCGCTGCCGGACATATTGGAGGAACATCTGCCCCGCGCTGATCTCCGCGCCGGAATTCACCCGGATCAGCGACGTCTCCGGCGCTTGCAGGAACAGCCTCACGTCATCGGCGGTCAGTTCGCGCTGTTCCACCTCGAACAGCAGCGCCCAGGTGAGCGCCTCCCGCAGCCAGGCCGCTTGGCCGGGATTGTTGTAGAACGTCAGCAGCTTGATATACTCCCGCGCCAGGATGCTCACGTAAGCTGGATCATCCAGCGCCAGGCCCGGAGCTGCCGAGGTGTTGACCATCAACATCTCGTGCTGGTTGGTGAAGCCCCCGTTAACCCACTGGGTCGGGATGCTGTTGGCCGGGTTGAAGAAAGCGTTCCGGCTGGTGCTCAGGTCGCGGGCAAACAGGATATAGAAGTGTGGGTCGTTGTCCACATCTGGCAGGCGGAGCTGCCGCAGCAGAGCCAGTTCCGCCGCCGACTGCGGCACGACACTGATCCCCGCCTGGTTGTCCGCCAGCCGCAGCAGCGTGAAGATGCCGTCCAACTGCGCGGCTGTCTGGGCCAGCGCCTCGGCATTGAAGTCAAGGCCCTCTTCGACCCAGATATAGACCCCAGGAGCCGCCGCCGCCACCTGAGCGGTGATCTGGCTGGGTTCGGTCTGGTTAGCCTTGCTGACCCAGAACAGCGCGGTATCCCCGACCCCATAAACCGGGAACGGCTCCGGGATGGCCGCCTCGTCATTGAAACCCAGGAGCCGCCGCGCCAGCTCCTCTGGGTCACGCTCGGTCGAGTCCTGCGCGGATAGCGGGGCTGCGGCCATCATCAGCGCCACGAGGAGAAATGCAGCGAACAGTTGGGACCATCGGCGGTTCATAGACAAATCCTGGATCAAGGGAACAACTGCTATCAGTGTACGTGGGGATTGTGCCCGCGCCAACCTTTCTCATCAAGACCTAACTGCCAGGCTGCCCGTCCGGCGCAAGCAGATCGTGGTAGAATCGAGCATAGGCAAGCGCAGGATCAGGCCATGTTCATTCGCGAGCGCCAGTATTCAGTCGAGGACTTGTGGGCGCTGTCTCATCAGCCGGAGACAGCCGGGCAGCGCCTTGAACTCAGTGAGGGGGAACTCATCGCCATGACTCCCGCGGGCGGAAAACATGGGGTGATTACCTTGAACATCGGCAGCGCCATCCGCGCCTTCGTCCGCGAAGGTCGTCTCGGATTCGTCACCGCTGCTGAAACCGGCTACATCCTCGCCCGGAATCCCGATGGCCGCGACACGGTGCGCGCGCCCGATGTCGGCTTCATCGCTGCGGGTCGCCTGTCCGAGGGACTGCCGGACGGCTATGTGCCCTTCGCGCCGGATCTGGCGGTCGAGGTCGTCTCGCCGGGTGATGATGCCGATGACTTACAGCTCAAGGTGACTCAATACCTCCGCGCGGGAACAAAGCTGGTCCTGCTGATCTATCCCCGTTCGCAGACCGTCGTCGCTTGGACGCCCGACCGCACTGAGACTCTCGCCAGCGGACAGGCCATTAGCGGGGGCGATGTCCTGCCGGGCTTCAGCCTGCCTGTCGAGGAAGTCTTCGTCCTGTGAGTCCCATTATTGAATCAGGTCGGCTGCCGCGAGCAGCTGCTCGCGCGTGGTGATGCCGCGCAGGGTCACGATCCAGTCGTGCAGCGTAGGACTGGCCTGACGCAGTGCCAGCACTGCCGGTCCAATAGGATCACTCCCGCCCGCGCCAGCCGTACCCCCTGCCTGATAGCCGCCGTAGAAGGCGAAGAAAGCCTGATTGAGCTTGCGGATCACATAGCCGTTCTCGACAAACAGCCTGCGCCGCTCCTCCATGTAGGCTTCGGCTTCGTCCACTTTGCCTTCAGCCAGCAGCGCATCCACCTGCCGCCGAGTCGTATCCATCTCCCGGTTGAAATCAAAAGGAACCGCCTGTACCCACCGCGACCGCACCGCACCACCCCGTGTCAGGGAAGCCGCAGCCGTATTCAAGTCCCCTCTCCATGCAATGGGGAGATTTAGGGGTGAGGATAAACGAACCGCCAGATCAGGGTAAAACTTCGCCAGCGCCAGCCGCCCGACCTCCTGGCCGAAGAGCGCCGCTGTGGTTTCGTTGATGATGCGCGTCTCCCCCGCGAAGCCGTCACCGCTGAAGTAGCTCAACCCCAGCGGAAAGAAAAATAGGTAGTGGTGCAGCCACTCGTGGGCAATCGTATCCAGCGCCCCCGGAATCGAGGCTGTTTCCAGCACCATCGCCGGATACAGCGCGATGCCGCCCAGCGGCACGATCAACGACGAGACATTTTGCTCAGCATCGATGCGGGCTTCCAGCGCGGCCATCTGGTCGGTGCTCAGCGGATTCAGGTTGATGGAGACATCAAAACGGATCTGATCGCGCGGTGAGACCACCAGCAGATTCGGGACGCGCGTGAAATGAGCGGAAACTGGCGGCAGAACCTGACCCAATTGGCCAAAGCCCTGCTCCACCAACACCGCCGCGACTTGTCCCTCCAGGATGCTCTCGACGAGTGACTGCCGCCCCTCCAAGTCAGCGCGGAGGGCATCTCGCCGAGTACGTAGTTCCGCGCTGGCCGCCAAAGCGTTGGGTTGGGCGGGATCAGCGTAGATCGCGCTGATCTGCCCGTCGAGCCGCTGCGCCTCGGCCAGATCATTCATGTAGGCGCGCACAAGGTCGGCGCGAGCCGCTTCACTCATAAACGGGTGCAGACCGTAGAGCGACTGCTCGACTTTGACACCGACCGCGCCCAGTTCCCACGTCACGTAGTCAAACTGATAGTCCGAGGCCAGCACCGCCACCGCATTCCAGCGCAGCCCAAGCGGGTAGCTCGAATGCTGAAGCAGCGCCAGCATCACCGCCAGTCGGATGACCCAGGCCATCAGCCCCCGGACGACGCGCAGCAAAGCTCGGAAGTTCACGAATCTCTAGCCACCCCGCCAGGCGGCCCAGGCCAGGCAGCCCCACCCGGCGATCAGCGCGGCTCCACCCAGCGGCGCGACCGCGCCCATGACCCCCAGGTTGAAGATCGCCAGCAGGTACAGGCTGCCGGAGAACAGGAAGATTCCGGCACTAAACAACAGCCCAGCCAAACGGGTGAAGCGCCCCGGCCAGCGTTCCGCGGCCCAGCCCGCGCCGATCAGCGCCAGCGCATGAATCAGCTGGTACTGCACCGCAGTCTGGTAGGTGTCCAGCCGCCCGCTGCCTTCCAGTGATGCCCGCAGCGTATGGGTTCCAAACGCCCCCAACGCCACGCCGAACATCCCGAACAGCGCGCCTGCGAGAACAAAACGACGGCTCATCATGGCTCTTTCTACTTGAAGATGCCCTTGCCTGAAGATACTACGCGGGAGCGCCGCTCCGCGCAAAGTGGACTGTCTGCCTGCGGTATAATCCCCTGCATCATTCTGCGCAGCACACAGCAGGTATTCCCATGTTCGCAGGCGTCGATATTGGCGGGACGTTCACCGACCTGGTCAGTCTGGCGGATGGGCGGCTGACCGTCCATAAGCTGCTCAGCACCCCGGCTGATCCGGCTGAGGCCATGCTCAACGGACTGGCGGCCATCTCTGGGGGGAACATCGAGGCGCTGCGGCGCATCTCCCACGGATCGACGGTGGCGACCAACGCCATCCTCGAACGCAAAGGCGCCAGAACCGCGCTGCTGACCACCCAGGGCTTCCGCGATCTGTTGTTCATCGGACGGCAGAACCGGCCCGAACTCTATGCCCTTCAACCCAGGCTCCCGCCCCCCTTGATCCCGCGCCGCTGGTGCTGGGAAATCCCCGAACGCCTCGATCATACCGGCGCCGTGTTGACCCCCCTGGATGTGATCGCCCTCGACATCGTGCTGGACGCGCTCGCAAGTGAATACATCGAGTCGGTAGCGGTGTGCCTGCTCTACAGCTACGTCAACCCGGTTCACGAGCAGGCTGTCCGTGCGCGCATCCTGGAGCGCGGCCTGCTCCAGCCCTGGCAGATCGCGCTCTCCAGCGAGGTGCTGCCCGAATTCCGCGAATATGAACGCGCCAGCACCGCCGCGCTGGACGCCTACGTGCGCCCAGTCATGAGCCGCTACCTCGCCCACCTGGAAAAACAGCTTCCCCGACAAACCACCTTCCGCGTAATGAAATCCGATGGCGGAGTGATGAGCGCCGCCCGCGCCCGGCAGCAGGCTGTCCAGACCGCCTTGAGCGGCCCGGCAGCCGGCGTCATCGGCGCCTTCCATCTGGCGCGGTTGGCCGGGTACGATCACATCTTGACCCTGGACATTGGCGGGACATCGACCGATGTGGCGCTCTGTCCCGGCGCGCCCATCCGCCGCCCCGACTCGGAAATTGATGGTCTGCCGCTGCGAATCCAGGTGCTGGACATCGAGACCATCGGCGCGGGCGGCGGCTCGATTGCCCGGTTGGACGCGGGCGGGGCACTGCGGGTGGGACCCCAAAGCGCCGGAGCCGTGCCCGGACCAATCTGCTATGGGCGAGGCGGGACACAAGTGACGGTCAGCGATGCCAACGCCGTCCTCGGTCGGCTCGACCCTGAGCATTTCCTGGGCGGCCGGATGACGCTGGATGTGGACGCAGCCCGCTCAGCGATGGGCACACTGGCCGCGGCTGCCGGACTGAGCCTCGAAGACATGGCGCAGGGCATCATCGATGTAGCCAACGCCAGCATTGACCGGGCGCTGCGGCGCGTTTCGGTAGCGCGCGGATACGACCCGCGTGATTTCACCCTAGTAGCCTTCGGCGGAGCCGGACCGCTCCATGCCTGCGATGTGGCCGACCGGCTCAAGATCCCGCGTGTGCTGGTCCCGCGCTATCCCGGCGTGCTGTGCGCTTTCGGTTTGCTGGTGGCCGACGTTGCCCACCAAAGCAGCCGCTCGGCGCTGGGCCTGCATACGGACGAAACTCCCGCGCGGCTGCAAACCATACTGGAGGCGCTCCGAGAGCAAGCCGAGGCTGATCTGACTGCCTAAGAGATCTCGCCCGATCAGCAGGTCTTCACGTCCTTGGTTGACATGCGTTATCCCGGCCAT
>CAZKXW010000140.1:0-7185 GCA_964556745.1 uncultured Anaerolineaceae bacterium
ATTTTATGGCGCAAAAGTAGACAAAATGTCACCCTAACCCGCCCATTTTGTGCTACCCTGTATGTACGGCAGGGTAGGGACGCCAAGAATGGCGTCCGGGATTCCCGCCCATTGCACCTTCACAACCTACGATACGCGATTATCGCATCCCATTATTGTTGCAAATGTCACGCAGTTGCAACTGCAACATTTTCAACTTTTGCAACTTTTCGCGGGATTTGCATTTGCGGTATTTGCAGCACTTCTGGCACAACACTGCTTACATGCAAGCCATTTGCCACAGAATTGCCAGTTTGCCATTGCCGCCACTTGTGCCAATTTGTCTGTCCAGCGTATCCAACATTTTGGACAATTCTCAGATTCTCACATTCTCATTCTTATCATTCTTATCAGATTTCTCATCGCCGCCCCATAGAGTATTCCGTATGGCTGTGAGTTATAAGCTATCAGCTAAAATCTAACCATAAACTATCATATATTAACTTCCTCCAGATGCTCATCCAGCGCCCGCACCAGCTCCGGTAAATCCGTCAGGTGTGCCGCCTGGACTTCCAGCGCCTTATGCTGAGCCTGATCCCAGATGGTCAGCGCCTCCGCCCCCAGCGACCACCGCTCCAGTTCCGCGTAATCCCGGCGGCGCGGCCAGTGTACCCGGATGACCAGCCCGTCCGCCAGCACGTCCACCCCCTCCTGCCAGACATAGACTGCCGGCAGCAGCATCACCCCCAGCGGAACCAGCAGACGTGCATCCAGGAGCGCCGCGTTCACCCCCCGTCCGGCCAGCAGCGCCCCGACCAGCAGGCATACCGGCAGACTCCATACAGTCACCAGCCCGATCCGGTACGCTCGTGGCAGCCGGTGGCGGCTGAGTACAGCGCTTTTAGCAGACATACGACTCATTCCCCGGTATTGTCTTCGGCGTGTTGTTGGAGCTCGCGGGCGCGGGCAGCTTCCACCGCCCGCATGACCTGGGTGCGGGTCAGCATCACCGACTCGTCTTCCTCAAGCAGCAGATCTTTCGGAATCGGGATGCGCCGCTCACTCAGGAAATCCACCAGCGCATCACTGAATGTGCGCGAGCGCGCCTTCTCTCCCAGTTCATCGCGCATCTCCCGCAGATGGTCGATCATCCACAGGTATAGATCGGTTTCGCTGCGGTTCTCCATGTGTTCGAGGATGTTGTACTTGCGGATGAGCGTCACCGCCGGCCGGTATACGTTGTCGTACCAATCAGCCGCTGCTTCTTCGATGGTATAGGCGCGGCCCTTCTGGTGTTCCAGCAAACTTTTATGCAGGTAGATGTGCCCCAGCAGTTCGCTGTAGCGGGTCGGTTCCGTCAGTTCCAAAGACTGGTGATGCGGCCGGGTGTTGTCCAGGCCGGTCTCTTCCAAAAAGGCCGCGTAAGCCGACACCCGGTCGAGGTCTTCCAGCGACATCCCCGGTTCCAGCTTGATCGAGGTCGGCAGTTCGGTGACGTGCGCTTCGATGGTCTTGGCTCCAATCTGCCGCGCCACCGAGACGCGGTGGTTCCCGTCCCGCACGAAGTAAGCATCGCCCACCTTGTACAGCTCAATCGGCGGTACGCCCTCCATACTGTTCACCTGGGCATATACCCGGCTCCAGCGTTCCCGTGACGTACTCCCGCGTGGCAGAAAACTGCTGGTGAAATCCCGATAGCGCCCTACGCTGCCCACGATCTGCTCCACCGGCACATTCTGCAAACCCTTGTAACTCTCCTCCCGCAGCCGCAGCCGCGCTTTGACATCATCGAAGCTCAGGAGTTCGGCAGACTGCCCGCGCAGCAGGCCAATCACGTCATTCAGGAATGCCCGGAAGCGGGCATTCTGGTAAATGTTCAGCCCTTCGGCATAGAAGAATTGTGCGTCGTCGGACATTCGTTATCTCCTTCGACCACGCGCCTCATCGATCCCCAATCCTACAACGCGGCCAACCGCTGCCCATTGTGAAGTTATACAGCCGGATATACCGTCCCATTGTGCGCTTTTGGGGCCGGCCCAGGATGATAGTCTGTGACCATTGTATCCACAAACAAGGCTGTCGGGATGAATTTTCGTTTAAGTAATGCCTCTATCCGACTTGAGCCTTGCCCCTCCGGGAAGCCAGCACTATGATGAACGGACATCCAGAAAGGGAATACACCCCATGTCCTACATCCTCATCACCAACGACGACGGCATACACGCGCCGGGTATCCTGGCGCTGTCTCAGGCCATGCGCGCCCTCGGTGAAGTCCAGGTCGTCGCCCCAGCCCGTAACCAGAGCGCCAGTGGCCACAAGAAGACCCTCTTCCAGGACATCCCCATCGAGCAGGTGGTCATGGCCGACGGCACGACCGGTACTGCGGTGCATGGGTCGCCTGCCGACAGTATTGCGTTGGCTGCGCTGGGCATAGCCGAATGGCCGCCGCGTGTGGTCGTCTCGGGTATCAACCGGGGCGCAAACATGGGACAGGACATCACCTACAGCGGGACTGTCACCGCCGCGCTCGAATCGGTTATCCAGGGTGTCCCGGCCGTCGCCGTCTCGCTGGTAGATCGTCACGCCGATTCCCCTGAGCAGTACCATGTCGCCGCTCAGATCGCCGTTCAGGTGGTGGCCAAAGTGCTGGAGAAGGGGCTGCCGCCGCTGACCGTCCTCAACCTGAACGTCCCCAACGGCGGCCCGGTCAAAGGGCTGCGCCTGACCCGCCAGGGTATCCGCGTCTACGTCGATGAACTCGAACGTCAAGGCGATGTCTGCCGCATCGTCGGACCGGAGCCGGGTGGATTGACTGATGAAGAGGGAACCGATCTGTGGGCTGTCCACAATGGCTATGCCAGCCTGACCCCGCTCCACCTCGACCTAACCGCGCACCGTTTCCTGGCCGACCTCGCTGCCTGGAACATCGGAGATCGCTAATCAGGGCTTGAACAGCTCCCACATCTGTTCGATCAGATGGCGGTTACGGGTGAAAATGTGAATCATCACCGCCGTCAGCAGGAACATGGCTGCCATCAGCAGCCACAGCAGCGGTGACGGATTCACGAACTGGAAGAAATCTGGCAGCAGGAACGGCACGATCATCGTCAGTACGGTTAGCGCCAGTCCCAGTACGGTGATGCGCCATTCCCGCATCAGGCTGCGCGGCTCGAACAGTTCGACCCCGTGCAGGTTCCAGAAGATAAGCGTCCCCAGTAAACCGATAAACAGCGTCAGCGTGCTGCGGGCCGCGTTGACATCCTGCCCCGCGCCGAAGTAAGCAATCGTATACAGCAGCGCTAGATGCACCGCGCTGATCGTCCCGCCGATGATGACGTACTCCAACACATCCCGGCGGAAGGTCGCCATAAACTTCGGGCGGATCAGCTTGAAGGCGATCAGTGTCGCCGGAATATTGACCGTACCAAAGGTGATCCAGCTAATCTGCACCGGGCTGGTCGGGAATGGCAGCGTCATGAACCCCACGAACAGGATCAGCACGATGCTGTAGAAGTTCTTCACCAGGAACAGTTTGGTCGTGCCGTAGATCGTCTGCGTGATCGATTTGCCTTCCTTGAAGGCGCGGGGCAGCGTGGACATGGCGTTGTTCAGCAGTACAATTTCGGCCACATCTTTGGCGATCTGCGCCCCGTCGTTCATGGCAATGGCGAGGTGGGCCTCTTTCAGCGCCGGGACATCGTTCACGCCGTCACCGACCATCGCCACATACTGCCCGCGCCGTTTGAGCGCCGCAATAATTCGCCGCTTGGTATCTGGCTCGATGCGGGCGAACAGGTCGCCGTTCATCGCCGCGTTGTCCAGTTCAGGATCGGACATCGCTTCCAACTGGTCGCCCGTGTAAGCGTGGCGGATGTGGATGCCGGAGGCGCTGGCGATGGCTTTGACGGTTTCCAGGTTATCACCGGAGATGACCTTGAGCGCCACATTCTGCTGCCGGAAAGCATTCAGCGTCTCGTGAATGTCCGAACGAATTTGATCGTTGAGGACGATCAGTGCCATCGGTTCCGTGGCGCCGTTCAGATGCCCATTTGATGGCGGCTGCGCGGCGCAGGCAAAAGCCAGGACGCGCAGTCCTTCGGCGGCCAGTGCGCTGGCTTGATCGACATCGGCCTGCGCTGCCCCGTGCAGCACCCGCTCCGGCGCGCCCAGGATGAATGTCCGATCCTCGAAGACGACCGCGCCCCATTTGCGGCTGGAATTGAACGGTATTTCGCGCAGCTTGGCCGGCGGCTGTTCGCCGTTGGTGCTGGGCAGCGCTTCGGCGATGGCCGCCGCCGTGCGGTTGAGGTGTCCGACGCTGGTGGTATAGGTTCGCAAATCGGCTTGAATCTGCGCTAGACTGCGCCCGTTGAGCGGGATAATCTGGCTGACGCGCAGTTGGTTGTGGGTGAGCGTGCCGGTTTTATCAAAGCACAGCACCGTCACATTTGCCATGGATTCGACAGCGTTGACGCGCTGGATGAGCGTCTGGAAGCGGCTGATGCTGATCGCGCCGATGGTCAGCGACAGGATGGCGACCAGCACCAAGCCCTGCGGCACGATGCTGGTGACGAACACGACCATACTGCGGACGATTTCCAGCAGCGGCAGGCCGTGAAGATAGCCCGCCAGCGCCAGCATCGGCAGGGTGATGAGCATGGCGATCAGCGCGACTTCGACGATGGCCGAGATGCGCCGCTGGGTCGGTGTGCGGACATTCTTGTAGGCTTTGGCGATGGTTGAAAGCTGGTTGATGGTACTGTTTCTGCCGACCTGCGTTGCCACCATCACGCCCCGCCCAGCCACACAGAACGACCCCGACGAGACTGGACTGCCCACGTCTTTGAATACCGCGTCGGATTCGCCCGTGAGCTGCGACTCGTCCATCTCCAGGCTGTCGCTGGCGAGAACGCGCCCATCTACCACCAGGCGGTCGCCCGGCTCGATGGGAATCACGTCGTCTTTGACCAGCGCATGCATCGGTACGGCCGTGAGCTGTCCATCGCGGTAGACGGGGATGTTTTTGGCGGCCAGCGCCGCCAGTTGGTCGAGCTTGCGTTTGGCGGCAATCTCCTGAACCGTCCCGAGAATCGAGTTGCTCACCACGCTAAACCCGGCCATCAGCGCCGTAGACCAATCCTGAAGGGCAACCACCACCACCATCAGCGCGAAGAAGACCAGATTGAACAGGTTCAAGACGTTATCGCGGATGATCTGCCAATAGCTGCGCCCGACACGCGCTTTGAAGGCATTGCTTTCGCCGCGCCGGATGCGTTCAGCGACTTCGGCCTGGGTGAGACCGGTAGGGGCTGGAGAGGATGAGGCCACGCGGGATACTCCTGAAGGCTGGACAACGTGCCCTGAGTGTAACACAGGCGGCGCAGCCCCGCCGCGTGCCTCGCCTCGATTCCTGTGCATCCTCTTTGGCTGGGCGCGCCGGCCGGATTGAGGAGACAGGTTGAATGCGGTGACCTTCACTTACGGTTACAATTTGACGCAAGAACAATCTGAATACCGAAAAAGGTCAGGACAAGCGTGGGCCTCCCCAAGTATCACCTTGATTCGATCTTCGATCCGGAATGCGCGCACCCGGATGATGCGCACAGCATTCTGATGCGCCTGGTTCCGCCGGGCAGCCGCGTCCTGGAACTGGGCTGTGCCTCCGGATACCTTTCAGGTTATCTGGAACAGAAACAAGGCTGCCGCGTCACTGGACTCGAATATGATGCCGATGCGGCGCGGATTGCGGCCAACCGTATGTCCGAAGTGCATGTGGTCAATCTGGATGATCCGGCCGCGCTGGACGCCGCGCGAGCCAGCTCGCCATACGATGTCCTGCTGGCTGCCGCGGTGCTAGAACATCTCCGAGACCCGGAAGCCGTTTTGCGCCGCGCCAGAACCCTCTTGCGCGACGGGGCGCGTGTCATCGTCTCACTACCGAATATCGCTCACTGGAGCATGCGTCTGAATTTGCTGGTTGGCCGCTTCCAATACACCGATTACGGCATCATGGATCGCACCCATCTGCACTTCTATACAGTGGATACGGGCCGGCGGCTGCTCGAAGAGCAGGGTTTTCCTATCGAATCATTTCATATCGCAGGCAGTGGACTGCAAAACCTAATCCATCGGGTCGCGCAAATAGCGGGCCGTCCAAAGTCAAATCCCATCCTGCCGGGACTGTTCGCCTATGAGATGATCTACGTAGCTTCAGTGCCCCCTCAGCCCACACGATCCCTCGATGGCGTCTCAACCGAATACATCCAGCACGATACTCATCCTGCTGATGGCTCCCAGTAGGACGGATGCGCCGGATCGGTGAAACGCGCCAGATCGCAGCCATCCGACCAGCGCGAGCCATCCGGCAGCCGCGTCTGTTCATCAAACTGGGTGTGGTAGAAGGTCACGCCACGCATCTGCGCCCCCTGGAAATCCGCCCCGCGTGCATCGGCCTGCCAGAAGTTGGTCTCGTGCAGGATCGCTCCCACAAAAGAAGCTCCAAGAAGCTGGGCCGAGGGCAGATAGGCCCGGCTCAGATCGGCGCCTTCCAGGTTCGCCTCCAGGAGGATGACCTGTCGCAAATTGGCATCGCACAAGCACGTCCCGCGCAACCGCGCTCCTCGCAGCACCGTCTCACCCAGATACGCCCGCGTCAGATCTGCCGAATCCAGATTAGCCTGTTCCAGATCAGCCTTCGCCAGCGCTGCCCCTTGCAGATTAGCCCCCACCAACTGCGCCCCTCGCAGCGAGCCATCCCGAAACCAGCCTTTGGATTTCAGCTTTTCGACCGCTTGCAGCGCCAGCGCATTATCCCGGCTGCCCATCTGCAGGATCAACGCCGCGCGTGACGCGCCGAACCACGCACGCAGCATCTCGCCGCCTTTCTGCCTCAGCACTGAGCCTGTACTCCGGCAGGATAGTCACGTCGATGCCCGCTGTCAATCCGAACGACTCCGCCGCGAATGAATAGAGGCGAGGTTGCCCCCGCCTCTAGGCCCACAATCCTTTGAGTTCGCCTCTACGGGACTGGCTCGACCCAGTAGATGCTGCCGATGCCTTCTGTTACCCAGCCAACCGTCCCTTTGTAGTTCACCTGCCACCAGTTGTGCGGTCCTGTCCCGCAGAACGGCCCGTTCACCACCGTGAAGGTGTCCCCGTTGGCGCGGTACAGGATTTTCAGCACAATGTTGCTGTCCAGGCCAGCCC
>CAZKXW010000141.1:0-6851 GCA_964556745.1 uncultured Anaerolineaceae bacterium
TTCCGCGCCAGTCTTCACCAGCATCTATGCGCCGGAACTTATGCCCCCGCATTACCAACAGTGGGATATTCGGACGCTGTGGATGGACCGCCTGCCTGGAGTTCATCAGCATCACCAACCGTATCTGCCTCTTTATCCGCTGGCATGGAGCGGACTTGACCTTTCCGACTTTGAGGTTGTGCTGAGCAACAAGAGCGGCTTTTGCCACGGCTTCAGACATGGCGAGCAGACTCTGCATATCTGCTACTGTCTGGCTCCAACGCGGTATGTGTGGCAGTTGGAGAGTTACATCGCCCGCGAAGGATTGGGCAAGCTGGCTGAAATCGGCCTGCGCCCTTTAATCGCGGGGCTGCGGCGCTGGGACTACGCCGCGGCGCAGCGTGTTCACCATTTCATCGCTATCTCGACGGATATTCAGCAGCGGATCAAGACGTACTACCAGCGTGACTCGGTCATCATCTACCCGCCAGTGGATACGGCCCGGTTCCAGCCTGTCCCGCAGGACCAAGTTGAGGATTACTTTCTAGTGGTCTCTCGGCTGATTCCCTACAAGCGGATCGACCTGGCGGTGCAGGCGGCAACACGGTTGGGGGTCAAGCTGAAGGTGGGCGGACGTGGACGCGACCTGGAACGGCTGCGCGAGATGGCTGGGCCAACGGTCGAGTTCCTGGGGTATGTGCCGGATAAAGCGCTGCCGGAACTGATGGCACGCTGCAAGGCGTTCCTGTTCCCTGGATTAGAGGACTTCGGGATTACTCCAGTGCAGGCGCAGGCCGCAGGGCGCCCGGTGATCGCCTACGGAGCAGGTGGAGCGCTGGACACCGTGCTGCCTAGAAAAACGGGCGAGCATTTCGATGCCCTGACGGTCGAAAGCCTGATTGAAGCGATGGCGCGCTTTGAACCGGGACGGTACGATCCTGTCCGGCTGCGCGATCATGCGCTCCAGTTCGATACCCGGCAGTTCAATGAGCGGATGCAGGCCTTCATGGAGCAAGCCTGGGAGAACTTCCAACGGAACCGAGCGAGACGCTGAGGTAAACTGGTGGTGAGCAACAGGGAACGGGGCGCGGCATTATGGAACTGATCCTGATCTTTCGCGTGCTGCTGCGGTGGTGGTGGGTGGTACTGATTCCGGTGGTGGTGGTGGCAATCTTCGTCCTGCCCGACCTGCTGCGGGAATCCCCAGCCACGTCGGGCGGTTTCAGTGTGACACTGCGCTACAGCGCGGCGCAGACGGCTTCCAACCTGCCTCCACGCGATGGCGACTACCAGGATGTCTGGCTGGCCTCCGAACTGGCGGTGAACGCGCTGACCGATTGGGTGCGGAGCGGGAGCTTCCGTGATGAGATCGGCCAGCAGCTTGAGGCGAACGGCAGCGAGATCGACCTGGCGGCGCTGGGGGTCGCGGCGGACAACAAGCGCAGCATCGGCCAACTCTTCTTGAGCCACCCGGATGCGGCTGAACTGGCCGCGATCACGGAGGCGGCCATCGAGGTGCTGAAGAACCGGGCGCAGGCTTATTTCCCACAGCTTGGGAACGAGCCAGCCGCGGTGACGATCCTGGATACGCCGCAGGTGATTCCGGCTCCGCCCGCCCTGGCGAACCGGTTTGCCCCGTTGATCCGACTGGCGGTAGCGCTGGCGGGGGGCATCCTGCTGGCATTCCTGGTGGAATACCTGGACCCGACGCTGCGCCGGCGCGAGCAGGTCGAAGCGCTGGGGCTGCCGGTCATTGCCAGTATTCCACGGCGCTAGGCCGGACTGCGGACTACTGAACCTGGCCGGGATCGTCGTACTGGGACGATTCAGGGTTTGGGTAGCGGGCGTGGAGTTCCTGGGCGTGGAAATACCAGGCGGCGGCCAGGGTCGCACCGCTGAAAACTCCACCGAGAAGCACGCCGACCACGACCGCCTGAAGGGGCGAGTTCTGCTGGGCGAGCGAGATCATCACCATCAGGATCATGCAGACGACTACGCCGACGGTGGACGTGATTCCAGGTGGGAACCAGGCCCGACGGATCGCCATATAAATCCCCACCAAAACGAGCGCGAAAACAGCGAACAGGATCAAGGCTCCACTTTGCATAATTGATTCTCCTCGGGTTGGCGGCAGCCTCAGAGCGGGCGCAGCACCGCACGAACGGGCGATCCACAGGCTTGATCCAACTTGAGCGGCAGGGCAGCCAATTCGTAGCGGCCATCGGGCACGCCGCGGAGTTGGAGCAGTTCGATATTCACCATTCTATACCGAGCCAGCGCGTGGTGGCATCTCAATTCTGTGCTGTCGAAGGCATCGACAGAAGGGGAATCCAGTCCTATCAGGACGATGTGAAGGCTGTGGAGCCAGTCAATGAGTTCGAGGCTGAGATAGGGGAAACGCTCCGGCCAGCGGTCATCGGGGAGATCACTGACAGGGCTGTGAACGAGCAGGCGCTCGGCCCCAGTCAGATCGACGGCGGCGAAATCCTGGGGGGTGAGGGGGCCGTCTTCACGGGAGACCGTGACGACCTGAGCCGGGCCGATGTAGGTGGAGAGAGGCATCTGAGCGGGGTGAAGGCCGCCGGATTCGTAGTGGAAGTAGGCGTCGGCGTGGGTTCCGGTGTGGGGGCTGAGGGTCAGGGTAGTGAGGTTGACGGAGGCTCCGTCGGCGAGGCGGAGGACGGGTTCGACGCGGAAGGGAGCGTCGCCGGGCCAGACAGCGGTCGATGGGGAGACGGTGCGGGTAATGTCGTAGAGCATCGCTTTCAGCCAATAGTTGATAGCCTGACCAGAAGAGTTAATCTTTGATAGTTCATATTTGCCAGAAACATGTGACGATAAATGAGAAATGATAAGAATGAGAATATGAGAATCCTGAAGTGTTGCAAAAACTGCAAATGTTGCAGCTGCGCGAAGCTTACAGCAACGATGGGGCACAAAATTCGCGCCCGATAAATTGTAAAGGTGTGACCGAGGAGATGGCGGATGTCCAAACTGGCGTCGCTATCTTCCTGTATCACCACAATAGCATAAAATGGAGTCGAAAGGGTGACATTTTGGTAACTCTTTGGTGTCTCATGGATACTTGCGTTATGCGAGCGACTTCGGAATGCAGCCTGCGGAAATCCGTTTTAGATACGGATGGGGGTCACGGAAGAGGATAATGCACTGAGGATGCGTTGCTCGCCAAAAAACCTCCGGCGATAGCAGATTGACGCGGAGGAAGTCGGATGACTATAATGCGTGGAGAAGCCCTTGTAGCTCAATGGATAGAGCTGCCGCGTCCTAAGTGGAAGGTTCTGCGTTCGAGTCGCAGCAAGGGCAAACCCTAACGAAGGCGCGCTGGCTCCCCGCGGCGCGTTTTTGATTCAGTGAACAGTTCGTGAAAAATGGAACAGAGTGCCCGCTGGGTGTGATAGAATGCGGCCATAGTCACGGCGAGTGCTGGCTTCAACCCGGCGAAAGATCAAAGCGAAAAGGCATTATGAACCTGCCTACCCTGCTGGCTCACGGCGCATTAGGAAACTGGGACGAAATCGTCTTCCTGAGCATCGCGGCGGTCTTCTTGACCGTGATGGGGGTCAGTTGGATTCGGAGCCGGGCGGCCTCGCCCGATGACGTGGATGCCGTCGAGGAGGCCGCCGAGGACACGCCGCAGGCCGAACCCGGCGTTCATATCCGCTTGGAGTGATGAACCGAATGCGTCTGAACTCAGCGCGACTGATCAGTCTGGTGGCCTTTGTACTGCTGTTGGGCGGGGTGCTGCCGGCGCGGGCACATGGCTTCCTGGTGCGGGCCATCCCCGAAGACCGGGCGACGCTGGAACGCGCCCCGGCCCGGCTCCAATACTGGTTCAGCGAGACGCTGGAGCCGGAATTCAGCAGCCTCACCGTGCGGGATACCAGCGGCGCGGTGATCGCCACGGGCGGGATTTCGCCAGATAACAGCACGCTGCTGACCGTGCGGCTGTCCAACGATCTGCCGGACGGAGCCTATATCGTCGATATGCGGCTGGCCTTTGCCAGCGATGGGCATGTGATCGCCGAGCGGCGAATGTTCTTCGTCGGCAAAACCGTTGAGAGTTTCGAAGCCGGCGGGGCGCGTTACCAGATTGAGCCGCTGGAAGTCGTCTGGCGGGGAATAACATTGATTTCGGCGGTGATGCTGTTCGGCCTGTTCGCCACGTATGCGGGCATCCTTCTCCCAGCCTGGAGCAACCCGGCATACCCCGCTGGTCTGCTGCCGCCGCGCGTGATGGGGCGGCTGAACGCGCTGGTGATCTCGGGCTTGGCGCTGGCGCTGGTCGGCAATGTACTGGCGCTGGTGCAGCAGACCGCAGTTTTCTTCGATACGGACATCGGGCAGGTCGTCAGCGGGCAGCTCTGGACAGTCGTGCGGACGGGAACGCGCTTTGGCGATGTGTGGACGGCACGGATGGTGCTGCTGGGAATCGTGGCAGCGGCGTTCGCGGCCAGCCTGTATTACCGGAAGGAACAGCCGCGTGTTGTGCGGGCATTTTGGTCAGCCAACGTCTGGGCGATGACATTGGTGATCGCCACCTTCAGCGTGACCAGCCACGCTGCCGGGGCGATTAGCTGGCCGTGGGCGGCTGTGCTGAACGATTGGCTGCACGCGCTGGCAGTGAGCTTCTGGGTGGGCGGGATGGCGACGCTGGCGCTGGTGCTGCCGATGGCGCTGGCTCCCTACACGGGCGAGGCGCGGCGAACGGCGCTGCTGGCGGTGATGCGGCGATTCTCGCGCTGGGCGGTCGTCTGTCTGGCGCTGGTGATCGCCAGCGGGCTGTACAGCGCCTCCAACTGGATCACCGCGCCGGATGATCTGGCGCAGACGCAGTTCGGCGGGGCGCTGGTCTTCAAGCTGATTCTGACCGTGGGACTGGTGGCCGTCGGGGCGCTGCATCACATCGCGCTGCGACCGGAACGCTACCAGCGGTTCCAGGCGTTCAGTGAGCGGGCGCAGGGCTTCGTGCCGACGCTGCGGCTGGAAAGCCTGATCGGAGCGGCGGTGCTGGCCAGCGTCGGCCTGCTCAGTTCGTCCCCTGTGCCTGTGCCAGACTTCATCCGCGAGTCGGTTCCGGCTCCCCGTGGGGTCGCGGTGATACAGGATCTGACCGTAAATGTGACCCTCACGCCCGGCGGACCAGGGATCAATACGACTGATGTGGCGGTGACACGGGACGGCCAGCCCGTCGAAGGGCTGAAGGCGCGGCTCCAGATGATCGATCCGGCGCGTGACCGGCGCGGCGACTGGGAAGCTGCCGAAGATTCGGGCGGCGGACTGTATGTGGCGGCCGGAGGCGCTATCGACCGGGCTGGGCTGTGGTGGTCACGGGTACAGATCACCGAGGCCGACGGGACGCGGCATGATACGGCGCTGGCGTGGACGGTCAGCGCCAGCGCGGCCATCCAGCAGAGTCAGCCGCCGACCGCGTCGATGCTGGTGGCGCTGACGCTGGTGATCGGCACGCTGGGCTGGGCTGCCGCGCCAGCGGTGCGCGGCCAGATTCGCCAGCTTGACCTGAATCCAGCCACGATCACGATTGCGATCCTGGCAGTGGTAGGGACGGCACTGCTGAGCGCCCTGGGCTTCGCCGTGATCGCGAACAGCCAGGCGCAGTACGAGGCGGCGATTAACCCTGCGCCGCGAGTCGTCAACCCGGTGCTGCCCGACGCGGCCTCAATTGAGCGTGGGCGGGCGCTTTATGCGGCGCAGTGCCCAGCCTGGCAGACGGCCAACCTGAAGCCATTAATTGAACGGCTGCCGCGCACGCGGGATGAGGAACTCTACTTCGCGCTCCGCGATGGCTGGCGGGATATTCCGGCCTGTGACGCAGCGCTGGGTGACGATCAGCGCTGGGATGTGGTAAACGCGATTCGGACATTCGAGGGATAACTCCCTCGTCGAAACCTTGAAATAACGATTGGAAGGCGAGGACGACGATGCTCACAGTCATTCACACGGCGGCCGATACGAATTTGGCGGAGCGGATCAAGGCCGACTTGCAGAAAGCGGGCTACTCGCTCCACGAAATGGTATCCGAACGGCGCGAGGACATGCTGATCGCGCTGATCTCCCCAGCGGCGGACAGCGACGCGGCTGTCCAGGAGGCACTCATCAAGGCGCTCGATGCAGGGCAGCACATCGTCCCGGTGATCGCCAGTCCAGCGGCGCTGCCAAAACTGATCGACCATCTGCCGGTCGTGGACTTCAGCAAGGGATATAACCTGGCAGTGCTGAAGGCGCGCATCGAGGCGCTTTCGGCCTCGGATGCCGGGCTGCCGATGAAGGTCCTGACGCCGCGGACGCGGCAGAAAAACCGCAATGTGGGGTACTGGCTGGCGGCGCTGGCGCTGGTCTGGTTTATCGCGGGGCTGATCCTGGTAGGCATCTTCGGCATCCAGGCCCCGCAGGAAGAATACAATACCATCGCCACCGAAGTCGGGGCGACAGTCAATGCCTATGTAGAGCGCAACCTGCCGCACACGACTCAAGAGGCCGCCAACTTCCCAGCGACGATCCAGGCGGCGCCGACAGCCCAACGGCCGCTGCTGATCGCCACAGCGACCGCGCGGGCGGCCGCGACCGACGGACAATAAAAGACGCCCCTGGTTGGGGGCGCCTTTTTTGTTTCAGTGAACCAGCGGGCAGCAATTAGAGGGCGCGCACCAGGTTCGAGAAAATGTTGCCGATGGCCGGGCCGAGCAGCGCCAGAATGACGATCACGACGACGGCAACCAGAACCAGGATCAGAGCATATTCAACCAAACCTTGCCCCTTTTCGCGGGGAATGAACAACATGTGTTTTTCACCTCCTTTCAAGTTCATGGTTCTATAATCTGCGTCGATATTAT
>CAZKXW010000142.1:0-6722 GCA_964556745.1 uncultured Anaerolineaceae bacterium
ATCGAAGGCGGCGTGGTGCAGCGTGCCTTTGAAGCCCATCAGGCTTTTGTCCCATTCGATGAACTCCCCCACATCGTCGATAAACTCGCGCCTCGTCTGGAAGGCAAGGACGTTCACGATGTCGAAGACCTCGTGAAGTACGCCCGCAAAGAAATCGATAACCTCCCGGATGCCATCCGCGCTAAGGTCATTGGCAGCGTTCAGCCCCCGCTGAAATACGACCGCTCGCTGCTTCAGCAGGTCAAGCCCGATCTGGAAGCCATCGAGACCGAAGCCCGTCAGGTCGAAACCAGCCGTCTTGACCAATCCCGCCGCAACGCCATGCTCTACTTGGCTGTCTTCGAGCTGCTGCTGGTTATCTTCGGCATCGTCCTGCTCGGCGGCGGATCAAACTTCTTCCCGCCTGATCAGCGCGAGATCGGCCTGCTGCTTCTCATTTTCCTCATCGGCCTCGGCGTCCTGGCGCTGATGTTCATGCCGCTGCGTGGTCGCCTCCTGGAATCGGCTTACACCAATCGCATGTTGAAACTTCAGAATAAGTACATCGACACCTTGACCCGATCCGCCGACAAGCAGATCGACTACGGTCTCCGTCTCCGTCGCGATGCCGTCCTTCCGCTAACCCGCTTGATCGATGCCCAGACTCAAATTCAAACCGAGCAGTTGAGCAAACTTCAGTCCGCCATGCAGGAGATCAACAGCATCGAAACGGCCCTGGCTTCGATGGGCGGCAAACGCTGGCTGCCGGGTGTACGAGGACAATGACCGCTATGCTGAACACGCTCGATGGAACTCTCGCTGCTCTGCGCGAATCCGAAATCCGCCTGCTGACCGATGTCGGCACAACCCTGGCCGGCATGGGCGAAAACGCCCTGGCAGATCGCCAGCGGCTCCTTGATGTCGCTCAGGACTTGCGTGATATGTTCTTCCTCGTTGTCGTCATCGGTGAATTCAACGCTGGCAAGTCCACGTTCATCAACGCCCTCTTGGGCGATACCATCCTCCCGATGGGCATCACCCCCACCACCGAGATGATCGAACTCATCCGCTATAGCGATGTGCCCAATCGCACCCCCACCATCCGCGACGATGGCATCCGCGAATGGTCTCATCCCAACACCGGTGCTCCCGGCGTCGCCCTCGTCGATACCCCCGGCGCGGGTTCAGTCTTTCAGAAGCACGAGAAAGTCGCCAAATCCTTCCTTCACCGCAGCGATCTCGTCGTCTTCGTTGTCTCCGCCAAGCGAGCTTTTGCGGAAACCGAACGTCTCTATCTGGAACTCGCCCGCAACTATGGCAAGAAGATCATCCTCGTCGTCAACCAGATCGACCTGCTTCAGCCCAAGGAACAGACCGAAGTCCGCCGCTTCATCGAGCGCCAGGTCGAAGAACTCCTTGATCTGCGCCCCTTGCTTTTCATGGTATCTGCCAAAGAAGCTCTAAATGCCCGTGGAGCCGATGTCGGCGATCCCGGCGGCGTCCAGGCTGTCCGTGCCCATTTGCGCGGCGTCTTCAATGAAGCCCCTCCTGCCAAACAGAAGCTCCTCGCCCAGTTGGACATGGCCGGCCGCCTCGTGACCGACTATCTATCCCAGGCGCAGCGCCGCTCCGATCTGGTGCGGGTCGATACCAACAAAGTCCGCGATGTCCAGCGCGAACTCGAACAGCAGTCCCTCGGTCTCGATGCCCAGTTGAAGGCTGCCCGCGCCGAGATCGACGCCGTTTTTGAGGGGATGCGGCAGCGCGGCGTCAGCTTCATCGAGACCAACCTCTCCCTTCGCAAGATCGGCCGAACCCCAACGCGTGAATCCCTCCAGTCGGAATTCCAGGAAGTCGTCATTGGCCGTGCTCTGCGTGACATCGGCGAAGCTACCAACAGCTATATCAACGCCGTCGTCGATAACAGCCGTCTCTACTGGCGCGGTGTCATCGACCGCCTCAACCAGCTTCGTGATCTGATGGAGCAGGAAGTCGCTGGCCTCGATGCCGGCATCTATGCCGAGCAGCGCGAAGCTTTGCAGGACGCCATCAAGATTGCCGAGTCCGAATTGAAGTCCTATTCCACTGGCAAGATCGTTGCCGAAATGCAGGATATCTTTGAAACCAACAGCGCCGGTTTTACCACCAGCGCCCTGGCCGGCATCGGTGGCTTGCTGCTCATCATCCTGGCCCTGGCTCCTGCTGGCCCGATCATTGGGGCAGGGGCCGCGCCGCTGGCTCTCCCGGCCTTCATCATCGGAGCGCCGATCTTTCTCGGCGGCGGCTATTTCGCCATGCGCTATCTCCATCGCGTCGTCAATGACACCAAGCGCGACCTCCACCAGCGCATCGACCAGTTGGAGCGTTCCTACCACGACTCTCTTGATGGCCTCACCCAGAAAGAGCGCAGCCGCCTGACCCAGTACGGCACGCAGGTCCTCACCCCCATCTACAGCCGCCTTGAAGTCCTGGCGCAGCGTTACGCCGCGCAGCAGGCCGCCCTTCGCGCTCATACCGTCCAGATCGACACGCTGCGCGAGGGCATCGAAAAGAGCCGCTGATCCCCCGCGACCCTCGCTCCATCTACCCGAATTCTCGCTTCCCTAGGGGCGATCCGCCGGATCGCCCTCGATTTCCTTATGTCCTTCATGGTGTGTTTGCAGTCAAATGATCCACTCTTAATCCCTTAAATGTTAAGAATATGTTAAAATATAGGTGGCGGCATCACACCTGTTCAGTGATGTTTTGGCCGAGGACTCCTATGTCTCTCTTTTTGCAGGCCGAAATGGTCATCCAACTGGCTTTCGCGGCTTTCCTGAGCATGGTGATCGGCCTGGATCGGGAAGGGCGGCGTGAACCTGCTGGCCTGCGCACCCACATGCTGGTTGGTGTAGGTTCCTGTCTGTTCACCATCCTGTCGATCTACGCCTTCCCCGGTTCGGATACCGGCCGCATCGCTGCCCAGATCGTGACTGGCATCGGTTTCCTTGGCGCCGGAACCATTATTCGTTGGCGCGGCCAGCCACACCACCTTACCACCGCCGCCAGCATTTGGGCGACTGCTGCCGTTGGCATGGCCGTGGGAACGGGAGCTTGGTTCCTGGCCCTCGGCGCGACGCTCGTCGTCTGGGTCGTTTTGGTTGTTGTGCGGTGGTTCAGCAAAAACGGCAAGCATTCTTCGTCCGCTGTCCTGCCCCACTGAGCATCATTCCAGCCTGTGGATCTGCCGCAGCTGCGCGATCAACGGTTCCACATCTGCTTCACGCGATAGTGGAGCAGGCGGCCCCAGCGGATCACTCACCGAGTCGTCTCCCAACAGCGATGCCGCCACATTCGCCATCCCGTAGCCGAGCGCGTCCAGGTTGTACCCGCCCTCCAGCACGAACACGATCTTCCCCCCGCAAAACTGGTGTGCCATGTGGATGAGTTCGCGGCTAAGATGGGCGTAACCGCTGAGTGAGAGCCGCATTCCAGCCAAAGGATCCGACCAATGCGCGTCGAATCCGGCTGAGACCAGGATCAGTTCTGGCTCGAACCGTCGGGTAGCCGGCCAGACCACCTGCTCGAACAGCCGCGCGTAACTGGCATCGCCGTGCCCGGCCGCCAGTGGCATGTTGAGCGTGAAGCCGGTTCCCATGCCCTGGCCCGTTTCGGTGATCGCGCCGCTTCCGGGATAGTACGGGTACTGGTGTGAGGAGATGAACAGCACGCTCGCATCGTCATAAAACATCGCTTGAGTGCCGTTGCCATGATGCACATCATAGTCCACGATCATCACTCGGCGCAGACCATACTGCCGCTGCGCGTACCGTGCGGCAATGGCGATGTTGCCCAGCAGACAGAAGCCCATCGCCCGCTCTGGCATGGCGTGATGACCCGGTGGCCGGACCGCCGCCAGCCCGTTCGAGGCGCGTCCGCTCAGCACTTCGTCCACCGCGGTGATGACCCCGCCCGCCGACAGCCGTGCGATAGTATAGCTCGTTGGCAGCGCATAAGTATCCGGGTCGAGGTATACCCGCTGCTGGGTCTCATCGACCCAGCGCAGCACCTTGAGGTAGTCGGGGGTGTGCACGCTCAGGATCAGCTCTTCATCTGCCATCGAGGCGTCCAGTTGCCGCATCCGGCTGCTCAACCCCAGCGCGTCCAACCGCTCCCACACCGCGTGGATGCGTCCTGCATGTTCCGGGTGACCGGGCAGGTGATGTTCAGGGTAGCGCGAATGAGTCACGTAGGCAGTTGTCATCGTCGGCAGTCCTGACCTTTCAGCGAAAGGAAATTGTGACCAACAATGTCACTCCTGGCAAGCAGGCTACCGAAAGCAGTCAAACGTCATTATAATGGCGCTGGGTATTCGGGAGGTTCAGACCAATCTATGCAGTATGAACGCCTCGTCGATTGGGCGAAAGGGGTATGGGAAGAGCGTTGGCCCGGTCGCCGCTACATGACTGTTTGGGCATCCGCCGAGTGCAGCAACATGATCGCCCAGAATCAGATCCGGTCTGGCCGACGCCTGCGCGGAAAGGCCCGCTTCGATGGCCTCGAACGCCTCGATTGCCCGGTGGTCACGCCCATCAGCGATTACGGCACGCGCGGCAAGAAGATGACTCTGACCACCACCGCCGGTGCTTATGCTTTCCGTTTTTCTGTCGAGGGGGCTGATCCCTTTGAAGTTATCTACGCCAGTTCCTACTTCGACGACAACGTGCAGGACTTGACCGCCGTTGCTATTGTCCCTGCCGACCGCCTGGAGACCTGGGCCGCCTTCGAGTTCATGTGTGCCCGCGCCGTCCGCCCGCGCATCCGCCGCCGCCGCGATGTCTACATCATCGGCGGAACCGACGCCTTCTTTGACCCCACCGTCGAGTGGGATGATGTCATTCTACCCGACGACCTCAAGCGCGAACTGGCTGACGACATGGAAGCCTTCTTCACCAAAGGCGTCGATATTTACCGCCAGTTGAAGCTTGCCCCTTTCCGCAAGCTGCTGCTGGCCGGTGTCCCTGGAACCGGTAAAACCATGCTCTGTGCGGCGATGGCCAAGCTCGCCATCAGCCACGGACGCATCGTCGTTTATGTCTCTGGTTCGGATCGCGATGGCGCTTCCTTCGAGAAGATTCAGCGCGCGCTCCAGGCCGTTACCGCCGCCCGCTATCCCGTCCTGCTGATCGTCGAGGAAATCGACGCCTACCTCCAGGGCGAGGACAAAGCCCGCATCCTCAACGTCCTCGATGGCGTCGAGTCGCCCAATAACCCCGAAGGCGCTTTGATGCTGGCGACCACCAATTACCCCGAAGTCATCGACGAGCGCATCGCCAAGCGCCCTGGTCGTCTGGATCGCATCTTCGTCATCCCCACCATCCAGGACGATTCCCATGCCGAGCAAATGCTGCGCCACTATATGGCCGACCAGTGGCGCGACGAACATCTTGCCGTTGTGCCCGAACTGATTAACCAGCCCGGAGCCTTCGTCCGCGAAGCTGCCCTCCATGCCCGCATGCTCGCCGCGCATGAACACCGCACCGAAGTCTCGCTGGAATTCCTCCAGCAGTCCATCGACAGCCTCCTCCGCCAGATTCGCGCCGGCAGTGATTTTCTCCGGGATCGCCGTCCCATCGGCCTCACCAACTCCCCCAACAAATCCCTCCGGAAGCTGCCGCGCACCAATCCCTTCGGTTTCGGCGGCTGATCCCTTCCATCACGTGCCTGGACACGGTGGAGCCGTGTCCAGCCATTTCCTGACCGTTGTATTTCTCTGTGCCTCTGTGGCGGAATTCACAATCTCAACACTGTCTTCATCTCAAAAGTTAGAGGATTCAAACCATTGTCGCGTGAAGGTTGGATTCATCTAACGATAAGCTATTTGGGTTTGTATTATCTAACTATATCGCTTGAGATTTGGCATTATCATCGAGTCAACTCCCATGATCCACAGAGAGGCATTACAGGAGTCTCGCCATGCAAATCCGTCATCTCGTTCGCCTGTTCGTCCTCGTGGCCGTCCTGGCCGCCGCCTTTTCCGTCGTCCTGCCGCAGCGGGCTGCCCGCGCCGAGTGCGGAGTCTATCATCAGGTTCTCGCCGGGCAGAACCTCTTCAGGATTTCGCTCCGCTATGGTGTTAGCATGTATGACATCGCTGCCGCCAACGGTATCAGCGACGTCCGCCGTATCTATGCGGGTCAGTCCCTCTACATCCCCTGTGCCGATGGTTCATCTGGAGCGGGTCAGGCCAGCGCCACGGTCGTCACCAACACCACTGTGTCAACGGGCCTGAACACCACCACCACGACTACCACCACAACCGTGATCCCCGCGCCGGGCGTCAACGTGATAGATTGCACTGGCTTCCGCGCGACCTCGCCGCTCGATGGCTTCAAGGATGGCGCCGAGACCTTCTATTGGGATCCGCCGCGTGGCGGCACAAGCGTGACCATCTATCAGGTCATCATCCTGGATGATCGCGGTCGCCGCGTCGCTTCGTTTGATACCGCTGGTGGCATCACCTCCGTCTATGGCAACGTCGGCTTCAACCAGATCGGCGGTCGCAGTCGCTTCTCCTGGTATGTCGTCGCTCTCGTGAGTGGTGAAGAAGTCTGCCGCACCCAGCAGACCACCCTCAACCGCCAGTGGAACGAATTCGCCGGACTCTCTCCTCAGTAGAGACCCGCTGATAAGAATTCCACATGATTCAATAGGACTTACGCAAGTTGCATCTTGATGGCAGGAGAACGAAGTTGAGAACGCAG
>CAZKXW010000143.1:0-6653 GCA_964556745.1 uncultured Anaerolineaceae bacterium
GCCGCTGCAAATGATCTTCCTGATGCTGGGCGGGCTGATCCCCCTGCTGTTGGCAGTGGTGATCGTCATCGCCGTGTTGGGCTGAGTGCAAGGAATTCCGATATGGTGATCCGAGAGAAAACCCGCCGCACCTTCGCCGAATACCGGGCGCTGCCGGAGACGAACCAGATCGTCGAACTGATCGATGGAGAGATTGTCGTGAGTCCTCCCCTGGATATTCATCAGGTCGTCGTTGGCGCGATCTACGTGCTGCTGCACAGCCTGCGCCTCGGTGGCAGTCTGCGCCTCGCTCCAACCGGCCTGCGCGTCGATGACTACAACAGCTTCGAGCCGGATATGTTCTGGGTGCGGGCGGACAGCAGCGACTGCGTACTGGAACCGGATGGGCGCTACTGGCACGGCGGGCCTGATCTGGTGATCGAGATTCTCTCGCCTTCGACCAGCGCCCAGGATCGCGGGGTCAAGTTCGAGGCTTACCAGCGGATCAGCGTGAGGGAATACTGGCTGGTCGATCCTGAAGCGAAGTACACGGAAATCTACCAACTCAAAGATGGGAAATTCGAGCGGCAGGGGTTGTATACAGCCAAGCAGTCGTTCGTTTCGGCGGCGCTGGGCGGAGCCGAGATCGTCGTGAAAACATGGTTCAGCGAATAGTCTTGTTACGGGTCTCGCGGTTTAGAACGGGCTGAAGGCTGTAATTACCATGCTCACGATTGGATTGATCGATTACCTCAATACCATGCCGTTCCATTATGATCTGGCAGAACGGCTGCAAGACGCCGAGGTACGCTTCGAGCGCGGCGTGCCCTCGCAGATGAACCGGGGCGTTGTCCGCGGCGAGATCGATCTTGCCCCGATCTCGGCCATCGAAGCCGCTCGCCATGCCGATGATCTGGTGATCCTGCCGGGGCTGAGCATTGCCAGCCTGGGCGCGGTGCGGACGGTGCTGCTCTTCTCGTGGGTGGCGGACATCCGCGACCTGGACGGGCAGCCTATCGCCCTGACGGATCACTCGGCCACGAGCATCGCGCTGCTAGAGGTGCTGTGCCGGGAACGCTACCACATCCAGCCGCGCTTCGAGATAATGCGGCAGCATTTACCGAGTATGCTGGTGGAACACCAGGGGGCGCTTATCATCGGCGATGATGCGCTGGTGGAAGGCACAGCCCACCGGGCACTCAGCCATGCGACCGGGTGGAATCTGCCGTATATCTACGACCTAGGCGACGAGTGGCTGAAGATGACGGGTTTGCCTTTCACGTTTGCGGTGTGGGCGGCACGCCGGGATCGCGCCGCCGAATTAGAGGCTGC
Source organism: uncultured Anaerolineaceae bacterium (assembly GCA_964556745.1). Taxonomy (GTDB): domain Bacteria; phylum Chloroflexota; class Anaerolineae; order Aggregatilineales; family Phototrophicaceae; genus CFX2. The sequence goes on from CAZKXW010000143.1 coordinate 1,312, forward strand.
CGGAGTCTTTGAGGCACTGTATGCCTCGACCGAAGCCGGGCTGACCGAAACTGCCCGCGACCAACTGGCGGCGGCATATGCGGCACGCTTGGGTTTGCCTGCCGGGGTGTGTCGGCGCTATCTGCGCGACCTGCGTTACCATCTGACCGAGGAAGACCGCGCTGGTCTGAAGCTGTACCTGGAACTGGCGCAGCAGGATTTCGACTGGTCGCGCTTGACTTTCTGGCAGGGCGAGACGGTGTTGGTGTAATGGAAATGCGATCACGAACCGCAGCACTGTGCGGATCGACCTGTAAAGACGAGACAAGGGAAGGCATCACGATGATGCGCCACAGGAGTGAAGTGGAGAAAACCGATGGCGAATGACACTGCGATTCAGGCTCAGATCGACCAGATTCTCGCCCGTGTTCATGACGGCGGGCGGATTAGTTATGACGAAGGGCTGCTGCTTTACCAGCACGCCGACCTGCTCGATCTGGCCGAGGCGGCCAATGCCCGCCGCCAGCAGCTTGTGCCGGGCAACCGGGTCACGTACCTGATCGACCGGAACATCAACTACACGAATGTCTGCGTGACCGACTGCCAGTTCTGCAACTTCTATGCCCTGCCCGGTGATACCGAGAAGGGCTACGTCAACAGCAAGCTGATCCTGGGCGGCAAGATCAAAGAGGCGCTGGAACTGGGCGCGACCCGCATCCTGATGCAGGGCGGGCATAATCCTGACCTGCCCTACGACTACTACACCGATCTGGTCAGTTGGATTCACCGCACGTTCCCGACTATCGAGATCAATGCGTTCTCACCCAGCGAAATCCAGTACATCAGCGAGATGGGCGGGCGCACCTGGAAAGAGACGCTGACCGATCTGAAGGCAGCCGGGATGACCGGTTTGCCGGGCGGCGGCGGCGAAATCCTGGATGACGAGGTTCGCAAGCGCGTCAGCCCCAAGAAGATCATGACCGACGATTGGTTCGGCGTGATGAAGGTGGCTCATGAACTCGGTTTCGTCACCACGACGACGATGGTCATCGGCTTCCGCGAAGAACTGCGCCATCGCATGAATCATCTGCGGCGGCTGCGGGATGAACAGGATGACAGCCTGAAGCGCTTCGGCAACGGGTTCAATGCTTTCATTTCGTGGACGGTGCAGATCGAAAATACGCCGCTGGCGCGGAGCCGCTTCGCTGATGAATACGGCGCGAGCGCGACCGAATACCTGCGGCATACGGCCATCAGCCGCATCTTCCTAGACAACATCCCGCATATCAGCGCCAGTTGGCCGACACAGGGCGTCAAGATCGGGCAGATGGCACTGCACTTCGGTTGCGATGACTTCGGCAGCACGATGATCGAAGAGAACGTGGTCAGCGCGGCAGGCGCGCCGACGCGCGTCAGCCCGGTGATGCTGCCGCACGAGATTCACCGTCAAATCCGCGAGGCGGGCTTCATTCCGGCGCAGCGCAATACCAATTACGATGTGCTCAAGGTCTTCGAGACGGCGGAGGCCGACCTCCAGACGATTCAGGATATCGAGAAGGCCGCCAGCAAACAGGGCAATTGGGCGGGGGTCACCCTCATCGAGTGACGGTTGTTCTTACCTGTTTTGGCCCGGTCTTCTCAAGGCCGGGCCTGAATTTATGCCCCACGCAGGGATGTCCGCGCACACGTCTGCCTTTGCCGAGCCTCAGATTGTGATTACCCCATCCATATTGGATTAAGAACGTCACGTGCTTCTGATTGAGCGCGATATTGCGTCGATAAGCTTATTGGCTCATCCGGCAAGTTCTGCCCTCATCCCCCTGCCCCCTTCTCCCGTCGGGAGAAGGGGGAAAAACCTTTCGGGGGCGTCCCCCGCAGCCCCCTGTTTTTCTCGACGATTTACCGGATGCACTACTTATCGCCGAGCCAACCAGCGCATCATCTGACTCCAGAAGACGCTGTAGTACGCCCAATGAACGAAATCTCCACCCCAATGCGGGGCGAAGTCGGCGGCGAAGATGGCTGCGCGGCCCTGCTGGATATCCCAGGCGGCAATGAACGGATCATCCTGATAACGGGCGATGAGTGACGCGCCAGCTTTGAGACGGACGCGGTTGTAGCCGCAGAGTGTCCAGGTCGACTCGGCCCAGGGCAGCCCGGCTACGATGGGGTGATCTGGCTGTGTGACCTCGAAGCGAAACCCCTGAACGACCTCCACGCGGTCATCGTGGCGGCTGATTTCGACGGGCAGGATGGCGGCGACATCAGTATCGGCCCAGCGGGCAATGCCGTTCAGCCCAGCGAAGGACAGATAGCCGCCGACCATAAGAAACCCCCCGCCGCCTTCCACAAACTGGCGCACCATTCCGACGCGATCCGGCCCCAGGGGGTAGACGTAGGGCGGGGTCAGGCCGGGGTAGAAGATCATCGAGTTGTAGCCGACATCGCTGAAAATGACCACATCGTATTCCCAGAGCGCATCCAGCGAGGTCGGAAACTCATGGGGGACGCCGTGAGGGGTGATGTGGCGGACGCGAACATCGGGCACAGCGGCCATGGCCTCGCGGAAGTAGCGGCCATTGTCGTTGAAGTAGGACTGCTCGATGACGTCAGCGCCAACGAGGTAGCGGTTGAGGACGACTTCGGAGTCGCCGACATAGAGGACATTGATGGGTTTCATGGAGCCTCCTATGTGATTGATCAGAAAAGAATGTTAGGCGGCGCGGCGGACACCTCATCCCTACGACGGCGTGTCCTGACGGTAGGTTTGCAGCGTTTCCAGATAGTGTTCGGGTTGGCCGATGTCATAACGACGTCCGTCCATGAGCAGACCGAGGAAACCATCCTCCTGGCGCAGGCGGTCAAGGGCGGAGGTCAACTGGAATTCGCCACGCTCGCGGACGTTGTTTTCGATGTGTTCTTCCAGGTAATCGAAAATCTGCGGCTTGATGATGTACTGGCCGAAGACGGTCATGTATTGTTCTTCGGGCAGTTCAGGGATGCGGAGACTGGCGCGGGCGTATTCCACCGTGGGTTTTTCGGCAAACTCGGTGATGTTGAGCAGACCGCGACCTTCGCCCCAGAAACCGGTGAGCGTTCCGAAGTGGGCCAACTGGCTTTCCGGGGTCTGGCGCATACCGACGACGCTGATGCCGTGCTTGTTGAAGGCATCGACTAACTGCTGAGCACAGGAGCGGTCACTTTCGGAACGGTAGATGTGATCGCCGAGCATAAGCAGGAACGGCTCCGCGCCGATGGCTTCGCGGGCGGCGTAAACGGCATGGCCTAAGCCTTCCTGCGTGCGCTGGATGACAAAACGGACGCGCTGGCCGATTTCGAGCAGGCGGCGAGCGTACTCCTGGAACGGCGGGGAGAGTTTGTTGAAGTTCTCAATCGTCACCTGAACGTTGAAAAAGGATTGGAAGGCGGGTAGATCGCCTTCCTGGACGACGATGATGACTTCTTCGATGCCGGCATTGAGGGCTTCCTCGACGATCAGCAGAATGGCAGGCTTAGCGATACCGTCGCGGTCAATGATAGGAAAGAGTTCCTTCTTGGTGGCTTTACTGGCCGGGAAGAGGCGCGTGCCGAATCCAGCGGCAGGGATGACCGCCTTACGGACTTTGGCGCCGGCATAGAGCGTCAGCTTGAGGCAGGGCATTTTCAGGTCGCGCTCGATGATTTCGACGACAGCCTGCTGGTCAGCTTCGCTGCGTGCAATGAACTGCGCTGTGCCGTCGCCTTGAGAGCCGACGCCTTTGCCGCCAAAGATATGGGGTCTGAGCGGCTCGTAATTCAAGACGCGGTTGAGGACGGGCGCGGTGAGTTCTTCCGGGCAGGCTGGCGCTGCATAACGGTTGAAGAAATCCTGGGCTTCGACGAGGAGCGCGCCAAGGCGCTCGGCGTCGGCGGCTTCCAGCGCCTCTAACGCCTGGTGAGTGATGCGGCGGTTGATCGGCCCCAGAAGCTGCTGGACACCCGCCTCGATTTCGTTGGAGGCAAAAGGGAAGCATTTGTTGAGATCGGCCAGGATTTTCTTGGTGTTCTTCTGCGCCATCAGATCGACGATGACGAAGTAGAGGTTATCACGCACCTGGAGTTCGGTGGTATCGATGCGGTCGCCATCGAAAGTCATGAGGATGGGACGGTTTCCGAAGGCGCAGCCCTGATCCATGCGGCCGCAGCGGGAGGGGGTGAGGATTTCACCCTGGTAAGCCATTTCCATTTCGCCGCGGACTGTCATCTTAAGGTCATAGATGCGGTTGAAGGCACGGGCCGTCAGGACGCAGATGGCGGCGCTGGAGGACAGCCCTTTCTTGACAGGCATATCGGTCTTGAAGTTGTCGATGACCAGACCGCGGACGCGGTAGTGGGTCAGAATTTGATAGGCGACACCGGCGATATAGCTCCAGAAGCCGCCCTTCTCAGCCTCGGCCAGGAGCGCCTTCGGTTCCATAGGGATTTCGTAGGGACCGATGCGCTGTCCATCGGGGGTGGTCGAAGACAGGACCAGGGCGTTCGGGTGCGGGTGGACATCAGCGTAGATGCCCTGGTTGGTTCCGACAATGATGGCATAGCCGCGTTCGATTTCGGCGTTGATGCGGCGGTAGCCACCGGCCCAATCGGAGTGTTCGCCGAGCAAGCAGATGCGGCCGGGGACGAAGATTTTCACGAGTGCGGCTCCTGGAAGGGATGATGTGAGCGGATGATAACTTTCATTATATCTAGCAAACGGCAGAGTGGGTGCTATGCTGTGCGACAAGAAGTTCACGCCTCACAAAATAGGCGTGAAATCAATGTTGTGCTGCAAGATTCCGTTATATGATGAACGAAGATGGCATCGCAGCGGATGCGGCGGTGTTTTTTGCGCTGGGCAAGGATGAGAAAACCGTTGAAGAAACTCTTCAGTCCCGCGGTCCAGGTAATGAACAGGCTCACGTACCCGCAGAAGTTCATGCTGGTTGGCCTGCTGATGCTGATTCTGCTGCTGTTGGTGATGACCCAGTTCCTTTCGAAGATCAACGAGGATATCGACTCCGCGGCCAAAGAACAGAGCGGTTTGATCTATAACATGCCGCTGCTGAATTTGCTCCAGCATATGCAGCGACACGCGGCGTTCACAGTGGATGTGCTGGCGACGGATTCACGTTTTACGACAGAACTGGACGCTGAAGCGCGGGCCGTGGACGAGGCCATCGCCCAAATCGATGTGATTGATGCCGAATACGGGCGGATGCTAGAAACCTCTGAAGCATGGAGGACAATCAAAACAATGTGGGAAGCGGCCCCCCGAATTCCAACGCGGATGAGTGCCGTGGACTACATGAATGCTCATCTGGAACTGACCGGCGCAATCCGGCGCG
>CAZKXW010000144.1:0-6626 GCA_964556745.1 uncultured Anaerolineaceae bacterium
AGTCGGCGTGACGGACCTTCAACAGACGATCCTCTACATTGAAGATGACCCGGCCAGCCGCTCGCTGGTCGAGCGGACGCTGCGCCATGCTGGCTACCGCGTGTTGGTGGCCGAGCGCGGGCTGGAAGGCATCGACATTGCTCGGCGCGAATGCCCGGACCTGATCCTGACGGACATCAACCTGCCCGACCTGAGTGGGCGGGAGATCACCACGCGGCTGCGCGGCGATCTGCGTTTCGAGCGGACGCCTATTGTGGCGCTGACGGCGATGGGGTACGGCGAAAACCGGGCGCTGGCAATGGCCGCCGGAGTCACCGGCTACATGACGAAGCCGATTGATGTCGAGGCGCTGAGCGATCAGGTGGCGTTCTACCTTCAGGGGGGCAGCGACAGCATCGAACCAGCGGCGCTCTCCGAAGCGCAGACGCGCTATACCCGCGAGGTGGTGGCGCATCTGGAGCAGCAGATCCGCGAGCTGGAGACGAGCAACCTGGCGCTCAAGCGGCTGGATATGATGAAGGACTCGTTCATCCAGGTGACGGCGCACGAACTGCGGACTCCACTCACGCTGGTGCATGGCTACAGCCGCCTGCTGGCGGATCTGCCGGCCATCAAGGGAATCACCGAAAGCGACGAGATGACCCGCACCATGATCCAGGGGCTGCATGACGGGATCAAGCGGATGCAGGACATCATCAACGAAATTCTGACTATCAGCCGGATCATGACCAACCAGATCGACCTGTCTATCGGGCCGATTGACCCCGGTCTGATCGCGGAGAAGGCGGTCAATGGGCTGCAGGAGGCGCTCAAGACGCGGCAGGTGCGGCTCCATTTCGAGCGGGCGGCCTGGCCGGATCGGATGCGCGGGGACAGCGAACTCATCAAGCTGATGTTCAGCAACCTGCTGACCAACGCGATCAAGTACACGCCGGATGGTGGCGATGTGTTCTTCAGCGCCGAGGCCGACGCGGAGACGATCCACATCCGCGTGCGAGATACAGGCATCGGCGTGGCGCGGGATGAACAGGAGCGCATCTTCGAGCGGTTTCATACGGCCGGCGATACCCGGCTGCACTCGACCAGCAAGACGGCTTTTCGCGGCGGCGGGCTGGGGTTGGGGCTGGCGGTGTGCAAGGGAGTGGCGGAAGCCCACGGTGGGAGCATCCGCGTGGAAAGTCCCGGCCTGGACCCAGAGGGCTGCCCCGGCAGCACCTTCACGGTGACGCTGCCCGCTAACCTGGCGTACCGGCGGCCAGGAAAATTGTAATGGGGGAATGAATTCAAATGCGACTGATTTCTGCACGGGCGACCCGCCGGGTCGTCCCCATGATGATTCGGTGATGCCTTCTCCATAAGGTGCGCTGGCAGGGGCCTTTGCGCTATACTCCGCAGTCATCATTCAGGGGATATCAACGGATGCGATCTCGGCCACAAGGGGTGCTGGCGGGTCTCTTGACTCCGCTGTTTCTAGGGGTAGCTCCCATCTTCGGCAAGCTCGCCATTAATGCGGGGGCAGATTCGTTCACTGTGGCTGCGTGGCGAACCGTGATCGCGGTCGTTTTGCTGTGGATTCTCTATGCGCTGTTCGCGCGGCGCTACATCTTCATCTACCCGGCTGGCTTGTTCGGCTGCGTTGTCATCGGCGCAGTCAACGGGATTGGCTCAATTTTCTATTACGGCGGGTTGGGTTTGCTAGATGCATCGCAGGCGCAGCTTCTCAACGGCATGTACCTGATTTTCGCGGTGCTGCTATCGCATCTGAACGGCGAGCAGCTGGACACGCGCATGATAGTGCGGGTGGTACTGGCGGTGGTCGCGCTGGTCATCATCACCGGGTTCGGGGATGGGCCGATCAACTGGTTAGGAGTCGGGTTGATGCTGGCGAACGCGCTGATGTTCGCTGGGACAGTGATCCTGAGCCAGTACGTCCTGTATGAGATGCCGGCGCCGACGGTGACTCTGTACACGTTAACGACCATGGGGGTACTGGTGGCGATGGTCTGGGGGGCGGTGGGTACGCCGCTGACCGCGGCGGCAATCCAGTCCGCTCTGCCACCGATCTTTGCGCTGGCAATCACGACGGCGCTCTCCCGGCTGTCGCTGTTCGCGGGCGTCAAGTTCTTCGGCAGTCTGCAGACGGCGGTGCTGGCCCTGACCGAAATCGGGGTGGCGCTGACGCTGGCGTTCCTCGTCCTCGGCGACCGCCTGACCCCCGCGCAGCTTATCGGCGTCGGTTTCCTTGCGGCGAGCATCGTGCTGATCCGGGCAAAGGACATCCTGCCGCACGGGATCAACCCGAACCGGCTGGTCTCCAACATCGCGGATGTGCAGTTCCAGTGGATCGCCTTCGATCAGGCTTTCGGCAAGCAGGTGCCAGTCAATGCCGAGCAGCCAAGCCATACGCCCAAGCTGACCACGCAGGAACTCCGCATGATCCGGGAGATGATGGGGGCGCGGAGCGGGACGGTCAAGCCCCTTTCAGCCAACAAGAATGATTACGGTTACATCCACAAGAACGACCCGGACTTGTGAGAAGCGGGCAGCGAGACGTAAGAAGTTCAGCAGCGATAGCGGCTCTGCCGCAGAGATACCGCCCTTACTCCCTGGCCCCCGCTCACGAACGCGGAGTACCGCTGGGAGAGAGGGGGGAATACTCCTGTAGGGAAGCATTCCTATGTGACTGATTCTGGGAGAGGCGACCCGGCGGGTCGGCCCTAGTGCACATCTTGCAGCTGCAATTCGGTGATTTCTGCGCCATATCCCCTCGAACGTGATCCCGGATGCCAAACGATAAGAATGATAAGAATGAGAATCGGTCAATTTTCTCACATTTCTCATCGGGGAGGGCGGCCCTCACCCCGGCCCGCTCACGAACGCGGAGTACCGCTGGGAGAGGGAGGTTGCTACCACTAACACCACGATAGCACAAAATGAGGCGGTTAGGGTGACATTTTGTCTACTTTTGCGCCATAAAATCGGAGAGAAGAAGAATTCCACCACGGAGATACCAGCTCATCTGGCACGTTCTGCCCTCATCCCCCTACTTCCTTCTCCCGACGGGAGAAGGAAGAAAAATCTTTCGGAGGCGTCCCCCGCAGCCGGCTGTTGTTCTCGACGATTTAGTGGATGCAGCACTCAAGGGCGGATTCGCGCAGGCACAAAGAAGATACAGGAGCGCGGAAAGCGCGAGGGACTTTGAGAGAAGAGAAACGCGGATGAAGGCTTGCGTAATCGCTCATGCGCCTGTATGAATGGGAGGAGTAGGCCGCGGCGAGGCAGAAAAGCGCAGGTGGACATGGCTGGGTTACAAGTGCTCAAACGGCTAATTGTGATCGTGGGCATTGCCCTGCTGGCGGGCGGGCTAGCCGCGCAGGACGGGCTTGACCTGCCGACGCCGCTGTATGTCCTGTCCAACGCGGGTCAGGTGCAGCGCATCGGTCTGGGCGCGGAAGGGCTGTCGGTCGTTACTCCGTCAGATGCCTACGTGGTGGATTTTGGGGTTGCCCCCGACGGCCAATGGCTGGCCTACCGTACGGAATCGGGGTTATTCCTCAGCGACCTGAACGGCGGCCAACCGATCGCACTCCAGGAGCAGGGGGCGGATTTGCCGCCGAGGCGGGGCCAGGGCGTGACGATCACGTGGTCGCCGCGGGGCGATGCGCTGGCGTATACGACTTCGCAGGGGGCACGGGTCCGCTTCAACACCGAACCTGAAGCGGTTTTCACGGATGTGTATGAAGGGCCGTTTGTGGGCCTGATGTGGTCACCGAATGGGGATTTCCTGGCGGCTGAAGCCGAGAACAATATCTGGTGGTTTTACCGGCGCGATGGCTTGGCCCTGAAGCTGACGAGCGCGATTCCGTCGTCGGTGGGGCTGGCGTGGATCAACCCCACTGAGGTGATTTTCGCCCCGGCGGAAGGCGGCCTGATCCAGATGAATCTGGCCCAGGCGAACAGCCAAATGGTTTTGCTGGATGACACGGCGGTCTATGCGCTGCCTGCGCTGCGCCCCGATGGCACGCTAGTGGTCTTCGAGCGACAGAAAGGCGATGAAACCGTCCCGGAGGGTTCTGGGCAGTTGGTCAGCCTGCCGCCGGGGGGTTCCAAACTGGAACGCGGCTTCGCGCCACCTCTCGAACTGGATGGGGTGCGCTGGGCGCCAGGGGCTCGATTGGCGCTGGCGCTGCGCGGCGGCGTGCTGGCGCTGCTGATTCCAGAAAGCGGCCAGGGGTTCGCCCTGCCGATCACGGATGTGGTCGGCTACGCCTGGGGACCGCCGCCGCTGGAGATCGTCTCCGGCCTGGAGATGACGGCTGACCTGACCTTTGTCAGCGCTGACGCGACCGAGGTGCGCCAAATCTGGCGGCTGCCACGGGATGGAGGCATCGCGGTCTCGCTCACGGCGGCCGAGGCCGACATCACGGACTACGCGGTTTCGCCGAATGGCGCGGCGCTGGCCTACGTGAGCGGCGGGGCGCTCCACGTCCAGCCGGTGGATGATCCGGCACGGGTATCGACGCTGGTGGAAAGGGCGGGAGTTTTCAGCGGCGTCGTGTTCAGCCCTGACGGGCAGCGCATCGCTTACGCGCTGGATGGGGATGAGGGTGGGGTGTTCATCGTGCCGACGAGGGGGGGCGAACCGATGCAACTTCTGGTCAACAACGCGGAGACAGCTATCTTCGATTCACCGCAGTTCGCGCTGAATGTGAATGCGCTGAGCGCCCGGCGGAGCGCCCCGGATGGGACGAGTGGGGTGGTCTGGATAGACCTGGCTACGAACGAGGCGGTAGAACTGGGGGCGGCGGAGCGCACCTGGTGGCTCCGCAGCGGCGATCTGCTGGCGCAGAGCGGCGACCGCCTGCTGCGCTACGATCCGGTCAACTTCGGCCAGATCACCACGTTGGGGACGCTGCCGCTGGCGCTGCTCGACCTGCGGGATTACAGCGCGGCGCGGGTCGGGCTGGTGCTGAGCAGCACTCAGCCGGGGCCGCAGCAGCTCACGCTGGCCGACCTGCGCATCACGACGGGCGAATTCGCGCGGATCGGCGATGGGGGCTTCATGGTCGATCCGCTGCTGTCACCGGATGGGGCGTATCTGGCGGGGTACACCAGCCGCGGCGGGGCGCTGACTCTGCGGGAAATGCGCAGCGGGCGACAGGTGGTCATCCGCGAACCGCCAGGGATTTCGCTCATCGAGTGGGTACTTCAACGCTAATTCTCCATTAAAGAAAGGTGTGTACCATCCTTTTCGGACGTGAGAATATCCTTTGTTGTACCTGTCTGCGCGTCGGGACAGCCGCCCGGATTGAGACGACTGCCGCACGCTGTAGCATTCAATCTCCCAAGGAGGTGGCGGCGTGCCATCGGAACGAGTACTGGTCATTGAAGATGAGGCGCGCATCGCGCAGTTCATCGAGCGCGGCCTGATCTATGAAGGTTATCGAGTCAGTGTTGCGCGCGATGGTCACACTGGGTTGATGATCGCGCGAGACAACCCACCCGATCTGGTGGTGCTGGACTGGATGCTGCCGGGTTTGGATGGTCTGGAAGTCTGCAAGCGGCTCCGGGCGGCCAGCGATGTGCCTATCCTGATGCTGACGGCAAAGGACGACATCAAAGATCGGGTCGCCGGGCTGGACGCGGGGGCGGATGATTATCTGGTCAAACCCTTCTCGGTCGATGAGCTGATGGCGCGGGTGCGGGCGCTCTTCCGGCGATCCGTGCCGGCTTCGCGCCCGGAAATCCTGCGGTTTGCGGATCTGACGCTGGATACCGGAACGCACCGGGCTTATCGCGGCGAGCGGCCAATCGACCTGACGGCCAAAGAGTACGAGCTACTGGAACTGTTCATGCGGAATCCGCGGCAGGTTCTGACGCGGGATGTGATCTTTGATCGGGTATGGGGCTATGACTTTGGGGGCGAGAGCAACATCATCGAGGTTTATGTACGCTATCTGCGCCAGAAGACCGAAACCGATGAAGCGACCCGCCTGATCCACACCGTGCGCGGCGTGGGCTATGTGCTGCGTGAGGAAGAGTAGTCGTATCGGCAACTTCACATGACGCTGCGGAAAAAGCTCATCCTGCTCTATTCGGGGCTGTTGGGCATTGTCATCGTCGCTTTTGGGGCAGGGGTTTTCTCGGTCATCCGTTCCACCTGGATCGAAGCGGTGGACAGCACACTAGAGGAAACGCACAAGCAGGTGACAGCCAACAGCCGCGCCCTGCTGATCGGGGAATTCGGCGCGCCGACTCAGGTCGGTATTGGATTGCCGGAACTGGATGTGTTCCGGGCATCGGGCGTGATGGTGCAGGTGTGGTCGATGCAGCCGAATGGGACCTTCAAGCTGGAAGCGGCGTCGAACAATCTGACGGCCTATGCTGACCCGCTCGACAGCAAAGCGATTGGCTCGGACGTTCCCCATTACGACAACGTTCAGATCAACAATACCGAGGTGCGCGTCCTGACGGCGTCGTTCCGCATGAACGGTCAGGGGCACGCCACGGGGTGGATACAGATCGCGGCCTCGCTGGAGACAGTCAATCAAGCCACGGCGCGGCTGCTGCGCTTCATGGCGCTGGGCGGTCTGGTGGCGATGGTGGCCTCGTTCGGGCTGGGGCTG
>CAZKXW010000145.1:0-6199 GCA_964556745.1 uncultured Anaerolineaceae bacterium
CGGGGGACATACGCTTCTGGTTGGTAGTAGTCGTAGTAGCTGACGAAGTATTCGACCGAGTTCTTCGGGAAGAACTCCTTGAACTCGGCGTAAAGCTGCGCCGCCAGTGTCTTATTATGCGCCAGCACTAGGGTGGGGCGCTGCACCTGCTGGACGACCTGAGCGATGGTGAACGTCTTGCCCGTTCCGGTCGCGCCCAGCAGCGTTTGGTGCATGTACCCGCTGGCTAACCCATCGACCAGTTCGGCGATGGCGGTCGGTTGGTCGCCTGTCGGTTGGAACTCCGAGACGAGTTGGAAAGGAGGCATACCAGGGACTCACCTTTCAGAACGTCAGTTCGGATGGGGTCAGCCATTATAGCCTGTTCCCTGCCTGATCTCTAGCCCCGCTTCCCCCGAAATGACTCTTTTTCGCGCTGGAATCAGGCGCTTGTGCTATGCTGGAATCAAACGGTTTTGAGGAGAGATTCCCATGTTGACTGCCAGCCACGCTCATTTTGCTACAACTAGCCGCGGCCTCCGCCGCGATGCTCCGCCCATGAAGCTCTTCGAGAAGGCCAAACGCTATGGCATCTGGAACCCTACCGACATTGACCTCACTCAGGACGCCGCCGATTGGCTGCGCCTTCAGCCCCAAGAGAAGGAGGTCATCCTCCACCTGACCTCGCTCTTCCAGGCAGGAGAAGAAGCCGTCACCCTGGATTTGCTCCCGCTCATCATGACGGTCGCCCGTGAAGGCCGCATCGAAGAAGAGATGTACCTGACCACCTTTCTTTGGGAAGAAGCCAAACACACCGATTTCTTCCGCCGCTTCCTCGATGAAGTCACCGGCTGTCCCGGTGACCTGGGCCGCTTTCACACTGCCAACTATCAAGCGCTCTTCTACCAGGCGCTTCCCGCCGCGTTAGATCGTCTCTTGACCGATGCGTCCCCTGCCGCCCAGATTCAGGCCTCTATCACCTACAACATGATCGTCGAGGGCATCCTGGCCGAGACGGGCTACCATGCCTACTACACCATGCTGCGGAATAACAACCTCATGCCTGGCACGACCCACGGTATTGATCTGCTCAAGCAGGACGAGTCCCGCCACATCGCCTATGGAATCTACCTGATTTCGCGCCTGATCGCCCTCGACGATTCCCTCTGGGATGTGGCCGAAGCCACCATGAACACGCTGCTGATGCAGGCCGTCGCGATCATCAACGAAATCTTTGAACGCTACGACCCTGTGCCCTTCGGCCTCAAGCTCGAGGATTTCGTGGGCTATGCCATGATGCAGTTCCAGAAGCGCATGACCCGTTTAGACAAATCGCGCGGCGCGACGCTTGATCAGATTAACGCCGTCACCCAGGCCGCCATCGATCAGAACGACGCCTGAGAGATCGGTGAGTTTGCATTCAACCATTGACACGCCCAGATGCGACTGCTACTATGATCTCCACGATGCGGGGTAGAGCAGTGGAAGCTCGTCGGGCTCATAACCCGGAGGTCGTAGGTTCGAGTCCTACCCCCGCTACTGGTTGGTGATATAGCTCAGCCGGCTAGAGCGCGGGACTCATAATCTCGAGGTCGGTAGTTCGAGTCTACCTATCACCATCGTAGAAACTCCCCAATCGGGGAGTTTCGTATTTATGCCTCCCAACCGATTTCATTGCGGATCAGGTCTTCCCAGCTTTCGCGCCGCCGTGCGATGTGCCACTCGCGACCGCTCGCCTCAACCACCACCTCCGGCGGGCGTGGCCGCTGGTTATAATTGCTCGCCATCACCATGCCATACGCCCCGGCAGTCAATACAGCCAGTAGTTCTCCAGCCTCCATCTTCGGCAGCAGTACATCCCGCCCCAATACATCACTGCTCTCGCACACCGGTCCCACCACCGCGTAATGCAGTATGTCTGAGCGGGCTTTCCGCGCCGGGACAATCGCGTGGTGCGCCTCGTAGAGTGCCGGACGAATCAATTCCGACATGCTCGCATCCACGATCAGCAGATTCTCGCTGCCTTGCTGCTTGCTATACAACACCGAAGTGACCAGCATCCCCGCGTCGGCGATGATCGAGCGCCCTGGCTCCAAAATCACCTTGTACCCCGCCACCAGCGCCGCCACCATCCCGCCGAATTCCTCCCAGGTGGGGACGGCCTCATCTGGCCCATAAGCCACGGGCAGCCCGCCACCCACATTCAGCGTGTCGATCTGGGGATAGGGCGCGGCCAGTTCCAGCGCCGTCTCGATAGCTCGCCGCGTGGCCTCCGTGTCGTGAAGCTGGCTGCCGATATGAACATGCAGCCCTTCGATCCGTACATGCCGATAGCGTTTTTGATCGGCTAGGATGCCCCGCACAGTATCGATGGACAGCCCGAACTTGGCCCCTCTATGGCCGGTGGCAATATGCCGGTGCGTGGCTGCTTCGACATCGGGGTTAAGCCGCAGCGCTACTCGTATTGGCGGCCGTTCAAGCTGCCCGCAGATCGAGTCGATCAGGTGCAGTTCCGCCACGTTCTCGATGTTGATCCACCCCACGCCCTGTCGCAGCGCGTAGGCCAGTTCGTTCGGAGTCTTGCCGACTCCTGCGAACACAATCTGATCGGCCTGTGCTCCTGCCGCCAGCGCCCGGAAAATTTCCCCGCCGCTGACGACATCCATGCCGGCCCCGGCTTCCACCAGCCCTCGCAGAACGCTCAGACAGCCGTTTGCCTTGACGCTGAAGTGAATCTCAGGCTGGATCGACTCGAAGGCCTGCCTCACCCGTCCCAGGTTGGCGATCGCTCTCGGCAGGCTGTACACGTAGGCGGGCGTGCCCACTTGCGCGGTGATATCCGTGACCGGAACCGCGTCGATGTACAGCGCATCATTCTGGTAGCGAATCGATTCGTTCAGCATATGGTCAGAACTTCTGTCTTAGCGCCGCACCGCGATCAGTTCGTACACGGCGCATGGGGTATGGATCCCCTTGAAGGTGTGCAGCCCCAGTGGATTAGCCTCGATCAGCCGCTCAGTCATCGTGAATGTGATTTCGCTCAGCAGGATTTGGTCGGCTTCCGCCGCGCTGCACAGCCGTGATCCCAGGTTGACCATCCGACCCAATGCTGTGAATTCGCTTCGGATGCGGTGGCCGATTTCCCCGGCAATCGCTTCTCCACTGCTGATCCCGATGCTCAGCGGTGGCAGTTCCCGCCCTTGGTCGCTGAGCTTTGCCTGCAGTTCCAGGTGCGCCGCCCGCATCTGCGCCGCCGCCGCCGCCGCGCGGTAGGCATGATCTTCCTGGTGTACTGGCGTCCCGAACAGCCCGATCACCTGATCGCCAACGAATTTGTCCAGCGTCCCCCCATGTTCAAAGATGATATCGGTCATCCGCCCCAGGAATGTGTTCAGCGTGGAGACGAATTCTTCTGGTGGCGTCCGTTCCGCCCATTCCGTCGATCCTCTCAGGTCGGCAAACAGTACTGAGAGATTCACCCGCTCGCCAGACAGGATGTTCAGGTTCGCCCGGCTGAGCAGGTGCTCCACCACTTTTGGATCGACCGACCGGCTCAGGATCGCCCGCATCCGCCGCTGTTCCAGCCGCTCGAAAATGGCCGTGTCCACCTGACTCGTGATCGCCTGGAGCATACTCCGGTCATCGCTGTCGAAGCCCCTGGAACCTAGACTATTGATTAATCCGAATACGCCGATCACCCGGTCGTTCAGGATCAGCGGAATCGCCAGGTGCGAATGGATCGAGCCGCTTTGCTCATTCGCGAACACCACCCCACCGTTTTGGAGCGCCAGCCTCGAAATTCGCTGGATCACATCCAGAAAATGGGCTTGGTCCATACCACTTTCATTCGTCAGTGCGCGGATATCGAGTTCCTGTTCCTGCCCTTCGTTATAGAGCGCGATAAACCCGATCTCGCTGGGGACGGCCTGAGTGAGTTCCACCAGCACCGCCTGGAGCATGACATCCAGGTCCTTCTCCCGGTCTCGGATGCGGTCGATCTTGTAGATGATTTCCAGTTCTTTTTTCCGCTGGGAAAGCTGCGCTACGATCCGCGAATGCACCACCGCCGAGTCCATCTGAGTCATCATCGCGTTCATCAGCCGGTGATCGCCCAGCGTGAATGGTTTGCGTCGTCCTGCCACCGCTGCGCCGAGCCGCGCTCCTGCCACTACGAATGGCGCAGCCAGAAGCACCAGATCGGGCATGTCGGTCGGGGATGGAATCACCTGTGGGATGCTGATCTGGCGGCTCTGCTTCTTGATCTCATCCAGCGCCGCGCCGGAGATATCCACTTTATCAACCAGTCCTCTTACGAGGACATCGCTCGAATCGACCTGCGTCAGCGCGATCACGCATAGTTCCGCCTGGAAGTACGACAGCAGCACTCCGGTGAACCCGCTGATCAGTTCCCGCTCACTGGACGTTCGGTCCCGCAGTCGGTCGATGGTGTAGATCGCTTCCAGTTCGCGGTTGCGCTGGCTCAGCTTCCAGATCGCCCGCGCTTGAATCACTGCCGAGTCCAGTTGGCTTTCCACCAGTGCCAGCCGTTCACGTTCCGCCTCGCTGAACGCTTCCCCCTGCCGTGTCAGCACACAAGCACCCATCGCATAGTCATGCAGCACAATCGGTATTCCCACGGCGTGTGCCCACGGTGAGTCCGGTATGGCCTGAATCTCGGTGTTCTCCAGCGCCGTCCGGCACAGCGTCTCCGCCACACCTGCCGGCATTCCCCGGCAGGCCAGCAGTTCTGTATCCATGCTCGTCTCGTCCAGAATCAGAATCGCGCAGGCTTCAGCCTGGAACGCTTCTGTAAGCATCTGCACGAAGCTCTCAAACATCTCCTGCGGTTCGCCATCCTCGTTCAGGCGATCCCGAATCTGGTCGAGCTTCTGCACCAGTTCAAGTTCTTGGGTTTTTTGTGCCAGGGCCTGGCGGGTGTTGCGAGTCACGCCATCCATCTTTCAGCAGCCTGGACAGGTCGTCCTATTTCTTTCGGAGTAGGTTGTGCTATAGTGTTGTCGGCGTCTCTTGGGCGCGATATGCTCTTGCCGACCACAGTATAGCAAATATTCCCGTGGCTGGCTCATGCGGGGGGTAGGGTGGACTAAGTTGGCATTGGCAAATGTCGAAACTAAATTGGCGACCGAATACGAGAACATTCGCCGCCGCCAGTATGAACTAATCAGCAGCCTCTTGGAAGTGCTGCCCAAGGTCGATAACCTCGGCGAAGACCGCATCAACCAGACGCGCGACGCCCTCTTTCATGCCGATCACCCCTTCCTGATCGTCCTGGTTGGGCCGTTCAGTTCTGGCAAATCCAGTATTCTCAACGCTCTCCTCGGCGAAACTGAGCTGCTGCCTATCGGCCCAGTTCCCACCACTGATCGCATTACCATCCTCCGCTATGGCGACCAGCCCCAGCGCATGACCTCTGGCGCCGAAGTCGATACACTCCTCTATCCCTCGCCGCTGCTTCAGAAAGTCAGCTTGGTCGATACGCCCGGACTTGAATCCATTTTCCAGCGTCACGAAGAAATTACCCGGAAGTTCCTGCATCGCAGCGATGTCGTCTTGTTGGTCATGCTGGCGACCCAGGCCATGACCGCCCGCAACCTGGAATACCTCCAAACCCTCCGCGAGTACGGCAAGAAGGTCATCCTGGTCATCAACCAGACCGACCTCCTCACCGGCGAAGAAGCCGAAACCGTCCGCGAGTACGTCATCGAGCAGAGCCAGACTCATCTCGGCTTCCGCCCGGATGTCTGGTTGGTCTCCGCGCGGGAAGGACTGGCGGCCCGGCAGCACGGCGAGCTGGATAAACTTGGCTGGAAAGCCAGCGGACTCAGCCGCATTGAAGAATACGTCGATGACCAGTTGAATGATGTCGAGCGCCTCCGCCAAAAGCTCCAGACCCCGCTTCAGATTACCCGCAACGTTACCCAGGCCGCCTTGGATGCTGTCCGCCTCAACCAGGCCGCCCTTGACCAGTACCAGGGTATCTCCGCGAACATCGAGCAGCAGCTTCAGGCCCAGAAGCGCGAGCAGCAAAAGATCGTCCGCGAGATCGATGCCGAAATCAGCGATCACTTCGGCGCGGCCGCTATGCGCGGCAGCGAAGCGATCCGCGATCTCTTTCGCTTCAGTAATGCCCTGCGCTCGCTCTGGGGCGGTCTCCTTGAACTCATCGGCTTGTCTGGTCTGCTCAAGCGTGGTGGAGGCG
>CAZKXW010000146.1:0-6149 GCA_964556745.1 uncultured Anaerolineaceae bacterium
CCCAGTCTTCACCTTTGTGAATACTGCGTTCGTCGATCCAAACCTCGATGCCCTCTTGTCGCAGTCTGCCAACAAGACTCTCGACATAGTGTTTGTTCTCAGTACTGTAACTGACGAAGATGTACGGCATAGCCGATGGTCCTGGTGCGCTATATAGGACTTCAGTACTAGTGTATCCTGCTAATCCCGGTTATGACAAGCAATTGCCGCTTGAAGCAAACCGTGCTGCGCAGCCCACATGAGCGCGGACTGAGAAGGCATCGTCATGCCGGCAGCGCTGGGATACAATGATCTGCCTCAAGAGAGGATCATGATGTTCCAACGCCTGTTTTCCCAGATCGCCTCGGTCGATCCCGCCCCACCATGGACACTCGCCAACGCGCTGACGACGCTGCTCGCGGCGGTCGCGACGGTCATCCTGGGTTCGACGCTGGCCGCCGTTCTGTTTGCCGACTTGTATTACAACCTGTTGATCGGCTGGACACTGGCCGCCCTGCTGACAATCGGCTTCATCCTATTCACCCGCCGAGAACCATCTTCCCTATCTGCGCTGTGGCAGGGCCGCAACGCGACGGAACCAAATATCTTCTTCCTGCTGCTGATCGGCATTGGGCTGGCGGTCACGCTGGACATCATCACCCGCGGGGTAACAGACTCGTTCCTGCCCGAAGCCGAGTTGATGGTGCTGTATTTCGGCCCGCGCCCCATTGCGCCAGCCGCCCTGATCGTCGCGATCCTGTATATGGCGCTGTTCCAGCCCTTCGCCGAGGCGATGCTGTTCCAGGGGATGCTGCTGCCGTCGCTGCGCCAGTGGCTCGGCCCGTGGCCGGGATTTCTGGCGACAGCGGCGCTGTATGGCCTCTTTCACCTGCTCATGTATCCCGCGCCGATCCAGGGTTTTCCCGGCATCTGGTACAGCTTGGGTGTCCCGTTCATCGCAGCGCTGATCTACAGCAGCGTGCGCGTCTACACCAGATCGACCCGCGCGGCCGCACTGACGCATGTCGCCTTCGGCCTGTTCGCCATCCTCAAGCTCCTGACCATTGTGGGATAGGCGAAGGCCAAGTCTGTGATTATCCTAATGGACAAACCAAATCGAATGCGCCTGATCGATCATCCTCACCCCCGTCTCACTGCGCTCGACGCCCCCTCTCCATGGCATGGAGAGAGGGTTGGGGGGTGAGGAGCGTTAGGCTCGATCTAACCAGTTTTTTCATAAGCAGAGCAGACCTGGTTTGATGAAAGCGATAATCCCCCTGATCTGAGGGGGTGACTCGCAGCCGCGACTCTGTCTACGATGAGGTTGATCGTGGGTGTGGGCGAGTCGGCAGGGCAAACCGCTATGACAGATACGCACAATGAACCGGATAGGCATTCGGTTTCATGGTTCCGGCGGGCATTTTGGATGGGGCTGGATGATCGCCCGGAAAGAGGATCGTCCCATCCCGATCCCCGTATTCCTGTCCGGCGCAGCGCAGAGGCACTCATGACCACCCCGGAAGCGATCGAACACCTGCGCCACCAACTGTGCACAACCAGCGATGCGCGGATGCGGATGCAGGCTGCCTGGGAACTCGGCCAGATGGGGCAGCCGGCAGTGGGGGCGCTGCTGGCGGCAATGCGTGAAGGCGGCGAGCAGACTCAGGTGCTGGCGGCGTTCGCGCTGGCTGGGATCGGCAAGCCGGCAGTCGAGAACCTGATTGGCACACTGGGGGACGCGCCCTCGACCGTGCGGCAGAAGGTAATCTGGGTGCTGTGGTCGATTGGCGATCTGCGCGCCGTCGAACCGCTGCTGGTGGCCCTGACGGACTCCAGTCCGAAGACGCGCCGCTATGCAGCCTGGGCGTTGGGACAGCTTGGCGATCCCCGTGCCATTCCCAATCTGCTGGCCGCGCTGAGAGACCCGGATGCCAAAGTGCGCTACGATGCGACCGTGGCGCTGGAGAAGTTCGGGGAACGCGCAGTTGATCCGCTCATTGAAGCGCTGTACAGCGCCAGCCCCCAGACCCGCGCGGGAGCGGCGGCGGCGCTCGGCTGGCTGCGGAATCCCCGCGCGGTTCCTGCGCTGCGTGAAACTCTGCTCGATGAAGACACGGAAGTGCGCGTCCAGGCGGCCTTCGCGTTGGGGTGGATCCGCGACGCGGAGTCGGTGGAACCGCTCGTCGATGCGCTGAAGGACAGTGAACCGGAAGTGCGTATGCAAGCGGCGGCGGCGCTGGGGTGGATCCGCGATTCGCGGGCTGTCGAGCCGCTGCTGGCACTGATCGATGACGAGGATACCTGGGTTCCATATGCAGCAGCCGAGGCGCTGGGCGATTTGGGCGATGTGCGGGCCGTCAAGCCGCTCATCCTGGCATTAGAGGGTGGAAACTGGCAGGTACGCCAGGCGGCGCGCGAAGCCCTCCGCAAACTCGGCCATCCATGCTGATGGGAAAACCCA
This sequence comes from uncultured Anaerolineaceae bacterium, assembly GCA_964556745.1. GTDB lineage: Bacteria > Chloroflexota > Anaerolineae > Aggregatilineales > Phototrophicaceae > CFX2. The sequence goes on from CAZKXW010000146.1 coordinate 2,441, forward strand.
GTCAAAATTGACTATGCCCGTCCGGTCAGCCGCGCTGCCGGAGCAGTTGGTGCTCCGAAAAACTGCGAGCAGACCAGTATCTCTCTAACACAACCTCCACCCGCTACAGAATAATCAACCCCAACCGGGTCGCGCGGACAACCGCCTCGGTGCGGCTCTGCACCCCCAGCTTGCCCATAATCGCGTTGACGTGGAACTTAACCGTATGGTCGGTGATGGTCAGCCGGGCAGCGATGGCCTTGTTGGGCAGCCCCTCGGCCAGCAGTTGCAGAACTTCCCGCTCCCGGGGGGTGAGCGGCTCGATGTCGGCCTCGGCTCCATCCGTTTCCGGCTGAGCCGTCGCCCGCGCCAGTCCCGGCTCCATGACGGCCAGCCCCTGTGCCGCCGCGTTCACCGCCGCCACCAGCGTATCCGGCTCGGTGCTCCCCAGCAGCAGGCCGCGTGCCCCGGCGGCCCAGGCTTCCCCAGCTTGATCGGCCTCCTTGAGCAGCGCCACCACCGGAACTGAACCGGGGAGCCGCGGGGCTTCGTCCCACCCCCAGTCCCAGACGATCACATCGGGTTCGAGCGTTTCCAGTTCATCCTGGAGGTCGGAGCCGCTGGTCTGCCCCACTACTTCCAGCGCCGACTGCCCGGCCAGCAGCGCGGCCAGTCCCATCCGGGCGAGCGGGTTTTCGGCAACGATCAGGACGCACAGATCATTCATAGCGAACTCACGATCTTTATTCAATGTCCTGCCAGCATAGCCGCCTTCTATTGGAACCGCGTCGGAATTCCCTGAGCGCCGCTGAACCCGCCAGACTGAACGCGCCTTTGGACACTCTGTACCAACTCTATCGACTTTCTTCCAGCACTGTGTACAATAAAAACAGCGTTGAGCATGGCTGCAAAAGGATACTCAGCATGATTATTGGCATCCCCAAAGAAACTAAAGACAACGAGTACCGCGTCGCGCTTCCCCCCAACGGCGTCCGGGAACTGGTCCGCCATCATCATCAGGTGTTGGTCGAAAGCCGCGCCGGCGAAGGCAGCGGCTTTACCGATGATGAATACGTCAAGGCCGGCGCGACCATCATCCATCAGGTGGAAGAGGTCTGGACGCGCGCCGAGATGATCCTCAAAGTCAAAGAACCCCAGCCGCAGGAATATGGCTTCCTGCGCGATGATCTGGTGCTCTTCACCTATCTCCACCTGGCCGCCAGCGAGAAACTGACCCATGCCCTCCTCGAAAGCGGTGTGATCGGACTGGCCTACGAGACCGTCGAAGACCGTAACGGCCATCTCCCTCTCTTGCAGCCGATGAGCGAAGTCGCCGGCCGCATGTCCACCCAGATTGCCGCCCACTACCTCGAACGACAGGAAGGCGGGCGTGGCATCCTCATGGGTGGCATCCCCGGTGTTAACCCCGCCCACGTCGTCATCCTCGGCGCGGGCACAGTCGGGACTCATGCCGCGCAGATGGCGCTCGGCCTCGGAGCGCGGGTCACGCTGCTCGACGTAAACATGGAACGCCTCCGCTACCTCGATGAAGTCATGAGCGGCCGTCTCATGACCCTGGCCTCCAACGAAACCAACATCGCCGAAGCCATCTCCACCGCCGACGCGGTGATCGGCGCGGTGCTGATTACCGGCGCTCGCGCCCCGCGGTTAGTCACCCGCGCGATGCTGCCGACCATGCCGCGCAACAGCGTCATCGTCGATGTGGCCGTCGATCAGGGCGGCTGCGTCGAGACCACCCGCCCGACCACCCACAGCGATCCGACCTACTTCGTGGATGGCGTGCTGCACTACGGCGTCGCCAATATGCCCGGTGCGGTTCCGCGTACCTCCAGCTTCGGCCTGGCGAACGCCACGCTGCGCTACATCCTGCGCGTTGCCGACCAGGGGCTGCATGAGGCGCTGCGGAGCGATCCCGGCCTGGCAAAGGGGCTGAATGTCTACCACGGCACGATCACCCATCCCGCCGTGGCCGAGACCTTCAAGCTGCCGCTGGCTCATGCCGAGGCGCTGGTCTGAGTTTCTCTGTTCTCTAGCGTGACATGAACTTCTCGGGCAGGGTTTTCCCCCAGGCAAGCCTGCCCCTCCGCCGCGAAGTTTCATGCTCCGGCAGTTTCAAGGGGATTGGAGAAGCGCGGCCACAAGCAGAGATAATCGTGGGGCAGCTTACGCAACAGCGGCGCTGCCCGCTCGAGTGGCTCAGCGCCCAGCGGCGAATGGGGGGTGAAGAATAGCGTATCGTTTCAGCGCGTGAGGATTTCAAGCGGAACCCTCACGCGCTGTGGGGAAATCAGACCTTTTCGACTTCCAGGAAGTCAAGCTCGACCGGCGTATCGCGCCCGAAGAAATTCACCATGACGCGCACTTTGGATTTGTCCTGGTCGATGGCCGCCACCGTCCCAATGAAATCGTTGAACGGCCCGTCAATGATGCGCACTTTCTGGCCAACCTTGTAGCTGACCTTCACCACCGGCGTCGTCGATTCCATCCGGTCGAAGATCGCCTTGACCTCTTCAGTCCGCAGCGGCGTTGGCTCATTGCCCATCCCGACGAAACCCGTCACGCCTGGCGTATTGCGGACGACATACCACGAGTCTTCGTCCATCTTCATCTGCACCAGGATATAGCCGGGGAAGACCCGCCGCTCGACTGTCCGGCGCTTGCCTTCCTTGACCTCGATTTCTTCCTCTGTGGGGACAACCACATCGAAAATCTTGTCGCGCATCCCCATCGTTTCGATGCGCTGCTCAATCGAGTGACGCACCTTGTTCTCGTACCCCGAATAGCAGTGAATCACGTACCACTGCTTCTCACTGTCCGCTTTAATGCCCGGCTCGTCCAGAATCGACGGCAGATTGTCGTCTTCATCCGGCGGCGCATCGTTGGTCAGCTTTGCTTTGGGGTCTAGATAAACGGGATCTGGATCGTAATCCTGATCGTCGCGCTCATCCGAATCATCAAACATAGATCGTGAATCCTTATGATGCGCTGATAAGGCAGCGCAGCGTGCCTGTGATGGACTCTGCCCGCCGCGTCAGAAACCGCTCGTCCGGCGGTTCGCAGAGCGCAGATACACAATGAAGGCGATCACCGCCAGCCCGAACAACCCGCCAAAGACCAGCAGCGGCGAATTCAGTCCCGCCGCGATCATCCCGCTGAAGCCCAGGCTGATCGCGCCCAACACCACCGAAGCAGTGATCGTCACGGTCAGCACGATGGCCGTCAGGCGGCGTGTTTCTTCGCGCGTCGGCCAAACCACCTTGCGGGCTTCGTCGCGGACGCCTTCCCAATACTCCACCACTCCCCGGAAGCGCCGCGTGATGAAGTTGCCTTCACCTTTGGCCACTTCCACTTCCTGCGTGCGGCGGCCAGGAGTCGCGCGGCCTTTGCTGGCCGTCAGACCACGTTCTTCGCCCTCCGACTCGGTCTCTTCGTCCAGGGACTCGACCTCTTCCACCGATTCGACGGCGGTCGGTTCAGCCTGCTGACGCCGAAGTTCCCGGCGGCGCTTCCGCTTGTTTTCCAAAGTGTCTTCGGCTGGCATTCTGATTCACTCCTCAACCTCGATAAAGGTCTTTATCTCACCGCCTTGGCGGCTGACTGGTCAAGCCCCGATATGCAAGACACCGCCAGATCGACGGTGTCCTGTGGTGACAAAGCAGGGGAGCCAGGAATCGAACCCGGAACCTACGGATTTGGAGGCCGTTGCTCT
>CAZKXW010000147.1:0-5771 GCA_964556745.1 uncultured Anaerolineaceae bacterium
CCAAGGGGGTGATGACCGCGCAGCAAGCTCGCCGACAGGGCGTCGGCGGTGAAGTGCTGTGCTACGTGTGGTAAGGGAGAGAGAGCGATGTCGCGTATCGGTAAGAAACCAATTCCCGTACCGGCCAAAGTGACCGTCAGCATCGATGGTCAGGATGTGACCGTCAAGGGGCCGAAGGGTGAACTGAAAATGACCGTTCACCCGGAAATCAAGGTTCGCCAGGAAGAAGGCCAACTGGTGGTCGAACGTCCCAGCGATGCCCGCCAGCACCGTGCTCTCCACGGCCTGACGCGGGCTCTGCTGGCGAACAATGTCCATGGCGTGACCACGGGATTCCGCAAGACTCTCAAGATCGAGGGGGTGGGTTACAACGGCGATGTGCGGGGCAAAGACCTGGTGATGAAGCTGGGTTACTCTCACGAAATCGTCATCAAGCCGCCTCAGGGCATCAGCTTCGCTGCGGAAGAAAAGGGCACCCTGATCCACATCGATGGCGTGGACAAGCAGTTGGTCGGCCAGGTGGCCTCCGATATTCGTGAACTGCGCCCGCCGGAGCCCTACCTGGGCAAGGGCGTCCGCTACAGCGACGAGGTCATCCGCCGCAAGGCTGGTAAGGCCGGCAAGACGAAGTAAGGACTGCGTACCGAGCGCCGGGTCGAGTCCATGGACAGCGGCACTTGGAGCTGAGCACTGGAGATCGAGAGATGGCAACGTTTACAGAAAAGAAGCAGGCGTCGCGCGAACGGCGTCACCGCCGGGTCCGCGCGCGCGTGACCGGCACGGCGCAGCGGCCGCGCCTGAATGTCTTCCGCAGCCTGAGCAACATCTACGCTCAGGTCATCGATGATGTCACGGGAAAAACGCTGGTTTCGGCCTCGACCATTGATCGGGAAATCGCCAAACAGGTCGAGGGAAAAAAGAAGTCGGAAGCGGCTAAGATTGTCGGCCAGGCTCTAGCGCAGCGCGCCAAAGAAGCGGGCATTACGACTGTCGTCTTCGACCGGGGTGGGTATCAATATCATGGCCGCGTGGCCGCGCTCGCTGAAGGCGCCCGCGAAGGCGGCCTGGAATTTTAAGGCGGGTGGAACATGCCAGAAAATGAGAAGAAACGCCGCCGTGGTGGTGGCAATCCCGAAGGCGGCGATGACAAAGAAAAGTCACGCCGGGATCGGCGTGAACGCGAACGGGATCGGAACGACCACGAAGAACGCGAAGAACTCGACGAGCGCGTGATCGACATCAAGCGCGTGGCGAAAGTCATCAAGGGTGGCCGCCGCTTTGCCTTCCGCACGGTCGTGATCGTTGGCGACAACAAGGGCCGCATCGGCATCGGGATCGGCAAGGCCCGCGGCGTCCCCGACAGCATTCGCAAGGGGTCGGACCGCGCCCGCCGCAAGATGCTGAAGGTCTCGCTTTCCGGCTCGACCATCCCCCACATGGTGGTCGCCGAATACGGCGGCGCCCGCGTGCTGCTCCGCCCGGCTTCGCCCGGTACAGGCGTCATCGCCGGTGGTGGAGTTCGTGCCGTGCTGGAAGCCGTCGGCGTCCGTGATGTCCTCAGCAAGAGCCAGGGCAGCCCCAATCTGCTGAACGTCACCATGGCGACCCTCTCGGCGCTGGAACAGCTTCGCAGCCCGCAGGACATGGCGGCGATTCGCGGCAAGGCCGTCGAAGACATGCTGCCGTTCTGGGAGAGAAAGAAGCATGAATAACAAGCAAATTCAGGTCACGCTGGTTCGCAGCGCCATCGGCTTCGATAAGACCCAGAAAGCGACCGTTCGCGCCCTGGGTCTGCGGAAGCTGCACCACACCGTGATCCATACCGATACGCCCCAGATTCGGGGCATGATCTACAAAGTCCGCCACCTGGTTCATGTGGAGGAAGTCCAGTCATGAAGCTGCATGAATTAGGGCCGGCTCCCGGCTCGAAGCGCAAGCGCAAGCGGGTGGCCCGTGGTCATGGGGCCGGCCAGGGAACCCATGCGGGTCGCGGTATCAAGGGCCAGGGATCGCGCGGTGGCAAGCCGAAAGGCGCCTATTTTGAAGGCGGTCAGCTGCCGTTGGTGCGCCGCCTGCCGTTCAAGCGCGGCTTCAACAACCTGTTCCGCATCGCCTACCAGGAAGTGCGCCTGGATCGGCTGGTGGATCGCGTTGAAGACGGCGCGACTGTCACGCCGGAGACTCTGGAAGCCGTCGGGCTGCTGCGGGATGCCAGCCAACCGGTAGCCCTGCTCGGCAACGGCGAGGCCATCAGCAAGAAGCTCCACCTGAAGGTGCATCGCGTCACCGCGAGCGCGGAAGAGAAGATCAAGGCGGCCGGCGGCAGCGTCGAAATCCTGCCGCTGAAGGTTACCGGTCTGCGGGCGACATTCCGCAAGCTCCGCAAAGAAGAACTGGCGAAACTGTAAACCCGCTGCGTCGGGCGTGGATGGAGAGGCACGCGCCGTGCTTCTCCATCCCCCAGGCGGGTTAGCGACCGTCCCCGTTCTGAGCTACACTCCCGCCCCGTCGCAGTTCACCGGATTTTGGAGGACTTTTGCGTATGTTTGGATTGTTTGATGCCTTTCGGAATGCCTGGCGGCTCCCGGATGTGCGGAACAAGCTGCTGATCACCGGCCTGATCCTGGTCATCTACCAGTTCGGCGCCCATGTGCCGGTCGTCGGCGTCAACCGCCTGGCGCTGGAGCAGCTCCTTACCGCGCAGGGCGGCGGCATCGTCGGCACTTTGAACCTGCTCTCCGGTGGCGCGGTGCGGAACTTCAGCGTGCTGGCGATGGGCGTCTATCCGTTCATCACCGCCCAGATCATCATCCAACTGCTGACCCCGCTGGTTCCGCGTCTGGAAGCGCTTCAGCGCGAGCCGGGCGGCCAGGATACCCTTAAGCGTTATACCTATATCCTGACTATCCCCATGGCGATCCTTCAGGCAGTCGGCCAGATCAACATCTTCGGGGCACTGGGCGGCCAGCCGATCATTCCCGGTTTCGGCTCTGACCTGATGCTGACCGTTGCGGTCATCGCGACTATGACGGCCGGCACGATGTTTGCAATCTGGCTCGGCGAACTGATTACCGAACAAGGCATCGGCAGCGGCCTGTCGATCATTATCTTCTCCGGCATCGTCGCCCAGGCCCCGACTCAGCTTGCCCAGCTGTTGAGCAGCACAACGCAGCAGGTCTGGAACCTGGCGCTGTTCGTCGCCATCACCCTCATCAGCGTGGTGGTCATCATCATCATCACCGAAGGTGTACGCCGCATCCCTGTCCAGTACGGCAAGCGCGTCCGCGGCCGCCGGCAGTATGGCGGCGGTTCGAGCCACATCCCGCTGAAGGTCAACGCGGTCGGCATGATCCCGCTGATCTTTGCCCAGTCGATCATTACCCTTCCGGCCATCGTCGTCAATCTGTTCCCGGCTGGTCCGGTGCGGGACTCGATCAACCAGAGCTTCGGCCAGCATCAGGGCCTGCTCTACTGGGTCACGTATTTCCTGCTGGTGGTGGGATTCACCTTCGTCTATACCGACATCATGGTCGCCCAGCAGAATCTCTCCGACCAGCTTCAGCGGAACGGAGGCTTCATTCCCGGCATCCGGCCCGGCAAGCGCACCCAGGAGTACATCCAGCGGGTAACACGCCGCATCACTCTGATTGGCGCGTTCTTCCTGGGCGCGGTCGCTGTGGTTCCGGGTCTGGTTGATCTGCTCAACCGCATTGTCTTCCCGAACGAGGCCATCTCTGGGGCCAGCGCCGCCAGCAATGCCGCCCTGGTCATCAGCGGTTCGGGTCTCATCATCGTGGTCGGTGTCGTGATCGAAACGATGCGCCAGATCGAAGCCCAGTTGGTCATGCGGAACTACGAAGGCTTTATGAGCTAAGGACGCACCTGCACCGACGTTTGAAGTCCCCTCCCCAGCGCGGAGCCTGCACGTCAGGGGAGGTAATGGTGAGGGGATTTAGGGATGGGATTATATCGACCCTCCTGCAATCCTCATCCCCGCAGCGGGGGTGAGGATTGTGGCTGCAAAATAGAATGTGCGGAAATAGATTTTAGGCAGACCCGTAGACAGGTTATTTGAGGACAGCACATGAGCGGCTTATTTATCATCCTGATGGGAGTGCAGGGATCAGGCAAAGGGGTACAAGCCAGCTTTATCCGGCAGCGGTATGGCGGCATCCCGCATGTGTCTACCGGCGATCTGTTCCGCGCCATGCGGACTCGCCAGGATGAGTTTGCCAGACAGATTCAGCAGATCATGGCTGAAGGCAAGCTCATCTCCGACGAGATCACCTGCAAGGTGGTTGAGGAGCGGTTGGCCCTGGCGGATGCCCAAAACGGCGTCATCTTCGATGGCTTCCCGCGCACGATTCCCCAGGCTGAATGGCTCCAGCAGCATCTTGCCAGCAAAGGTCAAAAGATCGGCGCCGTGCTGGTGATGCAGCTCGATCTCTATGATGCCTTCCGCCGCGCCTTTGGCCGTGTCAGCAGCGCCAGCGGCGAAAGCTTTAACATCTATTCCAACAACACCGGCATCGAGTGGAAATGGGTCGATCATCCCGATGCCAAGTCCAACGCCAATGAAGCCCATCCGGCCCGCCTGGAAGCGCATCTGAAGTCCAGCGGCGAACGGCTCATCCGCCGGCTGGATGACGCCAATGCCCACGCCATCATCAAGCGCATTGACGCCTATCTCGCCGAGACCAAGCCGCTCATCCCGTTCTATGCCGCCCAGGGTGTTGTCCATGAGATCGACGCCTCGCAGCCGATTGAAGCGGTCAGCGCGGCCATCCAGACCGTGCTGGATCACGCCCAGCGTTCCGCGTGAGGGCGGCCAGAGGAAACCCCGGATGTCCAACCTGATGCGTTCCCGTTTGCACCAACGCCCGCCCGCTCCGCCGCCTGTCGAGCGCGAACCGGTCGAACTGCACCTGAAGTCGGCGGACGAACTGGCGATCATGCGCGAGGCGGGGCGGATCGTCGCCCGCGCCCATCAGGCCATGCGCGAGGCGCTGCGCCCTGGCGTCAGCACCGCCGAACTGGATCGCATCGCCGAAACCGTCATCCGCGATCACGGCGCGATCCCGACCTTTCTGAACTATCCTAAACCCAACGCGCCTAACTTTCCGGCCACGATCACCGCCTCTATCAACAAAGAGCTGGTGCACGGCATCCCCAGGCCGGATCGCATCCTCAAAGAGGGTGACATCATCAGCCTGGATACCGGCTGCCAGTATCAGGGCTTCGTTGGCGATGCCGCCTTTACCGCCGCCATCGGCGAGGTTCCGGCCTCCGTCCGGCGGCTGATGGAAGTTACCGAACAGGCTCTCCAGATCGGCATCCAGGCGTCGGTGCTCCCCAATACCATCCGTGATGTCAGCCTGGCGATACAGGCTTTCGTCGAAAAGCAGGGTTACAGCGTCGCCCGTGAATATACCGGCCATGGCGTCGGACGAACGATGCACGAAGAACCGCAGGTTCCCAACTGGTGGCCCCGCCGCTCCGAACGCCGCGGTTGGGTCAATTATCCACTCCAGGTCGGCATGACATACGCGCTCGAACCGATGGTCATCGCTGGTCGTCCCGACCTGATGGAACTTAGCGACGGCTGGACGGTCGTCACCAAAGACGGGTCGCTGTGTGCCCATTCCGAGCATACCATCGCTATTACCGAAGGCGCGGCGCTCATCCTGACTCTGCCTTGAGCAGGGAAGCCGTCGCAGTCCCCAGAAATGAACGGTGGGTGGCTTAAATTGGGCGTAGACAGCGATGTGTTG
>CAZKXW010000148.1:0-5688 GCA_964556745.1 uncultured Anaerolineaceae bacterium
GGAGAGGATGGCCCCCTCACCCTAAATCCCTCTCCCACAAGGGGAGAGGGACTTGACCTCACTCTAAGTCCCTCTCGTACAGGGGGAGAGGGACTTCAAAACCCGGATTACCCCTCTCTCCTGCGTGGGAGAGGAGGCCAGGGGGTGAGGGGCAGCTGGGATCCGCAGCAGGACAAGCGCCCGACGGTGTGGGAAGCGACGCATCACCTGATCGAACGGCTGAACAGTCATGGCGAAACGGGTTCCGCCATGCTCATGACCAAAATGCCGCATGATATGGCCGCCGAAGCCCGCAACCTCGCCTACCGGCTGTACAGCATCTGCGAGCGCAAAGGCTGGGCGGAGCATGCGCGGGATTACAACGCGCTGGTGATCTCGTGGGCGGGCATCGGGGAGGAAACCGCCCGCCTGCGCGAAGCGGCCGAGTCCGGGCAGGCAACGCAACAGATGGGGCTGGGCGGTGAGTTTGAGTAGAGGATAAGCGATGACCGACCAAGTGCGGATTCAATGGACAGCGGACAGCATCCTCGATTTCTTGCAGGAGCACAGTGCAGAACTGCGGGCGATGGGGGTGGTCAAGATCGGGCTGTTCGGCTCGTATGTCCGCGGCGAACAGCGCCCGGACAGCGATGTGGATTTCTTGCTGACGCTGGACGACTGGACATGGAAACGCTGGTGCAAAGTCTGGAACTTCCTGGAAGACAGCTTTGGTTTGAAGGTTGATCTCGTGCCAGAAGATGATCTTCGCCCCGAACTTCAACCGTATGTGCTGCCAGAGGTACAGTATGCCCAGATCTCATAATCTGTATCTCGCCGATATTCAAACTGCGATTGCCCGCATTCGCGCCATTATGCGAACCCTGGACGAAGCGGCTTTTAAGCGTGGTGAAATCCAAACGGATGGCATTCTGTTCAACCTGATGACGATTGGAGAAGCCGCCAAAAACATTCCGCCGGATATCCGTGCCTTGCTATCGGACATTGACTGGAGCGAAATCGGGCGCTTCCGCGATTTTGTCGTGCATCATTACTTCAATTTGGACATGAACAAAGTGTGGAAGATTGTCCAGACAGACTTGCCCGAATTGAACCAACAGATCGCGAAATTATTGGAATTGCTGAAGGATGAAGACGATGGCCAAGAGCAACCGTGATCGTGTCAGCGAGGTGATGGACGCACTGAGAACGGGATTGGGTCCGTTCGTCCTGCGCGAATACAAACAAATCTACAAAGGCGCTCGTTACCTGCAAGAGATCGAACTCACCTTGAACAGCAGCGCCTATGCCGCGCCGCATCTGCCGGATGAAGCGACGGCGCTGGCGAGCGTGGATGTTCACGGTTGGCTGAACCTGATGGTGCGGCAGTGGAACGATGTGTTCAAGACGCGGCTCGGCAAAGCGGAGCGTTCCTTTGTCGGGGAGCTGCAGGAAGCCCGCAACGACTGGGCGCATCAGAAATCCTTCACCAATGACGAAGCCTACCGCATCGCGGATACAGCGGCTCGACTGCTGGAAGCGGTGGGCGCGCCGAAGCAGGCACAGGTCGCGCGCGATGTCGCTCAGGAACTGCTGCGACTGCGTTTTGAAGCCGAGCAGAAAGCCTCTAAGAAAGCGACAGCGCCGCTCAGTGAAGCGCCAACGACCACCACGCCCGGGCTGCGTCCCTGGCGGCTGGTGGTCAAACCGCATCCGGATGTCGCCAGTGGACGTTACATTCAGGCGGAATTCGCCGCCGATCTCGCTCAGGTGGTGCAGGGTAAAGCTGACCCCGAATACGGCGATCCCAAAGAGTTCTTCCGCCGCACCTACCTCACCGAAGGGCTGCTTGACCTGCTGGTGACCGGCGTGAAGCGGCTGGCGGGTCAGGGCGGCGATCCCGTCGTCCAGCTTCAGACCAGCTTTGGCGGCGGCAAGACGCACAGCATGCTGGCGCTGTATCACCTGTTCGGCGGACAAATCGGCTTCAGCGAGATACCGGGCAGCGAGGACATCGTCAAACGGGTTGACGACATTGATGACCGTATCAGTGCCAACCGCGCGGTTGTGGTCGGAACAGCGTTCAGCGCCACCGAACCTCGCCGCTATAAAGATGCAACCACCCACACTCTCTGGGGCGACATTGCCTATCAGATCGGCGGCATTGAGGGCTACCGCCTCGTCGAGAAAGCGGATCTGGCGGGTGTAAATCCAGGTTCTGATACGCTCCTCGAACTCTTCGAGGAATTCGGTCCAGCGCTCCTCATCATTGATGAATTAGTCGCCTTTGCGCGCAATCTCTATAATGCCCCGGATCGGCTGCCGGCAGGCACTTTCGATGCCGTGATGACCTTCGTTCAGTCGCTCACCGAAGCGGTCAAACGTTCCAGCGATTCGATGCTGCTGGTGTCTATCCCGGAGAGCGACATCGAAATAGGTGGCGAAGGTGGCAAAGCCGCGCTGGACATCCTCGCCAAAACCATCGGGCGTATCGAGTCCGTGTGGAAACCCGTCACGGCAACCGAGAGCTTCGAAATTGTGCGCCGTCGTTTGTTTTCGTCGGAGATGGACTACGCTGCCCGTGATGCGGTGCTGTCCGCCTTCCGCGAGATGTATGCGGGCAACAGCGGTGAATTTCCCGCTGGTGTTGCTGAAGGCGATTATCAGCGCCGGATGAAAGAAGCCTATCCTATCCATCCTGAACTCTTTGCGCGGTTGTATGAGGATTGGTCAACGCTGGATCGTTTCCAGCGCACACGCGGCGTGCTGCGGTTGATGGCAACGGTGATTCATCGGCTGTGGCAGGATAATGACCAATCGCTGATGATTATGCCGAGTTCAATCCCGCTGTGGGCAGCGACTGTCCGCAATGAGATGCTGCGTTATCTGCCGGAGAACTGGCCCGCGATTGTGGATGCCGACATCGACGGCGAAGACTCCAAACCCTATCAGATCGACAAAAGCATTCCCACGCTGGGGCAGTACACTGCCAGCCGCCGGGTCGCGCGCGCGATCTTTGTGGGCAGCGCGCCGTCGGTGGCGGGACAAGCCGTGCGCGGCGTAGAAGAAGTTCGTATTCGACTGGCAACCGTCCAGCCTGGTGAGCAGTTAGCCGTGTTTAACGATGCTCTCCGCCGAATGAGCAATCAACTGACCTATCTCTACACCGATGGGAGCCGCTACTGGTATGATACACGTCCCACGGTGAATCGCATGGCACAGGATCGGGCACAGAATATTAACGCCGATCTGGTGCACCAGGAAACGATTGCCCGTCTGCGTGCGGTGAAATATCGCCGGGAAGATTTTGCTGCCGCCCACATCGCGCCGCAGAGTTCCGGGGAGGTCGCTGACGAATGGCGCACGCGGGTGGTTGTTCTTGACCCCAATTATGGTCACAAAAAAGGTAATGGTGGCTCGGAAGCACAGCATGTCGCACAGGAAATCCTTGAAAATCGTGGGAATTCGCCGCGCCTCTATCGTAACATGCTGGTATTCATTGCCCCGGATGCCAATGACGCTGAGGCATGGAAGAAAGCGATCCGAGAGTATCTGGCATGGAAATCCATTAAAGATGAGGCTGAACCACTCAACCTGGATGCCCAGCAGCGCAAACAAGTTGATGCCAACTGTAAACGCACCGAGGAAACGCTGCTTGCTCGTTTGCAGGAAACCTACAGCTGGCTGATTGTCCCGGTGCAGCCTGACCCTACTGGTCCAATTGAATATCAGGCGCATCGCATCGCCGGGCAGGACAGTTTCTACGATCGCGCTGCCCGCAAGCTGCGCCAGAGTGAAATGCTCATCCCGCGCTGGTCACCGGACAACTTACGCATGGAACTTGATCGTTACCTGTGGCGTGGCCAGCCGCATGTAGGGTTGAAGCAGCTTTGGGAGTATCTTGCCCGTTATTGCTATCTGCCCCGGCTTTATAACGAGGATGTGCTGTTGGAAGCGGTAAGGGATGGTGTTGCCCGTGCCGACGCGCCGTTTGGTTATGCGACGATGGTGGGCTTGGATGGAGTCTACAAAGGACTCGTTTTCGGCCAGCCAACATCAAATCTATATTTCGATGACAACTCGGTACTGGTGCGTCCTGAAATCGCCCAAAAGCAGATCGACAACCAAAGGCAGCAAACTGTACAGCCACCAACGATGCCTTCCTCTGAACGCTTCGGCTCACCAACGGTCACACCATCTACATCATCTAGACCGAGGCTGACGACCCGCTATCATGGGACAGTCGCGCTCGACCCACAGCGTGTCAACAAAGAGATGGCAACGATTGTCGAGGAGATCATCCAGCACCTCACCAGCCTGACAGGTACAGATGTTAAAATTACCCTCGAAATCAGCGCCGAACGTCTATCAGGATTCGATGATTCGACGGTTCGCACAATCAACGAAAACAGCCGCACACTGAAGTTCAAGAGTCACGGATTTGAGGGAGACTGAAGTCAACAATTGTCTTGGCGCAGGATGATCCTAGAGTATTCCAAACTTGCTGTTATTATCTGCAATGTCCCCTAATCTATCGCAGGAACGAACACACCAGAAATTTACGGCGCGTCCCCGGAATCTTCCAACCCCAAACCGGAATCTTCCGGTAGTGTGATGATCCCGCTTTGCTAGGCTGAGTTCATCGGTAAAATCTGGAGCAAACGATGAACCGGCAGCACACCTTTTCTCAACAACTGAACAGCACGACGGGGGTGACCATCGATGCACGATGAACTGCGCGATGCGCACCCGACAACCGAAGCACGCATCAATCTGGTGGACGTGTGCCGCTAAATCCTGGACAATCGGGTGACTTTTGGTTTACCGCGCCTCACTGTATAATCCCCATAAGTGCTGGACACGGCGAGTGATCGTGGAAGGCATGATTCATCATAGGGATTGAGCCATCAACGAAGGCGAAGGCCATGAGACGGTTCCTCGGAGAATTCCTAATTGTGCTGCTGGCGGTGACCGGCGTGATCCACGCCCAGCAGCCAATCACCGACCTCAACCGCTTTTTGCTGGATACACGTACCGATCTAGAAATTCTGGCGAATGAGGCGTTGGGGGACGGCGTCCGGCCAGAGGGCTGGACGTTCAACCTCAACGACCTGAACTCGCCGACGTATGTTGCCGATCTGTGGTTCGATAACGAGCAGTTGGCGACCGAATTGTTCGGCACAGAGCGCCCGGCCGATTGGATCGGGGCGCCGGTGACTCAGAATGTGCTGCTGGTGGCCCGGAACATCCGGCATGATCTAGAACTGACCGCCAATGAAATCTTCGGCTCCGGGCCAAATGACCGACCGGAGGATTGGCGGGGCGGCCCAGCGTTGTTCCGGTGTTCGCGGACGCTGATGAACACTGTCCAGGTGCTGCGGACGGTATTCGACGTGGATTTCCAGACAGCGGAAGATTCGCCGAATTACTGCTTCAACATCCAGGCCGAAGCGGACGAACAGGTCTTGCGCGTTGTGCTGAGCGGTTCCCCGGCTGAGCAGGCTGTCCCGGAGCAGGTGCTGGCGATTCGCGGCGATCTGGAACGGCTGGCGGATGAGAAGTATGGGCTGAATACGCGACCGGCCAATTGGATCGGCAACAAGGACATTACTTCGGCGACACTGCTGAGCGACAATTTCCTCGATCTGGAGACGCTCGCCAACGAACAGCTTGGGGTCGGGCAGCGGCCAGAAAACTGGCTGACGACACTGC
>CAZKXW010000149.1:0-5424 GCA_964556745.1 uncultured Anaerolineaceae bacterium
CGCTGGAAGAATACCGTCTGGCCCATGACCCGGCCAACACGACTGCCTTGTACGCGGTTGGGGATTTCCCGGCTGTGCCGCTCAAACTGCTGTATCACGACCCGAAGGTCATCATTGCCGAGACGATGCAGTACGGTGGGCTGAGCGAGCCGCAGGCCGCTCAGGTGGAGTCATTCTGGCAGGCGCTGCTGCGGGAGATGCTGGCGCTTTCCCCACACAGCGAATGGATTCCCTGCGAAGGAGCCAGCCACTTCATCCACCTGACACGCCCGGACATCGTGGTCGCCCAGGTGAAGGCGCTGATCGACGCCCAAACACACTGAGGACACGATGCAGGGTAGCATTCCAATGCGAATGATGCCTGCGTGTGCACCCAATCCACGCCCTCCGCATGATCTCTATGTCCTCTGTGCCTGTGCGAAGCCTCCCTTTAGGGACTGTAGTGGAATTCTTCTCCCCTCCGATTTTATGGCGCAAAAGTAGACAAAATGTCACCCTTTCCGCCCCGTTTTGTGCTACCCTGTGATTACGGGTAGGAGACTCCCTCTCCCAGCCAGCGGCTGCGAGCGTTCGGGAGAGGGCGGGGGTGAGGGCCGTTCTCAAGGCTGGGGTTTTTGCCCGGTGTCAGCTTTTAGCGATGCCGCGCGCCTTTCTGACCTCTTAAGCCCCCTCTCCACAGCAATGGAGAGAGAGTTGGGGGTCAGGGCCGCCCTTCCCGATGAGAATTGTGAGAAAATCGGGCGATTCTCATTCTTATCATTCTTATCGTTTCGCATCCCGGATCACGTTCCAGGGGGAAATGTTGCCAGAATCGCGCAGCTGTAACTGCATCGATTGCAACAACTTCCCCTTACTGGTAAGTGCTGCATCCGCTAAATCGTCGAGAAAAACAGGCGGCTGCGGGGGACGCCCCCGCAAGGGTTTTCCCTTCTCCATGGAGAAGGGGCTAGGGGGATGAGGGCAGAACCTGCCGGATGCGCCATGGAGGGTCTGGCGGCACAAACCGACCATCCCCCTCCTTCACCGAAACGGCCTCCTGTGGCTTGTGTTCAGATCCGTCCCAATTTGAAATGCGCCCATCGCACGCCTGCGCCAGACCTATTCAATCGCCCATGTTACAATCGGGCGTATAATCCTGCCTGTAATGTACACTGCCGAGGAGTCCCAGGATGCGGTTGGAAGATTTGAACTGGATGGATGTCGAACGCTATCTGGAGCAGGATGACCGCATCATCCTGGTCACAGGGGCCACCGAGCAGCACGCCCATCTGAGCCTGCTGACTGATATCCTGATCCCGATGCGGATGGCCCTCGGAGCCGCTGAGCGCGAACATGTTTTGGTCGCCCCGCCGTTTCACTTCGGCTTCAGCCGCTCGCTGGCGGCCTTTCCCGGCACGATCAGCCTGACGCCCCACACCTTCGATCTGGTGCTGCTGGAGATCATCGAGTGCCTGCTGCATCAGGGCTTCCGCCGCTTCCTGATCCTGAACGGACACGGCGGCAATCATATGCCCGTCCGTCTGACGGATTTCCAGCACGAGGAAGAAATCCGCGTGCGCTGGTTTGACTGGTGGAGCACCCCGGCTGTCAAGGACTTCGAGCGGCGTTATGATCTGGAAATCGGTCATGCCAACTGGGGCGAAAACTTCCCCTTCTGCCGGGTGGCGGAAGTCCCCCGTGGGGTGAAGCCCGCCCCCCATATCCGCAATCCCGAAGACATCTTCGCCATGCGTCACGACCTCGGAGACGGCTGCTTCGGCGGCCCCTATCAGGTGGATGAAGCCCTCATGCACGAACTCTTCGCGCTGGCCGTGGACGAAATCTGCGCAGCCCTGCGGACGCTCTAGCGCCACTCCTGTTCCCTCAGGGCGTCGGCTTGCCCGGATGCCGGAACGAAACCATCAGCACCAGTTTGCCGAGGCGCAGTTCATCGCCGTGACGCAGCACCCGCACCTCGCGCGCCATCAGGCGCTGGCCGTTCAGGTAGGAGCCGTTGGCGCTGCCGAGATCGGCGATCAGGATGGCATTGTGGGGAGCGTCGTAGCTGATGGACAGGTGCAGGCGGGAAACCCCCAGGTCGGTGGCCTGCTTGTTGCTCAGGTCGATATCCGGCGCCAGAACGCTGCCTTTGGTACTGCGGCCAATGATGATCTCGTGGTCGGATTTCTGCGGGCGCGACTCGAACGTTTCGGTGGACCCCCGCACGCGCAGCACCAGCACCGATTCCGGCCCGAAGAACTCGCTGTCCAGCGGCTCGACAGTCTTTTCGCTCAGCAGCCGGGTATCATAAGCGCCTTTGACCGGTTCCAGAAGCTGCCCACAGGCATAGCAGAAGACTTCGTGCCGCTGGTTGGTCTTGCCGCAGTGCGGGCAGTTGATCCAGATCACCTCGTCCGCTTCGGCAGGCGCGGCAGCGCTCGCAGGCGGGGATGAAGCCGGCTGGGGGGGCGGTTCAGCCGCTTTCCCGGACGGTGTCAGCGGCCTCAGCGGTTGAATGCGGGGAGCGGGCGCAGGAGGAGCGGGCGGCGCAGCCGACTGGGCTGGTGGGGGCGGCACTTCCCGGACAACCGGGTACGTCCCAGTGGACGATTTGGATTCGTGATCGCGGATCATTCCGGCAAGCTGTTCGCGGTCGGGCTTGCTCAGCGATTCGACATGGGGACGTAGGACATTCAGCACTGACTTGGCGTCCATGCCGTTGGTTCTCATTCGGGTGTATTCGACGTAAATTTCCTTGATGGGCTTCACGACTTTCAATTCCCCCCAATGGTGACAGAAGGGTATGCTCACATCCTGTAGTGTATTGTCGTCTCATTTTTCGATTCGCGTCAAGTTGCAGCGAAGGACGCCTTCGCGGTTCGTCGCTGTGGCGCAGCCATGGTATGATCGATCGGTCGATTGATTGCACGGTAAGTCTCACGGCTTAAGGAAAGGTGGTAAGATCATGCAGTACGCTTTGATGGATATTCAGCTTGAATACTGCGCGGTTTGACATTACACCCCGCGCGCCGTCAGTTTGACGGACGAAATTCTGAAGGATCGCCAGATCGAGGCCTTCGTGCGCTCCTGGAACCTGCTGCCCAGCAGCGGGGGCAAATTCGAGGTGACCTTGAACGGCGAATTGATCTTCTCCAAGAAAAAACTGGGACGTCATGCCGAACCCGGAGAGATCAAGGCGCTCATCATGGAAAAGCTGCAAGCGATCCGACCACCCGGCGTCGTGATCGAAGAAGACGATTGAGACTTATCCATTTGGGACTGAGGCCGCTGTCATGACGATACTCTGGATGCGAATCGGTTTCGTGGCAATCCTCTTGATGGCTGCGGTTGGCGGAGCAGCGCTGGCTCAGAACCAGCCCGACGCGACCGCCATTCCGGTTGGGCCGACGCTGAACTCGGTGCTTTCCCGTGGGGAACTGGTGTGCGGAGTCAACCAGGACCTCTTCGGATTTGGCTACCTTGACCCGAATTCGGGCGAGGTTTCCGGCTTCGATGTCGATTTCTGCCGGGCCGTGGCCGCCGCCATTTTCGGCAGCGGCATGGCGGTCCGGTTTGAACTGTACAGCAGCGCCACTGCCGCAGCCGCGGCGCTGGCTGATGGAACCGTCGATTTGCTGGTGCGCAATGCCGTATGGAGCCTCAGCAGCGATGCGGCTGGATTGCGTTATGGGCCGGTCAACTTCTATGGCGGGCAGAGCATCGTTGTCGAGTCGTCCAACGGCATCCGGGATTGGGAACAGTTGAGCGGTCGAACCATCTGCGTGGTTCAGGACAGCGTGGCGGCATCAGAACTGCCGGGCTACCTCAACAGCGTGGGCGTCACTGCCCAAATTCTGACACAGCCCACCTTGGATGCGGCCTGGCAGGCCTTCCTCGACGGGCGCTGCGAAGCACAGACCGCCGACCGGGTGCTGCTCGAAATCTACCGCCAGCGCTCCGATGACCCGGCGGCTTTCACTGTCTGGGATGGGACGGGGCAGATCTACACGCGCGAACCCTATGCGCCGCTGCTCCGGGTCGGCGACGAACAGTGGGCCGATATTGTCCGCTGGACGGTGCTCGGCTTGATAGCCGCCGAACAGGTCGGCATCAGCAGCGAAAACGTCGGCCTCCTGGTTCGACAGCAAACAACCGCCGGAGCGCAGGAAGACGATCAGACTTATATCGCGCGGGTCGGCATCGAAGTCGCGCGGATGCTGGATGAGGGCCTGGGCATCGGAGCCGCGCTGGGACTGGCCCCGAACTTCATGCTGCCGGTGATCCGCGATGTCGGGAACTACGGCGAGATTTACCAGCGCCATCTGGGGCCGGACAGCGACCTGCCGATTGAGCGCGGCCTGAACGAACTCTGGACCAACGGTGGGCTGATCTACGCCCCAAGCTGGCGCTGAAGCCAGTCAAACCAAAAGGCGGGTGACTTACCCGCCTTTGTCCGCCGCTCGCTTGACGGATCAGGCGCTGCGCCACAGATAACGGTTGATCCGTCCCGGAACCACCCGGAACCCAATCCGCTCGTAGACAGGCTGCCCCATCTCAGTAGCGAACAGGACGCCATAGCGATAGCCCTGAGCGCGGGCATCCAGCAGCGGCTTGAGGGTGATGGCCGCGCCAATCCCCAGACCTCGCGCCGACGGGATCGTACCCACTCCAAACACGCCAGCGACCCCCGCCCCATTGAACAAAATCGTGATGGCGACCGGCTTGTCATCCAGCCGCCCTACATAGACCGTCCAGGGCGCATGTTCGATGCCGTTGTGCAGCGTGGCATCCACCCAGGCCTGACCTGCCCAGTCCGGTACGCTGTAGCTTTCGATGAACACCTGTCTGAAGGCAAGCAGATCATCCATATCTTGGGCAATATCGATGCGGAAACCAGGCGGCGTTTTGTCGAGGAGCGATTCATCGACCCGGTACAGGTCAGCCGCCATGGAAGGCGCGCCAATATCGGTCGAGATGATCCCCGGCGCGAACGAGTCGATCTGGGCTTCGTAGGACAGCAATCCGTGCGTGACGAGGCGCTGGCCGATATCCGTCGGTGTGTCGCCAACGCCGGTCCACCAGAAGAGGAAAGGGGCATTCTGGCTCTTGAACCAGTCGAGGGTCTGGTCGATGACCGCATCCGCGTTCTGTTCTGTGAGGCGTGTCCGCCAGACTCCTTTGAACATCGGATTGGTTACGGAGGCGAGATGCATGCTGATCGAGTCGGTTTCATGCAGCGCCCCGCTCAGATGCCCAGCCATGGAGCGGAACAGCGCATGGAGATTGTCCTGAACCGCAACCCCTAACCGCACGTCATCGGCAGTGGTCAGAATGTCTTGCATGGGAACTACTCAATCGGTTCTTTATAGATGACGTAGCGGCCAATGTCGTCGCCCTTGCCGATGCACGTCGAAAGATCGACCTTGAACTCCCGCCCCCCGGACA
>CAZKXW010000150.1:0-5132 GCA_964556745.1 uncultured Anaerolineaceae bacterium
TCCCGTCCACGCCCAGGTTCAGGACACCGCTGCGCTGCCCGAACATCTCGCCCAGCGAGGCAAAAATGTACGGCGTCGCCAGCCGGATCATCGAAGCGAAGACGCTGGCGGTGAAGATTTGCTCGATCATCGCTTCTCCTCTGCGCCCTGGAGCGAGGTCGCCTGCACCAGACGGCGCTGCGACCGCCAGTGGACGAACCACTGACTGCCAACCACAAAGATCACGATCAGGCCGTTGATGGCAGTGATGAGCGCCGCCGGGACGCCCAGGTCGCGCTGCATCTTCTGAGCGCCGACCAGCAAACCGCCGAAGAAGATCGAGGCGGGGATCGTTCCGACTGGATTCAGGCCGCCGAACAGCGCCGCCACAATCCCATTGAAGCCTGCTCCTGCCGTGAACCCTGCCGGCGAGCCATCCGTTTGCAGCCGGTATTGCAGGCCCAGGACCTGCACGACGCCGGCCAATCCAGCGCAGCCGCCTGCCAGCAGCATCGACAGTACCATCTGGCGGCGCACATTGATCCCGGCGTAACGCGCTGCCCGTGGGTTGGCTCCCACGGCGCGGATGCGGTAGCCAATGGTCGTGCGCCACAGCAGAAGGTAAACGAGCAGCGCCAGCAGAATAGCGATCACCAAGCCGCTGTGCAGCCGCGTGCGGGCGAACAACTCGGCCGTCTCTAGCCCAAAGAGCGACGCAACGCCCTGCGGCAGCAGCAGCGCCAGCCGGGGCAGTTCAGCCTGCTCGACGATGCGGGCGGTTTTGGGGATGCGGTTGATCCCGGCCTGCTCCGGGTCGAGCATGACCCCGTTGAGCAGGAAGTTCATCAACTGCACCGCCACCTGATTCAGCATGATGGTGCTGAGGATTTCGTTGACGTTGAAGTAAGCTTTCAGGAACCCGGCAATCCCTGCAAAGAGCGCCCCGGCTGCGAAACCCGCCGCCAGCGCCAGCACAATAATCGCCGGGCCGGAGGCGCTGCCGAGCGCGAGCGCCACGGCCGTCCCTGCCAGCGCCCCCATAATCATCTGGCCTTCGCCGCCGACGTTGGTCACGCCGCCGCGAAACGCCACGCAGATGCCGATGCCAATAAACAGGATCGGAATGGCCTTGACCAGCGTTTCCGCCGTCGAGTTCTCCGTCCCGAACGCGCCGTTCAGCATCGACTGGAAGGCCGCTAGCGGATTGGCGTCCAGCGCCAGCAGCAGAAACGACGCGACCATGAAGGCGGCCAGCAGCGCCAGCAGCAGCGGCAGCCCGTCCAACATGCGGTCGATGAGGCTGCTGAATGGAGCGGACTTCGCGCGCATCCCTGTTCCCCCAATATTCAGTCTGCGAAGATAGCGCGGATTTGAAATGAGTAAATGATGAGATTGAATGAGCAGTTTGTCAAATTCATTGGACACATTTACCAAATTGGTAGATTATCGCGCGCTCGTTCGACCTGCCGCGCGGGCATGAACGCGGATCGTTTGGGGAATCCAACCGAACGTTTGTTGAGGCGGGGCCAATGTTCCAGTATACTGATGGAGTCGTGTTCCGATTCGGTTGGATCGTCCAGCCGATGTTTTTCTGTCCATCAGCGAGGCCCTTCCCCGTATGGTTCAGCAGCCAACTCGCCAGGAACGTCTGGAGAAAGCCTTAGAAACCCTCTTTGGTTCGGTCGCGGGCATCAAAGCGACCGTCATTGTCAATGTCGATGGTCTGCTGGTGGCTGCCTTCCCGCCTGGCGATGACGAGAACCCCCACCAGAACCCCACGGGCAGCCCACAGGTCGCGGCCATGTCCGCCACGCTCATCGGACTGGCCGAGCGCACCCTGGGTCGCTTGCAGCAGGGTGAACTCGAACGCCTGCTGATGGAAGGCGAAGAGGGCGTCATGGTCGTTTATCCTGCCGGCCGCGCCTCGGTTGCCGTGCTGGCGGAGAAAAGCGCCCGCATGTCCTTCATCCTGGGCGCGACCAAACAGGCCGCCGCCGAAGTCGCCGATATCTTGGGTTACTGACTCCATCATCGATTCAAACGCTCCTTTAAGAATTCAGACAATTCCTTAAGGTTACAGGATTCAATCCTGGCGTATCATATATGCAGAGCAGGCATTAAACTGCGCTGTGGGGATAGAAAACCTTTATGCATGAGATTGAGATCATCTACATCGAAGACGATCTCCTAGAGGCCGAACTCTTCACCATGGGGATGGAGCCTCGCGGCATCCACGTCTTCCATTTTCCCGATGCGGATGAGGACACCTTGCGCGCGCTGCACACACCACGATACCAATCGGCACGAGCGATCTTTGTCGATCTCTGGATCGGTGTGGTCAATGGGATCGATGTAGTGCGGATGCTCCGCCAGCGCGGCGATATCCGCCCGATGTTTCTCCTGACTGCCGGCCAGCGCCCTGACCGGGCGACGCTGGAAAGCCTCGACCTGATGTATATTCAGAAACCGGTCGATTACAAGATGCTCTCTGGCCTGATCAACTCACTCCCCGTCCTTCAGTAATTCGACACGCGGTTCGCGCCAATCCGGGCCTCTTCAGGGCTGGTCACTCCAACCAGCCCTTTTTGCGCTGCGTCCCCGCTTTGCCTGTCCCAGGCGCGGTCCCTCGCAAGCGTGCGGCGGCAGTTCGTGCTAAGATTCGTCATGTGCCCTGAAACAAAGATGAGGATTAGACGATGACACCCTCCTTTAGCGCCACGATTCGCGGCATCCGCGAGAATCCGGCCGTCGTCGAAGTCAATGTCCGTTCCGGCCCGAACACATCCTACGTCTTGATCTTCAAGGTCCCCGTGGGGATGGCCAACCTGCCGGTGCTGGAAGTCCGGGCGGATGACAGGAACACCGCTCTTCAGGGCAAAACCTACCAATGGTTCCGGTTGCGCTTTCCAGATGGACGCGATGGTTGGGTGCGCGACGACCTGATCGACGTAGTTGGGGATGGCAGCGCCTTCGGCTATCCGGTCGTGGCCCAGCCTGTCATCGGTTTCTCGCTGACGCGCAGCGCAGTGGTTTCACCCGCTCCTGCTGCTCCCGTTCCTGCTCCAGTTAGTCCCGCGCCTGCGCCCGTTCCAGCCGTGCCCGCGCCGCTGCCTGTGGCTCCGATTACCCCCGCCCCCGCGCCGGTTCCGGCGCCCATAGCCGCCCCGCTGCCGGGAGCAATAGAACGGGTGCGTAAGGCAGCCTTCAACATCACAGCGGCCTTCGAGGGCGGCGGATATGCCACCTACCAGACTTACGACAGCGGGATCATCAGCTACGGGCGCTTCCAGTTCACGCTCGCATCCGGCAGCCTCATGACGGTGCTGAACCGCTATCTGGAACGCTCCAGCGGGCCGACTGCTGATGGGCTGCGAGGGTATCTGCCTCGCCTAAACGCGAAAGATGAATCGCTGCGGCAGGACGCTGCGCTGCGCGGTTTGTTCATCGCAGCGGCCAGCGAGGCGGTCATGCAGCAGGTCCAGGACGAAGTGGCGACGGAAGGCTACTGGGGCGGCGTGATGGAGTTGAGCATTGCGCCGCGCGGGGTGCAGTCGGCGCTGGGCTGCGCCTTGATCTTCGACATGGCGATCCAGCATGGCAAGTTCAACTTCATCCTGCCGAAGGCCGAGCAGGAGTTGGGCGTGCCTCCCAAATCACGGCTGGGGCAGAACGGCATCACCGAGCAGACCTTCATCACCCGCGTGGCGCAGATCCGCCGGGATAATCTTTATGCCCTGGCCGAAAAGCTCAAGCTGCCGGGGCTGCGGACCCGCGGCGACTTCTGGTTCAACCTCGTCCAGGCCGGGGACTGGAACCTCCAGGGCGATTCAAACGGCAATGTCAACGTCAATGGCAAGATTGTGCAGGTTCGCAATCCCTGAGCGGGAAGTCCTGTTCCTCGTCATCTCCAAGGACTTCTTCACCCCAACAGAAACGCCTGAATCCGCGTGTAGGCCTCCTCCACGCTGATCCCATCTCGCGCCCAATCCCAATCGCTCGGCACGCCCCCACTCACCCCCCGTGGATCGATCGCTGCTGGCTTCCATACCGCCAGCGACCTCGGCGTGAACGGCGCGTACCGCTTCGGATCGGACGGCCCCAGGATCATCACTGCCCGCGCCCCAGCCGCCGCCGCCAGATGAGTCATCCCCGTGTCGTTGCCCAGGTACAGCCAGGACTCCTTGGCCAGCGCCGCCACCTCGGCGAAGCTGAGTTCCCCCACCCAGGCCGCGCCGGGCCGCTCCAGCCTGCCCATCACCGCCTGCACTGCCGACTCGTCCCCCGGCCCCCCAATCACAATCACCGGATCATCCCGCAGCGCCGAGAGCCGGTTCGCCAGCGCCGCGAACTGTTCCGGCGGCCAGCGTTTCGCGGCCAGCGTCATGCCCGGATTGCGCCCCCCGCCCGGATGCACCACCAGATACGGCTGCCGCAGTCCGGCCTCGGCCAGCCGTTGATGTACCGATTCGACTGCGCTCGGCTGCACCGGCACATTCGCCCAGCAGTCCTCTGTCGAGACCCCCAGCGCCCTTACGACCTCCAGGTACAGTTCCGCCTCGTGTCGGGGCTGCGCCGGACTGACCGGGACGCGCACGTTGTAGCCGAAGCCGCGCCCGCCGCTGTCCAGGCCAACCCGTGTTGGTATTCCCGAAAGCTGCACCGCCAGACTCATCAGCGGCGACCGCACCAGCGACACCGCCAGATCATAACGCCCGGCGCGGAGCTGGCTCACCAGCCGCGCGAACCCCACCGGCGACTTCACCGGCAGCGCCGCCGAACCGGTATCGATCAGCGCATTCAGCGCGTCGTGGCCTTCCAGCGCCGGCCGCGACCATGTGCCCACCGCCCAGGCAATATGCGCCTCAGGATAAGCGCGGCGCAGCGCGCGCAGCGCCGCCGTCCCCAGCACCACATCGCCGATGCAGCAGGGCAGGATAATGATGATCCGCATGATATGAACAAATCAACGACGAATCACGGTAGGGGCGACCTGGTGGGTCGCCCCTGCAAGAATCATTTGCATTTCGATCTTTCTCTCCATGAGTTCAGCCCGCCTCGCTCAGGCTGCGCGGGCTGAACGGCCCAGCAGCGACCACAGGTAGCCCTTCCCCGGCGCGAGGAAGAACGCCAGCAGGAACAGCAGCGTCATCGTC
>CAZKXW010000151.1:0-5109 GCA_964556745.1 uncultured Anaerolineaceae bacterium
ATGTTGGCCACGCTCAATGGCTGTGGTTCACTGATGCTTACCGGCGTACCCACCAGATTCAGCGGCTCCAGCCAATAATCGCCGTCGTCACCTTCCGCCGTCCATCCGGTCAATCCGTTATAAGTGACCTGCCACCACACGATCTTGTCCAGCAGGCTGCACCGAGGGCCATCCAGCACCGTGAAAATGTCGCCAGAGGGTATCTGTCCCAGCAGTTTTCCGCTCGAACCTGGCTGATCCCGCAGTAAATTCGGCAGTCCACCCGCCTCGACCCGGGCCTGCGTCCCAACAGCCAGACGCGGCGGCAGATAATCAGGATCGCCGACAGGTGGACAGGCCGGAGTCGGCTCGGCAGCGGCTGTTGTCCCGCACAGAATGACGATGCGTTGGTCATTGGATACGCGGTAGTCGTAACTGGTTCCAGCATAAACCAGCGTGAACTGGAAACCGCCTGTGACCACGTCGCTGTACATCACACCCGGCTGTGGGCAGCCCAGCGCCGTCGAGGGGAAATTCGACTGCACATACGACCAATTCTGCAAATCGGTCAGGGCAACACTGCGTCCAACCCGGCTGCTGAGATCCGCCAACGCCGCGTTGATCGGCCCCGGCACATCCTGGGCTAGAACCGGCAGCACAAGGATCAGCAAGGCCAGCATCAGGCCGAGCGGCACAGACAGACGACGAAACATGGTTTATCCTCCCTTTCGGCGGGGTATGCTTCACTCATACCCGTTCAGTATACACCTATGCCCTACCGCTTTCGGGCAGACTTTGGTCTCATCTTGGTCATGGATGCGGACGTTGACCGCGCGGGTTTTCATGGTCGATCGACCCATATATGATTATCATAAAGAGAACTCATCTAAGCCGACACTGGAGTCTCCATGCAGCAGCCCCATCGATCCCAGCCTGAACCTGGAACGCCGCCCGCCCCCATTCGGATGGTTTGGGTCGAGTATGTACGCGCTGCCGCCCTGATCTGGATTGTGCTGGTTCATATCTCCGAGCGCGTGTTTGGTTACGCTGCCTTCGGCAATCCCGGTATCAATTGGCCCCCAATGGCCGAGCGCATCTGGCAGTTTGCGCCCATCAGCAGTTTCGGCGCCTGGGATGTTCCGGTCAACCTGCTGCGCTATCTGGGATGGTTCGGCGATCACGGTGTCCAAGTGTTTTTGATCGTCAGCGGTTTTGGATTGACCTGGGGACTTCTACAAAAAGGGGCAAGCCCGGTACTGCCGCTGCGGTCTTTCTACCTCCGCCGCTTTGAGCGTATTTATCCACCCTATTGGATGGCACACCTGATCTTCTTCGTCCTGGCCTTTGTTTTCCTCACTCTTGAAGTCCGCCACACGAGCCTGACATTCTACCTGAGCTTGACCGGATTCCGGCTGACCCCGGCTTCGTTCTACGCAATATCGCCTTCCTGGTGGTATATCACCCTGATCGTGCAGCTCTATCTGGTCTATCCGCTGTTGTGGTGGCTGCTCAAGCATCTCGGCGCCGCCCGCTTTCTGATTCTTTGTGCAATCGTGGCTTTTGGCATCCGCGCAGCAGGTCTTTGGCTGCTGAGCGACAGCATCTATTTGGACATGTGGTCACGAGGGGCGATCTTCATCACACGACTGCCAGAATTCGTCTTCGGGATGGCTTTGGCGGTCTGGCTGCGCGACCGCCAGCCGCGTGTGGATCGCTGGTTGGCCGGCCCTCCCGGTCTGGGCTTCGCGGCGCTGCTGCTCATTGGTGGCACAATCCTGTCGTTTGACCTCATGGGCATGACTGTCGCTCTCTTCATGATCGGTGTGGGGTTGTTTATTCCCCTCTACGCGGTGTGGCGGCATCAGGATGAACCAACCAGCGCCTGGGGCAAGGGCTTTAAGTGGATCGGGCAGCACACCAATTCTCTGTTCCTTATGCACCATCCCTTCGTCACTGTGCTGGTTCCCGCCACTTTAGGCGCGAATCTGTTCAGCAGTCTGCCTCGCGGGATCATCGGGGGACTCGCCTCTTTCATGGTCACGATTCCCTTTGCGCTGTTCCTGGAACGGGCTACCGCCTGGGCACAAGGAGTCCTTGTCCGCTGGTTCAAACGTTGGGGCTGGGTGCGCGCCGGGGTCATGATGGCCGTCACCGTGGGACTGATGGTCGCGCTTCTGTTTGGCGCGGAGCTGCTGATCCGACGCATCAATCCGCAGGAGGTGCGTGGTTGGGGGGAACGTCCCTCTTTGACGCCCAGTGAGCAGTTCGGCTGGCATCTGATCCCCAACAGCGTCACGAACCTGCGCTGGCTCAGCTATGACTACACCCTCGCCGCCAACAGCCTCGGCTTCCCTGGCCCGGAGTATCCGCCTGAGCGTTCCCCCGGTACACTCCGCATTCTCGTGACCGGCGACGCTTTCTCCAGCGCCGAAGGAATCAATACCGACCAGTCCTGGCCCCGTCTGCTGGAAACCCGGTTGAATGCCAGTTCCGCTGGGCCAACCGCAGAAGTCCTCAACTTCGCCATCACGGGTTATGGCCCGAACCAGTATGCCGCCGTGATTGAGCATTTCGCGCCGCTCTACCAGCCTGATGTGATCCTCGTTGAGATGTTCGTCAATGATTATCTGGACGTGTTGATGAGCGATGCCGAATTCCAAGCCTCGATTGGTTTTGGGTCAACTTCTGCTTCGTCGCCGGCATCAATTGCTGCCCTGGATCATCTGCGCGCGTTCCTGGGGTTCAGCGTCGGTGAACCGCTCACTGAGTTCCTGACGGGCGCGCCCCGTTTCTCTGGCTATGTGCTTGGGAACCTGCGTGCCTTCGAGCAGCAGGGATGGGATCACGAAGCCGCTGTCCAGGCCGTGCGCGAACGCCTCGCGGCCATCAAACAGACTGCTGACCGCGTCAATGCCAGTTTGTGGATCATCCTGGTTCCGGCCTCCATTCAGATCTGCAACCCCGCCAATCTTCCCTACTTTCCGCGTTACGTGGATCTAAACGACCCCGCCCAGTTCGACCTGGAACGCCCGCAGCGGGATACTGGTGTGCTGGCTGAATCGCTTGGTATTGGCTATCGCGATCTGCGTCCGACAATCCAGGCTCTCGCCGAGCAGGGCTGCCCCTACCAGCCCTACAACATGCACTGGCTGCCAGCCGTTCATGAAACGGTCGCCGATGAGATGGTCATCTTGCTGGAATCTACGAAAAATTCATAGGCGGCACGTTGCGCTGTGGCATAATCGCGCATACGATGAGGAGACTGCTTCACCTGTAAGGAGATATCCCATGCGAAGTCACGCCCCGCTTCGCCTGTTCATGGCACTCGTTTGGATGAGTCTGTGCCTCGCTATCGTGCCAAGCGTCAGCGTGGCCCAGGCCGAAAACGACGAGGCCGCCGCGATGTCCATGCTCGGTCTGGTGAACGACTGGCGTGTTCAGCAGGGACTCGCCCCGCTGGCTTTGAACCCCATCCTCAATCAAATGGCCCTCGCCCAGGCCAACCATGTGCTGCCGAAGCTCAAAAACATCAATGATGAGAGCGAGTATCATCGTGACGCCCTGGGCCGTGATGCCCGCCAGCGCGCGGCTGCACTCGGTTGGCCCAGCTACGGCCGCGCCGACCGCATCGAGGCCGGTGAGAATGCCGCTGTCGGCTCGGTGCAGTTCGGTCTGCGCTTTTGGAAAGGCTCCGAAATCCATGCCCGTGCTGCCCTTAGCCCCGCCTACCGCGAGGCCGGGATTGCCGCGCTGCCCAACGGCAAGGGAACCTATCTGTTCTTCATGACCTTCGGATCGCGTCCGGGAGTCTTGCCAGTCATGGCCTCACCCGATGGCCG
The DNA here is from genome assembly GCA_964556745.1 of uncultured Anaerolineaceae bacterium. GTDB lineage: Bacteria > Chloroflexota > Anaerolineae > Aggregatilineales > Phototrophicaceae > CFX2. The sequence continues at coordinate 3,819 of CAZKXW010000151.1, forward strand.
GCAGCTTTACCTGACCACCGAGCAGTCCCGCTACGCCACGGTCAACGCTGGCCCCATGCAGATTCGTATCTTCGATGCCAACGGCCAGCCTTTGACCGATACCCTCGACTGGAAAGCGGTCATCGACCTCCCGACCGCTGCGGGAGGAAATATCTATATCCTGATGACGCAGGGCACGACCCAATCCATCCAGACCGTCGATCTCAAGACCAGCGTCGTCGTCCTCTCGTCCAGCACAGCCATCGCCGCAGCGCCGACACCGGTTCCCGCTCAACCGACTGCCCCGCCCGCTCTTCAGCCCACGGCTGCCCCCGGCGTCGCTCCGGCCACTCCTGTGCCGCAGCTTGTGCCGACCAACACACCGCCTGGACAGCCAGCCAGCGCCCCGGCCGCGACCACCGTCGTCAGCGGCCCTGCCGACATCCTACTGATCTACAATCGGAACGCGCTGACACTACTCAACAGCAGCAGCCAGCCCGTCAACCTGATCGGCCTGACCCTCACCGGGCAGGCTGGCAGCCTGACGACCGAACGCTGGCAGCGCGTCGCCAGTTTCCCAATTGAAGCGTTCCCGGCCGGTCAATGTCTCAAAGTCAACCGCGCCAGCACCGCCGAAGCCGCGCCGACAAGCTGCCGCTCAGTTCGCAGCATCGTTGATCTCACGCCGGAGCGGGTTTTCTGGACGCAGGGCAGTTTCACCGTGCAGAAAGGCTCGACCGTATTGGCAACCTGCGATGCCGCCGCTGGACAGTGTGCCATCAACTTACCGTGATGCCGCGTACAGCCCAATCCCGACTGCCACAGCCAGATTGAGCGAATCCACTGCGTCGCTCTGTGGAATGGCGACGCTCACCCCGACCTGCCGGAACGACTCTGGCAGGCCGCGGCTCTCATTGCCGAAGATCAGCGTGTACGGCGCATCGAACCGCGCATCCGGCAGCGACTGCGCCCCATCACTCATGAAGACATACAGCTGCCGCCCCGACCCGCCGAAGGCCACCTGATAATCGCTGAATGTCTCGAAGTAAGCCACGTTCGCCTGGAACAGCGCGCCCATCGACGCCCGCACCACCCGCGGATCGAAGCAGTCCACTGCCGGCTGAATCAACCCCAGGTCACGCAGCCCGAATGCCAGCAGAGTCCGCAGGATCGTGCCCAGATTGCCCATATCGGCTGGTTCCACGATCACCACATGATTCGACGCCGCGTCCAGTGGGCTGCGGTATTTCTCGAAGACTCCCACGGCGTAGGTATTCTCTTTGGCCGAGAGCCGCTCGACCAGTTTGTCGTC
>CAZKXW010000152.1:0-4910 GCA_964556745.1 uncultured Anaerolineaceae bacterium
ATGAGAATCGGTCGATTTTCTCACATTTCTCATCGGGGAGGGCGGCCCTCACCCCAGCCCGCTCCCGAACGCTGGCAGACGCTGGCTGGGAGAGGGAGTTTCCTGCCCGTATTCACAGGGTAGCACAAAATGAGGCGGTTAGGGTGACATTATGGTCACTCTTGCGGTTGGAAGTTGGTGAGGAGATTCCAACCGGGGGGCGGAAATCCCCTCCCCCTGCCCCCTCCCCGCTTCGCAAGGAGGGGAAGAAGGCGGTTGGAAGTTGGTGAGGGGCGGGATTTGGCGGGGTGAGGGGAGCGCGAGTACAATGGCGACGGGGTTATTTATTGAGGGATAGACGAAACCGTGGCCGACCTGAAGATCAGCGCCAAGCATCCCGCCATCCGCGCGTATTATGCCCAGAAGCAGCAGATCACCGCGCAGGGGGCGCAGCATGAACTGGCGGTGCGGGAGGCGTTCAAGACGCTGCTGAGCGCAGTGGCGCAGAAGCGGCAGTGGATGCTGGTGGTGGAGCAGCGGGTGGAGGGGCTGAAGCAGGTCGTCCGGCCAGACGGGACGCTGCGGGACAGCAACACGCTGCCGCGCGGGTATTGGGAGGCGAAGGACACGCGGGACGACCTGGAGGCGGAGATCGAGAAGAAGTTCGCGCGGGGCTACCCGCGGACGAACATCGTCTTCGAGGATGGGCAGCGGGCGATCCTGATTCAGGACGGGGCACGGGCGGGGCAGTACGACCTGAGCCAGGCGGAACAGGTGGCGACGCTGCTGGAACGGTTCTTCGGCTACAGCGCCCCGAACATCGCCGGGTTCGAGCAGGCGGTAGAACGCTTCAAACAGGATACGCCGGAACTGGCGCGGGGACTGCTGCACCTGATCGAGGCGGCGCACCGGGACAACCGCCGCTTCCAGACGGCGTTCCAGACGTTCTACGAATTGTGCCAGAGCGCGCTGAATCCGAACATCAGCCGGAGCGCGGTGGACGAGATGCTGATCCAGCATCTGCTGACGGAGCGGCTGATGCGGACGGTGTTCGACAATCCCGACTTCGCACGGCGGAACGCGATTGCGGCCGAGGTGGAGACGGTGATCGACGCGCTGACGAGCCAGAGCTTCAGCCGGAAGCAGTTCCTGGGGCAACTGGATTACCTGTACGAGGCAATCGAGGCGGCAGCGCGGAGCTTCGACCACTTCAGCGAAAAGCAGGCGTTCATCAACACGGTGTACGAACGCTTCTTCCAGGGGTACGCGGTGAAGGTGGCGGACACGCACGGGATCGTCTACACGCCGCAGCCGATTGTGGACTTCATGTGCGCGGCGGTGGAAGAAGTGCTGAAGGATGAGTTCGGTCTGAACCTGGGCGATCCACAGGTGTGCATCATCGACCCGTGTACGGGGACGGGCAACTTCATCATCAACCTGCTGCACCGGATGCAGCGGCAGAACCCGGCGCAGCTCCGGGCGATGTACCGGGAGCGGTTGTTCGCCAACGAGGTGCTGCTGCTGCCGTACTACGTGGCGAGCCTGAACATCGAACACGCCTACTACGAACTGACGGGGCAGTACGAACCTTTCGAGGGGTTGTGCTTCGTGGATACGCTCGATCTGGCCGAAGGGGCGCAGATGAAGATGGCGTTCATGACGGAGCGGAACAGCCAGCGCGTGGAACGGCAGAAGCAAGCACCGATCACGGTGATCATCGGCAACCCGCCGTACAACGTGGGGCAGGTGAACGAGAACGACAACAACAAGAATCGGAAGTATCCGGTCGTGGATGAGCAGGTACGCGCAACTTATGCCAAGGATTCTCAGGCAACGAACAGAATCGCACTTTATGATCCTTATGTGAAGTTCTTCCGGTGGGCGACTGACCGTCTGGGACAGAGGGACGGAATTGTCTGCTTGGTGAGCAACAACAGCTTTGTCGATCAGATCGCATTTGATGGGATGCGGCAGCATCTGCTGCAAGACTTCAGCATGGTTTATCACCTGGATTTGCACGGAAATGTGCGGCAGAACCCGAAGCTGAGCGGGACGACGCACAATGTGTTCGGGATTCAGGTGGGGGTGGGGATCACGGTGGCGGTGCGGCGGCATCCTCACCCCCTGGCCCCCTCTCCATTACATAGAGAGGGGGAAAGAAGGGGCGGGCGGTTGTGGTATTACCGTGTGCCGGATTACTGGCGGGCAGAACAGAAACTGGCGTTTTTGGAAGAACACATCGAACGGGCGGGGCGGCACAATGTGCTGAATACGATTGCGTGGCGGGAACTGAAGCCGGATGCGCGAGGCACGTGGCTGGTTCCAGAGAATGCCGATGAGTATGCCGGATTCGTGCCGATGGGCACGAAAGCGGACAAATCGGCGCGGCGGCAGGAGAGCCAGGTGGTGTTCAAGACCTTCTCCGGGGGCGTGAAGACCAACCGGGATGAGGTGGTGTATGACTTCGATGCCCAGCAGCTTGGCGAGCGCATTGAACGGTTCATCGAAGATTACAACGCGGAAGTGGATCGCTATCGCCGGGCAGGGCGTCCGGCAGATGTGGATAGCTTCGTGCGATATGATCAAATCAAATGGAGTATGGGCCTAAAACTGCATCTCCAAAGACAAGACTATGGCGAGTTTGATACGAGAAAAGTACGCAGAAGCCTCTATCGTCCCTTTACACACCGCTACTTGTTCTTTGATAAGGTTCTGAACGAAGCACAATACCGCTTAAATGGCATTTTCCCGACGCCGCAGACGGAAGCGGAAAATCGGGTGATTTGTCTTGCAGGTCCCGGAGATAGGAAGGGATTCGGATCTCTCATTGCTGATGCGGTTCCAAGTCTAGACTTGGCATTTGAAAAGGTGCAATGCTTCCCGTTCTATGTGTACGACGCGGACGGGGGGAACCGGCGGGAGAACATCACGGATTGGGCGCTGGGTCAGTTCCGGGCGCGGTATGGGGACGCGGCGATCAGCAAGTGGGACATTTTCTACTACGTGTACGGACTGCTGCACCATCCGGTCTACCGGACGCGGTACGCGGCGAATCTAAAGCGGGAACTGCCGCGCATCCCGTTCGCGCCGGATTTCTGGGCGTTCGCCGAGGCGGGGCGGAAGCTGGCCGATCTGCACCTGGGGTACGAGTCGATCAGGCCGTACCCGCTGGAATACGAGTGGAAGGCGGGCAAGCCGATCCAATGGCGGGTGGAGAAGATGCGGCTGGATAAGACGCGGACGGCGATCCAGGTGAACGAGTCGCTGACGCTGCGGGGCATTCCGGCGGAGGCGTTCGAGTACCGGCTGGGGAACCGCTCGGCGGTGGAGTGGGTGATCGACCAGTATCAGGTGAAGTGGGACGATCATGGGGCGGTGGTGAGCGATCCGAACCGGTACAGCGACAATGAGCGGTACATCGTGGAACTGGTGGGGCGGGTGACGCAGGTGAGCGTAGAGACGGCGGCGATTGTGCGGGGGCTGCCGGGGTTGGGGATTGGGGAGGAGAAGCCCTCGGCCTAAATCCAGTTCATGATCCCCTCCCCCAACCCCCTCCCCGCTTCGCAGGGAGGGGGCGTTCAGAAAGGCTCTGTTTGTTGCAGAGATGCGGCCCTCACCCCCTGCCCCCTCTCCCTAACGCGGCGTACCGCTGGGCGAGGGGGAAAGGCAGGCCGCGCGGGTGAGCTGGTGGGGGGGCGATGCACAGGTGGCCGTGCTGGTAAAGGTATTCGACGTTCAGCGGTAAGCAGTCTGCTCAGGCAAGCTGGCCCAACCGGCGGCGTTGGCAGTCACCAGGGCAGCGGCCGCATCCAGCCAGGCTGGATGGGCATTCAGGCAGGGGGCCAGGTGGTACTGGTCGGCGGCGCCGCCTCCGTCCACGAACTGCTGACGGCCTTCATTGCCCAGTTCGTCGATTGTTTCCAGACAGTCGGCGACAAAGCCCGGCGAGAAGACCAGTGGGCGCTGCACACCCTGATGCGCGAGCGATTCAAGCGTCTCATCGGTATACGGTTCCAGCCACTTTTCTGGGCCAAAACGGGATTGAAAACACATTCGCCACTGCGACTGGTCCCAGCCCATCGCGTCGGCCAGCAACGCGGCGGTGCGTTCACACTGTGCGCGATACGGGTCGCCCGTCTCTACGTAGCGCTTGGGGATGCCGTGGAAAGTAATGATGAAGTGATCGGGCGGTGCAGGCAGGGCGGCAATCTGCTCGCGCAGGTGCGACCGCAGCGCGGCAATATAGAGCGGGTGGTCGTAGTAAGGTTCAATGAAACGCAGCGTCGGGACACGGCGCTTGCGTTCATGGAAAAGGGGGCAGCGCCGCCCTGCTGCGGCTGTAAAGACCGCATCATAGATCGATGCGGTGGTCGTGGATGAAAACTGGGGAAACATGGGCAGCACAATAATGCGCTCGATGCCTTGTGCCTCCAGCGTCGCCAGGGCGGCGGCGATGCCTGGACTGCCGTAGCGCATACCCAGCACGACGCGGCAGCCCTGGCCCAGGCGCGCCTGCAAGCCCGCCACCTGCTGCTGCGAATAGACGAGCAGCGGTGAGCCCTCTGGCAGCCAGGCGCGCTGGTACAAGCGGGCGGACCTGGCCGGGCGGACACGGAGGATAATACCGCGCAGAATGGGCTGCCACAGCCAGGGCGGATAATCAACCACGCGCATATCGGACAGGAACTGGGCGAGATAGGGACGCACAGCGCGAGCGGTAGGCGCTTCAGGAGTGCCAAGCTGAGCGACCAGCACACCAACCGGCGGTGTGCCGCGATTAGGGTTGTTGGAAATCACCAGTCACCTCATCAATGGTTAATACAAGAGCAGAATACAACAACAGTCCAAGGGGCACATCCGGCAGGTGATGCCCGCAGACTCGTGTTGTTCTCGACGATTTAGCGGATGCGCCACTAAGTGGTGGGTCCGGC
>CAZKXW010000153.1:0-4852 GCA_964556745.1 uncultured Anaerolineaceae bacterium
ATGGATTCAAATTGAGCGTTGGGGCGCGAAATCTCTACGGCGAGGGCATTCATGCGCTGCGAGAGTTGATCGCGGCAGATGATCTGGCGCAGGGCAGCGGTGCGTGGGTGGATGATGCCCACGCGCGGGCGGTCTATCTGGATGATCTGGCCGAGCGGGTCAAGCCTGGACAATCGCTGCGGGTGGTGATCGACGCGGGCAACGGAACAGCAGGGTTATTCGCGCCGGAACTGATCCGGCGCTGGGGGCATACCGTGCTGGAGTGTCTGTACTGCGAACCGGACGGCAGCTATCCAAATCATCAACCCGACCCCTCAGAGCCGAAGAACATGGTGGCCTTAGGAGAACGGGTGCGCGAACTGGGCGCGGATGTGGGGATCGCCTTCGATGGCGATGCCGACCGCATGGGAGCGGTCGATGAACAGGGGCGGCTGATCGCGGCGGACCGGCTGCTGGCACTGCTGGCGCGGGACGTACTGTCGCGGCAGCCGGGGGCAGCGGTGGTGGCCGATGTGCTGTCCAGCCAGGTGCTCTTTGATGATGTGGCCGCGCACGGTGGAAAGCCGGTCATGTGGATCAGCGGGCATTCGCTCATCAAGGCTAAAATGGTCGAATTGGGTGCGCCGCTGGGCGGGGAGATGAGCGGGCATATCTTCCTAGGGGAAGACTACTACGGATTCGACGATGCCTATCTGGTGGCGGGGCGTTTGCTCAGCTTGCTGGCAGCCAGCGGGCTGAGGCTTTCGGAACTAGATGCGAGCCTGCCAACGCTGTACAGCACGCCGGAATACCGTCCGCGCTGCCCGGATGAAGCCAAGCAGACCGTGATCGAGGGGGTCAAGGCGGCGCTGGCCGGAATCGGGGAGATGGTGGATGTGGACGGGCTGCGGATCCGTTTCCCACGTGGGTGGGGCTTGCTGCGGGCGAGCAACACCGAACCCGTGCTGAGCCTGCGGTTCGAGGGCGAAACCGAAGCAGACGCCGCGGCGATCCGCGAGCGTTTCCTGACGGCGCTGGCTCAGTTCCCGATGGTCGAGGCGGTGCGGATCTGAGCAACGGAGGTCAGGGCAGCGGCAGCGATACCGTTTGCAGGTCGAGTTCATCACGGCCATCGAGGAGAGTCAATCGCTGACCATCCCAGGGTTGGTAGATCACCAGCGTCAGACGGTACTCCCCGGTGGGAAGGTTTTCCGGCAAAAGCAGCGTGCGGTGGTCGATGTAAAGCTGTCCAGGCTGCATCTGCGAGGTGGGGATGGTCGTCTGGCCGTAGTGCTGGATGGGGCCGTCGGACTGGGCGATGAGCGTTCCAGCGCTGTCCAGCAGGCGCAGGCTGATAGAGTAATCCAGGGATGGCGCGGCCTGGACACGCCACCACAGGCGCGTCCGAATCCCGGCGGTGGTGACTGCATCCAGATCGTGACCGTAGAAGCCAAGACCAGCGCCGAATAACCGCGCGGTGGATTGTGGCGGGGCTTCCATCAACTGAATCAGATAGCACCAGGCGCGGTCACACTGGCCAATAACCTGCTGCACAGGATGACTGGGTTCGAGTTGATCGAAGGCGGCGCGAACATCGTCGGCGAACCAGTTCCCCGTGATGAACCACACACGGCGATTCTGGGCGGCAGTGCCGGGATCGGTGGTCATGCCTTGGACGAGAGAGGGCGCAGCCCACGTATGATACAGGTACTGGACAAAGCCATCCTCTTCCCCACCGTTCACAAACAGTACCGCATCGCCTGGATGGGATTGGGCGGACATCTGGCGGAACAGATCGCGGTAGGGGACGCGCTCGGGGAGCTGGGCCGGGAAAGTCACAAGCTGCGCAGCGACGAGTCCCGCGAGGACGAGCCAGCCGACGCGAAGCCGTTGAAAAGTGGGCAGCGCGGCCAGGGTTCCGCCCAGAGCGAAGGCCAGTCCCAGCATCAGGTGGGAGACGAAACGGGGCGCATAAACACTGCTGACGAGGTTGGCGAGGAGGTAGAGCGCCGGAGTCAGCAGCGCCCAGGTCAGCGCCAGCCAGAAGCCGCGTTCCCGAAGCAGCAAAGCTCCCCCGACGACGAGCAATACGGCAAAGAGGAGCGGCAGCTCGTTCGTCATGGTCATCACCAGCGCCCCGATGTTCGGCAGCGTGGTGGGCAGGGTACTGACGCCAATCCCGGCGACGCCGCGGCCTGTGCCGGACGCGGCTTCAACCTGCTTGAGGAAATTCACCTGACTCATGAAAACGGGCAGCCAGGGCAGACAGATCAAGGCGGCCACAATCCCAGGTAGGATCAACCTGGGCAGGCGGCGCGGCCGTGTGACGAAGACATAGAGTCCCTGGGCGGCCGCCAAGAAGACCAGCAGATAGTGAACATAGAAGAGCAGTGCCAGGCTGAGACCGTAGATCAACCCTGCCCGGCGGTCATCCTCCAACCAGCGCCAGAAGGCCCACATGCAGAGGGCCGCAGCCAGCATCACCATCGGGTAGGGGCGGATGTCCAGGGCGTAATTGAAGAAGAAGCCGTTCCCGACCAGGACGAGCAGCGCAAACATCGCTGCTCCATTTTGATGGTAGGCGCGGCGGACGAGCCGAACCAGCACGGCCAGCGCCAGCAGGCTGAGCAGCATGCCCAGAACGCGGCTGGTGAACTCGGCATCGCCGACCCAGTAACGCCACAGCCGGAAGGTCAGGAACCAGAGTGGAGCCTGGTTGTCCTGCAAGCTGGTCTGGTAGTGGAGCGTGGCTATCAGACCATCCGGGGTGGAACGGTAGGACAGCTCCTCGTCCGGGTGCATATGCAGCCGGTTCAGATTCAAGATGAGGAAGGCTGCTACGGCCAGCAGCGCCAGAACCTCGACCGGCCAGCGCAGGCGTTTGCCTTGCATGGTAGGCAGCTACCGTGGACGGAAAAAGACCCGGTAGGAGGTGATGGCTTCCTGACCGGTATCGGTTCCGCAGGAGCCGGCCACCAGCGGCTGAGATGGATCAGAGCGGCCCGCGACTTCGACAGTATACGCTTTGCCGGCTTCCATCTGGAAATCGGCATAATCCAGGCCCCGCTCCGGCTTGAGTCCGGTGAAGAAGAAACTCTCACCATCCGACCAGCGGACGCGCACCTTTTCGCCAGGAATGGGATCGCCATTGAAGTCCTGGACGCGGACCTCGATCAGGCCAGAAAGCTCGACGCTGCAAAACGTCCGTACATCGACCAGCACGTAGTCGGTTTGCGGGACAAGGGTGGGAATCAGGATGAGCTGGGGCGTAGGCGATGGAGTCGTGGCCGGCGGGGGAGTCGGCGTTTTGGTGGCCGGAGGACGCAGAGTCGGCGTGGCGACCTCCAGGATGATCTGGGGGGTGGGCTGGTCGCTGATGACCAGCAGGTTATCGGCGCAGCCCGCGCGGCCCTGAAGCTGGTAGAACTGCATCATGCTGCGGACGGCGCGCTGGCCACTGCTGTTATCGATGTAGTCCGTACTGGCAAGGCGGCAGGCGATCTCGGCGACAGCCTGGATGGGATCACCGGGCAGGCGGAGCGCGAGAAGCTGCGTCACGGCGCGATTGAGGTCGCCATCGTAGCTGTAGCGCAGGGTGATGGCGGCGACGTAAGCGGCGCGGTCCTGGTCATGAAGCTGCCAGGGTTCGGTATCGAACTCCACCAGGGGGTTCACGATCCAGGCGTAGACGAGACCGCCAGCGATGCCGACGATCAAGCCAAGCACGATGCCCCACCACGAGACCAGGTGACGGGACCGGCGGTACTTGCTGCGCCGGTCGGGGGAGAGGTTGCCGCTGACTTCGGAACGGGTCATGGCTGCTGCCCCGGCGGGACAAGCTGGCGGTAAGGTTCCATGATCGGGGTCAGGCGGCCCAGACCTTCCGAAAGGGCAACTAGATAGGCGATATCGCGCGAGTCTCGCGAACTGCTGATGTAGCGTTCGGTAACAGACTGCACCCAGGCGGGGATGTTCTGCATTCCGAGGACGCGGAGTCGATCCACCGCGCCGCCAAGATCACCGTCGGTCAGGTAGCCAGCAGCGATCATGACGGTGTAATCGTCCTTGTAGCTTTCGGCGAGGTCGCTGGCCGGGCTGTTCACGAATTCGACGGGGAACTGCACCCAGCCGAGGTAGAGGCCGATGGCTGCCCCGACGCCGAGGGCGATGACCAGCGAAGCGAGAAAACGCAGCATGGCAGTCCTTCAAGATGGATACGTACTCAGCCTACATTGTATGTGACAACGGGCTGGAGGCAAGGGAATGCTTTAGTTAGTAGTTGATAGTTTATAGTTAATGGAAGAAGCTGACAGCTCTTATCTGACAGATTACAGATATACAAATACAGACGTTATCTGGCGGAGTTGGCGGCAATGGTGTCAGTGTCGCCGAGGTCAGCGAAGTCAGCAAGGGAAGAACAGTGAATGGTTCATAGTTTATCGCATAGTTTATCGTTGCTAGAACAATGCACCGTCCTCGGAATTGGCGCGCTTTGCGGCAGCGGCGGAACGTGAAATGTTGAAAAAGTTGAAAATGTTGCAGCTGCAACCCCGTGATTCTTGCAACTGCGGCGTGAATTCTCCCCTCAAAGCTGATCCGCGATGCCAAACGATAAGAATGATAAGAATGAGAATCGGTCGATTTTCTCACCATTCTCATATGGCGGATTGGGAACCGGACGCCATTCTTGGCGTCCCTACCCATTCCTATCCCCACGATAGCACAAAATGGGGCGGTTAGGGTGACATTTTGTCTACTTTTGCGCCATAAAATCGGAGGGAAGAAGAAATTCCACCACAGAGGCACAGAGGACACAGAGGGGTGGATAAGAAAACGAACCGCCAAGACGCCAAGAGCGCCAAGATCATACGGA
>CAZKXW010000154.1:0-4266 GCA_964556745.1 uncultured Anaerolineaceae bacterium
GAGATGTACGCTTCCCAAGTGGCGGCTGCATCGGCGAAGACTAGCGGTTCATAGCTGATATTGCGCTGCGAAAAGTAGTCGGCCAGGTTCAGTTCGGTGGTCGTCCCGCTCTGAACGCACACGGTCGAGCCTTCCAGTTCAGCAATCGCGGTGATGCCGCTGTCGGCCCGCACCAGCATGCCTTGACCATCATAGAAGGTGGTCGGAGCGAAGGTCGCACCCCAGAGGGCGTCACGACTGGATGTCCACGTGGTGTTGCGCGACATCACGTCGATTTCTTCAGACTGAATCGCGGCCTGCCGTTCGCCGGCTTCCAGCGGGCGGAAGCTGACCTTGCTGGCATCGCCCAGGATCGCCGCGGCGATAGCCCGGCAGATATCTACGTCGAAGCCTTCCCATTCGCCCGCATCGTTGACGGTGGCGAATCCAGCCAGACCTGAGGCGTTCGCGCCGCAGATCAGCTCACCGCGGTCGATCACCCGTTGGGTGATCGGACCAACCTGCGCCGGTTGGGCGTCTTGTGCGGCTACGAAACCCACCGCACCGGCCGACAGGGCAGCTACAATAACCAATAGAGCAACTCGTTTCAACATGGACACCAAACTCCTTACAGATTCCAATTTAATGAAGAGGCGCTGCGCGTTCGCAGAATGGACTGCTATGGCACTTTACCGCCCTGCGAATGGCGGGCAGTCTACCGTACTCTAAAGCGTCTGTCAAAAAGAGATTACGGCGGATTTCCACGAAAATTCGGAGAAGTTTTTAGGCAAATTCGCGCTACAGCGTGTGATGAACTTCTCGCGCAGTTTTTTCTGGATGTCAGCTTTACTCCCTCTCTGCCCTGAATTGAAGAAGGGGTTGGGGGTGAAGATCAGAGGAAAAGCCTATGCCAGAGTGCATAACACCCTTTAGACTAACGGGGACTTCAGCGCCACCACCACCGCGGCAGCATATGTATTGGTATGTGTCAGGCTCACATCCCATTCGTGCAATCCCATCTCACCGGCCAACCGCGCTGCTGCCCCGTGCAGGTGCAGGATTGGGCGGCCGCGCTCATCGCAGCGAATTTCGATCTCGCGCCAACCGACATCGCCAATCCCCGTGCCGAAGGCTTTCGAGACAGCTTCTTTAGCGGCGAGCCGCGCTGCCAACCGCTGTGGTTTATCGGCGCACTCAGCCCGCTCATCGGGAGTGAAGAAGCGGTTGAGGAAGCGTTCCCCCAACCGGGCAATCCCCTCCTCGACTCGCTGGATTTCAACCATATCAATGCCGCAGCGGATCATGCCAGCCCTCCTAACCAGCCCTGGATCAGCCGGGCGGTTTCCTGCGGCGCGCTCAAAGGAAAAAGATGCCCATGCCCGGCCACCTCCACTACAGCCGCCTGCGGCAGAATCCCGCGCAGCATCTCGGCAGCCTCCGGTAGAAAGGTGTCGCTGTGCTGGCCGCGCATTACCAGCAGCGGCACATCGGCTGAAAGCTGCGGCAGCAGTGCCCATGAGCGGGTGAAGCCCGTGCAATAGTAGTAGACTTCCCATTCCGGCGGCCAGACCAGCTCCACGCCAGAGCCATCCGGCAGGGGGCGCGTACCCGTTTCGGCGTAAATCCGCAGCGCCTCGTCTGGCCAATCGTGGAAAACGGCCTTGCCCCGAAACTGCTGAAATGCCGCCTCGACGCTCTCGAAGGTTCGCCGTCTGCGGCGGGCCGACCGCGCCAGTGGGAAATCGCGCACGCTGCCGTCCTGCTGCATCCGTTCCCAGCCCTCCAACCAGGCCGGGGGAAAGATCGTCGGGTCCATCAGGCACAGCCCACGGAAGCGGCTTGGCTCGTGCACTGCCGCGATCAACGATGCCACACCGCCGAAAGAATGTCCGACCGCGATCACCCCACTCAGATCATGCTGGCGCAGCCCGGCCAGCAGATCATCGGCCACAACATCCCATTGGCGCAGCATCTCCGGCACAGGTTCACCTGGCCAAAGAGCACGGGGTGGCAGCGAAACGACCCGGTAAGCTTCGGTGAAAGACTGGAGCAGCGGCCGGTACGTCTGCGGCGGGAAGCCGTTCGCCACGGCCAGATGCAGTACGAGGCCTTCACCGCCGAATTCGAGCAGGGGATAGCGCATGGTCACAGGCTTTGATGCGGCGACTTCAGGAAAGCTTCGCAGGCATCGATAATCGTTATTAGGATGTGCAGCGAAGCCCGCCAGTCACCCTTCACTTCTAACGAATGATTCAGCCCCTCATACACCCGCCAGGTGACGTTCGGATGTCCGGTGAAGGCCTGCACTTCATGAGCCGAATACAGCGCGTCGGCGGTTCCAACCAGCGCCAGCGTCGGGATGCTGCCCAACCCCTGCACCGCGCCGCCAATAGGAGTCAGCAGGATCAGTGACACCTGGGCATCCTGGATCGACCGGGCGGCCTCGGCGGCCAGTGGCGTTCCCAGCGACTTACCCGCGATGCACACCCGCTTGTAGCCGCGTTCCAGCGCTGGACGCACCCCGCTCATCACCTCTTCAACCAGTTCGGGTGTCTGGGCGGCTTCCAGTTCCACGCCCGCCACCTGAAAGCCGTACTGCACATTCAGCACATCCCAGCCCAATCCCAGCGCCGCCCGGCGCAGGTTATAGAACAGCGGAAAGTCCAGCGTGTAGCCGCGTCCCGGCAGCAGAATCAACAGCCGGTCGGAAGGAGTCTCCTGGGTGAGCAGGCTGTGATTCAGCCGTACCCCCAGGCTCGACTCGACCGGAAAGGTGAGCGTCTGGAGCGCCATCGATAGTCCTCCATGCGCCGGAATCACCCCGCGCCGGAATCAGATGTGCAGGCGCAGTTCGTTGGTGGGCACGAATCCGAGTGACTCGTAGACCGGACGGCCATCTGGACTAGCGTGCAAGCTGACGGTGTGGATATTATGCGCCGCGCACCAACCCAGGATGGCCTGCACCAGCGCCCGCGCCAATCCCCGGCAGCGGAAACCCGGCTCGGTGTAGACGTTCATAATGTACCCCCGCAGCGGCGAGAAGTCCATCATTTGCGGCGGCCATTCGACCAACCACAGCCCCGCTCCGGCGGCCAACCGCCCAGCCGAGTCTTCGACCAGCCAGTTGTGATAGCGGCCATCTTCCAGGCGCTCACGGAGCCATTCAGTGAAGGCGTCGGCCATTGCATCCAGGCGCTCACGGTCGCCGTAACCCATGTCGATGTACATACGTTGGCGCTGGGCGACGATGAGCGGCACATCGGCCAGGGTCGCTTCGCGGATGAGGAAAGAGTCTTGGGGAACTACCCGTACTGAAGATAAGAGTTCGGTGGGTTCCATATCGGGCTTGGCTGCACCTCCGGTGAAGGGGCTGAAAGCGAGCAAGGTGCGGCAGTATAGCACCCCCGCACAGCGCGTCAATCCCGAATGGCGGAGCGTTGGGCAAACGGTGATTTTCCCCTCATTTCGAGGGGTTTGGCCGGATGATCCGTATCTCGTTGGTCGGACGGAAGCCCAGCTGTTCGTAGATTCGTGGCCTTGATCGCTGGTGTGCGGGATCACCACATGCAGCTCATGCGCCCAGTGCCAGTCCAGTGCCGTCTCCGTCAGCCGCTGCGCTCAACGCATCTTCCATTTCCTGTTCGGTGGGATCGGGAATATCGCATACAACCCACACAATCACCTAATGGAGAAATCAATTCAAATACGAACGATTTTTCACACGGGCGACCCGCCGAGTCGCCCCTACGATGATCTCTCTTTGATTTAGTTTCCCATAAGCCAAAAGGTCAATCGGATAATGTCTCAAGGGTAGGTTATTGCCCGGTGCCAGCTTTTAGCGACAGGTTGCTCCTTTCTGCCCTCTTAAGCCATGCCGTGGAGAGGCTTGGGGTGATGATCATGGAAGCTGTGATTCACTTACGTTACGCAGCGGAGAGATGACCCTGCATCCGCAGTACATAGTGGATGTGCCGGAAACGACCCAAGCGGTAGCGAAAGCAGCCTTTCGCAAGGGGAATCGCTACATGCAGATGCGCAATGAGTTGGGAAGTCTGTTCAATAATGAACAATTCGTAGACCTGTTCCCTAATGTTGGTCAACTTGCCGAAGCGCCGTGGCGACTGGCGCTGGTGACGGTGATGCAGTTTGCGGAGAACCTGACCGATCGCCAGGCGGCGGATGCCGTGCGCGGACGGATCGACTGGAAGTATGCGCTGAGTCTGGAACTGGGCGATGCGGGCTTTGATGCCTCGGTGTTGAGCGAATTCCGTTCGCGGTTGGTGCAGC
>CAZKXW010000155.1:0-4246 GCA_964556745.1 uncultured Anaerolineaceae bacterium
CCGGGGGCGTCCCCCGCAGCCCCCTGTTTTTCTCGACGATTTAGCGGATGCACCAGTTAGGCAGAATGACTCTTCGAGATGAGACGGGATGGGCGCAGACCCATCCCGTTTTTGTTGGGTGGGTCCGGGAGGGAAAGAGGATGATCGGGTTCAAGAAACTCACGCTGTACGGCCAGCATTTGTTTGGATCATGGCTTTTTATCGCTCCGAAGATCAGCTCTGCGGGAGTCACCGAACGGGCCACGATATCTTCGGGTGACTCAGCGTTCATCCGCCGAATACTGCTGGCCGAACGGCGATTCAGGTAATGAATACAGGTTTGGTATCCAGCAGACACTTCATCTCAGGGTATCGCGTTCCTCGTAATCCCCCTGTGGTGGGCGTTCCAGCGGGGTATCGACGAGGCTGTCCGCCGTGCGTTCGAAACAGCCGGGCGGCCAACCCTGTTTTGTTTTGGGCTGCACGACGACCAGCACCTCAATGTCGGCATCAACGACATTCAGCGGAAGCTCCAGTTTGAGGATGCCATCATGCCCCACTCGTGTATCCAGTTTGATCGTTTGCATGAGCATGCCCTTTCATCGTCTTCCCTATTTTGCACCCTGCGGTCAGGCCAGCCCGCGCTCTCTGGACGCACGTCGGCCTCGATACGACCCCCGAATGTCTGGGGGAAGCGCGGAGCGACTCTGGTCGTAGGATCACGGTTGGATGCAGAGAGTTGTGAGGTCAACAATGTTGTATGCTGTATCCCAATCCGATGCTCCTGCTGGCGGGGTCGCTGGACTTCACCGCCGAGGATTTGTTCGCCAATCGCGCCGGCCGCATCAGCGCCCGTCAGCGCGATCTACTGCAGCGCCGCCGCGCCCAGGTCATGCTGCGCTGGCTGATGGCCGCTGCCGTCTGGGCGGGGCTGGGTCTGCTGCTCCACCTGGAAATCTTCACTATCGGCTTTATCGCCGCCTGCCTGATGAGCGGGGCGGCGCTGCACTGGCAGCGTTTCGACGCCGATATGCGTGAGCGTGTCGAGTCGCGAACGGGGTGGCTGCACATCCGGCAGATCCCGGCCTGGCTGGCGCGGCGCTGGCGCGTGTGCGTCGAAGAGGACTGCTTCGATATCCCGGCTCATTCCCGCACGGCCTTCGACGACCGCCGCCGCTACCGGCTGTACTATGCGGCGGGTTCGCGCACGCTGCTCTCGGCGGAAGTCGCCCGCTGAACGCAGCCCCATCGGCTGGGGGACGAAGCGCGCCTCATATGTCGTACAATGAAGCAGGACGAGTCAGCATGGAAAGGAAATCGTCATGAAGCGCGATTCTCTACCTCGTGAAATCCTGGATCGGGTCGATGAGGAACTGCTGGCAGGCGAAGAGCTGCTGTGGGCGGGCCGCCCATCCGGGTTGTCCAGCGGCGCGATGACGTCTTCGAGGGCCAAATCAGCGGTGCTCATTGCGCTGCTGACCGCATTCGCAGTCTCGATGGGCATGGTGATGATGATGCGCAGCTACATTGCCATGTGGTGGGTGCTGCTGATAATTACCAGCCTGTCGATCATCGTGATCGCCGGCCCGATGTATCAGGCCATCCAGCGCAACCGCAGCAGGGTCTATGCCGTGACCGACCGCCGGGCGCTGATCCTCGACGGGAACAGCGTCCAGTCGTATGGGGCGCGGGACATCGAATTCATCGAACGCCGGATGGGGCGGGATGGCCGCGGCGACATCCTGTTTGCCCGTGAAATCCATCCGAGCGGAGCAAGCATGTGGGGGAACAGCGGATTCAACCGCCGGGCGATAGAGACATCGGTCGGGTTCTTCGGGATTGAAGATGCCCGCGCCGTTGAAGCGCTGATGCTGGAAGTGTTCCGCCCGGTGGAGGTCTACGGCGGCGAGAAGCCCAAGCGCGATGAAGCCGAGGTCGAGGATGAACTGCCGCTGGAAGCGAAGTCGGAGCCGCGCCGCAGCCAGCGCCGTTAACCGCTCGCCTGGCCGCTCATTGGCCGGGGGAACTCCAGGCCGAACGACACTTTCCACTTTCAGGGGGCAAGGTGACTGGGGTTTGGCCCGTAGGGCGAGGCTGCGTGATTTGATCACCCCGCATATTCGGGGCGGCAGAGCGCCGGAGCCGATGTATAATGGTGCGATGCAGCGTCCTCTACCACCGGAGCCTCCGGCCTGATGCTCGATTCAAATACGACCAGCACCAACCCCATCAGCGAAATCCAGCGCCTGCGGGCGATGCTCAGCGAAGTCGCGCTGGCTTTCCGCAACCAGCAGGACTTACTCAAGATGCGCGGCATGAGTCTGCCGCCGGAACTGCTCCAGAACCTGGAGGCGTTGGAAAAAGACCTCAAAGGGCTGGAAAAGAGCCTCACGAGCGAAGAAGCCGAACTGGCTCAACTTCGGGCGCTGGCGGCCACATCGGCGCTGATTAACTCGTCGCTCGACCTCAACGAAGTCCTCAGCAGCGCCATGGACGAGGTCATCAAGCTGACGGGCGCGGAGCGCGGGTACATCGTGCTGCTGGAACCGGACAGCGGCGAACGCCGGTTGTGGATCGCCCGCGACCCCGAACAGGAATCGCAGGGGATGGCTTTCCGCGGCAGCAACACCGTCCTCAGCGATGTGCTGAGCTCCGGCCAGCCGCTCCTGACTGATAACGCCTATAAGGACCCGCGCTTCCAGGACCGGCTGACGCTTTCACAGCACACTCTGCGCTCGGTGATGTGCGCCCCGCTGATCTACAAGGATCGCGTCACGGGCGCGGTCTATGTGGACAACCGCCTGATGGCCGGCGTGTTCAACGAGCGCGAGAAAGATGTGCTGGTCGCCTTCGCGAACCAGGTAGCCGTTGCCATCGAGAATGCGCGGCTGTTCGCGCGGGTACAGAGCAACCTGAACGCCATCACCGAACTCAAAGAGGTGATGTCCAACGTCTTCGGCTCCATCGCCAGCGGGGTCATCACCGCCGACGCGCTCGATACGGTCAACACCTTCAACCGCGCCGCCGCCGACATCCTCGGATGCCCGCCGGAGAAGGCCATCACCCAACCGCTCCCGGCCGTGCTGCCGGCCATTCATGCGGAGACGACCGCCCACGTCCGTCTGGAAAACCAGCGGCAGTCCTTCGAGTCCGAGGTGGATACCGAGGCGGGCCGCCGCGTGCTGAGCCTCAAGCTCAGTCCGTTGAAGGACGCCGAAGCCCGCACGCTAGGGGTCGCCGTTGTGGTCGATGACCTGACTGAAATCCGCAAGCGCGAAAGCCAGCTGACGATCCTGCGCCGCTATCTGCCGCCGGGGATGGTGGATAACATCGAGCATATCGCCGGGCTGGCGCTGGGCGGTGAACGCCGCGAACTGACATGCCTGTACGTTGATGTGCGCGCCCTGTCCAGCTTCCCGGCGGATCTGCGGCCGGCTCAGAAGATGGAACTGCTGAACGAATATCTGTCGGTCGCCACCGAGTGTATCAACCAGACCAACGGCGTCATCGATAAATACATGGGCACGGAAGTCATGGTGCTGTTCAACACCCAGTTGAACCCCCAGGAAGACCATGCGCTGCGGGCGCTGGATACCGCCCTGCTGCTGCGCGAGGCGTTCATGAAGCTGTACCAGTGGCAGGAAATCGCGCCCGATCCGCATTACTATCGCGTCGGGATTCACAGCGGCGAGGCCACCACCGGCAACGTTGGCAGTCTCAGCCGCCGCGACTTCACGGCCCTCGGCGATACCATCAATCTGGCGCATCGCCTGTTGGAAAACGCAGCCCCCGGTCAGATCATCCTCAGCGAGAACTGCCTGGACTACATGCGCCGCTTGACGGGTCAACTCCCGGCCAATGTCGCCTTCCACGAACGCAACTCCATCACCGTCAAAGGACGCCAGCAGGCCACCGCCATCTACGAGGTATTCCGCACATGAGCCAGGAATTCTGGATTCCCGCTGAAGACGATACGGCCCGGCTGCGTGCTGTCCGCATGAGTGCCGGCGAGCAAATCCGCCAGCTGACCCAGCGCGCCAACGAGGTGCTGGAAATGGCGCGCAGCCAGCGCGATCTGCTGCGCCAGCGTGGGATGAACCTGCCGCCCGGTTCGCTGGAGAGCCTGAAGGCCTTCAAGTCCCAGGTGGAACGGCTCCAGAACACCATCGCCGGGACGCTTACCGAACTCAAGCAGCTCCGCGCCCTGGCGAACACCACGTCGCTCATCAATTCCTCGCTGGATACTGCCGACGTGCTCAACCAGGTT
>CAZKXW010000156.1:0-3784 GCA_964556745.1 uncultured Anaerolineaceae bacterium
GCGTGGGCAGGATGCCCAGGTAGCTGTGGCCTTCAACGACATTGGTACCGAGGACACGGTGGGTGTATTCGAGTTGGCTGTAGAGCGGATGGGCGAACGAGGGCGTGAACAGCGCCAGCAGATCGGCGCTGAAGGTCACCGTGCCGCCCGCCCCGGTATATGACTCGGTTCCGAAGATTGTGCTGAAGACCGGCAGCAGGAACAAACCCAGCAGGACGGTTCCTGCCGCTGTAATCCCAACCAACCGCGCCAGCCCGCGCCAGTCGCGCCCCCACAGCCGCGCCAATCCGAGCGCTGCGACCAGCGGCAGCACCGCGTAGATGTACTGGAGAGTATGTCCCAGCGGGGTTATGAAGATCAACGCAACCGCCAGCGCCATCTGC
This sequence comes from uncultured Anaerolineaceae bacterium, assembly GCA_964556745.1. Classification (GTDB taxonomy): domain Bacteria; phylum Chloroflexota; class Anaerolineae; order Aggregatilineales; family Phototrophicaceae; genus CFX2. The sequence goes on from CAZKXW010000156.1 coordinate 384, forward strand.
CGGTGGGTCGCTGTGGGGCGGGTCGCGCTCAGCAGTGCCCCGGCCAGCAGCGGCAGCGGCCACTGGACGATCAGGCCGCCATGCCCTCCGGCTAGATGCCCTTGCAGCGTCGGGGCGGCCATGAAGATCAGCCCGCCCAGCAGCCCAGCCCCCTGCTGCTTTGTCAGCCGTTCGACCAGCCAGCAGGCCGCCCAACCGTTCAGCGCCAAGGTCAGCAATACGAACAGGTTATAGGCTGCGGGCAGCGGCAGGACGACCGCGAACAACCAACCAGGGAAGAATTGCAGCGGATCCGTCCACAGGATCACGCCTGATATCCCATCGGGATAGCCGAGCAGCGGCTGGAAGATCAACGGTTGTCCGGTCGCCAGCGCGTGCCGTATCCACCAGATATGTCGCGTCATCTCCTGGGCATCGCCGAATGGATACCCGGCGAAATGCGTGCCCATCACGGTGACCAGCGGCCAGGTCATAACCACAGCGACGGCCAGATACAGCAGGGCAATCAGCAGATGGCGGCGCAGTCCGGCGTAACGCATTCGGCGGTTCCTTATCACCTCTTCGCGCGGCCTATTCTACATCATCGCGTCCCGCTGGCGGCTTGAACCGCCTGAAGATGTTCGCCCTGTTAAGTGTCAGTTAGCCTTCGATTAAGTCTTGGCAACTGTATTGAATGTCGTCAAAGGCTGCGTCATACTGTTTTTATCAGGATGATCCACGGTCCGGACTTTGTCGGGTAACCACCCCGCTTTCGTTGAGATGGCATCCACAACCCAATCATGAGCGCCGCCACCGAGTATCGACCATCTCCTATGACTCAGAAGCCTGTTATCTCACCAGTCAGCGCGGCGCAGGTTCGTCTCACCGCGTCTATTCGGGGACACCAGAGTTGGATTCGCGCCGTGGCCTTTACGCATGATTCAAAGCTGCTCCTTTCCGCCTCGAACGATCATCATGTCGGTATTTGGGATGTGCGCGACGCAGTGCCTCGGTTGATGGCAATGCTGGATGGGCATCAAGCCTCGGTCTGGTCGGTGGCTGTCTCTCCGGATGACTCGCTGATTGCTTCATGCGGTAATGACTGCGCAGTACGCCTGTGGGAGCTGGACGAGTCGCCCGACGAGTTCGTCCGTTTTTCCGACCACAACGATCCGGTCTATGCTGTCGCTTTCTCGCCAGATGGACATCTGCTGGCCTCGGCCTCGCATGATGCCACCGTCCGCGTGCGCGATATCAACGGTATTCGGATCAGTGGTCGCGCCCGCGCCACTGTCATGCTGCCGCACATCAGCCATGTCTATGCTGTGGCCTTCTCCCCGGACAGTGATTTTCTGGCAACCGCGTCACGGGACAGCCTGGTGCGCGTCTGGTCGATTCCACTGACTGATATCCGCACCTTGCCGCATGTCCGTCCACTCGGATTACAAGGCCATCGCAGTTGGGTCAATACGGTTGCCTTTTCGCCCAGCGGGCAACTGCTCGCCAGCGGATCGCAGGATCGGCGCATCCTGTTTTGGTCGCTGCCGGATGGCAAATGGAGTGGAGAACTGACCGGCCACGTCGATGCCGTCACGGCGCTGGCCTTTTCACCCGATGGACGCATCCTGGCAAGCTGTTCTAAGGACCAAACTCTGCGCCTGTGGGATGTCGCGCACAATCGCGAACTGCTTACCCTACACGACTCCCAGGTTGTCACCAACGGTCTATCCTTTTCGTCCGATGGCTGCACTCTGGCTGTCGCTGGGGGCGATGGTTTGATTCGTCTCTACAGCGCTCAGTAGCTTCAGATCCACGCTTTCGGTCTGCTCGGCTCTTTGGCCCATTGGAAGCATCGGCCTACCTCTCGCGGCGCTTGGCCTTCGCCCGCGCCAGATTTTCCTGCACACGGAATTCAACAATTCGGGCAATCAGATTGAGGGGCAGCGGTTCACCCAATGGAAACTGCACCGAGCCTTTCGCGCCTTTGTAGCGGGCAAGTTCGTCCCGAAAGGCTTCGATGCCGCTGGGTGCAGGATAGAAGCCGATGTGTTTGGGATACGCCGCGAAGTGAACCAGATTGCCCTCCAGGTAGAAGGTCGGCATCTGGTAGCTGATCTTCTCGCTGGCGTCCGGCGCAGCCGCGCGGATTGTCGCCCGGAGTTCTTGCAGGACAGCCTGTATGTCCGGTGGGAACGCCTCAATGTACTCGTCGATGCTCTTGAAGCCCGTTTCGTTGGTTTTCATGTTACCCCCCTTCCAGGTCCAGATTATCCCGGAGATCGACTCCTGCCGTCAACCTGCGGATGCAAAGAATAAACAAGATTACTTTGATGAAAACTTACTTTTCCAGTAGACTATCGGTGTAACATCTCCCGCAGCCGCGTGACTATTCGCTGCACGGCTGTGCAGTCCGAGCATGGAAGTTGTTGGATATGACCACGCCTCTCATTGACCGCTTCAAACGCCCCCTGCGTGATCTGCGCGTCTCGGTGACGGATCGCTGCAACTTCCGCTGCACCTACTGTATGCCTGCTGAAATCTTCGGCGACGCCTACCAATTCCTGCCCAAATCGGAAGTCCTGACCTTCGAGGAAATGACCCGGTTGGTGCGGATCATCGTGCGGCTGGGCGCGGTCAAAGTGCGGATCACGGGCGGCGAGCCGCTGGTGCGCCAGGATATCGAGAAGCTGGTGGAGATGCTTCGGCAGATCGAAGGCGTCGATGATCTGACTTTGACCACCAACGGCTACTTCCTGCCGCAGAAAGCCCAGGCGCTCAAGGACGCCGGGCTGGATCGCATCACCGTCAGCTTGGACTCGCTGGATGAGGCCGTGTTCCGCCAGATGAATGGCAATCGTTCCAGCGTACAGAAGGTGCTGGATGGCATCGCCGCCGCTGAAGCCGCCGGCCTCTGGCCGATCAAGCTCAACGCGGTCGTCCAGCGCGGCGTGAATGACCATACCATCGTCGATCTGGCCCGCTGGTCGCGTGACAAAGGTTATATCCTGCGCTTCATCGAGTACATGGATGTTGGCAACCGCAACGGCTGGCGCATGGATCAGGTCGTCTCCGGCAAAGAAATCGCTGAACGCATCCATGCCGTCCTGCCGCTGGAACCCGCCGAACGCAGCTACAAGAGCGAGGTGGCGATGCGCTACCGCTACCAGGACGGCGGCGGCGAAATCGGCCTCATCACCTCGGTGACACAGCCTTTCTGCGGCGCGTGCAGCCGGATGCGCCTCTCCCCCGAAGGGCAGATCGTGACCTGCCTGTTTGCCACCCAGGGAACCGATCTGCGGGGCCCGCTCCGTGCTGGCGCGAGCGATGACGAGCTGGAAGCGATCATCCGTCAGACCTGGGGCGACCGCATCGACCGCTACAGTGAACTCCGCTTCCACGAAACCGACCGCCCCCGCGCCCCC
>CAZKXW010000157.1:0-3661 GCA_964556745.1 uncultured Anaerolineaceae bacterium
GAACGTGACTTCCAGCGGGGTGGTGTTCGCCACCAGCCCGCTGTTGTACACTTGCACCGAGAGGGTTGCAGTGACTGTTGCGCCGGGGTCGTTGGCCGGCGCCGCCGATCCATTCACCCGGCCTGACAGGAGATTCACCGTGGCGGCCTTGGTGGCGACTTCGGTTTCCAGGGTCCTTCCGATCATCGTCTGTTCGGTGAGCACGTCCGTCACGAGGCTGCTCGCGCGACCGGCGCCACCGAAATAGACGGGAAACCACATCCAGCGCTGCACCATGCGGTTCCCGTCGAGCGGGTAGCCGAGAGCTGGATCGATCGCCTCCTCCAGGTATCTGTAGCTGCGCTTCATGAAGTCGCTCACACGCTCAGGCGTGAAGCATTTCCCGAACTCATCCTGGACGAAGCAGCCGTCCGGGTCAAGATCGTAGGGATAGAGCAGCGAGAACTCGGAAATGATCAGCGGCTTGTTCTGTTGGCCGTGATTCTTCATCCAGGTTCGCATTGCCGTGACCTGCTGCGCAAAGATGCCGATATCGTCATGCTCGGCAAAGCAGTAGACCTGCGGATCGCTGCATCGAGCCGGATCGCCGCCGCTCTCCCGCATCCCCAAACTGGGATCGGTGCCGACCGCTACGTTGGCAATGCCGTTCGGCTGTCCATCGGGACGCACTTCGGGGAGCACGTAGAGATGGCTATTCCAGACATCCACCGGCATCGGCGCCCCGTATCTTCTCTGGTACTCTTCCCATACTTTGTCCAGGTATTGCAGGCGTCCTGGCGTAATCTGCACCAGAGCGGCATTCGCAACCCGTGCGTTGGGATCACGCTGCTTGATGAAAGTATAGACATCGTGATAGATGCGCGCGTACATTTCGGGTTGCGTGGCATCTTGGGCCCCGCGATTGCAGTTGCCGGCATCCTCATTGGGGCCGCGATCCGGCTCATTGCCTACCAGCCACAGGGCGCCGGGTGCCGCCTTCAGCAGAGCGCCCAAGCCTTGCTCTGTAAGCGATGGCGATACGCTATAACTGTCATGGTAGGTGAAGCAGGTTCGGTTTTGTTTGGCGCTGATCACCTGGGCGAACTCGGTCGCTCCCAACAGGGGCGACGGCGGATGTGCGGTGAAGTCCAGCGTCCAGCCGGTGCGCCAGGTCGGCAGCCAACTGAGTTGCGCCGAGCCGATTGCGCTGACCCCATAGCGGCAGAGCGGGCCCTGGGCGACAGAAAGCTGGCCGGGCGGTTCGGCCTGCGTCGTGGGCGAAGCGGCTGGCATCTCCTGTTGCGGCGACTCAGACACTCCTTCCCTTGCCTGCGCAGCGCCAACGTGAGCCAGGGTCAGGATCAATACTGTTCCCAGGCTCGCAAACAACTGACTGAAAGGTATCGTGTGTTTCATTTTCTGCCTTAGTTCTCCCATGTTGGTATCAGATTCGCTCACCAAAGCGGTCACGATGACGGATGAAGAACCAGTACCCGAACGCAAGGATGGCCAGGGAGGTGACGGCAGTGCGGGCAAGAAAGTCCAGGTCGGTGCGAAAACCCCAATAGAGCAGGTCCCGATAGGCAGCGATCAGCGAAGCCATCGGGTTAAGAATATACATCCACCGGTGCACATCGATCGTCACGCCCATGAGCTGATAATCGGTGGGCAGTGAGGCGACCGGATAGACCACGGGGGTCAGAAAGAACCAGGCCAGCATGACAACATCCATGATCATCAACGTGTCGCGGTAGTACACGTTCAGGGTGCTCAGTATCAGAACCATACCCAGCACAAAGCAGGTCTGGATGAGAATGACGCCCGGCAGCAGCCAGAGCCAGGGACTGAAGCGCGACTGAAAGACCAGCAGCACGGCGAAGAGCACGACCAGGCTGAGCAGAAAATTCACCAGGTTGGAGAGGACACTGCTCAGCGGCAGCGCCTCGCGCGGGAAGTAGACCTTCTTGACCAGGTTTGCGTTGCTGGTGATGGTGGTGATGCCGACCATCACTCCGGCGCTGAAGAAGGTCCACGGCAGCAGGCCGCATAGTAGAAAGATGGGATAGCGCTCGACCTGGCTGGGCAACAGCACGGTGAACACGATGGTGAACACCAACATCATGCCGAGCGGATTGAGCAGGCTCCACAAGAAACCGAAAACACTGTTCTTGTACCGCGCCTTGAGATCGCGCAGCACCAGGTTGAGGACGAGATTTCGGTATTGGAGCAGCTCGTACAGCGACAAGATCAGTGAGCTTCGCCGCAAGGATGGCCGAGCAGGCAAGGATGCGGTCAAATGCAATCACCCCTCATACGCGGGCCGGAGGCGCTGAGATCTGAGGCGCTCATTTACCACTGACTGCCCAGCGATGCTCCGTGACCGCTTCGTCGACCTTCTCTCCCAACAACTCGCGGTAGATTTCGACGATCTGGCGGCCGGCTCGCTCCCAGCCGAAATGCTGGATCGCCCGTTGGCGCAGTTGCCAGCCCAACGATCGGTAGCAGTCAGCCGAACCGTGCGGTGGAAACAACATCGCACTGAGGTGATCGGCTAGGCTCGCCGGGTTGCCGCGCTCGGCGAACACCCCATCCGCACCCAGGTACTGGCGCGCGACCGGGGTGTCAAATGCGACTGTCGGCAAGCCGACGGCCATATAGTTCAGCAGCTTGCCGGCGCCTTCGGTCAGGCTCAGCTTCGGCGCTACGGCGACATCGCCGAGTGCCAGGTGCAACGGCGCCTGATCGTACGGCACACGCCCGGTGAACGTGACGAATTCGCTGATTCCCAGCATCTGGGTCCGCGCTCGATAGAGCTCCAGGTTCGGGAAACCCATAAGCAACAGGTGTGCATCCGGGTGTTCCTGCGCCAGGCGTTGGAACGCCTCGAGCAGCAGATCGATGCCCTGGTATTCTGCAAGCAGGCCCAGGTACACAACCAGCCGGCGCTCCTGTGGAATGCCGAGGCGCTGTCTCAGCGCTGCTAAATCAGCCGGGTCGTAGCTCGCGGCGGGCCGAAACACGTCGGCGTTGACGCAATCGGGCAACACCTGCACCTGCTCTGGTCGGCAGCCGAACTCATCGCACAGCAGCTGGGCTCCCTGTCCCGAACTGGTGACGATCATTGGCGACGACCGATCCAGGCGTCGCTCCAGCCGCAGAAGCATTCGATGGAACGCCCCATCTCGCTTCAGGAAATGATGGTCGATCATCTCGCCTGTCAGGCTGCCCTGAAAGTCGAACACCATCGGCAGTCCGAACAGCCGGCCCAGCACCAGGCCGAGCAGCGCACCTTCATGGAGGTGCGCGTGGATCATATCATACCTCTCCCGCGCCAGCAACCCAAAGGCCTTCCAGCTGAGCAGTGCATCGAAGACGATCTTGTGGCGGCTGGAACCCACCTCGTATTCACGACGCCACGGGATCGACAAGGTGCGCCGGACATCGAGCCCCGGCACGGCCCCCCCGTTATGGTAGGTGGCGATGGTGACCTGGTGGCCGAATTGCTGCAAGATACGTGCTTCTTCCAGGATGCGCACATGGCAGCCGTAGTCGGCGAAGAAGCTGGTAGGGGCAAGCATCAGGATATGATAGCGACGCTGAGCCATGGGCCTGAGAGAAGCTTTCGGTTGAGACGCAGGACGCACAGGTGTCATCGATGCTTCATCACAAAAACTGTTACAGG